>JAUHYW010000091.1 GCA_030426085.1 bacterium | reverse complement strand
CGGTGACCGCCCCGACGGTGACCGCCCCGACGGTGACCGCCCCGACGGTGACCGCCCCGACCGCGACGGCGACGAGGGCGACCGCCCCGACGGTGACCGCCCCGACCGCGACCGCCCCGACCGCGACCGCCCCGACGGTGACCGCCCCGACGGTGACCGCCCCGACCGCGACTGCCCCGACGGTGACCGCGACCGGCCGATGGATCCGCCGGACGGCGCCGAGCGCTGCGCGGCCAACTGCGAGGCGGCCATCGAGGCCGGCCTGCGGCGCTGCGGCGACCGGGCCGAGTGCGTCGAGATGGTGCGCGACCGGGGCGAGGCGTGCCTCGACCGCTGCAACCCCGAGGACGTGCCCCCCAACTGCGAGGACGCGTGTCACGCCCGGGCGATCGCGTTCGCCGAGCGCTGCGCCGCCGGTCAGGACGGCCGGGACCCCGCCGCCTGCCGCGAGCGGGCCCGGATGATGGCCGCCGCCTGCATCGAGGAGCATTGCGCCGAGCCCGAGCCCGAGCCCGAGCCCGAGCCCGAGCCCGAGCCCGAGATGGACTGCGCCGACGCCTGCCACGTCCGGGCCGGGGCGATGGTCGCCGCCTGCATCGAAGAGAACGGCGAAGAGTTCGCCCGCGAGTGCGGCGCCCGCGGCCGGCAGGCGGCCATGGCCTGCATCGCGGAGCGCTGCGACGGCGGCGAGCCCGAGCCCGAGCCCGAGCCCGAGCCCGAGCCCGAGATGGACTGCGCCGACGCCTGCCACGCCCGGGCCGGGGCGATGGTCGCCGCCTGCATCGAAGAGAACGGCGAAGAGTTCGCCCGCGAGTGCGGGGCCCGCGGCCGGCAGGCGGCCATGGCCTGCATCGCAGAGCGCTGCGACGGCGGCGAGCCCGAGCCCGAGCCCGAGCCCGAGCCCGAGCCCGAGCCCGAGATGGACTGCGCCGACCGCTGCGCCGCCGCCGCCCGCGAGTGGAACCGGGCCTGCGTCGAGGCCAACGGCGAGCGCGCCGCCGACCGCTGCGCCGCCGCCGCCCGCGAGCATGCCGAGATGTGCGTCGCCCGCCGCTGCGAAGCCGAGCCCGAGCCCGAGCCCGAGCCCGAGCCCGAGATGGGCTGTGAGGATCGGTGCCACGCCCGGGCCGAGGGGTGGTTCGAGGCGTGCGTCGCCGACAACGGCGAGCGCGCCGCCGAGGCCTGCGCCGAGCGGGCCCGGGCGCTGGCCGCCGCCTGCGTGCAGGACGCCTGCGAGGGCGAGGGCGCCGAGCCGCCGTCGTGCGAGGAGGCCTGCGGCGCCCGGGGGCGCGAGGTGCACCGGGCGTGCCTCGAGTCGGGCGGTGATCGCGAGGGCTGCGCCGCCCGCGCGGAGAACACCGTGCGCGAGTGCCTCGATGCGCACTGCGAGGCGGCCCCCGAGGCGCCGGCGCTCGGCTGCGCGGACGCCTGCCGGGTCCGGGCCGAGGCGGCCATCGCCGATTGCATCGAGGACAACGGCGAGGCCAGCGCCGACCGCTGCCGCGCCGCCGGCGAGGCCAGCGCGGTGGCCTGCGTCGAGGCCCACTGCGGCTGATCCCGCCGCCCACCCCGCGGGGCGCCGTCTCCCCCGGCGCCCCGCGGGGTCCTGGGGCGCCGTCCGGCGCTTCGGGTCTCGCCCCGACGGTGCGGGGCTCGTATACTCCCCCGCATGACACACATCGACATCGACGCCCTGCGGGCGCGCGCCGAGAAGGTGCACGCCCGCTACGACGCCCACTTCGCCGGCCAGCCCCGCGTCTCGCGCGACGCGAGCCTGCTCGACGACATGATCGCCCGCACCGACGAGATGCTGGGGCAGGCCCGGACCGCCGACGCGGCCGCGCTGGTGGCCACGCTCGAGAAGAACCGCCGGCTGTACGTCGACGAGGCCGCCGCGATCCGGTCGGCCCAGGCGGCCCCGCCGGAGGTGCTCGCGGGCCACGAGCTGTCCAACTGGGCCGGGCTGACGTTCAACCGCTACCGGCGCCACTTCGCCGGCAAGTCCCGAGCGACCCGCGACCTGGGCCTGCTCGGCGAGATGATCGACGAGCTCGGCCGCATCGAGGGCGCGCTGGCCGGCATCGCCGGGCGGCTCGACGCGCCGGCCGAGGTCGTCGATTCGACGCTGAAGCAGGTGCGGGACAGCCGGGCGCTCTACCTGAGCGAGCGGGCCGCGATCGTGCAGGCCCGCGGCGCGGGCACCCTCGACGAGCAGGCCGACTTCCTCGCCTCGGTGGCCAACGGGCAGTTCGCGCTCTACAAGGCCCACTTCGCCGGCAAGTCGCGGCTGTCGCGCCGCCCGGCCCTCATGGAGCGCATGATCGCGACCCTCGATGCGACGCTCGACCGCATGAGGGCCCTCGAGGCCCAGGGGCTGCACGCCGAGGGCAACCGGCGCAACATCGGCATCGTCGAGGGCCGGCTGGGCATGTACCGCGAGGAGCTGGACAAGGTCCGGGAGACCCGCCAGGGCAGCGCCCTGCCGCGGCTGGTCAGCGCGTTCGGCGAGGCGGCCAACGCCGGGTTCACCGCCTACCGCGAGCAGTTCGCCGGGCAGGACCGCAAGACCCGCGACCCCGAGGCGCTGTCGACGATCTGCGACGCGCTGTACGATCTGGCCCGCCAGATGGACGACCTCGACCGGGTGCGCGGGGACGAGACGAATCAGCACAATCTGGCGGTGGTGCTCGACCAGCTCCGGCTCTACGAGCGGGAGTACGAGCTCATCGTCGAGGCCCGGGCGAGCTGACGCGGGGGGCGCGATGCGGGAGAGGATTTCACTGCGGATCCGAGGCCGGGTCCAGGGGGTGTGGTACCGGGCCAGCGCCCGGGAGGAGGCGCGCAAGCTGGGGCTCACCGGCTTCGTGCAGAACTGCCAGGACGGCTCGGTCGAGCTGATCGCCGAGGGCACCCGGCCCAAGCTGGAGCGGTTGATCGCGTGGTGTCATCAAGGGCCGCCGGCGGCCCAGGTGAATCTGGTCGACACCGAGTGGCTGCCGCCGACCGGCGAGTTCGACGGGTTCGAGATCCGGCGCTGAAGCTCACCCCCGCCATGCCGCTCGCCGCGGCGCTGCTCACGCTGGCCGCGCTCGGCCCCCCGGCCCGCGCCGAGGGGGCCCGCTTCCTCTACCCGCTGGCGTACCCGCCCCGGGTCAGCTCGACGTTCGGCACCTACCGCATCGGGCATCACCACGCGGGTATGGATCTGACCACCGACGGCGACTCGACGGTGGCGGTGCGGGCCGCCGCCGACGGGCAGATCGTGCGCTTGCGGCGCAACGACCGGGGCTTCGGGCGGGCGGTCTACATCGCCCACGACGACGGCTGGGTGACGGTCTACGCTCACCTGTCGGGCTTCGCCCCGGCGCTGATGCCGGCGGTGCGGGCGGCGGCCGAGGGGCGCGACGGCTTCGCGTTCAAGGTCTGGCAGCGGCCCCCCATCCCGGTGAAGCGGGGGCAGGTGCTGGGCTGGATCGGGACCAGCGGCACCGATCTGGTGCACCTGCACTTCGAGACCCGCAAGCAGAGCGCGCCGGTCAACCCGCTGACCAACGGCATGCCCCTGCCCGACCGCCACCCGCCGCAGATCCGGCGCCTGCTCGCGGTGCCCCGGGCCCCCGACGCCCACGTCGACGGGCGGCTCGACGAGCGCATGTACCGCTTCGAGGACGGGGCGCTGGTCGACGGGCCGGTGATCCTGCGGGGCGATGTGCGGCTGATGGTCGAGGCGGTGGACTTCATCGACGGCATGAGCCGGGCGGTGACCCCCTACGCGGTCGAGTTGCACATCGACGGCCGCCTGTGGCACCGCTCGGTCTACGAGGCGGCGTCCTACGTCGAGAAGGGTCACACCGAGCTGGATTATCACCCCCGGCTGCGGGCCGAGGGCGAGGGCATGTTCCACACGCTGGTGGGCGGCCCGGGCCCCCGGGTGCGGGCCCACCGCAAGGTGGGCCGCCCGCTGAGCCGCCTGCGCGACGGGCAGCACGCGGCCCGGATCGTGGCCCGGGACGCGGCCGGGCTCGAGGCCGAGGCCCGCTTCCGCATCGAGGTGGCCCGGACCCGGCCGTGCGCGACGACGCGCCGGGGTCTGGGCAAGCCCCGGGGAGTCGTCGAGGCCGAGGGGGTGCTGCTGCGCGACCGCATGCTGGCCATCCCGGTGCCCGAGCTGTGCGACGGGCCATACGACGTGCGGGTCGACGGCGACCGGGTGTCGTCGGCGGTGCCCACCCGCCTCGGCGAGACCCCGGCCCTGGCGCTGACGGTGCCCGGGGACGAGCCGGTCCGGGTCGAGGTGGGGGTGAAGGCCGCCGCCGGCCGCCGCTGGCGCCGGGCGCAGACCATCGCCGGGCCGATGGACCGCCCGGTGGAGGACGCCCCCATCTGGTTCGAGCTGGGCCGGGAGAGCCGCTTCTGGGACTACCCGACGCTGTTCCTGGGCACCGCCGAGCATGCCGGCGCGCCGGGGCTGGAGCCGGTGAGCCCGCTGTACCGGCTGGCCAACGGCTGGGTGCCCACGAAGGGCGGCAGCACCCTGGGGCTGGCGGTGGGTCCGGTGCCGCCGAAGAGCGCGCTCTACTTCCACGAGCGGGGCCGCTACTGGTGGATGGGCCGCACCCGCCGGGGGCGCTACCTGCGCGGGTGGACGGTGCACTTCGGCGAGTACGCGGTGCTGCGGGACACCGAGCCGCCGGCGATCGGCGCGCCCCGGGTCGAGCCCCACCCCGCCGGGCACCGCCTGATCGTGCCGGTGCACGACGAGGGCAGCGGGGTGCGTCATGTGCGGCTGATGGTCGACGGCGAGCCGGTGATCTTCGAGCGTCAGCGGGGCTGGAGCCGCATCGTCTGGCTGCCGCCCGAGCCGCCGAAGCCGGGGCCGCACACGGTGCGGGTCGAGGTGGAGGATCGGGTCGGCTTCACCGATCGCCGGCAGGCGAAGGTCGTCTGGCCCGGCTCGCCCGCGCCGGCGCCGACCCGGCCGACCCCGACGATGAAGGCGGCCCCCGCGGCGAAGGCCGACGCCGGCCCGGCCGCCGCGGCGCGAGCCGACGCGGGCCCGCCCCCCGACGCGGCCCCCGCGCCCACCGGCCCCGCGCTGCCCCCCGACCAGCCGCCCACGCCGACCGACCCCTGACGGCCCCCCGTCGGCCGGGGATGCGCTCGACGCGGCGGGTCAGTACACTCCGGCCACTCCACGACCCGAGGCCCCTCATGCCCCTGCGCCCGCTCGCCCCGCTGCTCGTTCTGCTGCTGCTCGCCTGCCGCCCCTCGCCCACGGCCGCCGCCCCCGAGTCGACCCCCCAGGTGACGACGGTGCCCGACGACGGCTACACCCCGCTCGTCGAAGAGCCGCTCGAGCTCGACGAGACCGCCCGCCGCTACCTGCTGTGGTACGCCCGCCAGGCCTGCGGCGGAGGCGGGGGTCTGGCTCGGATGGTCCCGCCGCCGGAGCTGGCCGACGCCCGGCGGCCGATCATCGTGACGCTGTTCCACGAGAGCGGCGCCCGCCGGGTGCGGCGGCGGGTCGACGGCGAGCGGCCCCTCACCGAGAAGCTCGACCGGGTCATGCCCGCGGTCTGCGCCGGCCTCGACGCCGAGGGGCTCGACGCCCACCTGATCCACCTGATGGTGGTCACCCGCACCGTGCGGCTGCCCAACATGGGCTTCAAGAGCCTGTTCTCGAACAAGGTCTTCGAGCCCCAGGTGATGGGGGTGGCCCTCGAGCTGAACGGCAAGCGCACCGAGCGCGACCCCATCGAGCAGGTCATGTACAACCACGGGCCCAAGTCGGTGCGCCGGGCGATGATGGGGGACCTCGGGGACAAGGCGACCTCGATGTCCACCGCGAACCGGATGATCGTCGAGTTCTACGAGGTGGCCCACTTCGCCGAGCGGCCCGGGGACCACGCGTTCACCGACTACTTCCGCGGCTTCGCCCGGCTGACGCCCGATCAGGTCGACCACGACCTGCTGATGGCCCGGCTGCGGCTCATCGGCGAGTGGTACCGCAACAACATCCGCCCCGACGGGCAGGTGACCTACGAGTACTCGCCGTCGAACCGCAAGGAGTACGACCACAAGCGCACGATGGTCCGCTCGACGATGTCGGTGTGGGTCCTCAACCGGCTGGGCGAGTTCCTCGCCGACGACGAGCTGAAGCGGCTGGGCTGGCGGGGCATCGAGACCTACCTCGACCGCTACTTCCAGATCGAGGAGTCCCGCGCGGCGGGGCGCATCGTGCCGTCCCCCAAGCCGCTGCCCAACGGCAACCTCGTCGAGAACCGCTACACCGTCGCCAGCTTCATCGCCGGGGCCATCATGGAGCGGGCCGACTGGAAGGCCCACGCCGCCGACGTCGAGCTGCTGATGACCTACGCGATGAGCAAGCAGCGCCCCGACGGGCTGATGTGGACCCAGTACGCCAACAGCCAGTACTTCATGCCGGGCCAGCTCATGCTGATCGTGTCGTACGCCGCGGCGAAGACCGGCGATGCCCGCTACACGCAGTTCTTCGATTCGCTGCTCGCCGCCTACGGCCCGGCCCTCGAGGGCCAGATGGCCCTCGCCCCGCCGCTGTGGGTGCCCTACGCCCCGGCGTGGTACACCCAGCCGTTCGCCCACCGCTACCTCCAGGCGCCCGGCGACCGGCTGAAGGATCTCGTCTTCGCCATCAACGACCGGGTGGTGCGCCACCACCGGTACAACGCCGACCACCAGCGGCACTACGACTACGACGGGGCGATGACCCCCAAGCGGGGCTACTACGGCAACAACTCGGTGACCGCCGCCTCGCTCGAGGCGCTCGCCGACGCGGCCATCGTGGCCGACGAGGCCGGCGACGCCGAGCGCTCGGCCCGCTACCGCGCCGCCATCCGCCACATCACCGCCTACCTGCTGCGGCTGCAGTTCACCCCGGAGAACACCTGGTGGGTGCGGGACAAGAAGCGTGTGACCGGCGGCTTCAAGACCGATCTGATCAACCAGAAGGTCTGGATGGACAACGTCTGGCATCTCACCAGCGCCTTCATCAAGATCCACCAGCACCGGCTGCTCGACCCGCCCGGCGGGGCGGCGGCCCAGCCCTCGGGAGACCCCCAGTGAAGACCATCGACATCCCCAACGCCCGCGTGCCGACCGACGGCGTGCTCACCGGCGGCCAGCCCAGCGAGGCGCAGTTCCGCGCCGCCCGCGAGGCGGGCTACGCCACCGTCATCAACCTGCGGAACATCGGCGAGCCGGGCGTGGCCGAGCAGGCCGAGCGCCTGTCGAAGATGGGCTTCACCTACCACCACCTGCCGGTCGCCGGCGGGGGCGGGGTCACGGTGGAGAACGCCAAGGTCTTCGCCAGCATGGTCGACAACGCCGACCGGCCGCTGCTGGTGCACTGCGGCAGCGGCAACCGCATCGGCGCGCTGGCCGCGATGCGCGCGTTCCACCTCGACGGCGAAGGCGCCGACGAGGCGCTGGCCATCGGCCGCGCGTGGGGGCTGACCGGCCTCGAGCCGGTGGTCAAGGCGAAGCTGACCCGCTGAGCCCGTCCAGCCGGACCGGCACCCGCGCCACCAGCCGGGCCTGCTCGGGGTCCAGCTCGAGCCGGTAGGCCAGGATCTCGACCCCCGCCGCCGCGGCGGCCCGCAGCGTCTCGCCGTAGAGCGGGTCGATGTCGTCCGCCGGCCCCACCCACCGGGTGTCGGTGCGCCCGGCGCAGAAGACCAGCGCCGCCCGGTCGCCGGCCTCGACGACCCCCATCAGCTCCCGCAGGTGCTTGGTGCCCCGGGCGGTGACCGCGTCGGGGAACAGCGCCGCCCCCCCGCCGACCCCCAGGGTCACGTTCTTCACCTCGACGTAGCACCGCGCGTCGGGCGCCTCGGCCGACCCCCGCTCGAGCAGCAGGTCGATGCGCGACCGCTCGCTGCCGTAGCGCACCTCCCGCCGGATGCGGTCGTAGCCGGCCAGCTCGGCGATCGTGCCGTCGGCGATGGCCTCCTCGACGAAGTGGTTCGGGCGGGCGGTGTTGACCATCGCCCGGGCCCCGTCGACCTCCACCGCCTCGAGGCTGTAGCGCAGCTTGCGCTTGGGGTTCTTCGAGTCGCTGATCCAGGCCCGGCCGCCCTCGGGCTGGCAGCTCTTCATCGAGCCCGAGTTGGCGCAGTGCACCGTCATCTCGGTGCCGTCGGCCAGGCGCACGTCGCACAGGAAGCGCTTGTAGCGGCGCAGGAAGGTGACCTCGATCAGCGGCTCGGCGAAGCGCATGGGACTCCCGGGGCGTTCGAAGGGCGGGCAGGGTAGCCGACGGGCGCGGCGGTCGGAACCCGCTTGCGGCACGGCGGCGCTTCGTGCGACGCCGGGCGGGTGCAGGCCCGACCGACCACCGTGGAGACCGGCGAGGCCCACGGCCACCGCTGGCTGCTGGCGACCCGCCCGCTGCACCCCGGGCTGCGGGGCGTCGTGCGGCGCGTCGCGGGCTACGAAGAGCGCACCCCCCGCCTGCTGGTGCGGCCCGAGATGCCGGGGGCGACGCTGACCTGCATCGTCGAGTTCGGGCCGGCGCTCACGGTGGACGGGGTGCGCCACGGGGGCTTCCTCGCCGGCCTGCACGAGCGGCCGGTGGTGACCGCCCACGGCGGGTGGCAGGCGGGGGTCCAGATCGACCTGACGCCGCTCGGCGCCAGCCGGCTGCTGGCCGACGACGCGACGCAGCTCACCGGGCGGGTGGCGGCCCTCGACGACGTCCTGCCCCCGGCGGCCCGGGGCCTCGGAGCCCGGCTGGCCGAGCTGACCGACTGGCCGGCCCGGCTGGCGCTGGTCGAGCGGTGGCTGCTCGAGCGGCTGTCCCACGGCGCCGAGCCCCCGGCGTGGGTCGAGTGGGCCTGGAGCCGCATCCTGGGCAGCGGCGGCGCGGCGGACATCGGCCGGCTGGCCGCCGAGCTGGGCTACAGCGGGCGCCACGTCGCCCGGGTCTTCCGGGCCGCGGTGGGGGTGAGCCCCAAGCGCTACGCCCTTCTGGTGCGCTTCGACCGGCTGGTGGCCCTGCTCGATCGGGGCCCGCCGCTCGACTGGGCCGAGCGGGCGGCCCGGCTGGGCTACGCCGACCAGGCCCACCTGACCCGCGAGGTGCGCCGGTTCAGCGGCCTGACCCCCACCGGGCTGGCCCGGCTGCGGGGGGCCGATGTCTCATTCGTTCAAGACGGCCGCGGAGGCCATGGGCTATGACCCCCTCGACGCGCCGATGGGCGGCGCGCGAACGAAGAGGAGCGGCCCCATGAGCACCCACCCCAGCGTCATCCCCTGCTTGAGCTACGCCGACGCGCCGAAGGCCATCGACTGGCTGTGCGCGGCGTTCGGCTTCGAGAAACACCTCGTCGTGCCCGGCGAGGGCGACACCATCGCCCACAGCCAGCTCACCGTGCCCGGGGGCATGATCATGGTCAGCTCCCGCGGGGGCTCGCACCCCGAGGCCGCCGCCGAGGGCCGCCCGCCGCACCCGATCTACGTGGTGGTGGCGGACGCCGACGCGGCTCAGGCCCGGGCGGCGGAGGCCGGGGCCGAGGTGAGCGATGTGATCGACCACGACTACGGCGGGCGCGGCTTCGCGGCCAAGGACCTCGAGGGCCACGACTGGTACTTCGGCAGCTACGGCCCCTACGCCGAGCCGGCGAAGAGCTGAGCCGGCTTCAGGTGTAGAGCATCACGTAGATCACGACCCCGGTCACCGAGACGTACAGCCACACGGGCCAGGTGATCCGGGCGATCTTGCGGTGGGCCCGCCGCTGGTCGCGCCAGCCGCGGTAGAGGGTGACCAGGGCCAGCGGCACGATGAGCGCCGCCAGGACGATGTGGGTCAGCAGGATGGTCAGGTACAGGCCGCGGAGGTCGCCGGTGTACTGCTTCGGGGCCTCCTTGAACCAGTGATAGATCACGTAGCTGACCAGGAAGGCGGCCGAGACCGCGAACGCGGTCAGCATCACCTTGCGGTGGGCGTCGAAGCGCCCCCGCTTCGCGAGCAGCCCGCCCACCAGCAGCAGCAGCGCGGCCAGCCCGTTGAGGCTGGCGTTGACCGTCGGCAGCGCGCTCACGTCGACCGCGCCCCGCATGCCCTCGGGCCGGGGGCCGAGGATGAGGAAGGCCACCGCGCCGGCGATCAGGGCCGAGACGATCAGGATGATGCGCATCCAGAAGCCGTCCCGGGGGTCGTGGTTCGGCTGCTCTGCGGTCTCCATGGGCCACCTCCGCGTTCCGATCGCCGCTTCTGTAGCGCAACGCCGCCGGGCAGGCCAGCCCCATGCCCCGGCGCGCGCCATCGGCCGGGGCGCTGGGGTATCCTCCGGCGGTGCGACACCTCCTGACGATCCTGGCCCTGGCCGTCGCCGCCTGCGAGGCCCCCCTGCCGGTGCCCGAAGGGCTGCCCGCGCGCCCCGTCCTGGGCTTCGACCCCGACCAGATCGCGCTGCTGGCCACCCTGACCGGCGCCGAGCGCGTCCCGGCCGACCCCACCAACCGCGTCGCCGACGACCCCGCCGCCGCCGCGCTGGGGCAGGCGCTGTTCTACGCCGACGAGATCGGCCCCACCTTCGTCGGCTGCCCGGTCTGCCACGACCCCCGGCGGGCGTTCTCGGGGCTGGTCACCTACGACGGCCAGGGCGGCCTGCGGCTGCGCAACCCGCCGTCGCTGATGGGCAGCGCCCACCAGCGGTGGTTCTTCTGGGACGGCCGGGCCGACAGCGCCTGGGCCCAGGCCCGGACCCCGCTCGAAGACCCCCAGGAGGTCGCCGGCGACCGGCTCTATCTGGCCCACGCCATCCGCGACACCCCCCGCCTGCGGGCCCGCTACGAGGCGGTCTTCGGCCCGCTGCCCGACCTCGACGACCTGCCGCCCCGGGGCCGGCCGGGCGAAGACCCCGCGCTGGCGGCCGCCTGGGACGGGCTGCCCCTCGAGACGCAGCAGGCGATCGACCGGATCCTGGCCGACGCGGGCAAGGCGCTGGCCGCCTACCAGCGGCGGCTGATCTCGACCGACGCCCCGTTCGACCGCTTCGTCACCGCCCTGCGCGCGGGCGACGCCGCCGCCGCCGAGGCCACCCTGAGCCCGTCCGCCCGGCGGGGCGTGGCGCTGTTCATCGGCCCGGCGGGCTGCGTGAGCTGCCACAACGGGCCGATCCTCTCCGACGGCGGCTTCCATCACATCGGGCTGACCCCCGACCCGGCCGACGGCCACCCCGAGGGGCGGGCCGGCGCGGTGGCGGCGGTGCTCGGCGACCGGTTCAACGCCGCCGGCCCGTTCAGCGACGACGCCCAGGGCCCCCGGGCCGCCCGGCTGGCCCGGCTGGCGCCCCACCCCGACGACCGGTTCGCCTTCCGCACCCCGACCCTGCGCGAGGTGGCCCGCACCGCGCCCTACGGCCACGACGGCCGCTTCGAGACGCTGGAGGCCATCGTGCGCTACAAGCTCGACCCCGACGACCCGCCCGACGGCCGGCGCAGCCCGCTGCTGGTGCCCCGGGCGCTCGACGACGGGCAGATCGCCGACCTGCTCGCCTTCCTCGACGCCCTGAACGGGGCCCCGCTCGACCCCGCCCTGCTCGGCCCGCCCCAGGAGGACGCCCCATGAACCGCCGCTGGCAGTGGCTCTTGCTGATCGCCGTCCCTGCGCTCGCCGCCCCCGCCCTCGCCGCCAACCGGGAGGACGCCGCGCTCGACAACAGCGCCGCGCTCTCGGGCGGGGTCGTCGTCGCCACCATCCGCAGCGGAGGCGCCATCTGGTACAACCCCGCCGGCCTGGGGGGCAACGCCCGGGGCAAGCTCGACGTCAGCCTCAACGCCTTCGTGCTGCGCGAGCGCAGCGCCCGGGGCGCCATCGAGGGCCGCATCGCCGAGGACCTCGAGGCGAGCAGCGACGCCAGCAGCCTCGAGCTGTCCACCGTGCCCAGCTCGCTGGTCTTCAGCCGCCGGATCAGCGACGACGTCACCATCGGCCTGGGCGTGTTCGTGCCCCGGCAGGACGTCTACCGGGTCGCGGTCAGCACCCCCATCGAAGAGCCGCCGGTGCGCTACGTGCAGCGCAGCGAGTTCACCGCCATCGCCCAGCGGTACCACGTCGGTCCGGCGGTGGGCTGGGCCGTCTCGCCCCGGCTGCGGCTGGGGCTGGCGCTGTTCGGGATCTACGAGAGCGAGAGCCTCTCGGCCCGCCTGTGGAGCCGGATCTCGATCGACGGCGAGGAGGCCCCGCTGTCGAGCCTGCTCATCCTGGCCGACGAGTCGATCTCGCGCTTCGGGGTCCAGCCGACGCTGGGCGCGCAGTGGAGCCCGACCGACGCGGTGCAGCTCGGGCTGACCGTGCGGGCCCCCATCGTGCGGGTGAAGGGCACCGCCGAGGGGGCCGCGCTGGTGCAGTTCGCCGCCACCGGCGAGGACCCGGTGAGCGACTACGACCCCGACACCTTCGACGACGAGCCCTTCGGCCTGATGGCGCCGCCCTCGGTGCACGGCGGGCTCGCGCTGGCGCTCGACGGCGGGGGCTTCGTGGGGGTCGCCGCCGAGTACCGCACCGCCCTCGACGACCCCGCCGCCGAGAAGCGGTACGCCGCGGTGTGGAACGTGCAGATCGGCGGGCTGATGCCGCTGAGCGAGACGTTGGCGGTCGGCGTGGGGCTGTTCACCGACCACAGCGACGTCGCCGAGCTCGACGGCCTGGGCGACGACCGGGTCGACTTCTACGGGATCACCGGCGGCGTGCGCCTGCGCGACCCGCTGACGCTCGAGGGCGGGGGTGAGCTGGTCTTCGAGACCACCATCGGGGCCCGCTACGCGGTGGGCGTCGGGCAGGCCGGCGGGCTGGGGCTGGACTACCTGTCGGACGACCTCATCACCACGTTCGAGGTGGACGTGGTGCACCACACCGCCGCGCTGCACATCGGATCGGCGCTGCTGTTCTGAGCGGCGGCGCGGCACCCGGGGTTGACCGGGCGGCGGGCCGCCGCATATAGTTGCCCACGCAATCAAACGCGAGGTCCCGATGAGCGATCGGCCCGTGCGCATCGACGACTCCATCGTCTACCGGCTGTGGCGGGCGGCCCGCGCCCAGCGGCGCCACTTCCTGCGGCTCGCCGAGCGCAACGGCATCGACCTGACCCCCGAGCAGTGGTTCGTGCTCAACAAGCTGCGCCAGCAGGACGGGCGCAACCCCAGCGAGCTGGCCGACGACATCTTCGCCGACCGCCCCAACATCACCCGGCTGGTGCGCGCTCTGGAGCGCAAGGGCCTCGTCGCCCGCCGCCCCGACCCCGACGACGGGCGCCGGCAGCGCATCCACCTCACCCTCGACGGCGTCCGGCTGCACGACCGCTTCGCCGCGATCGTGCCCCGGACCCGGGCCGCGGTCTTCGCCGGCCTCGACGACGCGGCGCTCGCCGCCCTCGAGCGGGGGCTGGCCCAGCTCGAAGCCAACCTGATCGCCGACAGCGGCTGATCCCGCGCCGCCGGGCGGGGGACGCCCCGGCGGCGCAACCAATTGGTTGCCTCGGCAACCACACTCAGGTGGTTGCCTCGGCAACCACCGAAGAAGGAGGTGCCCATGACGGGCGTGATGATGTTCGGTGTGCTCAACGTGCTGCTCGCCGCCCCCGCCGGTTCGGCGGCCCCGGTGGACGACGAGGCCGCGGTGCGGGCGGTGGTCGCCGGGTTCGCCCGGGCGGGCGACGCTCGCGATCTGCCCGCGCTCGAGGCGGCGCTGCACCCCGAGTTCCGGGTGGCCTTCACGGTGAAGGGCAAGGGCGGGCTGACGATGATGAGCCGCGCGGCGTACCTCGACGCGGCGAAGGCGGGGCGGATCGGGGGCGATCAGCGGGCGCTGACCGTCGAGCGGGTGCGGCTGCGGGGTGATCTGGCGGAGGTCGAGGGGCGGCTGGCGGGCGCCAAGGCCGACTTCGAGGCGACGTGGACCCTGGTCCGCACGCCCTCGGGCTGGCGGCTGTTGCAGGACGCGGTCCTCTTCACGCCCAAGGGCTGAGGCCCGCCGGGCGCCGGTCATTCCCCCGAGATGACCCGCCCGTCCTCGCCCTGGAACTCCAGCGAGGCCGAGTTGATGCAGTAGCGCTGCCCGGTCGGCTTCGGCCCGTCGCTGAACTTGTGGCCGAGGTGGCCCCCGCAGCGGGCGCAGAGCAGCTCGGTGCGCACCATGCCGTGGCTGGTGTCGACCTTCTCGACGATGCGCCCCTCGAGGGCGGCGTAGAAGCTCGGCCAGCCGCTGCCCGACGTGTACTTGGTCTCGCTGTCGAAGAGCGGCGCGCCGCAGCCGCCGCAGCGGTAGGTGCCGTCCTCCTTGTTGTGCAGCAGCTTGCCGGTGCCGGCGAACTCGGTGCCCGACTCGCGCAGGATGCGGTACTGGTGGGGGCTCAGCTTCTTCTTCCACTCGTCTTCGCTCAGCATCAGCTTCTCTCCGATCGGGGGGCTGTGCGCGTGATACGCGGGGTGGGCGGCGGGCTTCGCCGGCGCCGGATCGGCGGCCCCCGCGGGGGCCTTCTCGCCCGCCGGGGCGCCGCCGGCGACGACCGCGTAGCCGATGACGCACGCCGCGAGCAGGGCGATCGGGATCCAGATCTTCATCGGGGCCTCCTGTCGAATGGGATTCGGCCTGTCCTACGGGGTCGCGCCGACGATGTTTCGGGTGTATGCAGACTTTCCGGATCCGCGGGGGTCCGCGCCACGCCGACGGGGGGTCGATGGCCGACTACGAAGACATCCTCTACGACAACAACCCGTTCTCGATGACCCACCCCGACCACCTGCACACGCTCGGGGCCCTGTTCGGCATGCAGCCGTCCCCGATCGAGCGCTGCCGGGTGCTCGAGCTGGGCTGCGGGCTGGGCGGCAACCTGGTGCCGCTGGCGGCGCTGTTCCCCGAGAGCACGTTCGTGGGGATCGATCTCTCCAAGGCCCAGGTCGCCGCCGCCGATGCCGACGCCCGCTCGATGGGGCTCGCGAACGTGCAGTTCCGGGCGATGGACATCCTCGACCTGACCCCCGAGTGGGGTGAGTTCGACTACATCCTGTGCCACGGGGTGTTCTCGTGGGTGCCCGAAGAGGTGCAGGACCGCATCCTGGCCATCTGCCGGGTGCACCTCGCGCCCCACGGCATCGCCTACATCAGCTACAACACCTACCCCGGGTGGCACGTCCGGGGCATGATCCGGCAGATCCTGCGGCGGCACGCGACGGCCACCGACCCCCGCAAGCGCATCGAGCAGGCCCGGGCGCTGCTGTCGACGATGGCCGATCTGCTGCCCGGCGACCGCAACCCGGCGGCCCGCTGGCTGAAGGGCGAGGTCTCGGTCATCGGCGACCTGTCGGACGCCTACGTGCTCTACGAGCACCTCGTCGAGGTCAACACCCCGCTGTGGTTCGAGGACTTCGTCGACCGCTCGAAGCAGGCCGGCTTGCAGTACGTGGCCGATGCGGAGTTCCACTCGATGTTCGCCGACCGGCTGGGCCCCGACGCGGCCGATCGCATCGGGCAGCTCGCCTCGGGGCTGGTGCAGACCGAGCAGTACCTCGACTACATGCACGTACGCTTCTTCCGCCGCTCGCTGGTCTGCCGGCGCGAGGTGCGGCTCGACCGGGCCCTGAGCCACGAGCGGCTGCGCGGGCGCTGGATCGCCTCCCGGCTCGAGCTCTTGTCCACCGACAAGTTCAAGAGCCCCGAGGGCATGGTCATCGACACCCACGAGCCGCTGGTCAAGGCCGCGCTCAAGGTGCTGACCGGGCACCCCCAGGGGCTGGCGTTCGAGACGCTGTGCCACCACGCGGCGCTGGTCGAGGGCAAGGACCCCGAGCCGGCCGACCGGGAGACCATCGGCGGGCCGCTGCTCGAGCTGCTCGCCAGCCACGCGCTGCGGATCGGCACCTGGCCCCGGCCGTGGGTCGGCGCCCCGCCCGACGATCACCCGGTGGCCCCCGGCTTCGCCCGACACCAGGCGACCCAGGCCCCGGCGTGCACCAACCTGATGCACCGGGCCATCGGGCTCGACGCGCTCGACCGGGCGCTCATCGCCCGGATGGACGGGCGCTCGAAGGCCGAGCTGGCGGCGGTGGTGCTCGAAGACCTCGAGGCCGGGCGCTACACGATCTCGATCGACGACGCCCCGCTGCGTGATCCGGAGCTGATCGCCGAGCTGATCGACAAGAAGCTGGTCCAGATCGCGAAGCGGGCGCTCATCCTCGATCCGGCCCGGGTCCGGCGCTACGGGCCGCTGCCCGGGGAGCGTTGACGCGCCCCGGGGCGCCGCATATCGTCGCAGCCGTGCAGACCATCCTCCTCGTGGACGACGAGCCGGCGATCACCGAGAGCCTGGCCTACGCGCTCGGCCGGGCCGGCTTCGAGACGACCACCGCCCGCACGCTGGCCGAGGCCGACGCGGCGCTGGCCGCCGGCCCCCCGGCGCTGGTGATCCTGGATCTGATGCTGCCCGACGGCAACGGCCTGGACTGGCTGCGGGCCCGGGACGAGGGCCCGCGGGTGCCGGTGATCATCCTCTCGAGCCACGACGACCCGGTGGAGCACATCGTGGGGCTCGAGCTGGGGGCCGACGACTACGTCGACAAGCCGTTCTCCCCCCGGGAGATGGTGGCCCGGGTCCGGGCGGTCCTGCGGCGGGTCAACCCGACCCCGGCCGAGGGCGTGCCCCGGCTGCGCGTCGACCCCGCCAAGCGGCAGGCGTGGGCCGGCACCACCGAGCTGGGTCTGTCGCGCACCGAGTTCGACCTGCTGGCGGTCTTCGTGGGCGCGCCGGGGCGGGTCTACGCCCGGGGGCAGCTCCTCGACCGGGCCTGGGGCCCCGACGTGGCGGTGACCGAGCGCACCGTCGACGTGCACATCAAGACGCTGCGCAAGAAGCTCGTCGCCGCCGGGCTGCCGGCCGAGACCATCGAGACCGTGCGCGGGGTGGGCTACAAGCTCGCCGAGTAGCCCGGCTCAGCGCTCATCGGCGCCGGACGGGCCCAGGGCCCGGGCCCGATCGCGCAGCCGGGCCGCCTCTTCGCCGTCGCCCTCGGCCTCCCGGATCAGCGCCAGCGCCGCGTAATGCTCGGGGTGGGGGCTGTCGAGCAGCGCGCAGATGTGCAGCCACTGCGCCCGGCCGCGCCCGTCGCCGAGGGCCTCGGCCAGCTCGGCGGCGGCGCCCACCAGCGGCAGGCGGTGCAGCAGCGCCGGTTGGAGCGAGAAGGCCCGGACGAGCAGCCCGTAGGCCGGCTCGAGGCCGGCCTCCTCGACGGCGAGCTGGATCAGGTCGAGCAGGATGTCGGCCCCGTCGACCGGGGCCGGGCCCAGGGTCGGCTCCAGGCGCGCCCAGGCGTCCTCCGGCCGGCGGCGCAGGACGGCCAGCTCGGCGGCGTCCAGGTCGGCCGCCAGCCGCGCGTCGTCGGGCAGCCGGGGGCGGATGCGGTCGAAGAGCTGCGCCGCCCGCCCCAGGTCGCCCGCATCGCCTGCTGCCCGGCCCCGGGCGACCAGGGCCCGGGCGGTGACCAGATCGGCCCGCCACTCGGCCACCGACGGGTCGCGGAACGCGATGGCCGCCAGCCCCTCGGGGCGGCGGCGGGCGTTCTCCAGCAGGGCCAGCGCCCGGTCGGGGTCGCCGCCCTCCAGCGCCGCCTGCCCCGCCACGAACCACAGGTCGCCGTAGCTCGGCGCCCGGGCCAGCCGATCCTCGGCCAGCGCGACCGCCTCGGCGAAGCGCTCCAGGTTGCGCAGGCACTCGACGGCGAAGAGCGTCGCCGACAGGGCGAGGTTGACCGCCGAGCCGCGCATCGCCCGGCGGAAGCCGGCCAGCGCCGACTCATCGAGGCCCTCGGCGTAATCCTCCTTGGCGATGTAGAACCCGATCGTGGGGTCGTCGGGGCGCTCGGCCCGCTCGGCCTCGAGCAGCGCCCGGTTGCGGGCCCGCTTGCCGCGCGCGGCGGCCAGGGCCGGGTCGTAGCCCAGGTGGCGGATGCGGATGCGGTCGTCGAACGCCCGCCGCAGGCCGTCCACCCCCCGCCCGATCTGCTCGTGCACCCGCCCGGTGAAGCGCAGCCCGGGCCGGTTGCGCCACAGGCGGGGCATGAAGTCGGCGCCCAGCGCCTGCCCGGCGGCGTCCCGGTTGTCGATCAGCGGCAGGTAGACGGTGGGCGGCGCGTCGGCCGGCTCGGCGGCCATCACCGCCCGGATGGCGTCGGCCGCGCCCGGCGCGAGGCGCTCGTCGGCGTCGAGCACCAGCACGAAGTCCCCCGCGGCGGCGTCGAGCGAGGCGTTGCGGGCGGCGGCGAAGTCGTCGACCCAGGCGAAGTGATGCACCTCGGCCCCGTGGGCCTCGGCGATGGCGACGGTGTCGTCGGTGCTGCCGGTGTCGACCACCACGAGCTGGTCGGCGAGCCGGGCGACGCTCTCGAGGCAGGGGCCGAGCATGTCGGCCTCGTCCCGCACGATGAGGCAGACCGACAGCGTCGGGCGGGTCACCGGCGCGCCGTCAGGAGCGCCGCCCGCGGCGGGCGGTGACCGCCACCAGGATCACCGTGCAGTTGTCCTCGCCGCCCCGGCTGTTGGCCAGGTCGATCAGGATCTTGGGCACCGCGCCCCGCTTGTTGCCCTCGATGATCTCGAGCAGCTCGTGATCCTCGACGTGACCGGTCAGCCCGTCGGAGCACAGCAGGAAGAGGTCGCCCCGCTCGAGCGGCACCGCGCCGACGTCGACCTTGACGTGGCGCTCGAAGCCGATGCTGCGGGTGATGATGTTGCGGATGACCGAGACCCGGGCCTGCTCGGGGGTGATGAGCCCGGCGGCGACGTGCTCCTGCACCAGCGAGTGGTCCTCGGTGATCTGGTGGATCTTGCCCTCGCGCACCAGGTAGGCCCGGCTGTCGCCGACGTGGCCGAACCACGCCTCGGCGCCGTAGACCATCATCGCGGTGACGGTGCTGCCCATGCCGGTCAGCTCGGGCTGCTCGCGGGCGGTGTCGAAGACGGTGTGGCACGCCTCGAGCACCGACTCCTCCATGACCATCGCCACGTTGATGGGGTCGGGGCCCTCGGCTTTCTCTTCGGCGTCGGAGAGCCGGCGCACCAGCGCGTCGCCTACGGTGCCGATGGTCAGGGTGCTCGCCACCTGGCCCCCGGCGTGCCCGCCCATGCCGTCGGCGACGATCCAGACGTGGTTGCGGGGCAGGATGAGGAACGAGTCCTCGTTGACCTCGCGCCGACGCCCGACGTCGGTGGCCCCGTGGGCCACCAGCCGGAAGTCGGGCACGGCGGTCTCGAGGCGGGGCAGACTTCTGCGCACGTCGCGTCGGTTGGTCTTGCTCATCCCCGGCTGTCCCTCACAAGCACTTTGGACCCCGCGCCCGGCGCGAGGTCGGCAGAATACTCCGGCCCCCGATACGGCGCAATGACACCCGGATGTCAACGCGCTCCGGCGGCCGGCGGCTCGAGCGCGATCCGCCACGCGTCGAGCGCGTGGTCGATGCGCCCCTGCGCCCGGCGCACGAGGCCGAGCAGCGCCGCCACCCGGGGGTCGTCGGCGTCGCGGGCGAGCGCGGCGAGCACCTGCTCGGCCTCGACGTGGCGCTCGGCCCGGGCGAGCGCGACCGCCTGGGCGTAGCGCAGCCGGGGGTCGCCGGGGGCCACCGGGCCCAGGGTCTCGATCGCCTCGGACCACTTCTGCCCGGCGAGCTGACCCAGCCCGGTGACCGCGGCCGACATGCGCTCCGCCTCGTAATCCAGCGCGCCCCGCTTCGCCCGGGCGGCCCAGCCGGCGGCCATCGCCGTCAGCGCCTCGGGCGAGGCCCGGTCGTCGGGAGCCCACCACCGCCCGATCAGCTCGTCGGTGCGCCGGCGCAGCGTCTCGTCCACCGCCCGGCGGCCCTCGGCCAGCTCGGGGCCCACGTAATCGATCGCGAGCAGGGCGTCGAGGGCGGCCAGCGCCCCCGCCTCACCGGCGAACGCGTCGGCCTTCGACCGCTCGATCACCGCCGCCAGCGCCTCGGCGACCGCGGGCGGCGGGCCCTCGGCCGGCGGGCTCTCGGTCTTGCGCAGAGCCAGGGTCAGCTCGGCCTTCACCTTGTCCCCGTCGGCGGCCCCCGGGGCCAGGGCGAGGTAGTGCCGATAGGCCCGGATGGCGGTCTCCGGCGCGTCGGCCCAGCTCGCCGCCCGGGCCAGGGCCCGATAGATCGCGGGGTTCTCCGGGTGGCGCCGGGCCACCGCGCGGAAGGCGGTCACCGCCGCGGCGAAGTCGCCGGCGTTGTACGCCTCGCGGCCGACCGCCACGTCGGGGTCGTCGGGCAGCGGCGCGCCGGGGTTCTCTTCGGCCTCGGCCACCGGCGGGGGCAGGTCGTCGGCGTCGGCCTGGGCCCAGGCGATCGACGGGGCGAGCGCAAACAGCAGCAGGGCGACGGCCTTCACTTCCACGGCTCCGGCAGGTCGAGGGCGTAGCCCACCTGGATCAGGAAGGCCGCCGAGGCCCGCTCGCCGGGCCAGAAGTCGAACGCCGCGCCGATCCCGGCCGACAGCGCGTCGTCGAACGCGTAGCGCAGCCCCAGCTCGGCTCCCAGCAGGAACCGGGTGTCGCTGACCTGCTGCGCGCCGCTGGGCCGGTCGACGTCGAAGGTCTCCCACACGAAGCCGACCCCCGCCAGGGCGTAGGGCTCGACGCGCCACATCGGGTAGCGGGCCCCGACCCACAGCGGGCGCAGGGTGAGCTGGCTGAGCGCGTCGATGTCGCCGCTGGTGCTGCCGTTCTCGAAGGTGGCCCCGGTCTGCTCGCTGCCGGCGGCGTAGGACAGCCCCAGCCCCTCGATGAGCAGGTGGTCCGAGCGCCAGCCGACCGAGAAGCCGACGCCGACGGTGCCCATGGACAGATCCTGAGAGGCCAGCTCGCCGCCGTTGGGCAGCGCCAGCCCCACCTCGCCGTCCCGGGCCGAGGCCAGCCGCAGATCGGCCCGCAGAGTCCACGGGCGGGCCCGGGTGTCGGGGTGCGGCCGGGCCAACGCCTCGCGCCAGGTGGGCTCATCGGGGCGCAGCTTGAGGCTCATCTCGTGGGCCGTGCCCGACTTGATCGTGATCTCCTCGGTGAAGGTCTCGTAGCCCTCGGCCTCGAGGCGCAGCGCGTGCGGCCCCGGCGACAGCTCGCGGGCGGCGCCCGGGTCGGGCCACTTGGCCCCGTCGAGGAAGACGGTCGCGCTCGCCGGCTCGACGGCCAGCTTCAGCCGGCCCACCGCCGCCGGCAGCGCCATCTCGATGGTCAGCGTCTCGCCCGCATCACCCCGGATGGGCTGCTTGACCGTGCGCCGCCCGGGGGACTCGAAGGTCAGGTCGTGATCGCCGGGGGGCACGGTGTAGGTGCCCGACCCCTGGCCGAAGGGCTCGCCGTCCAGCCGGATGGAGGTGTCGGGCGGGTCGAGGGTCAGCACCAGCGTCACCCGCCCCTGCAAGGCGGTGTAGGCGTCCCGGGCGGCCTCTTCGAGCGTCGGGCCCTCGCCGGTGTAGATCTGGGGCTCGGGCGCTTGCAGCCCGTGCAGGGTCAGCACGACCCGGTGCCCGCCGTCGGCGCCCTCGGCGGTGGCGACGACCTGCCCGGCGAGCTGCAAGGCGGCGAAGACCGCCCGCCGGGCGTCGGCGCAGGCGGCCTCGTCCGACAGGCAGCCCAGGCTCTCGGGCCAGCGCACCTCGGCGAGGTGGGCCTCGCGGGCCGGTTCGTCGAAGAGGTGACCCCGGGGTACGGGGCCGGCGGCGGCGCGCACCGCGGCTTGCAGAGCGGGCCCCGACACGCCGGGGAACTGCCAGTCGAGCGGCGGGTTGGCGGCCAGGATCACGGTGGTGATGAGCGTCAGCACGACCGGACTCTAGCCCGAAGAGAGCATGTAGGACAACAGAATACATTCACGTTCAGTAATCATCCGTACTCGGGGGTCGCCCGACGCGCGATCGGCGGCGCTTGCCTCGCCGTCGGGCGGTGGCCTATCCTCGCCCGCCTGACTCGGGAGAAGCCATGTCGCCCACCCGCCTCGCCCTGCCGCTGCTCACCGCGCTCACCACCCTCGGCGGCTTCGGCTGCGGTGAGGATCCGGTGCCGCCCAACAAGCCGTTCGTGCTCTCGGCCGAGGGCGTCTGCCGCCGGGTCGAGGGGGTCTACAAGCTCGATCAGGTCACGGTGGAGGTCGCCGATCTCGACGGGGTGATCGACCTCGACGAGCCGACGGCGACGGTGGTCTCGACCCCGCTGGCGCTGATGGTCGAGCCCCGCCCGGACGAGATCGTCGACCCCGAGTCGAACGAGCCGCTCGAGTGCGAAGCGCCCGACGGGCTGTGCGTCGCCCGCTACACCTGGCGCCACAGCGACACGTCGGAGCAGATCTTCTGCGGCGAAGACGGCGACCTGCTCGAGATCATCTTCGAGGTCGACGACATGGTGGGCTTCTGGGTCCGCACCGCGATCCCGACCCGCCCGCTCTGACGGCGGGGTGAGCCGGCCGGCCCGTCAGGGGGTGGCCGGCGTCGGCGCGGCGGGCGTCGGGGTCGGCGCGGCCCCGCCGGGGCTCGCCCCCTCGTCGCCCTCCCCCTCTCCACCCTCTTCGTCCGCGCCCTCTTCGGGCGGCGGCTCCACCGGCGCCTTGTAGCCCAGCAGCCGGCTGGCGTCGTCCGGCCGGGTGAGCCGCACGCTGACGTCGTCGTCGCGGAAGGTGTAGGCCCGGGTATTGACCGGCAGGTAGCCGTAGGCCCGCACCACCACGTCCACCGGGCCCGAGTCCCGGGGCCAGTCGACCGAGAACGGGGTCGTGCCCAGCAGCTTGCGGCCGAAGTAGACCCGGGCTTTGACCCGGGGCGAGGTGGTGAAGCTCAGCTTCACGGTCTTCTTGCGGGGCTTCTTCTTCTTGGCGGCCGCCTCGGCCTTCGCCGGCGCGGCGTCGGCCGCCTCGCCCGCCTCGAAGTCCTTGACCACCGCCGGCTTATCGTCCCCCGGCGCGGCCATGGCGCCCCCGGCCGGCAGCAGCAGCGCGGCCATCGCCCACATCAGCCTGATCATGCGTCGTCGTCCTCGTCGGCCACCGCGCCGCCCCCGGCCCGGTCGTCCTCACCGGCCGGCGCCTCGCCGGGCAGCGTATCGGGGTAGGTCTCGCCGGGGATCTTCACGTAGCCCTCGTAGGGCCGCTTGCGCTTGCCCCGGATGCGCCCCTCGAGCACCCGCACCGGCATCGGCGGGTCGAGGAAGTAGGCGAAGCCCCGGGAGGGCATGCGCATCTGGTAGACCTGCTCCTTGTAGTAGAACTGCCGCTGGGCGTTCATCTTCTGGTCGCCGCCCACCGTGTGCGGGCGGTGGTTGAGCACGAAGCCGTACAGCCGCACCGAGAGGTGGTTGAGCAGCCGGTGGCAGCCGTGGCTGAACCGGCGCGAGCTGCGGATGGACATGTAGTCCGACGAGCCGTGGGCCCGGATGCCCCGGTCGACGTCGTTGCCGTCGGGGCGGGGGATGACGAAGTAGCCCGCCACCAGCCCGTAGGCCGAGAGGTAGCCCGGCCCCATCTCCTCGTAGTTGACGATGCCCTGGGCCTTGCCGTTGATCCAGCGCCGCTTGGCGAGGCTCTTGAGCGGGGTGCTCTCCGGCGGCACCCAGGTCGGCCCGGAGATGATCTTGCGGATCACCCGGTCGCCGACGTCGGAGCCCTTGTAGCGCATGTAGACGTAGCCGTTGGGCGCCAGATCGGTGCGCCAGCCGCCGATGGTCGTCGGCCACCGCACCAGCCGGATGGTCTGGTCGTTCCACCGCAGGTAGACCATCAGCTTGGGCATGCGGCTGCGGGGCTGGCGGATCTCCTTGCCCGCGTCGTTGTACGGCAGGTCGTACCACACGTCCCCCCGGTCGATGACGATCTCGAGGTCCATGTCGCCGTCGTAGTACTCGGGCAGCGCGGGGAACTTGACCCCCACCCGCATCCAGGTCTGGAAGTCCTCCGCCGAGTGGCGCTTGAAGAACGCCAGCACCCGGTCGGGGGTGTCGAGCATGAGCTGGCTCGTCGCCGCGGTGACGAACTCGTCGACCAGATTGCGGATGGGGTGCTGCGCGCCGTCGGAGCCGGTGTAGGTCGGCGGATCCTCACCGGTCTGGGTGGTGCCGTCCTCCAGGATGTGGGTCGCGGCGACCACCCGCTCGGTCAGCACCCGGACGAAGGCCTTGTAGTTGCTCTGCCGGGGCGGCGTGGCGAGCATCTCCATCGTCTCGCCCTTCATGTTGGCGTACTCGTAGATCTTGTGCTTGCGCTGGAACCGCCGCACGCCCATGCGCAGCCCGTGATCGAAGCGCCCCTTCTTGTGCTTGTAGCGCGGCCGGTCGTGCTCGTCGCACTTCAGCCGCCGCTCGACGTGGTCGAACGCGACCTCCCGGTTCGTGGCCAGCTCGGCGAGGGCCATCGACTCCTCGACGGTGCCGGCGACCTCCGGATCGCGGGCCACGAGCCCCTCGGCGTCTTCGATCGGGGTCCACTTCGGGGGCACCGGCACGGTGTCCGGCGCGGCGGGCGGGGCCGGGCGCGGCTGATCGCGGGGCCCCTCGGCGACCCGCTTGCGGTGGGCGGCCATCTGCCGCTCGAACTCGGCCTGGCGGGCCTTGTTCTCCTTCTTCGCCGCCCGGATGGCCGCGTCGGCCGCCTTGCGCCCCTTCTTGTTCGCCTTGTCGATGGCCTTCTTCACCGCCCGCCGGGCCCGGGCCACCCGCGACTTGTAGCTGCGCAGCCGGCCGCCCCGCAGGAAGGGGATGCTGTCGACCTTCGCCATCGCGGCGTAGTCGATCTCTTCGTGGCACGCCTTCTCCTCGTCTTCGAGGAAGCGCCGCTGCACCACGCCCATCGACGGCGGGATCCCGAACACCTCGAGGAAGTTCAGCTCGTTGTCCGGCAGGGCCCGCCCGTCGCCGTCGGTGCGGTCGTTGGCCAGCCCGAGGTAGATCTGACGGTAGCGGTTCTCGAGCACCTCGCCCTCGGCGTCGAGCCGCTCCTCGAAGATGTAGGGCGTCCAGTCATCGCTGAAGTCGACCGCGGTGTAGCCGGCGGCCCGGGCCGCGTCGAGGTCGGCGATGCGCGGCTCGCCGTCGACGACGATCACGATGCGCTTCTCGGGCGGCAGGTCGTCCCGATGGCGCAGCGGGTCGGGCGGAGGCGGCGGTTCGACCTTCTCGGGGGCCTTCGGCGTGGGCGCCTCGGACCGGGGGCTGGCCTCGTCCCCCGCGGGCGGGGACTTGGGGGCGTCGGGGGTCTCGTCGCTCGGACCTCCGGCGCAACCGGAGGCCGACAGCGCGAGGGCGACGCCGAGAATACATGTGTGTATATGTCGCATAATGGGTGACCGTAGCGGGGACTGCGACCGAGCGCAATCTCTTCCTTCGGCGGTGCAGCAGCGGGGGTCGACCGGGTGAGATACCCCGTGGCGTCTGGAGTTGCGCGGCGACCCGCCTCGAACGGGCGCATGGTGGCCCCATCACCCGCCCGAAATCAACCGCTGTCATGCCCCGCCGACACCCCGACGCCCGGATCACGCCAAGCGAGATTGGCGGCGCGGGCACCCGGCTGTCGTCGGCGGTCGACAGGTGTCGGCCGATCCTGACAGCGATCGACCCCGAAACCGGCCTCCGGGCGCTCCGACGCGTCATTTCGAGGCTGGCACGGCGGCTGCAATCCCAATCCAGCGTGGCCGGGGCGACCGGCCGGAACCACCGCAGACCCGATGCCCGCAACGAGGGAGGCCCCCATGTTCCGCCGCACCATCAACCGACTGTCCCTGACCCTGGCCGCCGGCCTGGCGCTCACCGCCTGCGAGACCGGCGACGACTACGAGCAGCCGACGGACGAGGCGCTCGAGACCGCGCTGTCCGAGCTGGAGGCCGAGTCGGCCGCCGAGGCGATGCGCCGCAACGGGCTGCCGGAGGACGCCGGCGACGACGAGGCCCGCCCCGAGCGCCCCGAGCGGCCGATGCCGCCGGAGGGCGAAGAGGGCGAGGCCGGCGAGGGGCCGGCCCCGGGCATCGACCCGGCCGCGTTCTGCGCCGAGCACCTCGAGGACTTCGTCGCCCGCTGCGAGACCCGGCTGGCCGAGGCCGAGGCGGTGCCCGAGGACTTCCCCGGCTGCGAGATCGTCGCCGAAGAGGCCTGCCTGCGCCACGCCGCCCGGGCCATCCGCCGGCGGGTCGCCGCCTGCCACGAGGCGTGCCGGCCCGAGGCCCGGGCGGTGTTCGAGATGTGCGCCGAGGACGGCGGCGAGCCCGCGGCCTGCCGCGAGGAGGCCGTCGGCGTCGCCGAGGCGTGCCACGAGGCGTGCCCCGACGCCCGCCCGGAGCGGCCCGAGGGCGAGCGGCCCGAGGGTGAGCGGCCCGAGCGCCCCGCCCCCGAGGACGGCGCCGAGCGGCCCGAGCGCCCCGCCCCCGAGGACGGCGAGGCCGGCGACCGCCCCCAGCGCCCCGCCCCCGAGGACGAGGCCGACGGCGAAGAGGGCTGAGCCCGCCCGCCCCTCGAACGGCGTGATCGCTCCGGCGGTCGCGCCGTTCGGCGTTCGAACGCCCGGTCAGATCACCAGCCGGAAGACCGTGCCTTCGGGCCCGCTCTCGAAGGTCACGTCCCCGCCCCGGCTGCGGGCGATGGCCCGGGTGATCGCCAGCCCCAGCCCGGTGCCGCCGTCGTCGCGGGCGGTGGTGAAGAAGCGCTCGAAGATGCGCCCCCGGTTGCCGGGGCTGATGCCCGGGCCCCGGTCGGCGACCGCGATCACCACCCGGGGCCCGGCGGGCGCCACGGTCACCCGCACCGGCGCCCCGGCCCCGTGGCGCGCCGCGTTGTCCACCAGATTGCCCACCGCCGAGACGAGCTGGTCCGGCGCGATGCGCACGCTCTCGGGGGCCCCCGGGTCGACCTCCAGCGCGATGTCGGCCTCCGGGTGGGCCTCGATCAGCCCCTCGAGCAGCGGGCGCAGCGGCACGTCCTCCTCGGGCAGCGGCGCCCGCCGGTTCTCGATGCGGGCCAGGGTCAACAGCCGGCTGACCAGCCGCTGCATGCGGGCCGCGCCGGCGTCGATGTTGTCCAGGAAGCGCTGCCGCTGGGCGTCGTCCATCGCGCCCCACGCGTCGCGCAGCAGCTCGGCCGCCCCCCGGATGCCGGTCAACGGGGTCTTCAGCTCGTGGCTGGCGGTGGCGGCGAAGTCGGCGATGTAGTCCGCCCGCTGCTGGAGCTGGGTCGTCATCTCGTCGAGCGCCGTCGACAGCGCGTGCAGCTCGGCCGGCAGGACCCCCCCCGCGGGCAGCGGCCGGCGCCCCTCGCCCCGGGCGATGGCCTGGGCCGCCTCGGTGATCGCCCGCACCGGGCGGGTGATCGTGCGGGCGAAGAAGACGCTGACCGCGACGGTGAGCAGCAGGCAGCCGAGCAGGGCCCATTGCAGGGTGTCCCGGTGGGCCCACAGCGCCTTGATCGGATCCATGCTCGTGCGCGACATGCGCACCACCCCGATGACCCGCCCGTCGTCGAAGAGCGGCATCGCGGTGAACAGCCGCACCTGCCCCCGGCGGCTGATGCTGGTCAGGGGCGGGGGCGGCTCGTCGCTGAGCCGGGCCCGGGCGACGGCGTGGTACCGCCCGCCGAGGGCCGCCTGCACCTCGGGCAGATCGTCGAGGCACTCACCGAGCTGGGTGCCGGTGGTGGCCACCACGCAGCCGGCGTGGTCGAGCACCCGGGCCCCGCTGAGGTTGACCAGCTTGGCCCGGTCGAGCAGCGGGGTGATGGCGGCCCCGGCGACCCACGCCGGCCCGCTGCGGTCGGCGGCCAGCCGCACCGGACGGTCGCCGAGCGGGGGCAGCAGCTCGGGGTCGAGCGGCAGCGCCGGGGTCTGGGGGAAGAACCGCTCGTCGGGCGCATCCGGCGGCTGGATGCGGGGGGTGCGCCCCGGCGGGTGGCCCTGCGCCTGCCACAGCGCGCTGCGCCACGCCTCGCCGATGAGCGCCGACTGAGCGATGAGGCTGGACTCGGTCTGGAGGACGAGGTGGCCCTCGTAGATGCGCAGCATCACGATCGCCAGCACCGGCACCAGCAGCACGAAGCCGTTGACCAGCAGCAGGATGCGGGCGATCGAGGCCCCCCGCCGGGGCACCTCGGACCTTTCGGTCACAGGTCTTCCTTGAGCCGGTAGCCCAGCCCGTAGACCGTCTCGATCGCCTCGGCCCCGGCCTGCCCCAGCTTGCGCCGGATGCGGCGGATGTGGCTGTCGATGGTGCGGTCGGTGATCGCGTGCCCCGGGCCCCACACCCGGTCGACGAGCGCGTCGCGGGTGTAGACCCGGCCCGGGCGGCCCATCAGCGCGGCGAGCAGGTTGAACTCGGTCACGGTGAAGACCAGCTCCCGCCCGTCCCAGAACGCCTTGTGCCGCTGAAGATCGAGGGTCAACGGCCCGTGATCGAGGGCCTCGTCCCGCTGGGCCCCAGCCGGCGCGGCGAGGCGCTGCACCCGGCGCAGCATGGCCTTGATGCGGGCGACCAGCTCCCGAGGACTGAACGGTTTGGTCAGGTAGTCGTCGCCGCCCATCTCGAGCCCCAGCACCCGGTCGAACTCGTCGTCCCGGCTCGACAGGAAGAGGATGGGCACCGCGCCCTGCGGCGGCGCGAGGGCCCGCACCCGGCGGCAGACCTCCAGGCCGTCGATCTCGGGCATCACGATGTCGAGCACCACCGCGTGCATGCCCCCCGCCTCGATGGCGGCCAGCGCGGCGGCCCCATCGGTCGCCTCGTGCACCGTGTGCCCCGCCCGGGCGAGCGCGAAGCGCACCACCTCCCGGATGTGACCGTCGTCGTCGACCACCAGGATGTCGGCCATCGCGCGCCTCTCAGGGGGAGCCGGAGCCCGATCCGGCCAGCGCGGCGAGCGGGGCGCCGGTCAGCCGCCAGACGGTCCACCCGTCCATCGGGTGCGCCCCGATGGACCGGTAGAAGCCGTGGGCCGGGGTGTTCCAGTCGAGCACCGACCACTCCATGCGGGCGCAGCCCCGCTCGACGGCGAGCGCCGCCAGCCGCGCCAGCAGCGCCTTGCCGATGCCCCGACCGCGCAGGGCGGGCGGCACGTAGAGGTCTTCGAGGTACAGCCCCCGCCGGCCGCGCCAGGTGGAGTAGCTGTGAAAGAAGAGCGCGAAGCCCACCGGGCGCCGCTCGGGGCCGTGCTCGGCGAGCAGGCATTCGAAGGGCGGCGGGTCGGCGGCGAGCTGAGCGGCCAGCGTCGGCGGGTCGACCTCGACCGCGTCGGGCTCTCTCTCGTAGGCGGCGAGCTCGCAGACGAAGCGGTGGATCGTCCCGGCGTCGTCCGGCGTCGCGAAGCGGATCTGGATCACGGTGCGCTCCGGCGGGTCACATCAGACCACGCCCAGCAGATAGGCCACCCCGGCGGCGACGCCCGCGACGAAGATCAGCCCGAAGATCATCGGCCCGATGCCGCCCCGCCGGTCGGGCCGGGGGCCCATGTCGACCGGGTCGGAGAGCGAGCGGTCGAACTCGTAGCCCCCGTAGCCGTCCTCGTAGCCCGCCTGCTCGTAGCCCTCGCCGTAGCCCGGCTGGTCATAGCTGGGGTGGTTGTAGCTGCCGTGGTCGTAGACCTCGTCGTAGCCCGGCTGGTTGTAGCTGCCGTGGTCGTAGGCCTCCTCCCGCTCGTAGCCCGGTCCGTAGCCCGGGTCGGAGTAGCCCGGGTCGGAGTAGCTCGGGTCGGAGTAGCCGTCGCGGTAGCCCGGCTCGGCGTAGCCCTCGTCGTGCAGCGGGGCCGGCAGCCGGCCGCCGGGGCTGCCGACGTCGGAGGCGTCGCCCACGTACTCCGCGCTCATCGACATGAGGTCGCCCACCAGCGGGGTGTAGTCGTGGGTCGGCGCCGCCGAGAGCCCCTCCTCGCGGATGGGGCCCTCGTCGAGATCGATCGCCCGACCCATCGCCGCGGGGGTGCCGGCGGCGGTGCGGGCGTAGCGCCCGCTGGGCATCTGTACGTGCTCCCCGGTGCGCCGGGGCAGGCCGAGGTGCTCCCCGGTGCGTCGGGGCAGGCCCATCAGCGGCTCGAAGGCCAGATCGGAGGCGTCGAGCGCGTTCTGCAGCGCGTCGCGCATCGCCGCCGCCGAGGGGGAGCGGGTGTCGGGGTCCTTCGACAGCGCCTGCATCACCGCCGACTCGATCGGCTCGGGGATGCCGGTCATCGCCGGGGGCGGGGTCTTGATCTGCTGCTTGAGCACCTCGTAGGCGATCTTGCCCCGGAACGGCGGGCGGCCCATCAGCATGAGGTAGAGCACGATGCCCAGGCCGTAGAGGTCGGTGCGGGGGTCGATGTCCCGCTGCAGGATCTGCTCCGGCGCCATGTAGTGGGGGGTGCCCATGGCGATGCCCGAGCGGGTCAGGGACTCCTCGTCGCTGCCCGGGTCGCGCAGCTTGGCCAGCCCGAAGTCGAGCACCTTGACCACCTCCCGCCCCTGGGCATCGACGGTGATCATGATGTTGGACGGGGTGATGTCCCGGTGCACGATCTCGAGCTGGTGGGCCTCTTCGAGCGCGTCGAGCACCTGACAGGCGAGGTCGATCGCCCGCCGGGGGTCGAGGGCCCGGTTCTCGGTCTTGAGCAAGGTGCGCAGGGTCCGCCCGTCGATGAACTCCTGCACCATGAAGAGGAGCCCGTCGTCCTCCTCGCCGTAGTCGTAGAGGGTGACGGCGTTGCGGGCCTTGAGCTTGGCGAGCGCCTTCGCCTCGCGGAAGAAGCGGGCGACGATGTCCCCCGGCCCCGCGGCGCGCTCGGGCAGGATCACCTTGACCGCCACCTCGCGGCCGACCGGCTCCTGGACCGCCCGATACACCGCGCCGAAGCCGCCGCGGCCGATGCGATCCTTGACGACGTACTTGCCGCCGAGCGTGCGCCCGATGAGCTTGTCGTCGTCGGATGGTGATGCGCCGGGTGTGGGCGCCATGCCGCACAGGCTCCTGCCAGACAGATCGGGCCGAGACTACCGCATCCCCACCGCGGACGTCCAAGAGGTGTCGGCGCACCGGCGCAACCCGCCCCGCCCTGCGGCGTCTATCCCCCGCATGCCCACGACCGCCCCCACGACCCTCGTCATCGGCCCCGACCAGATCACGCGCATCGCGCGCGCGGTGGAGGATCTGACCCCGTGGCTGGTCCGGGGCCGCTTCCGCATGCTCGAGAACGGCAACCTGGAGTTCAGCGATACCGAGCCGGCCGAGGCCATCCGGCTGCTGCGGGGCGAGCTGGAGGACGTGCTGCCCGACGCGCTGCGCGAGCGCCTGGGGCAGCGCAGCGGCCTGGGGTGGAACGTCTGGTTCGGGCACGTCGTGGGCTACTGGCTGCCCCAGCGGCGGTGGGTGGGCTTCCTGCGGGCGCTGGTCGACCGGGCCGAGCTGCACGGGATCGACCTGCAGCTCCACTGGAACCAGGGCCGCACCGCGCCGGTCGAGCGCCGCCGGCCGGGCAACGAGGCGCTGGTCGGGGGCGGGGTCCTGGGCATCGTCGGCGGGCTGGCCATCAGCCGGATGTACCCCGCCGATCCGGTGCTGGCGCTGCTCGTCTTCGGGCTGGGGGTCGTGCTCGGCCGCATCTGGCAACGCACCGTGACCCGCCGGATCTGCGGCGACCGCCTGTGCCGGGCCCCCGCCGCCCGCCGGACCACCTGCCGCTCGTGCGGGGCGACCCTCGACGCCCCCCGGCTGACCGATGTCTGAGCCGGCCCCTGTCGCCCTGCTCCGCGACCGCCTGCTGGGGTGGTACGACGCCCACCGGCGGGACCTGCCCTGGCGCCGGGACCCCCGCCCGTGGCCGGTGTGGCTCTCCGAGGTCATGTGCCAGCAGACCCGGGTCGACTCGGCCATCCCCTACTGGCGCCGCTTCATGGCGGCCTTCCCCACCCCGGCCGATCTGGCCGCGGCCCCGCTCGACCGCATCCTGGGGCTGTGGGCCGGCCTGGGCTACTACGCCCGGGCCCGCAACCTGCACGCCGCCGCGCAGCAGGTCGTCGCCCGCCACGGCGGCGCGGTGCCCGACGACCCCCAGGCGTTCGGCGCGCTCAAAGGCGTGGGGCGCTACACCCGGGGCGCGGTGATGTCGATCGCGTTCGGCCACCGGCTGCCGGCGGTCGACGGCAACGCGGTGCGGGTGATCTGCCGGCTGGACCGCCTCACCGACGACCCCCGCCCGCCCAGGAACAAAGAGGTCATCTGGCGCCGGGCGGCCGCCCTGGTCGACGGGCCCCGGCCGGGCGATCTCAACCAGGCGATCATGGAGCTGGGGGCCACCGTCTGCTCCCCCAAGTCGCCGGCCTGCCTGCTGTGCCCGGTGGCCGACCGCTGCCTCGCCCGGGCGGCGGGGGTGCAGCAGGCGCTGCCGGTGAAGCCGAAGCGCAAGAAGCGGCGCACGGCCCACCGGGTGGCGGCGCTGGTCCGCGACGGCGAGGGCCGCATCTGGCTCGGCCGGCGGCCCACCGACGGGCTGCTCGGCGGCCTGTGGGGCCTGCCGGCGGTCGACGCGCCCGGCCCCGACGGCCCGGCGCTGCGGACGCTGGGCCTCGAGCCCGACCTCGACGCCGAGCCGGTGACCGTCGAGCACGGCTTCACCCACCTCGTCTGGCGGGTGCACACCTGGCCCGCCCGGGGCGCGCCGACCGGCGGCGAGGTCGAGGTCTGGCGGGCGTTCGCCGAGGGCGAGCTGCCCGGGCTGGGGCTGAGTGGCCCATCTCTCAAGGCGCTGCGGGCCTGCGGGGTGAATCTGCCCCACCGCCGGGGCGCCGGCCGCCGCTGATCCGACGGCCGCATGCGGCTCGCCGGCCGCCCGGGGCGCCTGGCCCGCATCTTGCTGAACACATCCCCCATGAACATGCACACCCCCCTCGAATCGGCCCGCCTCGGCCGCGCGCTGCATCGGGTCACCGACTTCGCCCGCCACGCGCTCGACGTGCTCATGCCCGAGCCGCCCCAGGCGGCGCCGCCGGCGGGCTGGCTGGCCGGGGCGGTGCTCCCGCTCGACGACCACCCGCTCGAAGAGGCCCTGTCCGCCTTCGACGCTCTGTTTGACCCCACCGCGCCGTTCGCGAACCAGCGCCGGGGCCGGTGGTCGCTGAGCCCCTGGGCCGCCGACGCCCACGACACCCCGGCCATCGGACGCGCCGCGGCGACCCTGCGCGAAGACGACGCCCGCATCCTGCGGCTGCGCTTCGACGACCGCGACGTGGCCCTCGCCGGGGTCCACCCCCTGCCCGCCGCGCCCCGCCTCGCGGGCTGATCCCGCTCCCCGCGGCCCACCCCGATCACCCCTCGACGGGGGTCCCAGGCCACTCCATCACGCGAACCCGGCATCGACCGGGGGTCCGCGCCGACCGCGACGGCGCAGATGTCGCCCCGCGGGGCGGGGTCGAGTGGACGACGCTTCGAAGAACGGCCCCGCCCGGGGGTCGACACCACCCCCGGCCCGGGAGAGGGGGCCGGCGAGGGGGCGATGTCCGGTGGGCGCGCAGGTCGAGATCGGCGTCGCCCGGCGCGACGGGCAGGGCGCCGGCCTCTCGGGGGGCCCGCCCGGGGGCGCCCGAGGGGGGCGACGCCCGTCATATACCCATCGAGGGGTGATCCGAGTGGATCGAGGCGGCTCGGATCGGCCCCGATGGGCCGACCGGGGTCGATCCGAGGCCCGAAATCGGTTCTCGGTCACCGCCGCCGGGCGACGAAGGCGGGGATGAGCAGCAGCGCGAGGGGCCACCGCGGCGGGGTGTGGCCCGGCGCGGTGGAGCAGCCGTCGTCCTTCGAGCGGGGGCAGTGCTGGAGGCGCTCGGCGGTGGGCGCCCGCTGCTCGATGAGGATGGCGCACCGCTCCTCCCGGCTGCGGGCCTCGAACGGGCGGTCGTCGACCGGGTCACAGGCGTCGTTGATGCCATCCTCGTCGAGGTCGGGCTGCTCGGGGTCGACGTCCAGCGGGCAGCCGTCGAGCGCGTCGCCGATGCCATCCCCGTCGTCGTCCTCGTCGCAGGCGTCGCCCATGCCGTCGCCGTCGGTGTCAGTCTGGTCGTCGGCGAGCATCGGGCAGCCGTCGTCCGCGTCCTGGGTGCCGTCGCCGTCGTCGTCGGGATCACACGCGTCTCCGATGCCATCGCCGTCGAGGTCGGCTTGCTCCGGGTCGTAGGTCAGCGGGCAGATGTCGAACGGGTCGTTGATGCCATCGTCGTCGTCGTCGGGGTCGCACGCGTCGCCGATGCCATCGTCGTCGGTGTCCCGGCCGTCGTCCGGCGCGCGGGGGCACAGATCGGCGCCGTCGAGGATGCCATCGCCGTCGGTGTCCGGGTCGCAGGCGTCGCCGATGCCGTCTTCGTCGAGGTCGGCCTGCTGCGGGTTGGCGGTGGTCAGGCAGTTGTCCACGTCGCCCATGACCCCGTCCAGGTCATCGTCCACGCAGGCGTCGCCCCGGCCGTCGCCGTCGCGGTCGAGCTGGTCCGGGTTGGCGACCCGGGGGCAGTTGTCCCGGGGGGCGCCGATCACAGCGCCGTCGAGCGCGGCCTGCTCGACCTCGTAGTATTCGTCGACCCAGCCGTCGCGGTCCTGGTCGACCCGGTCGCTGGTGGGGTCGCATCCCATGGCGCACTCGTTGGCCTCGTCGACCGCGTCGTCGAGGTCGTTGTCCCGGCCATCGGTCTGCGGCCCGCAGATGCCATCGTCGCAGTTGGTGATGCCATCTCCGTCCATATCGGGGTCGCAGGCGTCGCCGATGCCATCGCCGTCGGTGTCGGTCTGATCGGGGTTGTAGATGCGGCGGCAGTTGTCTTCGGGCAGCGACGGCGGGGCGTCGGGGCCGGGCCATTCGGCGAACGGGAAGACGTCTTCGCTGTACTCGTCGACGTAGCCGTCGGCGTCGTTGTCCACGAGGTCGTAGGAGCCATCGGGGCACGCGTCCTCGGCGGCGCACTCGCCGGGCTCGTCGGTCTCGCGGTCGTTGTCGTTGTTGTAGCCGTCGTCTTCGGGGTGGCAGATGCCATCGCCGCCGCAGTCGAGGATGCCATCGCCGTCGTCGTCGGGGTCGCAGGCGTCGCCCAGGCCGTCGCCGTCGATGTCGGGCTGCTGCACGAAGGCCGGACGCTCGGGGTCGACCCGCCGGGTGCCGAGGCTGTAGGTGAAGGGGCAGATGTCTTCCGGGCGGTTGGGGATGTCGTCCCGGGCGGGCACGGGCAGCTCGTCGAAGTCGGCGTCGGGGTCGCAGGCGTCGCCGACCGTGTCGCGATCGTAGTCCCGCTGGTCGGGGTCGAAGATGTCGGGGCAGGTGTCGTTGAGGGAGGCCACGCCGTCGCCGTCGGGGTCGTCGTTGCACAGCGGATTGTCGAGGTCGGTGCAGTCGTCGTAGACGCCGTGAGGGTCGACCGAGTCGGGGTGCGGGGCCTCGTAGCGGCCGTCGCCGTCGATGTCGGGCTCGATGTAGCACGCGGGCGAGCAGCCGTCGCCGGGCAGGTGGTTGTCGTCGTGGCAGCGGTCGGGGCCCGGGGGCGGATCGGGGCCGATGCCGCAGCCGGTGGGGATGCCGTCGACGACGCGGTAGCGGAAGACGCCCCGCTCGCGGACGTTGGAGAGGTGGCAGAGGAGGATGACATCGTCGGAGAGGGAGCCGGGCCACATCCAGCCGGGGCCGTCGGGGCCCTGTCCGCCGTCGAAGCCCATGGCCGTGCCCTCTTCGCGGAGCTGGCCCCGGGCCCACTCGCAGCGGTGGTAGCGGAACTCGACCTCGTAGTCGTCGGGGTCGGGGCCGGTGATGATCGCCTGCCACGTATTGCGCAGCGGCGGCGGCTGCCCCACGCGGGGTCGACGGTCGGTGACCTGATACCAGGTGGCGACGAAGCGGCCGGGGGTGCCGTCGTCGCCTGGCGGGAGCTGGCCGACGTAGGTCGGCGGCGGCGGGAAGGGCGGCCCGTCGTCGTATTGGGTCAGCTCGGAGGTGTGCTGGAACGGCACCATGCGCCGGGTGCCCATGC
>JAUHYW010000154.1 GCA_030426085.1 bacterium | reverse complement strand
TCGGGGTCGAGCGTGAAGACCTCGTCGAGGGGGTGGCGACCGAGTCGGGGGTCCGTGTGATGACCTCATCGAGGTCCGGCCACCCAGTCGGGGTCGAGCGTGAAGGCCTCGTCGAGGGGGTGGCGACCGAGTCGGGGGTCCGTGTGATGACCTCGTCGAGGTCCCGCCACCCAGTCGGGGTCGAGCGTGAAGACCTCGTCGAGGGGGTGGCGACCGAGTCGGGGGTCCGTGTGATGACCTCATCGAGGTCCTGCCACCCAGTCGGGGTCGAGCGTGAAGACCTCGTCGAGGGGGTGGCGGCCGCGGCCGGGGCGAGGGGAGGCCTCGGCGAGGCGATCCCGCGCCCGGCCGGGCGGTGGGCCTACTCCCGGCCGGGCAGCGGGGCGAGCGGCGGGCGGCTCAGGGGGGGCGACGCGCTGCTCTCGCCCTCCTCGGCCGGGTCGCCCGGCCCGCCCCCGCCCGGCTCGCTGTCGACCGGGGGCTCCCCCGGCGCGGCCGACGCGCCGGGCTGATCGCCCTCGACGGGGTCCGGCGCGGCCGACGCGCCGGGCCGATCGCCCTCGGCGAGGTCCGGCGCGGCCGGCGGATCGGGCTCGTCGCCCTCGACCGGCGCCGCGTCCGCCGACGGATCGCCCGGGCCTGCGCCGTCGCCCTCGGCCCGCACCTGCTGGCTGCGCCGCTGGGCGGCCCGCCGCTCGGCCTGGAGCACGAGGCGATCGGTGAAGCCGAGGAGGGCCTCCCGGGTCTCGGCGTCGGCCTCGTTGATGTCGATCAGATCCCGCAGGGCGCGGTCGAGCTGGATGAAGCGGCGCCGGGTGGCGAGGTTGAAGCCCCGGGTCCGGCGGCCGGCGGCCTGCTCGATCGCGAGGCGCCGGCGGTGGGCGTCGCCGATCGCCTCGGCGAGGGGCACGATCTCGGCGTAGAGGAAGTCGAGCAGCGACCCGTCGCGGATCCGCAGCCGCTCGAGCGTATCGCCGACCGCGCCCCGGGTGCGGCCCGGCATGAGCTGCGCCTCGGCCGCCTTGTCGCCGGTCGAGTGGTTGACGAGCTGCAAGCCGGCGGGCAGCACCTCGCTCTGGGCGTGGCGGATGGCCGCCCGATCGTCCTCGTCCTCGGCGTCGAGGGCGAAGCCGTTGAGGAAGTGGTCCAGCGCCCGGGCCTTGTCGTCGAAGCGGGCGGTCAGGTGCTTCAAGATGCCGGCGATCTCCCGCACGGCGACCTGGGGGTCGACCTGCTCGTCGACGAAGGTCTGGAGCAGGTCCTCGAGCGGGACGACCATGTGGTTCAGGTATGGGGTGCCGATGAGCCGCTCGCGCTGCTCGTCGAGGAGGTACTCGACCGCGATGTTCATCTCGCCGTCGCTGAGGTCGTGGGAAGGCATGGGTTCCTCCATGGGTCGGCGTGACCGTGTCTTGGATGGGTCGGCGAGCACGGTGACTCGTGCCCTGCCGGTGCTTTGAGGGTTAGCGGCCCGAGATCGGCCTGTCAAAAGTATTTCCGGGCGTCCGGCGGGGGTCTGGGGCGGCGGCACACGACACACGCCAGGCGGCGCGGCGTGACTCGCCGAGGGTGGACGATGGCATGGGGCTCAGCGGCGGTTCAGGGGCGCGCGCGCCGGGTCGGCGGGCGGCCGTGGGGGCGCGGATTATTTTCGCGGAGGCAGGTCGCGCGGCGGGTATCGAGGGTCTTCGAGGGCATGTCGGCTCTCCCGTGGCCCGGGTTGGCGTCGTGGATGACGATGAAGTCAGCCCAGTATGGGCCGGGATGAACCGGATGGCCACCGATTTCTGAGCGGAATGTGAGGCCGGGCTGCCCGGCGGTGCCTTGCGGCGGGCGGGCTGCGCGGGCGAGAAGGAGAGGGTGACCCCCGACCGCATCATCGTCAGCCGGCCCATCCGCCCCGCCACCCCCGACCGGGGCCGCCCCGCCTGATGCCGCCCGACGCGCAGACCATCGCCCGCTGGGCCCGGGGCCTCGAAGGCCGGGACGCCGCCCGCTGCCGGGCCGCGCTCGACGCCCACGCCGATCTGATCCGCCGCCGGGTCGAGCCCGCGCTGAGCGACCCTCCGGACGGCGCGGGCTGGCTGGCGGGGCTCGAGGCGCTGGCGACGCAGGGCGACCACGGGCGGTACTTCGAACTGGTCGAGCGCGCCCGGGCAGCCTTCGCCGATCACCCCGTCCTGGCGGCGTGGGCCGTGATGCGCCGAGGGCGGGTGGCCTTCCTCAAGGGGCTCTACGGGCGCGCGGCGGACGACGGCCGCTGGGCCGAGGCCCGCCTGATCGAGCGCGGCCCGCCCGCGACCGGCCCGGCCGTCGATCGGCTCGACACCTGGCCCCCGCGCGCCGCCGAGGTCCTGGCCGACGCCCGCCTGCTGGGGGCGGTGGTGGATCGCAACAGCGGCCGGGCCGACCGGGCCCTGGATCGCGCCCGGCAGGTGGCCGACGCCGCCGATCGGCGCGGTGACCGCCCGACGCGGCTCAAGGCCCGCTTCCAGATCGCGTGCGCGTTGCAGGTGCTCGAGCGCACCGCCGAGGCCGAGGCCGCGTACCGGGGCCTGTTCGGCGAGCTGGCGGCCCTGGGCGCCGAGCGGCTGCGGGCGCTGGCGCTGGGCAACCTCGGGCTCGACGCCCGCCGCCGGGGGGACGCGGCGGCCGCCGCGGCGTGGCAGGCCGAGGCGTGCGCGCTGCTCGACGCGGCGGGCGATCGGCTGATGCGGGCCAAGGTCGGCGCGCTGGGCGGGGATCCCGATCCGGCGCAGATCCAGGCGGTGGGCGACGAGGAGAGCCGGCTGGTGGCCGATCTGGATCGGGCCTCGGCGCTGGCGGCGGCGGGCGAGGTGGCCCGGGCGGCCGTCGTATTCGATCAAGTCTGCTGGACGGCGCAGGGCCTGCGCCTGGGCTGGGTCGCCCGGACGGCGGCCGACCGCCGGGCGGCGCTGGAGGGGCTGCGCCCGCTGGTCGTCGACGGGGCCGGCTTCTCGCTGCCCGACGGCGCCCGGGTCGATCTGCGGCGCTACGGCGCCCCGCGGCACATCCTGCGGCGGCTGGCGGCGGCGTGGTGCGCGGGCGAGGGCCCGCTGTCGGCGGCGGCGCTGGTCGAGGCCGGCTGGCCCGGCGAGCGCATGCGCCCCGAGAGCGGGCTGGCCCGGGTCTACACCGCGGTGCGCACGCTGCGCCGGCTGGGCCTCGACGGGCGGCTCGTCACCGAGGGCGGCGGCTATCGGCTGGACGGCCCGGTGCGGATGGCGCCCGACCGCCCCGACGGGGGCTGAGCCGGCTTCTCGCCGGATCCTTCAGGTGCCTTCAGGTGGCCTTCAGGGGCTCGGCCCGCTCGGGCCCCGTACCGCCGATCACCAACAGGAGGTGATCGTGAACCGAATCTCTGCGCTCGCCGCAGCCGGCCTGGCCCTCGGGCTCGCCGCCTGCGCGCCGATGGACGGCCCGGCGGCCGACGACCCCGCTCCGACGGCGGACATGGCGCCCGACATGGCGCCCGACATGGGCCCGGGCATGGCATCCGACATGGGCCCGGGCATGGCATCCGATACGGGCCCCGACATGGCCCGCGACATGGCGCCGGACGACCCGCCGGCCTTCGACTGGCAGGCCTGCGACGGCCTCAACGGCCAGCCCGACCCCCGGGCCACCTGCGCCACCGTGCAGATGCCCCTGCTGCGGGACGGCGTCGACGACCGCACGATCGACTTCTTCGTCAAGCGGGTGGCGGGGGCCGAGCCCGACGGGCGCTCGCTGTGGCTGCTCGCCGGCGGCCCGGGGCAGGCCGGCGACGCGCTCGAGTGGCTGGCCGGGGTGCTGACGGCGCTCGACGCGGGGCTGGTCGTCTACCTGCCCGACCACCGGGGCACCGGGCGCTCGGCGCGCCTGACCTGCCCCGATCAAGAGACCCTCGACAGCCCCGGCGCGGGCTTCATCGTCGGCGACGAGTGGCCGGCCTGCGTCGACGCGCTCGTCGAGCAGTACGGGCGCGACGGCCTCGCCGGCTTCTCGAGCCACGAGGCGGCGGCCGACGTGGTCGAGCTCATCGACCGGGCCGGCGACCCCCGGCCGTTCGTGATGGGCATCAGCTACGGCACCTTCCTGGCCCATCAATACCTGCTGCTCGCGCCCGATCAGGCCGCGGGGGTCATCTTCGACTCGGCCTGCGATCCGCTCGACTGCCCGCTGTCGATGCAGGACCAGTGGGAGGATCGGGTCGGCCGCCACTGGCTCGACGAGGTCTGCGCCGGCGACGCCCTGTGCGCCGAGAAGCTCGGCGATCGGCCCAGCGAGGCCGTCGAGGCGCTCTACGCCGACCTCGCCGACGGCCACTGCCCCGATCTGTCGACCGGCCCGACCGCGGCGGTGGAGGCGACCCGGGCCCTGGCCGGGCAGATGATGCTCTACGCCAGCCTGCGCCCGGCGCTGCCCGCGTTCATGTACCGCATCCGCCGCTGTGATCCGGCCGACCTCGCGGCGATCAACCACATGTACCTCAACGTCTTCGGCGGCGGGCAGCCGGGGCCGACCGGGTCGGGGACCTACGCCTTCCCGCTGGCCATCAACATCGCCCGCGCCGAGATGTGGGAGGATCCGCCGCCGAGCCCGGCCGAGGCCGAGGCCCGCTATCAGGGCACGCTGATGTGTCGGGGCGTCTCGCGGCAGATCGTGCCCCAGGCCGAGGCCTTCACCCCGTACGCCGCGCCGCTCGCCGGGCAGCGGGCGACGCCCGAGACGCCGACGCTGCTGATGCAGGCGGAGTATGATCCGGCCACCCCGCTCGATCTGCTCGACGCCTTCATCGCCGACTTCACCGGGCCGACGGGCTACGTGGTCCTCGCGCCGCACGCCTCGCACACCGTCGTCTCCCAGACCCCGGTCGCCGCCGAGCCGAACGGGCCGACGTGCGGGCTGCGCATCCTGCTCGGGTTCCTCGCCGATCCGAGCAGCCCGCCGGATACGGGCTGCCTGGATGGGGTCGCCCCGCCGGACTTCTCCGGGTCGCCGGGGTTCAACCAGGCGGTGTTCGGCGCCGCCGACCTGTGGGAGAACTGAGCGGGCTGTCACGGCGGTGTCATTGCGGCCGGGCCGCCCGTGGGCGACAACGGACGGGTGACCGACGATCTCATCTTCATCAGCTACGCCGGCCCCGATCGGGAGGAGGCCGAGGCGCTGGGCGAGGCGCTGAAGGCGCTCGGCTGCCGGGCCTTCGTCGACACGCTCGACCTGAGCCCGGGCGACAAGTGGGACACCGGCATCATCGACGCGCTGGCCCGCGCGGCGACGATCGTCGTGCTCGTCAGCGCCGCCTGGAAGCAGGGCGACCGGTGGTACGCGCACGACGAGGTCGCCCGGGCCGTCGCCGCCGCGCGGAAGCCCGAGAGCGCGGTGCGGGTGATCCCGACCATCCTCGGCGGGGTCGCGCCGCTCGACATGCCCAGCGGGCTGGCTCGGCTCATCCCGCTGCATCACGCCGACGTCGATTGGAGCCGGACGGCCGCCCGGCTGGCGAAGCTGCACCGGGGCGAGCGGACCGGGCATCAGCCGGGTGATCGGTACGACCGGGGGGCCCGGCTGTCGCTGAGCCGGCTGCCGGGCGGGGGGCGGTTCTTCCTGGGGCGCGCGGTTGAGCTGGCGACGCTGGACGCGGCGTGGGAGGACCCCGAGCAGCAGGTGCAGGCGGTCATCGGGGTCGGCGGTGAGGGCAAGACGGCGCTGGTCGGGCGGTGGCTGGCGCGGATGAAGCGCGGGGGCTACGGCGGCGCGGCGCGGGTGTACGGGTGGAGCTTCTACAGCCAGGGCGCGGGCGAGGATCGGCAGGCGTCGGCCGACCTGTTCATCGAGCAGGCGCTGAAGTGGTTCGGGGATCCCCGGCCGAGCGAGGGCGATCCGTGGGCCAAGGGGGTGCGGCTGGCGGCGCTGATCCGGGAGCAGCCGACGCTGCTGGTGCTGGATGGGCTGGAGCCGCTGCAGTTTCCGCCCGGGGAGTCGGAGGGGCGGATCAAGGATCCGGCGCTGCGGGCGCTGCTGGAGGAGCTGGCGGCGCGGATGAACGGGCTGTGCGTGGTGAGCAGCCGGCAGATGCTGCGGGATTT
>JAUHYW010000090.1 GCA_030426085.1 bacterium | reverse complement strand
AGCGAGCGACGCCGGGTTGCCTTGTCGACAGCGGATCGGGAGAGCGAGCGACGCCCGTTTCGCTGGCCGCCAGCGGATCGGGAGAGCGAGCGATGCCGGTTTCGCTGGCGGCCAGCGGATCGGGAGAGTGAGCGACGTCGCGACCACCCTCGACCGGCGGGCTGACCGGCGCGGTCAATCTTCGGGTTCGCAGGCGCAGGCGTCGAGGCCGAGCCCGTTGGTCTCGCGGGCCAGCGCCTCGAATCGGATGGGGGTCAGCCAGCCGGTGCACATCGAGCGATCGCCGTCGGGGCCGCCCACGCAGCGGCCCTCGACGCAGCCGGGCCACGTCAGGAATTCGCCGCACTGCCACCGGCCGAACGTCTGCTCGGCGTCCGGGTTGCGGGCGGTGTCGAGCGCCGAGGCCAGGCCTTGCAGTACGCACAGATCGGCCGGCGGCGCCCCGACCCCCACCAGGAAGTCGCGCACCCCGCCCTCGAGGTCGTCGCCCAGGGTCGAGTCGGCGGCGTCGGCCACGCTGATGGCATGGAGGAGGGCGCCCGCGAGCCGTCGGCGATCGGGGTCGAGGGCCGCGTCGAACAAGGCCAGCCCGCTGTATGGGATCCGGGCGGCGGCGCCGAGGATGTAGACCTCGCCCCGCGCGTGGCGGCAGAGGTTGTCGATGCCGCTCGCCGAGTCGACGCCGACGGTGAAGCCGGGCGTCGTCAGCGGCGTGCAGTTGCCGTCGAGATCGGCGAGGCCCATCTCGACCAGCGCCCGGCCGGCGGCCTCGGTCACGTTGACCAGCCGGGCGTCGAAGCGGCCGTCGCCGCCGAAGCCGCACTGCGTCTCGAGCGCGATGAGCGAGCGCCCGCCGTTGGGGGTCAGGTCGCCGTCGAGCAGGCGGGCGACGAGCGCGGCGCTGACCGGATCGAGCGCCGGGCGGGCGAAGGGCGGCACGTCGGGCGACAGCGTCGCGTTGACCCGGGCGATGAGGCCGTCGAGGGCGGCGAAGTCGACGGTGAGCTCGCGCACGAAGAAGGCGCCGCAGTCCAGCGAGTGCCCCAGGGCGCAGATGCGGGCCTGACGCTCGGTGCAGGTGCCGCTCTGGGCCCGGACCCCGCCGGGGCACGCGCCGGCGGCGCCGAAGCTGTCGTCGAACTCGGGGCCGGCGCACGGCGGGCGATCCGGATGGGGTGGGGGGCCCATCTGGCCCAGGCGGCCGGGGTCGCACAGCGGGGGATCGTCGGCGTCGGCCGGGAGCGTGCGGGCGCAGCGGAAGCCGAGCCCGGGCAGGCGGGCCCCGGGCGGGACCGGGGCCCGGGCGAGCGCGTGGGCCGGGGCTCCGCTGCGCAGGAAGTCCCCGCCCCGGGTGATGCGCTGGCTGGCGCCGGCGAGCGCCGGATCGACGCTGCCGTCGGTGAGCGCGGTGCAGGCGGCGCCGACCGGGTCGATGTCGTTGAGCCCGGCGTAGTCCGCCGACGCCCAGTCGAAGGTCCACTCGGCGACGTTGCCGACGAGGTTGAGCACGCCCTCCGGCGTGGCGCCGTCGGCGTTGGCCCAGACCGGCGCCGGGCTCGGCAGGCAGTCGGCGCAGCCCGGATCGGCCACCTCGCAGGCGGGGTCGCCCCGGCCGACGGTGGCCAGGCACGCCCGGCGCACCGGGCCGCCAGCGGGCGCCTCGGGGCACAGGGGCAGGGGCTCGGCGGTGCACCCCTCGGGCCGCGCGTCTCCCGATCCGCAGCATTGGGCCGCCGCGCAGGCCGCCGGGGGCACGTCACCCCACGGCCAGTCGCGGCGGGGGGCTGTCCCGCTCGCCGCGCGCTCCCACTCGACCTCGGTGGGCAGCCGCTTGCCCGCCCACAGGCAGTAGTCCCGCGCCTGACACCAGGTCACGCCGGTGACCGGGAGGTCGACGACCGTGCGATCGATGGGCGCGCCCTCCACCGGGTCGAGCCGGATGGGGGCGGTGCATGCAGCCCCGGGCGCGCGCGGCGGCGGGCCCTGGGCGGCGTCGAAGATGACCCGGGTCTGGCGCCAGGCGAGGCCCGTGGGCTCGGTGCAGCCCCCGGCCCGGAAGCAGGCGTGCCACGCCCGGTTGGAGACCTCCTCCCGATCGAGCGCGTAGGGATAGCCCAGGTCGGGGGCGTAGGGGCAGTCGGCGCCGCAGGACCACAGCGGGGCGGTCACCGGGATCCCATCGCAGCCGGCGACGCCGGCGGGGCAGGCGCCGATGGGGGTGGGCGGGCCGATGGGGAACGGCGCCTGACACAGCCCGGGTATGGCCAGCACGCCGTCCACGAGGCCGTCGGCGTCGTCGTCGACCCCGTTGTTGCAGATCTCCTGCATGCGGCAGCGCCCGTCCTCGAGCAGCGCGCCCTCGGCGCAGGCGGCGACGGCGCAGCGGGGGCCGCCCTCATCCGGGCTGCACGTCCACCGATCGACGTTCGGCAGCCCGGCCGGGCAGCCGGCGACGCACGCCCGCCGGACCGGCTCGAGATCGGTGCGGCACCATGTCCGGCAGCCCTCGGCCGGGCGCTCGGCCGGGGGGCGCGCCTCGCACGATGTGCCGCACTCGCCGAGCGCCAGCCCGAACTGCCCGTCGCAGGCGTCGATGCAGCCCCGATCGAGGCAGGGGTGCACCGGGCCGCAGCCGAACTCGCCGTCGACCGGGCAGCGCCCCGGATCGAGCGCGCGGCCCCAGGCCCGGTCGGAGGGCCCGCATTGCGCGGCGACGAGCGGATCGCGCAGGGCGGGCGCCTCGCCGGCCTCGTCCCACCGGCCGTCGCAGTCCCCATCGACCAGATCACAGCCGGGATCGGGCGGCGCGCCGAGCGCCCGACACTCGAGCTGCCCCTCGGCGCAGACGACGCGCCCCTCGGCGCAGGCGCCCTGCCGGCCGGGCATCTGGCAGATGGCGCACAGGCCGGGGTCGGCTTCGTCCGTCACGCCGTCGCAGTCGTCGTCGACGGCGTTGCAGATCTCGGCGCTCGGGGCGCAGGGCGGGGCGCTGTCGATGTCGGGGGCGGCGTCGATGGGGGTCACGTCGACCGGGGCGGCGTCGATGGGGCCCACGTCGGGCCGCGGGGGCACGTCGACGCAGCCGGCGATCAGGAGCGACGCGAGGGCGAGGGGAGGGAGGGTCGGGCGGAATCGGGGGGTCGGCATCCCGGCCATCATCCGGGGCGGGGCCGGCCCCCGCAAGCTCAGGGGTGGGCCTGAACGCCGACGGTCCAGGCGTAGATGAGCCGGTCCTCGTCGATGGGGGCGGTCATCGCGGTGTACAGCACGCCGTGGCGCACCGAGACCGAGAGGCTGTGGGCGAAGGCGTCGTCGGTCAGCTCTTCGGCGTTGCCCAGGTTCACGAACTCGGCGGTGACGGCGACCTTCTCGATCCACGCCCCCACGCCCACGTTGGCCCGCAGCAGCACCATCGAGTCGCGCTCGTCGGCGTCGAGCAGCAGATCGACCCCCACGTCGGCCCGGAAGAAGAACGCGCCGGCCGCCGCGGTGGGCGAGATGCTCGCCCGCAGGGTCGTCACCTCGGGGATCTGCTGGGCGAAGTCGGTCAGCCGGGGCCACGCGTTGCGCATCAGCGCCTCGGCGTTGCGATCCTCGATGTGGGAGGTCGGCAGGCAGGCCCCGAGGCGGAACATCACCGCCGCCCCGCCGAGCGGCAGCCGCAGGTGGGCCCCCATCTCGAGGTTGCCCATCGCGGTCTCGTTCTCGGTCTTGCCCCCCATCATGTGCACGATGGGGAACTGCCCGTAGATGCCGATGTTCCGGTCGAACTGGTAGCGGCCGAAGATCTCGGTGCGGGGCAGCATGTCTTCGCTGCCCGACTCGTGGGTGAAGTCGGTCTGCACGCCGAGGCGGCTGTTGGCCGCCATGCGGTCGAGGGCGGCGAACTCGCCCGCCGCGGCCGGCGCGGTGGCGAGCAGCGAGCCGGCGGCGATCAGGCAGCGGGCCAGGGTCGGGAGCGAGCGGGTCATGGGGCGACCTCCGGGGCAACGCCGATGTGGTGATGAATCCTACATGTAGGATAGAAACACCGCAAGAAGCTGCGCGTGATGGGCGTGACCCGGAGGCGGGATTGACGGTCGCCCGCGTTGCTGGTAGTCGCGGGCCATGCATCAGGAGGCTCGCATGACGCGCGCGTTGCGGAAGATCGCCCCGACCGGGCTGCTCGCCGGGCTGCTCGCCGGCTCGCTCTGGGCTTGTGGAGACAAGGCGCCCGCCGGGGAAGAGGCGGCCCCGGAGAAGGCCGCCGAGGCGGTCGAGGGGGCCCCGGAGAAGGCCCCGGAGAAGGCCCCGGAGGCCGCCCCGCCGCCGAAGCTCGACTTCCCGGCGACCGCCGAGGGGGCCAAGGCGCTGCTGGGTCGGTTCGTCGCCGAGGGGGCCGACACCGAGGCGCTGTCCCGGGCGCTGCGGCCGACGGCCGAGGACTACCGGGCGCTCTTCGTGGCCGACGCGGCGGGGCAGGCCGAGAAGGCGTACGCCCCGGCGTGGGACGCGGGGCAGATCGTCGTGCGGCCCAAGGCGGGGCAGACCGAGGTCCTGCTGTTCGAGGCCACGACCGACCAGATCAAGGTCGGTGATCCCGCGGCCGAGTCGTTCCCCGGGGGCTACAAGGACGTGGCCGCCAGCTTCGCGCCGGGGGTCACCCTGTATCGCTTCAAGTTCGTCGCCCCCGGCGAGACGACGGGCATGGCCTTCGACGGGCTGGCCCACGTCAACGGCCGGTGGGTGATCGTGCCCAAGCCGTGGCGCGCCCTGCGCTGAGCGGCGGGTCCGACGCCCGCCCGCTCGACCCGGCGCTGCGCGCGCCGTCGGTCGCCGAGCAGACCGAGGCGGGCTTCGCGGTCAGCGTCGCCGCGCTGCCCCTGCTCGCCGCGGGCGTCGGGGCGACCGTCGCCGTCGGCTCGCTGTGGCCCGACAGCGGCCCCCTCATCGCGGCGCCGCTGGCCCTCGCCGCAGCCGCCGTCGGGTGGCTGTTCTATCGCCACAGCATCGAGGGCCGCATCCGCCACCGCACCCGCGCGCTCCGGCGGATCATGACCGTGACCGACCGCCTCCCGCGGGCCGGGATCGGGCGGGAGGTCCTGCGCATCGCCCCCGAGCCGCCCTGCGCCGGCGAGGATCGGGATCCGCTGGTCGTGAACGCCGCCCGGTTCTTCGGCAGCACGCTGCCATCCCCAGCGCCGGCCCGGGGCTTCGACCGCGACCCCGACGCCGCCCGTTGGGCCGATGAGCGGGCCACCATCCGCGCCATCCACCGCGACGATCGCGCGGCCTTCGTCGATGGTCGGCTGGTGGTGCCGCTGGTGAACGCGTCCACCGGCCGCCGGGCCGCGGAGCGCGCCGCCCGCCCGTGGTTGAGGGCGCTGGCCTTCGTCGAGCGCTTCACCGACCGGGAGGCGGCGTGGCTGGTGGCCCTGGCGCTGACCGAGGCCGATCCCGCGCGCTTCGGATCCCTGATCGCGGCGCTCGCCCGGCGCGCCGATGACGCCGCGCTGGTGCAGCGGATGACCGACCGCGCGCTGAGCCACCCGACGCCGGCGCTCCGGCGCTCTGCCGCGGCCAGCTTGGGTCGGGCCGCCGAGCTCGAGCGGATGCTGATCGAGCCCGACGGGGCCTCTGCGGGCGAGATCGAGGCGCTGCTGGCGATCGCGTGGCGCGCGACCGACGATCGCGAGGCCGTCGAGCGCTGGGCGCGCCACCCGAGGCCTGCGGTGCGCCTCGCGGTCGGGGCGCTGCCCGACGCGCCCCGGGCCATCCTGCGGCGGCTGCTGGACGACGCCGACGGGCGGGTCGCGGCCCGGGCCGCCGCGCCGCTGCTGGCGGGCGCGCCCGATCTGGCGCCCGCGCGGCATGTGCTCGACCGCCCCGACCTCTTCGGCGAGGCCCCCGATCCCGAAGGCGTGCGGCGAGCGCTCGACCTCGCCAGCCGGCGGGGCGCCGCGGAGGATCTCCCCCGGATCGTGCGCTGGGTGGGCCGGCCCGCCATCGACGACGCCGCCCGCCGGGCCCGGGATCGGCTGCGGGCCCGCTTCGCCGATACGCTCGGCGCCGGCGGGCTCGCCGTGGCCTCGGACGCGGCCGTCGGCGCCCTGGCCCTCGACGCGGGCGATGCGCCGAACGGGCGACGCTGACCCCGCCGCCTCGGGTACACTCCGCCGACCCCCGACACCGGAGCCGACTATATGATCCGCCTCTCGCGCCCGCTGGCATCCCTCGGCGCCTGCCTGATCGCGCTCGGCGCGGCGGCGTGCGACGACGTCTCCAGCGTCTTCGACGGGTTCGACGCGGCGGTCGACGCCGCCGAGCCGGAGCCGGAGCCGGAGCCCGAGCCCGACGCCATGCTCGAGCCCGAGCCCGACGCCGCCCTCGAACCCGAACCGGAGCCGGATCCCTGCGGGCAGGCGCTGCACCCCGACCCCGACCGGCCCCGGCTGGCGGTCGTCGGCTTCCCGTTCGCCGACGAGATCGGCGTCGACGGCACCGAGATCGGGATCTACACCCTCGACGAGAGCGGGGTGGCCTCGACCGGGGATCGACTCGACGTCATGACCCGCCCCATGCGGGTGCGCTTCCTCCCTGGCGGGCGGCACGTCCTGGTGCTCGGCGAGGACGGCGTCGTGCACACGGTGCAGGTCGAAGGGGAGGGGGCCCCGGCCATCGTCGCCTCGCTCGCGCTCGACGGCGTCGGCTGGGTCGATCTGATCATCGACCCCGACGGGCAGTTCGCCCACGCCGTCAGCACCGACGTCACCGAGGCGTCCGGCGTCTTCACCCTGGCGATCGGCTGCGAAGGCACGCTGAGCCCGCTGCCCGATCACCTCGGGCTGCGGCTGGCCTCGACGATCGCCCTGCTGCCCGGCGATCCCGATCGGGCGATCCTGCTCGGGGGCCAGGCGGTCTTCGATCCCGTCGACGACGACGACACCCGGCTGCTGCAACGCACCGATGACGGCGGCTGGGCCCAGGCGGCCGCGTTCGACCTGTGGAGCGACTTCGTCGACGCCGCGGCGCTCGACGTGCACCCCGACGGTCGCACCGCGCTGGTGCCCAACGGCTCGCCGATCTCGGAGGAGGGCGGGCAGGTGATGGTCGTGGAGATCGACGGGGACGAGCTGCGGGACGGGGGGCGCCTCGACGGCATGGACGACGCCCGCATGGCCCGCTTCCACCGCGACGGCACCGCGCTGATCACCCGGCTCGAGCCGGGCCGGGTCTCGGTGCTGCTGGACGAGGGCGCGGGCTACGAGGTCGTCGACGAGCTGCGCTACGGGCTGCCCGAAGACGTCGCGATCGTGCAGCGGGGCGCGCTGGACGGGGTGGTGGTGCTGCCGGCCATCTCGCCGGCCACCGGCTCGCAGCTCGTGACGCTGCGCATCGTCGATCCGGGCGTGGTGCAGGAGGTCGCCGTGCTGCCCCTGCCGAGCGGTGCGCTGCACATCCCGGGCACGATCGCCGTGAGCCCCTGAGCCGCTGCGGACCGGCTATTCACGGGCCCTGGGGGCCTGCGCGGCCCCTACTCACGGCCTGCTGGTGTCTCGTCGTCGCTCTCACCCGGCGAGACGGCCGCCTCGGCGGCGGCCAGGACCGCGCTGACGTCGGCCTCTTCCTCCTCGTCTTCGTAGACCGCGTGCAGCCCGGTGCGCTCGTAGATCTCGCGCTCGAACGCCTCGGCGCTGAGCGTGCGCCGCATGCGCAGCAGCTCGACCGCCGCCTCGCCCACCGGCGTGCGCAGGGGCACCTTCTCGGCCTCGACGAGCTCGACGACCGCTCGAGCGACCTCCTCGGGATCGCCCTCTGCGGGATCGCTCTGGTTCACCCGCTCGCCGAACGCGATCAGCGCGTCCTGATAGGCCGACAGCCGGGCCTCGTCGCCCACCGGCTTGCGCGGCCGGCCGCCCCGGCGGTAGCCCGCCGGCTCGAGGATGGCCACCTCCACCCCGAAGCCCTGCGCCTCGTAGGCCAGCGCCTCGGCGAAGGCCTCCTGCGCCCAGGCGCTCGCCGCGTAGACCCCCATGAACGGCAGCACGACCCGCCCCAGGCCCGACGTGATCTGCACGATGCGCCCGCCGCCCTGCTCGCGCATGATCGGCAGCACCGCGCGGAACAAACGCAGCGCGCCGACGACGTTGGTGTCGAACATCGCCAGGAGCTGCTTCGGGCGACACGCTTCGAGCGGCCCCAGCACGCTGTACGCCGCGGTGTTGACCAGCACGTCGATGCGCCCGGCGGCCTGCATCGCGGCGTCGACGGCGTGGGCGACGCTCTCGTCGCGGTCCACGTCGAGCGGCACCAGCGTGACCCGGTGGCCCTCGGCGCGCAGCGCTTTGAGCTCGGCGGCGTATTGCTGCCCGTGCCGGGAGAACGTGCGGACGCCGGCGACGACGTGGTGCCCGGCCCGGGCGAGCGCGCGGGCCGAACGGAAGCCGAAGCCGGCGCTGCAGCCGCTGACGAACACGACGCGGGGATGATGTATGCTCATGAAGGTAACTTACCTACATAGTTCGCGCCGCGCCACCTCTCACCACACGCGGCATCAGCAGATCTCGAACGACGACTCGAGCTGTAGAGATGGTCGGCGCGGCCCCCGGTCGCCCCATCGATCGCCATATCGCTTGCCGCCGCCGCCGGATGGGGTACGCTGGCGCCCCGCACCGCCCGGGCCCGCCGTCGACGCCGCCCCGAAGGAGCACCCGTGAAACGACTCGCCACGGCCCTCGCCGCTCTGCTCACGTTGGCCTGTGGCGGCGCGCCGCCGCCTCCGACGATGCCCACGGTGGCCCCGACCCGCGACGCGGCGGCGCTGCGCGCGGCGGTCGATCGCTACTACACCGCGCCCGACGTCGAGGGGTTGCGAGCGGCGGTCGCCGAGGCGAAGGCCGCCGGGCCCGACACCGCGCTGCACCACGAGATCGCCGCCGATCTGGCCGTCTTCGAAGATCGCCCCTTCGACGCCTTCGAGCACTTCGTCGCCGCGCTCTTCGACCCCGCCGCCGACGCGCCGGTGCTCTACCTGCACGGCCTCGCCGAGCTGAACTGGACCTTCGCCCAGCGGGCCCGGATGCGAGGCGTGCTCGAGTCGGTCGGCGCGGCCCACCCCGACGTCGAGGCCCGCGCTTTCGCCGACTGGATGGCGGGGCACGCGCTGCACTACGCGGGCGACTTCGGGGGTCGCGACCGGGCGCTGGCCGGGCTGGCGATGCGGCTCCCGCTGGCCATCGTGGGCCCGTTCGACAACGACCAGGGCAAGGGCTTCGACACCGAGCACCCGCCCGAGCGGGCGATCGATCTCGACGCCCGCCTGCCGGGCAAGCTCGTCGAGCTGGGCTGGCGGGCCGATCCCCCGGTGGATCCCCGGGGCAAGCTCGATCTCACCGCGCTGATGCACCCCACGACGTGGCAGACGGCCTACGCCGCATCCGGGGTCGAGGCGAAGACCGCCGGGCCCTACGAGCTGCGGATCAGCACCAGCGACCCGGTCAAGGTGTGGGTCAACGACGCGCTCGTCTTCGAGGGGCGGCGGCTCGGCGACTGGCTCTTCGACGGCCTCGTCATCCCGGTCGAGCTGCGGGCCGGGGTCAACCGGATCCTGATCAAGTCGGCCCAGGAGACCGGCTCGTGGCTGCTCGTCGCCCGCATCACCGCCGTCGGCGGCGAGCCCCCGGCGGCGGGATACCTGAAGTCGGTGCCCGCCGACACCCCCTACGCCGGCGATCCGGCGACCGCCGAGCCCATCTCCGACGAGGCCATGATCGCCGCCCGGGTGGCCCGGCTGCCCGAGGGCGCCCGGCGGGACTTCCTGCAGATGGTCTGGGCCGACGACATGGGCCTGCGGGCGCCGGCGGCGGCCCTCGCCGAGCGCTACCTCACGACCCGCCCCGACAGCCTGCGGGGCCGCTTCCGGCTGGCGATGGCCCTGTGGGACAACGGCGAGCGGGGCCGCACCGCCGATCTGCTCAACGCGCTCACCGATGAAGCCGGGGCCGAGCTGCCCCTGATCCAGCTCAAGCAGGCCCGCTTCTGGTCTCAGCAGAAGCTCGACACCAAGGCCCGGGCGCTGCTCGTCGAGCTGCGCGCCGCGAAGCCCGACCGCCCGGGGGCGACGCTGGCCCTCGCCCGGCTGCTGAAGGACGAAGGCTGGCACGAGGAGCGCTGCGCGCTGCTCGACGAGGCGGCCGATCGCTGGCCCGGCTGGCACTCGCTGCTGTTCGAGCGGGCCGACTGCCTCGAAGAGCTGCGGTTCTACCCCCGGGCCGAGGCGGTCTATCGCCGCATCCGCGACGCGGTGCCCTACGACGCCCGGGCGCTGCGCAGCCTCCAGTGGCTGGCCCAGGGCAATGACGACTACGAGACCGGCACCCGCCTCGCCCGACAGCTCGTCGAGGCCTACCCTGCGACCCGCTCGAGCTGGAGCCGCCTGGCCGAGGTCCGCCGCCGGGCGGGCGATCGGGCGGGCGCCGAGGCCGCGCTGCGCCGGCTGGTCGAGCTGGCGCCGACCGCGCCGTCGGGCTATCGCAAGCTGGGTCGGCTGGCGCTGCAAGCGGGCGAGACGGCCCACGCGGTGAGCCTCTACAAAGAGGCGCTGGCCCGTGATCCGGAGAACGAGAGCATCGCCAACCGCATCGCGTGGCTGGCGCCGGCCGAGGAGGGGCCGTGGATCGCCGAGGTGCCCGATCAAGAGGCGCTCGACGCGATCGTGGCCACCCGGGAGGACGTGAAGCCCGACGCCGGGGCCGACGTGCTGTACCTGCTCGACGACGAGGTGACCCGCCTCGGGGCCGACGGCAGCGCCCAGAACGTCGTGACGATGGTGGCCCACGCCATCAACCAGGCCGGGCGCGATCGGCTCACCCGGATGAAGATCCGCAGCGGCGGCCGGCACCGCCTGCTGCACGCCTACGCGGTCGATCCCGCCGGGCGGCGGGTCGAGGCGTCGTCGATCCGGGGGCGCACGGTGCGCTTCCGCCAGCTCGGCGTGGGCACGACGGTGGTGCTGCAATACCGCATCGACGAGCGCCCCGACGGCTACCTCGCCGGTCACATCTCGCGCCAGTGGTGGTTCCAGGGCCCGGGCACCCACGTCCGCGCCGCCCGGTGGCTGCTGTATGCGCCGAAGGGCACCACGCTCAACGAGGATCGCTCACCGGCGGTCCAGCGCGCCGAGCGGGCGGTCGGCGATCAGGTGCGCATCGAGTGGAGCGCCACCGACATGCCGCCGGTGGTGGCCGAGCCCAACATGCCGACGATGGCCGAGGTCGCGGCCCATGTGATCGTCAGCACCGTGCCCGACTGGGATCTGTACTGGACCTGGGAGCAGGCGCTGCTCGTCGACGTCTTCCGCGAGAGCCCCGATCTCGAGGCGCTGGCCGAGGATCTGCTCGCCGGGGCCGAGACCCCGCTGGAGAAGATCCGCCGCATCCACACCTACCTCATCGAGAACATCCGCTATCAGCAGGACTACGAGCGCACGATCGCCGGGGTGAAGCCCCACGCGGCGCCGGTGGTGGTCGCCCGGCAGTACGGCGACTGCAAGGACAAGGCGGTGCTCTTCATCACCCTGGCCCGCATGGCCGGGGTCGAGGTGCACTACGCGCTGGTGCGCACCCGCGACGCGGGCCCGGTGCGGCGCGACGTGCCGATGCAGCAGTTCAACCACGCGATCGTGTACGTGCCCCAGCAGCCGGGCATCGACGAGGGCCGGTTCTACGATCCGACCGTCGACGCCCTCGACGTGGACGTGCTGCGCCACGACGACCAGGGCACCTGGTCGCTGGTCTACGATCCCGTCGGGCAGACCCACACCTGGCGCCAGATCCCGTATCAGGCTCCGGCGGCCGACGTGACCCGGGCCGAGCTGGCGGCCAGCATCGACGCCGACGGCGCGGTGACCGGCGAGATGGCCCTCATCGGCCACGGGCGGGTGGGATCGGTGCTGCGCAAGAGCGCCCGCAACCCCGAGACGCTGGCCCAGCTCCTCAGCCGGCAGGTCGTCGCCCGGGCCTTTCCCGGGGGGCGGCTGCTGGGCGCGACCCCGCTCCAGGTCGAGTCGATCCGCGAGCCGGCCCGGGTGCGGCTCGAGCTGGCCGCGACGTCGGTCGGCCGCCGCGAGGGGCGCGAGCTGCGCATGCCGCTGCCCATCGGGTGGAGCCCCGAGGCCTACTTCACCGTCGCCGAGCGGCGGCACCCGGTGCTGCTCGGCGCCCCCCGCACGCTGGAGTGGAGCGTCGATCTGGAGCTGCCCCCCGGCGCCCGCATCAAGCGGCTGCCGGCCTCGGGCGAGGTCGTCGGCGACTGCCTGACGCTGGTGCGCAGCGTCGGGGCCGAGGGGGGGTCGATCAAGGCCGAGCAGCGGGTGCAGTTCCGCTGTGAGCGGGTGGCGGCGGCGGAGTACGAGCGGTTCCGGGCCATCGCCGAGCAGATGGTCAAGCTGCTCAAGCAGGAGCTCGTCGTCGAGGTGGCCCGGGGCGCGACCGCCGCCCGCTGAGGCCCGGTCGTGGCCGACGTCCCGGGTGCGCTATCCTCTGTCCGTGCGGTGGGGGAACCATGAAGCGCATACTCGTCGCAGCCGCGGTCGGGCTGGCCGCGTCGCCGGCCTCGGCCTTCGTCGTCCCGAACCTCGGCTTCGACAACGATCGCCCGATCGTCGTGCCGCTGCTCGAAGAGGGCGTCGTCGGCGTCGAGTTCGGCATCGAGAGCGGCGGCTTCGACTGCGATTGCATGCCGCTCGCCGAGGAGGGCGGCGGCGGCTTCGTCCTCGGGCTGAGCTACGATCGGGCGTTTCACGAACACTTCTCGTGGCGGGTCGCCGGCCGCATCGGGCAGAAGACGTTGTCCTACGCGGTCGACGGGGCCGACGCCCACATCGAGCTGCTGTCGGCCCGGCTCCAGCTCGGCGCCGCGCTCTACCTCACCCCGTGGGACTACATGACGCTGCTCATCGGGGTCGGCGGCTTCGCGTCGGCCATCCTCGACGTCGACGGCGAGGTCGACGGGATCCGACGCGCGGCCTACAGCCGCCAGAGCGACTACGCCGACGGCGAGGCGGGGCTCACCGGCGGCCTGATGCTGGCGTTCTCCCCGGGCCGCGGCCGCTCGTGGCTGTGGTCGGTCGCGATCTGGGTCGACTATGGCCTGACCCATATCGGCGAGCCCCCGGGCGTCACCCGCCCCGACCGGAACGAGTCGCTGCACACACAGTCGCTGTCGGGCACGATCGGGGTGCACTTCTGACCGGGCATCGAATGCCGCAATCGGGCTTGCGTCGCCGCGCCCGGCTGGCCATCCTGGCGCCGAATCCGACCCCGTCCCTTGGAGTTCCCATGCGCATCACGCCCCTGATCGGCCTGACCTGCCTGCTCCTGGCTTCCGCCCCGGCCCTCGCCGACGCACCGCCGAGCACCGAATCGAGCGCGGCGACCCAGAAGAAGCGGGGCGGGACGAGCACCAAGAAGAAGTCGACCACCAAGAAGAAGAGCACCACCAAGAAGAAGACCGTCACCAAGCGGACGAGCAAGCGCAGCACGCGCCGCACGAAGAAGCGTGACACCCGGCCGGTGGTGGAGAAGCTGCTCGACAAGGGCGTGATCGGGCTGCACGTCGGCGGCAGCCTGTCGTACTTCGAGTGCGATTGCTTGAGCGCACCCGATGGGCCCGCCGTCCAGGACTTCGGCTCGGTCTACGGGCTGGCCGCCGGGGTCTACTACGACAAGGCGATCAACCGCTTCCTCTCGTATCGCGGCGGGCTGCGCTACCACGGCAAGGGCGCCGCGCCCGAGGGGCCGGGCGATATCGAAGTCAGCCTGACCACCGTCGAGGTCGAGGCGGCGCTGCTCATCCGCTACACGCTCAACCCGTTCGCGACGCTGTATCTCTCCGGGGGCGGCTTCCTGGCGGGCATCTTCGGGGTCGACGCGACCTCGGACGGGGCCAAGTCGACCGCGTTCGACGACGCCTTCGGCACTATCGACTACGGGCTCAACATCGGCGGCGGGGCGTTCTTCGCGCTCAGCCGCAGCCGGGGGCTGATGGCCTCGGCCACGCTCAACTACAGCCACGGGCTGGCCAACATCGGCAACACCGAGCAGGCGCCCTACACCAACGAGGACAACCTGCTGCTGACCCGGGCGGTGATGCTGACCGTCGGGGTGCACTTCTGATCCGGACGGCCCCGATCAGGCGGGTGGGGTGTCGCTCGGCACGATGCGCTGCAAGATGGTGACATCGACCCACCGCCCGCCGACCCGGCCGACTTCCCGCTGCACGCCGACCTGCTCGAACCCGGCCTCGAGGCAGATCGCGAGCGAGCTGGTGTTCTCGGTCCAGACCCGCCCGACGATGTGGTGATAGCCAAGGCCGGGCGCCGCCTCGACCAGGGCGTTGAGCAGCCGGAGGCCGTGGCCCTGCCGCACCGCGTCCAACGCCACGAAGACCGACGCCTCGGCGCTGGACCGATAGCCGTGTTTGGCAGACCACGGGACCAGGCGGCCCCAGGCGCGCACCCGACCCGCGACCTCGACGACGAGCAGCAGATGATCGGACGCGGCCATCTGCTCGGCGTACAGCGTCGCGGTGATCGGGTGGGTGTCGAGCGTCATGCCGCCCCGGGCGACGGCCGCGTCGTAGATCGCGGCGATGGCCGGCGCGTCGGCCGGGCGCGCGCCCCGCACGCTGGATGCCATGACTGTCATCGGAATGGTCGTCGTTCCCATATGACTCATCACATCATCGGACTCGACCGAAGGCCGCCCGGTGTCCGTTCACGATCGCGGCCTCGAGCAGCGCGGGGGTCATGCCCGGTATCCGCCCGGCGCGGCGGTGCTCCTCGGCGCCGGTGACGTCCGACAGCAGCGTATTGTCGGCGTTGATGCACGCCCGCACGCCCAGCGCCAGCCACCGGGGCAGAGGGTGGTCCTCGACGCGGGCGATGGCCCCGGTGTGCACGTTCGACGTCGGACAGGCCTCGATCACGATGCCTTCCGCGATGACCCGCTCGACCAGCTTCGGATCGTCGAGCAGCGTCGTGCCGTGCCCGATGCGCTGCGCGCCCAGCCGATCGATGGCCATCGCGATCTCGCGCGCGGGGCGCCCCTCGCCGGCGTGCACGGTGATCCCCATCCCAGCCGCACGGGCGGCGGCGAACGGCCCGGCGTAGTCGGCCATGCCCCAGCGATGATCGGAGGCCGGCCCGCCGGCCAGATCGAGGCCCGCCGCCCGGCCGCGCCCCACCTCGACGAGCGCCCGGACCAGCGCCGGGTCGTCGCCGTAGAGCGCGCACAGGATCAGCCCCGCCCGCCCGCCGACGCCTTCCAGCGCGGCGTCGACCACGTCCGCCAGCGAGGCCCCGCCCTTCAGGTGCAGGTGGGGGGCGAACCGGATCTCGAGGGTCGTGACGCCTTCGGCCGCCGCGTCGAGGCACATCTCGTCGGCCACCCGAGCCACGGCGTCCGGCCGCTGCAAGCACCCGAGCGTCGTCGCGAAGCGAGCCAGCGCCTCGGGCAGCCCCATGCCCGGCGTGAAGCGGATGTCGTCGGGCAGCGCCACGCCCGCCTCGCGGGCCAGATCGACGAGCGTGGCCGGGCGCAACGAGCCGTCGAGGTGACGGTGCAGATCGGGGAGACCGGGCAGACCGGTTGGATCGCGACGCATGGCGCAGCATACCCCAGCGTCGTCGGGCCCGCGATGGCGGCTGATCCCGGCGCGCGGATGGGATACCCTCGCGGCACGCCACCGGCCGAGAGGCGTCGATGCCGCGCGAGCTCGATCTCGAAAGCTGGTCCCGACGGGCGCAGTATGCGTTCTTCCGGGGCTATGATCTGCCGTTCTTCGGGCTGACGGCCGAGGTCGACGTCACCGCTCTGCGCGCCGCGTGCCGGGGGGCCGGGGCCTCGTTCTCGCTGGCGACGTGGTACGCGGTCTATCGGGCGGCCAACGCGGTCGAGCCGTTGCGCTATCGGATCCGCGGCGAGCGGGTCGTGGTGCACGACGAGATCCGGGTGGCCACCACCGTCGACACCGGGCCCGAGACCTTCGCCTTCGTGTACCTGCCCCCGGCGAGTGACTTCCCCGCCTTCGTCGAGGGCGCCCGGGCGGTCATCGCCGAGGCCCGGGCCCGTCCGGGGGTCACGATGGACGACCGCCCCGAAGACGACGGGGTCGTGCACGGCACCGTCCTGCCGTGGGTCCGGTTCACCGCCATCCGCCACGCCCGTCGGCTGGGCCTCGAAGACAGCGTGCCCAAGGTCGCCTTGGGCCGGGCGAGCCCCGAGCGGGGCGACGGCGGCCGGGAGGTGATGCCGGTCTCGATCGAGGCCCACCACGCGCTGCTCGACGGGGTGCACCTGGGGCGGTTCTACGCCGCGCTGCAAGACCGGCTCGACGCGCCCGACTGGATCGCGCCGGGGGAGGGGAGCCGATGACCCGCGCCACCCTGCACATCGCCGCGACGTGGGACGGCGAGCCCATCCCCGAGGCCGAGCGGGCCACCGTGGCGCTCGAGTGGCGCCCGGACGGCCTGCACATCGCCATCGACGCCCCCCGACACGACGATCCGCCGCCCCCGATGCAGCCCGGCCCGACCCCCGGCCTGTGGAACTTCGAGGTGGTCGAGGTCTTCGTGCTCGGCCCCGACGAGCGCTACATCGAGATCGAGATCGGGCCCCTGGGGCACCACCTCGTGCTGCGCCTCGAGGGGCGCCGCCGCCCGGTGGCCGAGGGGTTGCCGCTGGCGGTCTCGGTGAGCCACACCGAGACCCGATGGCAGGCCGACGCCCGGCTGGACCCCGCGGTGCTGCCGCCCCGGCCGTGGTCGATCAACGCGTTCGCGATCCACGGCGCGGGCGCCGATCGGCGCTACCTGGCGGCCCACCCCGCGCCCGGCCCCCAGCCCGACTTCCACCGCCTCGACGCGTTCGCCCACTGGCTCGATTGACGGCCCGCGGGCGGGTCCGGTACGCCCCACCCACACCACCGGGAGACCGGCCCCATGGCAGATCCAGCGTTCACCCTCATCTACTGGCCCATGCTCCAGGGCCGCGGCGAGTTCGTGCGGCTGCTGTTCGAGGCGACCGGCACCGCCTACCTCGATCTCGCCCGCCAGCCGGTCGAGCAGGGCGGAGGGGTCGAGGCCATCCTCCGCTACACCCAGGGCCATGTGCCCGGCCCGACGCCGTTCGCCGCGCCGATCCTGCTGCACGAGAGGCGGGTCATCGCCCAGATGCCGAACATCGTGAGCCACCTCGCCCCCCGGCTGGGGCTGGCCCCGAAGGACGAGACCGGGCGGGTGTGGGCCAACCAACTCCAGCTCACCATCGGCGACGTGGTCGACGAGGTGCACGACACCCACCACCCGCTGGGCAGCGGCTTCGTCTACGAAGACCACCTGCAGGCGGCGAAGATCCGGGCGCAGTTCTTCCGCGAGCACCGCATGCGCCGCTGGCTGCGTTACTTCGAGGCGGCGATCGGCGACGCCGGCTGGCTGGTGGGTGACGGGTGTACCTCGGCCGATCTGTCGTATTTCCAGCTCGTCGAAGGGTTGGCCTTCGCCTTCCCCCGGGCCTTCGCCGACGTGCGAGGCGACGTCCCCCGCTCGCTGGCCCTGCGGGATCGGATCGCCGAGCGGCTGGCCGACTACCTCGCCTCGCCCCGGCGGCTGCCGTTCAACCGCCAGGGTATCTTCCGGGACTACCCCGAGCTGGACGGGCCCGCCGGTTGACGGCTCGGGCGGTGCGATTCGAGGAAGTTGCGCTTCACCGATCGTTGCGCCATAGATCCGACACCTCGTGCATGGAGACATACCCATGAAGATGATTTCGCTGCTGTCGACCCTGTGCCTCGCCCTCGCCGTGACCGGCTGCGGCAAGAAGGACGCGCCCGCCGAAGGCGAGAAGGCGCCTGCCACCGAGAAGGCCCCGGAGAAGGCCGCCGAGAAGGCTCCGGAGAAGGCCGCCGAGAAGGCCCCCGAGAAGGCCGCCGCCCCGATGGTCGACATCACCGCGTTCGGGCTGAAGGCCACCGCGCCGGAGGGCACCAACGTCAGCGAGATGATGGGCAACCAGATGCTTCAGGGCCCGGGCCTGGTGGTCACGGTCGGCGAGGCCGGCGACGACTACCCCAAGGACATGGCCGCCGCCGTCAAGGACATGAAGGACACCTACGACGGCGTGGAGAACGTCAAGGAGGAGACCCTGGCCGACGGCTGGCTCTTCTCGGCCCAGAACAAGGGCGGCATGGGCACCAACTACTGGGTCAAGTCGCTGCGCACCATCGACGGCAAGGCCTACAAGTGCGAGACCACCGCCTCAAGCCCCGAGCAGATGGCCAACGCCATCGCCGCCTGCAAGAGCCTCGCGAAGAAGTGAGCCTCAGGGCAGGCCCCCGTCCGACTCCGCCCGCGGCGGCGGGTCGGGCAGCCCCTCCGGCACCCCGTTCACCCGCCGGGCGCCGGTCTCGCCTTCCAGCGTGACCGGGCCCCCCTCCACCGCGCAGAGCTGACCCCCCGACGGCGCCGCGACCGTGTGCGTGCGGCGCACGTCCCCCTCGACCTCGACGAAGCGATACAGGTCGATCGGCCCGAACGGCGGCACGTCGATGACATCCAGCGTGCGGCCCTCGCCGGCCGGCAGGTGCACCCGGATCTCGTCGTCCTGTCCGTCTCCGTCGCGGTCGATGCGGCGCTCGACCGTCTCGCCGATGGTGTCGGTCAGCCAGCGCTCGGCCAGCCGACCGTCGAGCTGGACGGTCACGCTCTGTCGGGTGCCGCCGGGGCGGTCCTCGGTGCGCCGGGTGCGCCGCTGATACTCGGCGCCCTCCAGCCGCCACACGAGATCACCGTCGCCCGGGACATCGCCGAAGCGGCTCCAACCAACGCTGGCCGTCCGCAGGACGTCGTCGCCGATCCAGGTCCGGGTCCAGCCATCGGCGTCGGCGACGTGCTCGACCCGCAACGGCAGCTCGAACCCGTCGCCGCCCACCACCCAATCCGCCCGCACGCCGCCGTCGATGGGGGTCAGGTCGCCCGTCATCAGCAGCGGCAGCCCCCGGGGACGGGCCAGGATGATGGTGTCGACGTCCGCCGGCAGCGGCCCGACCAGATCGGCCCCGGGCAGCGGCAGCATCCACGCCAGCTCGCCGTCGGAGGGGCCGGGCTCGAGCGTGCCGACGAGGTCGTGCACCGCGACCCGGTTCGGCGGCTGACCGGCCGCCTCGACGCGGGCCGGCCGACCGTCGGCGGCGTAGCTCAGCGCCACCTGCCAGCTCGTCACCGGGCGGCCGCCGACGTCGAGGTGGATCACGAACGCCTCGACCAGCCGGCCTTCGTCGTCCCGCCGCAGCAAAATCGAGCGCACGGCGCTGCCCGGGGGCGCGCCTTCGAGGGGCGGCGCCTCGTCGAGCGACAGCAGGCGGCCTTCGAGATCCTCGACCCGCACCAGCGTCCCGCCGCCCCCGGATCCGCTGCGGGTCGTGCGCAGGGTCACCCGCCCGTCGGCCTCACTGCGGATCGTCGTCTCGAGCAGCGTCGGGCCCGTCCCACACGCCGGCTCGTCGATCGGCTGACAGCCGCCGAGCGCCACGCCGGCGAGCGCGAGCGCGAGCCCCGTCGGCCGCCTCACAGCGCGCGCTGGCGAACGAGCCGGCGCAGGAGCTGCTCGGCGTCCGAGCGGTCGGGCAACGACAGCGGGAGATCGCGCCACCCGGCCACCTGGGTGGCCAGCGACTCGGGGTCGAGCGCGGCCTCGACCCCGAACACATCGGCCAGGGCCATGCCCGGGCGCACGTCCCCCCGCCGCGCCGCCTGAGCGACCGCCCGCAGCAGCTCGGCCCCGTCGCCGCTCAGGCCCGCCCGCAGCACGGCGAAGCGATCGGCGCTGAGCACGACGAGGTGGCGGGTGAGCAGCACTTGCAGCGCCTCGTCGAGCGCCTCGGACGTGCCCCCCCGGGCGATGGTGTGGCGCAGCACGCCGCCGCCGAGATCGGCCGGCAGCGCGGTGACCAGCTCGACCACCTGCAAGATGCGCCAGAGTTGATCGGCCATCGCCCCCCGGGCCATCGCCCCCGCCTCGTCCCGGGCCGGGCCCGGGCGGTGACGGGCCTCGGCCAGCCACCGGGCCCGCAGCACCGCCGGATCGGCCGCCCGACGCAGCGCGACGTGGGGCACCGTCGGCGGCAGCGCCTCGAGCGGGTGGGCCGCCGCCACCAGCAGCCGGAAGTCGGCCGGCACCGGCAGCCGATACAGCGCCGCGTCGGGGTTGAGGCCGCTCAGCAGACCGGCCTCGACCGCGCCCGCCGCCGCGCTCAGCGCATCGGGCGGGGTCCGCTCGCCGTCGGTCAGCACCAGCCACGCCCCCCGGCGGATCGCGTGCCCCCGCCCGCCCGGCTGCTCGACCACCAGCGGGATGCGGCTGCGCGGCGCCGGCTGATCGGGGCGCAGCGGATCCAGCTCGTCCCGCCGCCAGTTGAGCGCCGCGGTGCGATAGAGCCAGCCCCCGGCGGTCAACACGCCCGCCTCGCCCCGGCGCGGCCCGTCGTTCAACGCGCCGTGCGCGCCCCGGGCGAGGTGGGGGTGGCGGTCGAACAAGGTCTCGCACAGCAGGCGGGCCAGCCGCTCGCCGCCGCCACCCGGGGGCGCCACCAGGCACACCACCGGCGAGACGAGCAGCGCGTGGGCCGCCTCGCGCACCGTGTCGGGGTGGACGGCGCTCTGCTCGGCGACTCGGGCCAGCCGCTCCCCGAAGCCCTCGGGGCGCTCCAGGGGCCCGTCGGGGCGGCTGATCGCGTCGATCAACTTGTCGGTCATCGCCGACGGCCCCGAGCGCAGATCGGACGGCTCGGCCGTCAGCCGCCCGGCCAGCGCCCGCATCGTCGCCGCCCGGCCGTCCTGGGCCCCGTCATCGCCCGCGTGCAGCCGGCGGATGGTCTCGTGGATGAAGATCGGCGCCGGGATCGGGTGGCCCGGCGGCCCGGCCAGATCGGGGTAGGGGAGCTGCGCCGGGCTGCTCACCGCGCCGTCGAGCCCGACCGGCGCCGGGGCCCGGGTCATCGGCGGGGGGAAGGCCATCCCGATGGGGTTCTCCTCGCCGGGGGCGGTCCACAGCACCGGCGCGGCCCAGGCGCCGCTCTTGTCGCCCTCGGTCGTCGCCAGCGCCTGTCGCACCCGGGCCAGCGCCTCGATCACCGGGGTGCCTTCGGCCAGCGCCCGGTACAGCTCGCGGTCGATGGCCGCGGTCTGATGCGGCCGCAGCTCGACCTGATGAGCCAGCACCATCGCCGCGCCCGACTCCCGCAGCCGCCGACCGCTGTCGAGGTTGGTCTCGGTGCCCCCGAGCACCACCAACCAGCAGCGGTTGTCGACCCCCAGCCGATCGGCGGGCACCGGGCCGTCGTCGAGCAGGATGCGGGCCCCGGGGCCGACGCCCTCGACGTGCACCAGCGCCGCGCCGTGCTCCAGGATGCGGCGCAGGCCGGGCCCGGTCACCGGATCGGCCGGGAAGACGTCCAGCTCGGTCTTGCGCACCAGCCGGCGGGTCGACGCCAGGACCGCGTCCCGCCGGGGGCCGCCGGCGAGGGTCGGGATCGCCAGCACGCCCCGGGGCAGCACCCCCGGGCCGGACCACGGCCGCCCGCCGACCCGGGCCATGCCCCCGCCGTCGAGCGCCGGGCGGGCCCCGGTGTCGGGATCGCTGGCCAGCTCCCACGGCCAGTCGGCGCGCTCGCCATCGGTCGACAGCAGCACCACCGGATCGCCCTTGGCCAGCGCCCCGCGCAGAAGCCCGCCGACCTCGCCAGCGAACAGGATCTCGCCCAGCAGGTGCCCCAGGCGGCTGGCCGAGCCGTGGCCGGCCCGCACCGGGCGGAGGAGGTCGTCGATCAACTCCGGGGGCGGCACCGGCGCGGCGGCGTCCGCGGTCCGCACGCCGCCGCCCCCATCGGACTCGGCGCGGATCATCAGGCGGCCATCGGCCAGGGCGACGGAGACGGAGACGGCGTTCACGGGGGGCTCCTGTGCTGATGCCGGGGGCCGGAGATTAACCCGCCGGCCCTGGCGCTGCCAATCGCGCCCGGCGCGCGCGGCGCGCGGATGATCCGCGACGGGCGCCCGAGCGGGGGGCCGCGCGGGCCGGATGACATGCCCGAGGCGGGTGGCACCCTCGGCTCCTGCCATCGGCATCACTCCGATGTGTCGAATACCCTTGACGCCCGGCCCGGCGCGAGCCACCGTGCTGACATGAACGAGGCAGAACCCGGGCCCATTCCTCCCCCGTCGCCACCGACCGACGAGCGCCTGCTGGAATTGCTGGCCGAGGTCGAGCTCATCCGCCGCAAGGCCAGCCTGCTCGACGCGCGGCTCGCGCAGTGGGAGGCCCGCCTCGACGACGCCTGCGCCGTCGTCGACGGCCTGGTGGGGGCGATCGATCCCCAGCGCGATCCCGAAGCGCGGCTCACCGCCCTCGAGGCGCGCGTGGAGCGACTCGACCGCCGCCGACGGTCCCCGTCGCCCCCGCCGGCCGCTCCACCGCCGCTCGAGGCCGACCGTCGACGGCCGGCCGCCCCGCCCCCGCCGTCGCCTGCGGTGGCCATCGTGCGCGCCCGATGGCAGGTCGAGGGAGAAACGCCCGCCGGGCCGGTGCGCGCGCCGCTCGATGTGGAGCTGCTCGCCGACGTGGACGGCGTGCCCCCGGGCGAGTCGGTCGAGGTCGAGGTGCACCCCCTGGGATCGGCCACCGTGGCGGCGATCCTCGAGGCCAGGAGCGACGGTGACCGGATCCACGCTCGGTGGCGAGTGCCCGGCGACACCCCCGATCGCGCGTGGTGCTTCACCGCCCGCCGGGGGCCCGCGGTCTCGACCTCGCCGCCGCTGCACGTCGCCTGAGCAGGCGGCCATGACCCGGGCCTTCGTCCGCCACGCCAGCTACCTGGTCCAGCCGCTGCCCGACTGCACGCCGGCCGGCATCGTCGGCATGCACCTCGTCGTCAAGCGCAGCTACCGCATCGTGCCCGACGGCCCCTGCGAGGCGCCGGGCCTGCAACCGCCCCTGGTGCTGGCCGACGTCTACGCCGATCCCGACGACCCCCTGGCGAGCCCGCTCCTCGCCGCCGGAGAGCTCGGCCCGCCCAAGGCCGCCGTCGACGTCCTGCTGCGAGGGCACTGCCACCCCCCGGGGGGGCAGGCGACCGCCTGCGAGGTCGGCCTGCGGGTGGGCCCGCTGGACAAGCGGGTGCTGGTGGTCGGCGATCGGCGGGCCTGGCTGCCGGCGGGCGCGGGGCGGGCCCGGATCTCGAAGCCGCGCCCGTTCGACGCCATGCCCCTGTGCTGGACCCGGAGCTACGGCGGGGTTGCCCGCTACGGTGACGTCGAGGTCGCCCACCCCCACAACCCGGTGGGCGCCGGCTTCGGCCTGCGCGCCCCGCCCGGCGCGCCGCCGGCCGAGCTGACGCTGCCCATGCCCAACATCGAGGATCCCCGGCGGCCGCTCCAGGTCGACGAGCTGGCGGCGCAGGCCGGCGACCTCGACGACGCCCGCCGCCCGTTCGGCGTCGGCCCCGTGCCCATGCACTGGCAGCCCCGGGCCGGCCGCGGGGGGCTCGATCCCCGGGTCGCCGCCTGGATGGAGGCCACCACCGGCGTCATGCCGAAGCTGCGCCCGGCCGATCCCCGGGTGCACAACGTCGCGCCCGACGATCAGCAGCTCGACGACCTGCCCCCCGGGGCGCCGGTGGTCATCGGCCATGTCCGCCCCGATCAGCGCGAGCTGCGCTTCCGCCTGCCCGATGTCACCCCGGCGATCCGGTGGGGGTGCAGCCACCAGCCGCTGCGAGCGGTGCCCCTGCGCCTCGACACGGTGTCCATCGACGCCGACCGCTTGTGGCTGTCCCTGATCTGGCGAGGCACCGCGCCCTTCGACGGGGGCCCGCGCCTCGCCGACGACATCGCCCGCTTCCGGCTCGAGGCCGACGGCGAGCCCATCCTGCCCGCGTCGCTCGTCGACAGCGGCTTCCCCCTGCGGCTGCTCGCCGGCTGAGCCCCGTCGATTGCCCGCGCGCGACGCCCCGCGGCTGATATCGTGACCGGACGCCGTCCGACGAGGCGGCGCCCGAGGAGGACGCCGATGAAGCGGGTGCACGCCTTCGAGTTCGAGGATCAGAGCTGGTGCCCGGCGGTCCTGCGGGACGCGATGACCGGCTACATCTCGACGGTCATGCGCAAGACCGACATGCTCGCGCCGCTGATGCCCAAGGTGATCGACGCCGCCCGGGCCACGGGCGTCGAGCGGGTGATCGACCTGTGCAGCGGGGGCGGCTTCCCGGCGGCCCGCATGGCCCGGGCGCTGGCCGAGGCCGGCACGCCGCTGCCGGTGCATTGCACCGATCTCTACCCGAACCACGCGATGCTGGCCGCCACCGCCGAGGGCGCCGACGGGCAGGTGACCTTCGAGCCGTCGCCGGTCGACGCCACCGCGGTGCCGCCCGACATGCGCGGCCTGCGCACCCTGTTCAACGCCTTCCACCACCTGCGGCCGGCGCAGGCCCGGGCGGTGCTGGCCGACGCCCACCGCTCGCGCCAGCCCATCGCGATCTTCGAGGTGGTCGACCGCCGCCCGCTCAACCTCGTCGGGCTGCCGTTCATCCCGCTCTTCGTGCTGGGGATGGTGCCGCTGATCCGCCCGTTCCGCTGGGCCTGGGTGCCGCTGACCTACGCGCTGCCGCTCGTACCGCTCCTCGGCCTGTGGGACGGCTTCGTCTCGTGCCTGCGGGTCTATCAGCCCGACGAGCTGCGGGCCCTGACCGCCGGGCTCGACGACTTCGACTGGGACATCGGCCGGACCCCGCTGCCCGGCCCGCCGGTGCAGGCGACGTGGTTGGTGGGCACCCCCAAACCCTGACGTCGTGCCGAGCGGGTGGCGTTTGCGTGTCGAACCGGTGATGCTGCGAGAGAGCAGACACCCCCATCGACCGCGGAGGCGACCCTATGGTTCGGGGCATCGGCCGGCTGATTCTGATCGTGTGGGCGCTCGCCGGGTGCGACGACGCGGGCGTCGACGTCGGCGACGCGGGGGCCGTCGACAGCGCGCCGCTCGATGCCGCGACCGGGGCGATGGGCGACGCTGTGGCCGACGTCGCCGTCGATGCCATGCCCGACGCGCAGCCCGATGCCATGACCGATGCCTTCCCCGGGCGCCCGCCCGACCGGGGCGTCGACCCCGAGCCGGCGCGGCGCATGAGCCACATCCAGGTGCGCGGCACCCACAACAGCTATCACATCGCCAACCCGTCGACGATCGACGAGTGGGACTACACCCACCGCCCGCTCTCCGAGCAGCTCGGGGCGCAGGGCGTGCGCCAGTTCGAACTGGACGTGCACTGGCGGCCCGAGCTGGAGGGCTTCGCGGTCTATCACCTGCCGGTGGTCGACGATCTCACCGTGTGCCACCTCTTCGTCGACTGCCTGCGCGAGATCGATGACTGGCTGAACGACAACCCCGACGAGGGCCCGGTCTTCGTGCTCGTCGAGCCCAAGGACGACCTCGACCCGCACTTCGTGCGCGACCACTACGATACGCTCGAGGCCGAGATCAGGGCCTCGGTGGCGCCGTGGCGGCTGCTGACGCCCGACGATGTGCGGGGCGAGCACCCCGATCTGCGCACGGCGGTGCTGTCCGATGGCTGGCCGTCGCTGCACGCGGCGCGGGGGCGGGCGATGTTCGTGCTGCTCGACAGCGGCGAGAGCCGGACGGCCTACGTCGAGCCCGATCCCACGCTGGCCGGGCGGGCGATCTTCCCCGCGGGCGGGCCCGACAGGCCGTGGTCGGGGGTGATGCTGCGCGACGGCGCGGTCGAGGGCGCCGAGGGCACCCGGGGCTTCGTCGCCGAGGGCTACCTCGTGCGCACCCGGGCCGACGACCTCCAGACGTTCGCGGTGGCCCTCGACAGCGGGGCTCACATGGTCAGCACCGACTACCCCGACGTGCTGCGCTTCGCCGACGACGCCCCCGAGCGCTGCAACCCGGTGAGCGCCGACGCGTGCGAGGCGCCGTGAGGCGGCGATCTCCCGCGTCGGTGATATGCCGTATCCGGCACTTGAGCCGGCGGGCGCGCGTGGCGCACGATGCTCGGGCGCACGCCCGATGTGGCGCGACCCGACCCCCGAGGCGCCGATGATCGACCCCCGACCGCTGCCCTTCGCCCTGCTCGCCGGCCTCTGCCTCGCGTGCGCGCCGCCCTCCGGCGGATCGCACGCGCCGCGGACCGACGGGCACGCCCACCACGGCGCGCTCCAATACACCCTGGACGGGGCGGCGCTCGCCGACGGGCCGATCGCGCTCGCCGGGCCCGAGGCGATGCCCATCCACCAGATCGGCGTACGCTTCGACGCCCGCGCACCGGGCGAGCGGGTGATGCTGGCGGTCGAGCCGATCCGCGGCGGCGTCACCGGGGACGCGGCCCCGATGACCGTCACCTGGCGCGAGGGCGGGCTGGGGGTCGCCCGGCTGATCCTGGAGCGCCCGGCGGACGCGGTGAAGCTGAGCGCGGCGGGCGTCGCGGGGGCGGTGGTCGAGATCTACCCCGAAGTCCTCGCCCGGCCCGACGCCCCGCTGACCCGTGATCTGTCGGTCGAAGGCGCCCACGGCGCGCCCAAGCAGGCCCGGGGCCCGGTGGGCACCATCAGCCGCGAGCAGTGGGGCGCCCGCAGCCCGGGCCTGATCTGCAGCAACATCGTCGACCCGTATCGGATGAGCATCCACCACACCGCCTCGCCCGCCGACGATGGCCCCGGCGGGGCCTCGCGCATGCGGCAGATGCAGGCGTTCCACATCGACAGCCGCGGGTGGTGCGACATCGGCTACCACTTCGTCGTCAGCCAGGCCGGCGAGCTGTTCGAAGGGCGGCGCGACGAGCGGCGGCCCGCGGCCCACGTCGGCGGGCAGAACGCGGGCAACGTCGGCATCTCGCTCATCGGCAACTTCGAGGAGCAGCCGCTGCTCGACACCCAGTTCGAGACGACGGTGAACATCGTGCGCTGGGTGTCCCAGACCCATGGCATCCCGCTGAACCGGGACAGCGTCAAGGGGCATCGGGAGTGGCCCGGGCAGCAGACCTCGTGCCCCGGCGCGAACCTGCTCGCCGCCTTCGGGCGCATCCTGGCCGCGGCGGGGGGCGATGGCCCGGCGCCCGACCCCGAGCCGGATCCCGAGCCCGATCCGGAGCCCGAACCGCCGGGCGATCCGGGCACGACCGCGGTGCGCATCGAGTGGATGGACGGGGTCGGCGACGCCCCGGGCACCTTCCCCGGTCTGGTCGACGCGCCGGCCGGGTCGACCTTCCGGGTGGGGCTGCGCCTGCACAACGGCGCGGGGCAGGCGCTGCGCGGGGTGCGGTTGGGCTTCGAGTTCGACCCCGCCCTCGAGCCGGTGGACTACGTCATCCAGACGGATCACCCGGCCCGGGACGGCATGACCTGGATGATCAACGACGCCGACGGCGCGCCGGAGAACCCGCCCAAGGACGCGATGGGCCGCGCGGGCGAGCTGACGATGTATGCCTTCGGGGCCGGCGAGACCAAGCGGGTGGTCATCGAGCTGCGTGGGACGGGGGCGGCCTTCGACCCGTCCGCCTTCGTCCGGGCGTGGGCGGCCAACGTCGACGGCTTCCACGCGCAGGCCGGCTGGCGACCGGGCGAGGCCGATCGGTGGCAGGCCGAGGGCGTCGTCGCGCTCCAGGCTCGGGATCACTGGCTGTTCGACCACGAGCGCGAGCCCGAGGGCTGGCGGGCGTGCGCCGAGGGCGGGGTGGTCGGCTGGAGCGCGCGGCTCGACGGCAGCCTGGGGATGGGCGCGGGCTGCGCGGCCTCGCCCCCGTGGACCCGGATCGACGCCGACGCGTGGCCCGAGCTGACGTTGTGGATGAACGCGCCCCCCGGGGCCCATCGAGCCCGCCTGATCTGGCGGGGCGCCGAAGGGGAGGCGGGCGCGCAGTGGGAGTTGTTCGGCGGGGCCGAGGTGCGGGCCGAGGTGCTCGACCTGTCGAGCCACCCCGCCTGGCGAGGGGTCGTGGACGGGCTGTGGCTGCACCTGGACGGCGCGGCGGACGACGAGCTGTACCGGGTCGGCGCGATCTACCTGCAATCGCCCGTCGATCGGGTGACCAACGCCCCCGACCAGCCGCTGCCTCGCGATCCGCCGGTGGCGTGGGAGGCCGTCGATGCCGACGAGATCCCGCCGACGCCCGAACCGGCGCCAGAGCCCGAGCCTGAGCCCGAGCCGGGGGCGCCCGAGCCGGGCCCCGATCCCGAGGGGGATCCCGGCGAGCCCGAGCCGGCCGAGCCCGAGCCGGACCCCGGGCCGCTGCCCGACGGCGGGGTCGGCAGCGCCGGTCAGGTCGCCGAGGACGGCTGCGCCGCCGCGCCGGGCAGCGACGACGGGCGCGGAGTGCTGGGGCTCGCGCTGCTCGCGCTGCTGGCCGCGAGGCGCCGCCGGGCTTGATCCGGGGCACCGTGCGGCAGCGGCACACTCCGGGGCACACGGGCGTGATTCGCAGGCACGATCGCGCCGCCGCCCCGGCTCGAAGGCGCGCGCCGTCGGCCGATGAGGCGTGGAACGCATCCTGCAAACGAGGCAGGGCGTGTCGATTCACCGCCTCATCGGAGCCCGCATCATGAAGCCTCGCATCGCGCTGTTCGCCCTCGCCCTCACCACCCTGACCGCCGCGCCCGCCCTGGCCGACAACCACTTCATCTTCGAAGTCGACGCCGGCCTCCAGACCGATCTGGGGGCGGACGACAACTCCGGCCGGGCCCTCGGCGGCACATTCGGCTTCGGCGGCCGCATCCCCGGGTCGAAGCCGGCCTACTACTTCATCGGCCGGGTCGGCGTCGCCGAGCAGACCTACGACGGCTCGAGCGCGTTCGGCGCCCCGACCCTCGACTGCGCCTCGACCGAGTGGGCCCTCGGCGCCCGGATGTACCTGCCCATCACCGACCGCTTCCGGGCCATGCTGCAGCTCAGCCTCGGCGAGACGATGCAGTACACCGACGTCTACTACGACGGCCGCCGCCCGCTGCGGGTCGATGAGGATCTGTTCAGCATCTTCGCCGACGCCGGGGTGCAGTACCGGTTCACCAACCACTTCTCCCTGGGCGCCCTGGTCAACCTCACGTGGCACCCCGAGGATCGCCCGGATCTCGTCACCCGCAGCGCGGGCATCGACACCGACGGCGCCATCGGCCAGATGCGGTTCGGGCTGACCACGACCTTCCACTTCTAGCAGATCCCGGGGAAAGTACGCCTGCTGCGCCGAACGAGAGGCCGCGTCCTGCTGCGTTGCTCCTTCTCGACTTGCCTCCAGGATGCTTGGCGCTGCGCGCCGCGCAACGGGCCGTCGCCCCGTCGGGTCGAGGGCTCGGCCCCCTTCGGCGTCGCGCCTTGCCGGCCACGGCCTCTCGCTCGGCTCGCGACGGCGACTTTCCCCGGTCTCTGCTAGCCCCGACCGACCCGCGTCCGCCCGGTCTGCGCCCTGCTCACCCCCGCCCTCGGAGAATCCCATGCGCCGCCCACTCGCGCTCCTGCTGCTCAGCCCGCTCATGCTCGCCTGGAGCGGCGGCGGCTCCGGCAGCGGGGTCTGGTCCGACAGCCGGACCACCCGCTCGGTCAGCCTGAGCGGGCTGGTGGAGTCCGAGGCCGAGGTCCGCGTCGCGTTCAACGGCACCGTGCCCGGCGGCGAGTCGATGGTCTTCGTCACCGTGCCGGCGCTCCTGCTCGACCAGACCGTATCGGTCCGGGATCAGGCGGTCGAGGTGGCCTATCGGGAGTACGCGCCCGACGGCCGGTTGCGCTTCGCGGCCGACGTGCCCGAGTCGGGTCAGGTGCGGGTCCTGCGGCGCTCGGGCTACATCACGGTGACGCTGTCGGCGATCTGGTACGACAGCCGGGCGGCGATGAGTCACCGCCAGTGGTCGGATGTGGACCTCCGGATCACCGGGGGGCCGACCAGCGCCTCCGGCGGGCACCGGCCCACCGGTGGGGCCGAGGTGCACGGCGGCTGCGACACGACCATCGAGGGGGCCCCGGCCGATGACGGGTACGACGACTACGCCTACGATGACTACGACGACAGCGGCGGCTGCGAGGGCGACGACTGGGAGTCCGACTCGTCGAGCGACTGGGACAGCGGCAGCGACGGCGGCGGCTGTGAAGGCGACGACGTGAGCGGGTCGGGCGGGGGCTGCGAAGGCGACGACATGGGCGGGTCGAGCGGCGGATCGTGCGAGGGCGACGCCATCGCGTCCACCGGCGTCGTCCGGCGCAGCCCGACCATCGTGCGGCTGATCAACCAGCTCCCGTGGCTGATGGTGCTCATCGGGCTGCGCGTGGTCCGCCGGCGGCGGGCCTGATCCGGGCGACGGCCAGGGCTACAGCCAGCCGGCCTCCCGGTACCACTCGGCCGTCTCGCTCAGGCGACGGGTCAGCGGGATGCGCCACTTGAGACCCAGCGCCGTGCGGGCCTTGTACGACGAGCACATCCACGAGCCGGCGGTGGCCTCCCGGGCCTTGTCGAAGGTCAACGCCGCCGGCTGCCCCTTGAGCCGGGCGTAGGCCCCCGCGACCGCCGCGATGCCCAGCGCCACCGGTCGCGGCGCGGGCACCACCCGCACCGGACCTCGCCCGACCGCCTCCCCGATGAGCTGCGCCAGATCGGCGAACGTCGGGCGATGATCGTCCCCCGCGAAGTAGATCCCGGTCCCCGGCGCGGCCTCGGTGTCCGGCGGGGGCAGGCGCTCGCCCCGCTCGGCGGCGGCGACCACGAGCTGGGCCAGATCAGCGGCGTAGACCAGCGAGAGCCGCTGAGCCGACAGCCCCGGCGCGAGGCTCCAGCCGCGATCGGCCAGCCGGAACAGCTCCAGCGTCTCCCGGTCGTGCTCCCCGAAGACCAGCGGCGGCCGCACCACGGTGGTCGGCACCCGGCCGGCGCGCTCGCGGGCCGCCCCTTCACCCTCGAGCTTCGAGCGACCGTAATCCGAGACCGGCGCCGGCGGATCGCTCTCCACCCGAGGGATCTCGGCGTCGCTCGGCCCGGCGGCGGCCAGGGAGGACAGCAGGAGCAGGACGGGCGGGGTCGCAGCGGCGGCGCAGGCGTCGGCGACCCGGGCCACGCCGCCCACGTTGAGGCGGCGCAGCGCGTCGAGATCGGCGGCTCGGTCGGTGCCTTCGAGGTGGTAGACGACGTCGACGGTGCGGCACAGATCGGCGAAGCTGCCGGGATCGGAGAGCCGCCCCAACCGCAAGCCGACCCCCATCGCCTCGAGGGGCCCGATGTCGGCGTCGGGCGCGACGAGGCAGGTCACCTCGTCGCCGAGCTTGACGAGCCGCTCGACGACGTGCAGCCCGATGAAGCCGCTCCCGCCCGTGACGAAGGCCTTCATCTCACCTCCTCGCGCCGGGAGGGCGCCGCGGATGCATTCGAGCAGTATTCCGGTCCGCCCGGGTCGATTCAATGCCCTGCTGCCATCGGCGGACGAACGACGGGATTCTCGGCCCCGGCTGAAAGATGTCGACCCCCGCCCATAGTGCGAACCACTGACGATGGGAGGTCACGCGATGCGAGTTCATACCGGGTTGCTTCTGGCGCTGGTGAGCCTCGGGCTCTGTCTGACGGGGTGCGACGACATGGGCCTGAGCGGCGACGGGGTCGAGCCCGGCGCCGATCAGGGCGTGGGCGGCGGCAGCGGCGGCGTGGGCGGGAGCGGGGGCGCCGGAGGCGGGGGCTTCGAGCCGGGTGGCGAGGGCGAGGGCGAAGGTGAGTGGGGCGGTGAGGGCGAAGGCGAGGGGGAGTGGGGCGGTGAGGGCGAGGGCGAGGGCGAGGGCGAGGGCGAGGGCGAAGGCGGGGGCGAGCCGCCGCGGGGCAACACCAACGTCAACCTCGGCGGCGCGCAGGACATCGGCTACTTCCGCCGGCTGCTGGACGACGGCATCGTGCCGACGAGCGAGGACATCGACGCCGCCGGCTTCTTCGCCGAGCACCACACCCCGCTGCCCGAGCCGGACTGCGGAGATCGGATCTGCCTCCAGGCCATGCTGGGCGTCATGGGCAACCTCATCAACGGCAACAACTGCACCCTGCTGCAGATCGGCTTGAACTCGCCGTTGGTGGCCGATCCGGATCTGCGACCGCCGCTGAGCCTCACCGTCGTCGTCGACGTCTCCGGCTCGATGACCAGCGAGGGCAAGCTGGACTTCGTGCGGCAGGGGCTGGGGCAGATGATCAACGCGCTGAACGACGACGATCAGCTCGCCCTGGTCTCATACAGCAGCGACGCTCGGCTGGTTCAGCCCATGACGCCGCTGCGCGGCCAGCGCAACGCACTGCACGACGCGGTGCGGCGGCTGGCGGCGGGCGGGGCGACGAACATCCACGACGGGCTCGAGACCGGCTACCGGGAGGCCATCACCCACTACGACAGCGGGCGGCAGAACCGGCTCATCCTGCTCAGCGACGGCCGGGCGACGGCGGGCATCACCGACGACGACCGCATCCTGGATCTGTCGCGGATCTACAACTCGGAGGGCGTCGGCCTGACCACCATCGGGCTGGGCACCGACTTCAACCTGCCGCTGATGCGGGGCCTCGCCGAGCAGGGCGACGGCAACTACTACTTCGTCGAGCACGCCGCGGCGGTGGAGGAGGTCTTCACCGAGGAGCTGTCGTACTTCACCGTGCCGGTGGCCTTCGACGTCGAGCTGAACATGGCCCCGGGCAGCGACTACCGGGTCGTGCGGGCCTACGGGTCGCGGCTGTGGGCCTACGACGACCTCGGCGGCGGCGGGCTGTCGGTGCCCAGCGTCTTCCTCGCCCACCGGGTGGCGCACGACGACGTCGGCGAGGGCGGCACCCGGCGCGGCGGCGGATCGGCCCTGCTCGTCGAGCTGATGCCGGTCGTCGACCCCGCCCGCGAACCGGGCGCGGCTCGGGTCGCAGCGGTCGACCTGCGCTTCCGGGAGCCGGGCACCGATCGCGTCGTCGAGCAGGCGGTCCGGGTGACCTACGACGAGGAGCCCCAGATCCTGCTGCGGGAGGGCGTCTTCGACAACCGCATCGTCGAGAAGAGCTTCGTGATGCTCAACATCTACGTGGCCATCTCCCTCGCGCTCGACAGCTTCCACCTCGAGCGGGACGGCGAGAGCGCGATCGTGATGTTGCGGGGCCTCATCGCCGCGGTGGCCGACTACGAAGACAGCGCCAACGATGGCCTCGGCGACATCGACATGCAGCTCGACATCGAGCTGATGGAGCAGCTCGTCGATGTGCTCATCCGCAACGGGGCTCGCGATCCGAACGCCCCGATCGACGACGATCCCTGGCCCCGGGACTGACCGCCTCGCACAGCCCGGCCTCTTCGGGCGCGGCGGCCGCCTCGGGGGCTTCGGCGTCCCCCGCGCGGCCCTCGGGCACGATCGTCTCACCCGCGTTGGCCAGGACCTCGAGCAGCCCGCCCAGGTCATCCAGCGCCGCCGAACGGGCCAGCTCGGCGGCCCGCCGGGCCTCGACCCCCGCCGCCCGGCCCGCGCCGAGCGCCAGGCGGACCACCGCCAGCGCGCCGCGGGCTCGCATCTCGTAATCCGACCGACCGCTCTCCCGGGCCACGGCCGCCCCCGCGGCCAGCCGCTCGGTCGCCGCGCCCGGATCCTGCTGATCGAGCGCGACGAGCCCGGCGACGATCTGTTGGACCGCCGGGTGCCCGTCGGCGACGGCCTCCACCACCTCGACCAGATCGATCAGATCCTCGACCAGCGGCATCTCCCGAAGGCGGGCGAGCTGGAGGGCCCGCCGAGCGTGGCCCGCCGCCGCGTCGGGGCTGCCGAGCACCAGCTCGGTGCGGGCCAGCCGCTCGAGCGTCAGCATCAGCGGGATCGGGCTGTCGTCGACCAGCGCGGCCGCCTCGGCGAACCGATCGACCGCCTCGCGGTGCAGGTGACGTCGGCGGGCGCGCTCGGCCGCGCGGAAGACGGCCTGCCAGCGCTCCAGGCGCTCGACGCGGTCGCGCGCGTCGTCGGCGATGGCCGCCTCGAGCGCGCCGGCCCACGGGTCGAGGCGATCGGCGCCGGAGGCGGGGTCGGGCGCGAGCTGCCCCAGCATCACCGCCATCCGCTCGAACTGGGGGGTGATGCCCTCGTCGACGGCCTCGTAGGCCGCGAGCGCCAGCCGCAGGCGCAGGATCGGATCACCGGCGTCCACCGGCGCGTCGGGCGTCAACCAGCAGGTGAACTGGGTGGAGAGGACATGGGCCATCAGCGCGTCGGCGTCCACCGAGCGGGCGGCGGCCTCGCGGCAGACGTCGCTCCACAGCGCGTCGTCCAGGAGCAGGTGCAGGGTCTTCATGAGCGTGCCTCGATCATCGGGTGTCTGAAGTCCCCATCGATCAAGGCGCGCCGTTGTTGCGCAGTTTCTTCGGATTTTCTCCGATTTCTTCGCGAGCCGGGCGCCGGACCCGACACCCGGCTTCAGCGCTGGGGCCCCCCGGGGCCGATCGGCGCCATGTCGGAGAGGGCGGCTCCCAGCACGAGCTGGATCGACCGGCCCTGGTCGGGATAGCGCGCCAGCCCCAGCCGGAGCGGGCGGGGATCCAGCTCCACGGTGCCGGACTGGAGCGTCGGCATGCGGATCTGCTCGGCGACGGCCTCGGTCAGCGTGCGCCGCACCTGTTCGAGGTCGTCCTCACCGCTCAGCGACTCGACGATGCAGCCGTACTCACCCGAGCCGAGCAGCGCCAGCGAGTCGGTCAGCGCCAGCGCGTGCATCAGCCGCTTGATCAGGGCCCGCTCGAACACATCGGCCGCCAGCGGCCCGTGGCGGTCGGCGACCAGCGGCAGCGCGTCGCAGCGGATGAGGCCGACGACCACCCGCCCGTTGCGCTCGTCGGCCCGGCGGAAGGCCATGACCAGACGATCGGTGAAGATCGCCCGGCCGGGCAGGCCGGTGCTGGCGTGGTACAGATCGTCGCCGTACTCCCGCGCCCGGAACTGACTGCGCTCCAAGGCGTAGCGCAACGTGCGATCGAGCCGGGCCATGTCGCCGGTGCCCTTGCGCACGTAGTCCTCGGCCCCCGCTCGCAGGGCGTCGATGCCCAGCCGCTCGTCGTCGATGCTGGTCAGGACGATGGTCGGGGTGCCGTCGAAGAGCTGCCGGGCCTGGGCCAGCGTATCGAGCCCGGTCGAGTCGGGCAGGGTGAGGTCGAGCAGCACCAGATCGGGCGGGTGGGCTTCGATCCGCGCGCGGATGTCACCCATGCGGGCGGCGCGCACGACGCGGGCGTCGAGCAGCCCCGAGCGGAGGAGCGCCCGCTCGGTCAACAGCACGTCTTCGTCGTCGTCCTCGACGAGCAGGATGGTGAGCGCGCGCGGCGATGAAGCGTCGATGGGGGATCCTCCTGGCGGGGGTCGAGCATAGCTCACTCCCGCGGCCGCCGACAGCCATTGCGTCGGCCCTGGGCGTTGATCCCGGGGGCGGAACCGGACAAGGTACGGGCGGGACGCAGACCGCTGGGAGGCCCCGATGAGCCGCCGCCGTCACTTCTCCGCTTCGCCCTACGAGCAGCAGTTCGGCTACTGCCGGGCGCTGCGCACCGGCGACCGCATCCTCGTCGCCGGCACCGCGCCCATCGGGCCCAAGGGGGCCACCGCCGCCCCGGGCGACCCCTTCGGGCAGGCGTGGCGCTGTCTGCAGATCATCGAGGAGGCGGTCGAGGCGCTCGGCGGGCGCATGGAGCACGTCGTGCGGACCCGCATCTACCTGACCCGTCGCGAGGACTGGAGCGTCGTCGCGCGGGCCCACGGGCAGATCTTCGGGGCGATCCAGCCGGTCACGACGCTGGTGGTCGTGGGCGGGCTGCTCGACCCCGATTGGCTGGTCGAGATCGAGGCCGAGGCCGTCGTGATGCCGGATGACGAGGCCGGGGCATGAGCGCGCGCGCCGGACCCCTGGCCGCCGCCGTCGCGCTGGCGCTCTCGCTGCCGCGCCCGTCGCCCGCCGCGCCCCCACCCGAGCCACCGGCTCCGGCCGCCGAGCCCGCGGCCCGACCGTGTGGAGCGGCTGCGCATTCAGACCCGGCACCCGAAGCTCGACGCCGCCGACGTCGCCCTCGCGGCGAGCTGGGCCCAGACCTTCCCCCGCCTCGCCCGCAGCCTCGAGCCGCTCATTGAGATGGAAGACCTGACCGCGCGCCGCGGCGAGCTCTGCGAGCTCCAGCTCCGCCTGGCCTTCCGCGATGCCGCCCTGCGCGAGCGTTGCCCGAGCTTCGCCGACTTCCTCGACGGCCTCGGCCCCTTCGTCGAGCTGGACCGGCGCATCGAAGACCGCGCGGGGATGCGCCTGGCGGACGTGTTCGAGTATCACGGGGCGGATCACTACCGGGAGCTGGCGCGGGAGGCGCTGGAGGTGGTGCTGGCCGAGGCCGGTCCGGCGGTCATCGAGCTGGGCGGGTCGGTGGTGACCGACGCCGAGCTGTACGAATTGTTGCGACAGCGCGCGGTGGTCATCTGGCTGCGGGCCAGCCCCGAGGAGCACC
>JAUHYW010000089.1 GCA_030426085.1 bacterium | reverse complement strand
TTCACGGTGCCGCCTCGGGTGGTCGTTGGATGTCGCAACCTGACCTCTACCCGAGCGGCGCCGTGTTCGTTCTCCCGTCAGCGGTTGAGTATCGCCCTTGGGTTGCGGGCGTCAGCCCGCGCTATGAAGTACGCCGTTGGCGTGCCGAAGGCGACCATCGACCGCCGGGCGGGCACTGGGATCTACCAGGACGCCGACTTCGACGACATGTTCGACCGCTTCGTCAGCGTGATGGAGCAGTACGCCGGCGGCGAAGCGAGCTACCTGCTCGACAGTCCCGAGTTCCGGGTCGAGATCGTCGGGCAGGACGCCTTCAACCCCGAGCGAATCCTCTCGGTGCTGCGGTTCGCCTACGAGCAGATCCTCTCGGCGTACCTGCTCAACATGCTCGAACTCGGCACCTCGGGCACTGGCAGCTACAACGTCGGGCAGGTTCTGCAAGACGCGTTCACCCAGCTCGTCGTGCGCGTGCTCGACACCTGGTGCGACGCCCTCTCCGGTCGACCCCGCCCGGGCGGTGGCTCGGTTCAGCGGGTGCTCGACCTGAGCTACGGCCCGCAGCACCCGAACGACTACCCCCGGCTCAAGCACTTCGGCGTCGCCGACGACCCGCTCGCCGACCTGCTCAACCACCTGCCCAACCTGCTGCAGCCGGCGGTCAACATCGCCCGCTTCCCGGTCATCTGGGACCGGCTCATGCGCCTGGCCGACATCGACCCCGAGGATGGCCGGCGCACGCTCGCCGAGCTCGAGCGCTTGACCCCGCCCGAGGGGGCTCCGCCGGTGTCGACGAAGAACTACGACCCGGCCTCCGGCGGCGTCCCCCGCAAGCTGGTCGGCGATGCCTGACCTCTACCTCGGCATCCGGCTGCCCGAGGCCTGCGCCGCCCAGTATCCACCCGACGAACAGCGTGGCGCGCCGCATGTGACCCTCTGCTTCTCGCCGGAGTGCACCGCACCCTTCGCCGACGTGCTCGAGGTCGTCGAGGCCGTGGCCCGGGCCGCGAAGCCGGTCCCGATCCGTCTGGGCTCGACGGTCGAGTATCTCGGCGACACCGAGCAGCGGGCGGCCGTGCTGCTCGTCGACGACCCCGGCCCCGTTGCCACGCTGCGGGACTGGCTCCGGGCAGCCCTCGCCGCACGCGGGATTCCAACGCCGGAGACCCACCCGGAGTTCATCGCCCACTCGACGGTCGCCTACGTGGGCGCGGGCGAGTACTCGGGTCCGCTCCCGTCGGGCGGGTGCACCGCCATGGCCCTCGAAGTCGCGCTCGGCGACGCGCGGGCGGTGCTCGAGCTGGGTCGCGGCCGAGAGAATCTGGCTGCGCGGGTGCCCTATCGCGAGCTGCGGTGGGGCGTCGACCTCGAGGCCGAAGCCGGCCGGCGCACCCATGGGATCGAGCTCACCGACGGCTGGGTACTCGGAAAGCCGTTCCGGTGTCTCGCCACGGGCGAGATCTATCAGCGGGTGGCGGCGACGGTGATGGCCGGCGCCAAGCGGCGCCACATCCCCGGCGGCGAGCGCCGAGGCACCATCACCCGCGAGGATCTCGCGGCAATCGTGGCCGCGTTCGACGCCGGCCAGGAGATCCCGATCAACCTCGAGCACCGGCCTCCGAGCGCGGGGACGGTCGTCGCGGCCTGGCTCGTCGACGGTGGCGAGAGCCTCGCCGTGGCCCCGGCCTACAACCCCGGGCTCGCCGAGTACGTCGCCGCCTCGAGCGGCGCCATCTGGTCGAGCCCGGAGATCGCCCCCGGGCCGTCGTTCCACCCCGCAACCCGGCAACTGCTGGGCTCGATCCTCATGGACGGCCTCGCTCTCACCCGTAACCCCGCACAGGCCCACGAGAAGCTGGACCGCGTCCGTCTCAGCGACCCCCGGGCCGACCACCCGACCACCGACGGCTCCGAGGAGGGCCCCGACATGGAAGAGATCCAGCAGCTCAAGGACATGATGGCGGCCGGCTTCGCGGCGCTGGGCGACCAGCTCGAGGCGTGCCTCGCCGCCATGAAGCCGGCCGGCGAGGAGCCCGCTGGCGAAGAGCCCGCCGGCGAGGAGATGCCCGGCGGGTCGCCGATGGCGAGCCTGTCGCAGGGCACCGCGGACGGCGCCAACCTGTCGCAGGGCAAGATCGAACAGGTGATCCAGCACGCGCTGGCGGCCGCCACGATCGAGCACAAGACCCAGCTCGCCGCGCTGCAGGCGCGGCTCGACCTCGCGGACGGCGAGCGGGGCTTCGCCGAGCTGCTCGCGAGCCGCACGGTCAGCCCGACCGACCGGACGCGGTACCTCGCCGACCACCGCCGGGCCCACAGCCCCAACGCCACCGACGAGGACCGTGAGCTGTTCGCCGAGTGGGGCAAGCGCGAGGCGCTGGTCCCGGCCGAGCGCACCAGCCACGGGCTGTCGCAGGGCACGGTCGACCCGCTGTCGCCGGCGGCCATCCACCAACTCGCGACCGAGAAGTTCGGCGGCGACTTCGCCAAGGCCGCGGCGGCGGCCTACCGCAGCTCGCGCGGTCGCTGACGATGGCCAAGCGCTTCTTCGCCCCGAGCGACGTCAACCCCCACGAGGCGGGCTGGAAGGGCCGCCTGGTGAGGCGCGACGGCGACGACCTGGCGCTCGCGGCGTCCGGCGCCGTGCGATGTGTCGGGGTCTGCATTTCGGTGACCGACCGCCCCGGTGGCGAGATCGCTGTCGCCCTGCCCGGCGAAGAAGCGCAGCTGCTGCTCGGGTCGCCCATCGACCCGGCGACGACCGACCTCATCAGCCCCGACGCCGATGGCGCCGGCGTCCCGAGCGGCGCCGGCGACCGCCCTGCCTGCGTTCTCGCCCAGTTTCTGGGCGCAGGCGCCGGCCGGACCGTGCCGGTCCGCGTCCTCGACGGCCTGCACACGATTTAGCGCTCAGCGCTCAGACGGCCTTGACGGCCACGGAGAACCCCGATGGCGACCACAGAACGCCCCATCGACACCCTGGTCCCCGGCGCGATCGGGGGCTACGACCACGCGAAGGACGCCCGGAAGTTCGCCCACCTCACCCTCTGGGGTCGGGTCGCCGGCGAGCCCAGCGGCACATTTCAGCGCGAGTCGGACGACCCCGCCGACTACCCGGCCCTGACCGAGGAGGAGATCCGCCCCGCCGTCAGCAAGGCCGACGGCGTGCGCAGCAACACCCCGCCGCTCAGCCCGACGGAGTACGTGTGCCCCCTGTACCGGGACTTCGACGTCGTCGACTTCGACGACGCGGCGAAGGTGCAGCTGGGCGGCCGCGACTCGTTCAAGAACGCGCTGCTGTATCAGGCGCGCCAGGCGGCGTGGATGGCGCGGCAACTCCGGGTCGGCTCCGCGCTCCGCCACGCGGCCTGGATCGCGCAGGGCGCGGCCGCCTTCCACCCCGACAGCGTGAGCCGGGCTGGCAACGCGATCGACGACGCGGATGACCTCGACGCCATCATGCTCGCGGGCGCGCGGGCGAGCGACGCCGATACCGTGTACCTCAACGTCAAGATGTACGACTTCGTCCGGCGCCACCCGAGCGTGGTCGACAAGCTGGCCGACAACGTCAACGGCATTCACACCGACGACTCGCTGGTCAAGCTGTATCTGCAGCCGCAGCTCGGCGTCAGGCGCCTCGTCGTCGACGCCGCTCACCAGAACCCGAAGAACTTCAAGGACTACATCCTCGGCGACCACATCGTGTTCGCCCGGACGGAGATGGATGGCATCGGGCGTGATCCCGAGCGCCCCGCCGAGGACTTCGTCATCCCGGTGGTCGCGGCCGGGGCGGTGCACATCATGCGGCCCGCCAACCTCTTCCAGGACCTGCCCGAGTTCAAGGCCGCCCACGGCGCGGTGCTCGCCGATCCGGGCACCGTGCCCCAGGCGGACCTCCGCGCCCGGCTCGCGGGCATGACCTACGTCGCCGGCGAGTACCAGGTCCGCACCAATTCGAAGGAGCACGGCATGCTCCACTGCGAATCGTTCCACCTGCTCGATCGCACCGGGATCTACACCATCACCGACGTCCTCGGCTGAGGCCCCCCCGCTGGCCGGCTCAGCGGGGCATTTCGAACACGCCGGAGCGGAGCAATCAATGAGCGAACTCGCCAAGTGGCCCGGGCCCGGGCGCCTCGTGGTCAAGGACATCCAGGGCAAGAACCGAGAGCTGAAGCCCGGGGACACCTGCCGGGTCGTGGCGATCAAGCCCGCCCAGGCGCGGCGCGGGCTGCGAGCGGTCGGTGCCCAAGCGGCCGGCAGCATCGAGACCGATGCCAGCGGCGCACAGATCCGCGAGCTGAGGGTGGCGCTCGCCGCGGCGTTCGAGGCGCAGGACGACCTGCGGCACGAGATCGCGGTGCTCTGCGAACAGCGCGATGCGCTGAGCCAGCAGGTCGCCGAGGACAGCTCGAAGATCGAGCAGCTGGCGCTCCAGGTCTTGGCGCGAGACGAGCGCGTAGCCGCGCTGCAGACCCAGCTCGGCGCCGCCGAGATCATCGACAAGCCCTGGCTCGACGAACCCGTCGAGGCACTCGCCGCGCTCGTCAGCCAGCTCGGTGGCAAGCTCAAGAGCAAGAGCCCGAAGCGGGCGGACCTGTTGGCCTGGCTGTACACCCAGCCGCAGCGCTCGGTCGCCGAGGCCTTCGCGCAGCGTGAGGGCGAGGGCGCGTGATGCGCGAGGAGCCGCTCATCGTCGGTCGCGATGAGGCATGGGGGTGGGAGTCCCCCGCGCCGCTCGAGGCGGGGAGCACCCCGACCCTCACCATCATTGCGTCTGGTGATCAGTGGGCCCCAGCGCTCACCGCCCAGCACCCCGACGTCGAACTGCTCGGCATCAGCGACGACGGCATGACCCTGACCGCCAGCGCCGCGCCGCTGGCGGCCGCTCGGTCCGCCGGCGAGGACGGCGAGGCCTGGCTCATCGCCGCCGACGGTCAGGCCCTCGAGGTGCGGGTCGGACGCATCATCGGGGCGACGGTGTACCTCTCGACCCCCCTACCCCGCCCCGTGGTGATCACCGACGCCGCGCGGGCGACGCTTCAGTGGCGGCGCTGGTCGACCACGCTCATCGCCGAGGAAGAAGACATGTCGGCCGGGCCGACGGCCCAAGCCGGCCACCTGGGCTGGCGGGTCGTGTACTCCAGGCTGCAGCCGGGCGGCGGCGCCGCCCCGGCGTTGGACCAGGGGACCGTCCAGATCGCGGCGCGCCGATTCTGGACCGGTTTGACGCTCGCCGAGCTGCGGCGGCGCGTGTCAGTGGCGCTTTACCGCGAGCAGCGCGCGCAGAGTCTCCAGGGCCTCGTCGACCAGGCCCTCGACGAACTCGTCGCGCACATCGAGTCCCGTCTGCCGCGAGATCTCGACGTGACCGCGATCGTCAACGCGGCAGACTTCGTGGGCCCGCACGCCGAGTACACCAGGGCCATTCTGCCGAAGGTCGACCTCGACACCGCCCTGGCGGCCAGCCGCAAGGCCGAGCGCTGGGCTGACAAGCTCGTCGACCGCTTCCTGCAGGACCGCAACGGGGACGGGGTCCCCGATCTGCCGCCGAGGTCCCCTCGGCGAGTCCTTGGCTTCGCCGGCGGCGGCTTTCCGCCGGCTCGCCGCTTCACCCGCGACATGGATCGCTGACGGAGGTCCCGTGCCCTACAAATTCAAGGCGCCCAACGCCACCAACCCCTACAGCGCCAACTGGCTCGGCAAGTTCGTCAAGCGCAGCGGCGACGACATCGCGCTCTGCTCGGCGGCGACCGATCGCTGGCTCGGCGTCGTGGTCAGCGTCAACGATGCCCTCGGCGGCAGCGTCGGCGTCGCCATGCCCGGCGAGATCGCCCCGCTGCTGATCGGCACCACGATCGACGTCTCGTCGACCGACCTCATCAGCCCGGATGCCGACGGCGCCGGCGCGCCCCGGGTGTCGCCCAACCGCGCCGCCGCGCAGCTCGTGCAGCACGGCGACGCCGCGGCCGGCCGGCGGCCGCAGGTCCGGGTCCTCGGTTGGCAGGAGACGGCCGTCGACGCCGGCCTCCCGTACGCGGTCGACGACACCACCGACTGGCCCGGCGCCGATCCCGCCGCCATCGACGCCGCCCTCGACCTCCTGGCCGCCCGGATGACCGCCCGCGAGGCCGATCTCGTGCTCAATGTCGCGCTTGCCGACGAGGCGGATGACGCTCGGGTGGCGACCGTCACCTGCGTCGACAGCAACGGCGACGCGGTGGCGGCCGCCGAGGTCTTCATCGAGCTGCTCGACGCCAACGCCACGCCGGCCGACATGGCGACCGAGGCCTTCAACCTCACCACCGGGACGGCGAACTCGGGCGACCTCGTCGACAGCAACGTCGCGATGCGGGCCACGGCCGACGCCGGGTCGCTGGTGGTCGAGATCAAGGACAAGTCCACCGCGCTCGTCGGCAGCCTGTGGCTGAAGCTCACCCCGATCAACCGCCGGGGCCCCGCGCGGTTGATCGAGGTCGCGTTCACCTGATCCACGGCTGGGTGTTCGAAACCCCGAGGTCAGACGATGCGCCTCATCCTCACCTTGTTCGCCGGCGCCGTCCTCGCGCTCCAGGTGACGAGCCTGCAACGCGAGGCCCAGCGCGAGCGCCGCCTCGGCGTGGCTGTCGCCGCGGCGCAGTCCGCCGCGGCCGCTGCTCGGGACGCCGCGGCCGCTGCGCGGGCGGCGAGCACCGGCGTCGACTCCACGCTGGTCGAGGTGCGGCGGCAGTCGTACCGGGTCGAGCAGCTCAGCTTCCGCGTCCTCGTGATGGAGGACGCCTATGCCGAGCTCGCCGAACCCGGCCCCAGCCGATGATCGTCGACGCGCTCATCGCTCACCTGCGCGCCGTCGGGGCCTTCGTCGCGGACGATGGCCTGGGCGCGGCAACGGCGCAGCGCGACATGGCGGCGCGGGTGAGCTTCGAGGGCGCCGACGACGACGTGGACGCCACGGCCAGCCAGCGGCGTGTCGAGCACGCGGCGCTGCTCTGGGTCTACCTCGAGGTGGCGGCGGGGCGCGGTGAAGCCGACGCTCGGGCGTTCGACGTCGCGGTCGACCTGTCACGGCGACTTCTCGCCGACCACAGCCTGCCGATCGGGGTGCTCGACCGGGACAGCCAACATGCGCCGGTCCGGGTCGAGTGCCTCGTGCAGCTTGTGACGATGCTCGAGCGCGGCGATCTCGCCGCCGAGGCCAAGCTGGGCGAGCGCTTCCGCGGCATTGCTCAGCGCCTGGCGCTGGCCAGCGCCGACGGCCTCGTGCTGGTCGCCCCGCTCGCCGCCGAGGTCGATGTCTTCGACGACGACTCGGTCAAGGCCGACATCCGCCTGGACCTGACCATCAACCCGTACGCCGGCAGCTGGCCGGGTGTGCGGGCCTGCCTTGTCGAGCAGCTGCGGGCCGAGGACTGGCGGGTCGATGACGACGGCTGGGGCGCTGCACCTGGGCCGACAGCCACCTTCGGGGGCGCCGTCGCGGGCGTCACCATCACCCGCGTCGCCGGCGCCCAACTGCTCGCCACCGACGACGAGCAGGGGCTCGTCGTGTTGTTGCGGGCACCCATCATCACCGCCGATCCGGAGTAGGCAATGCAGTCCCGACGACCGACCGCCATCGCCGTGGCCCGTGAGATCGACGACGGCGACGATCCGCTCTACGCGCTCATCGGGGCTGACTCCCCCGTGCCCGACGTGTCGCTGCTCGGCGACACCTGGACACCGTTCATGCCGGCCCGCGGCGCTGTGCAACAGATCGGCGACCCGGTCATGCTCGAAACCGAACATGAGGCGGGCGATTACTACGAGCCGGCCGCCGAGCCCGACACGCTCGACAGCAGCGGCACGCCCCAGATCTACCGCGCCGGCGCCGGGTCGATCTCGGTGATGCCGCACAGCGTGCCCGCGTTCGGTGGCGGGTGGGGCAGCCACCTCGCGATCGCTTTCGCGAAGCTGCTCGGGTCGGGCAGCCTGGTCCGGGACGCCATCACCACCCGCACGCTCGCCGCGACCGGGAGCAACGACGCCAACGAGTGGACCTGCGCCGCCGTGCCGGCTGATATGCACGTCGGCCAGGTCGTCACTCGCACCGTCGGGGGGCGCAAACACGCCTCGATGGTTTCGGGCCTGGCGGAAGGCGTCGTGCGCCAGCTGCTGCCGCTCGGCGCCGCCCTCGCCGAGGCGGATGTTGTCGAGCTGTGCCAGACGTTCGACTTCGGCAAGCCCCGCTCGGACCTGGAGCTGGGTCCGTCGGTCGCGCTACGGATGGATGGTGCGGGCTGGCGCGAGTACTGCTTCGGGGGGCGCTGGAGCGAGCTGTCCGTCACGATGAACCAGCGGGCGGTCCAAGCGGACTTCGCGATGAACTTCGATCTGATCATCGACGCGAGCGGCGACGCCGCGGTGGTTGCGGGCACCAATACGGATGCCATCCCCTACGAACCGCCCGGCAGGCGCATCCTCACCTGGGCCGGCACCCGCCCCCAGATGAGCAGCGGCTCGAGCTTCGACCGCACCGACCCGACGCTCACGGCCCCGATCATGCTCGGCGGCGAGCGGCTCTACGTCGATGAGGTCTCGATCAAGATCACCAACACCCTCGGACGCCGTGGCGACTTCGATGGGCTAGGCCCCGGTCCACACGAGGTCGATGGCATGTCGGCCGAGATCTCGCTCTTGCTCAGCCAGGAAGTCGACGATCTGGCGGCGCTGCAGCGCCGGCTGTGGGACGCCTACCGCAACGCGCTGGCGCTCGCGCTGCCGATGGGCCCGGTCGGGCAGCACGGCGGGGGGTGGGTCGTGCCGGCGGCGACGCTCAAGACCGACGTACGCCGCTTCGACTTCGGCAAAGACTTCTACCGGATCCCGCTGATGTTCGGCCTCGGGCCCAACATCAGCGAAGACAGCGGCGGCACCGCCCCGTTGAAGCTGGGGTTGGCGTGAACCGGCGCTGGGGGGTACGCCTGCACCCGCGTGGGCGCAGGCGGCCGGCGAGCCGCCTGATCGGGCGCGACCTGCTGACCGCCTCCGCTCGCGCGTTCATCGACGGCGTTCGGGCCGCAGCGGCTCGAGGCGTCGATGCCTACGGCGAGGCGCTCGGCACCCACCGCGACCCCCGAAGAGCCGGTGAACGCATCACGCTCCGGCGTTCGGGTGCCACGCTCGACGGCCTCACCGCCCAGCGTCGGGCGGATGAGGTCGCCGTGCGTCCGACGGCGCGGCACGCGCGTCACGTGTTCGCGCGGTTCTCGACCTTCGAACTGGGCGACGCGGCCATTCGCGACCTCGAGCAGCTCGCCACGCGCACGTTCGAGCGCTTCCTCGATCACCACCGGGAGGGATCATGATCAGTCCGCGATGCGACCAAGGGGTGCGGCTGCCGTTCGGGAGCGACCCCGCTTTCGGCGACGCCATGGCCGGCGACGTCGGCTACTCCTACGGGTCGATGGGGCCGGAGAGCGTCACTCCCGACCAGGTCGTCGTCGTCGTGAAGAAGAAGCGCCACGCCGTCCCCGTGCCCCCCGATGCCACTTGGGCCACCTACCGGCCGCTGACCCAGGCGATGCAGGACGCCGCCGAGGATCGGGCCGGCTGGCCGAACAAGCTCGGGGAGACCCTGGCCCGGTCGATCCGCGAGCGTGACACCGAGGTGCGAGGCCTGGCGCACCGAGACGTCGCCGAGCGCCTCGACGAGTGGGCCGCCGAGCATCGGGTGCAGGTGGTCATCGACGTCGACGTCGAGGGCCTGGACGAACAGGCTGCCGAGAAGGCGGCCGAGACCGCTCGGACGGCCGCGCTCAAGGGGCTCGCGGCGACCGCCGCCCGGGCCATCAACATGCCGGGTCTGGCGAGCCGCGCCTCGCGGCTCGAGCGCACCCTCGCGGCCGTCAAGGCCGACCCGGGCGATGCCAGCGCCGTCGGTGAGCTGGTCGATGTGGTCGACGCGCTGCTCGATGGCGTCGGACGACCCCTCTCCGAGGATGACCTCGACGACGAGGAGCGTCGCGCGCTGCGGGCCTACCGGCGCCGGAGCCGCGACATCATGCGCGACGAGGCCCGCCAGACCGTCGTCGTCGACGGCTGGGGGGGGAGCGACCACTTCGATCGCTTGCCCGACCCCCAGCAATCGGAGGCGATGGGACACGTCGCGCGCATGAAGGTCCTCGGCCCCCCAAAAGGCGGGGCCTCGTCGCCGGTGTCTGGCTGACCGACCGCGACGCAGGCTGGGACTGCGAGCGCTGCCGGCCCGCCCTGCGCCGACTGCGAGGCGACTGCGGCGGCCCCGTTCACCCGGGGCACCCCCTGGCGAGCGCCGATGACGACGGCCGAGTCGTCTTCATCGGGAGGAGGGTCTTCCCGGCAGCCGGCGGGGCCCTGGCGGACATGGCGTTCCCCGCCTGTCCGGCTGCTGAGGCGAGTGCCCCGATCGTGCGGCGCTCCCTCGTGACCCTGCGGCGCATCGCCGATGGCTATGGCCGGCCCGTCGAACCCTCAGTGCGCACCCTGGCCGCACTGGATGTTGCAGCGGCCGAGGTCGACGCTCTCCGCGCGTTCCAAGAGCGGCGCGCCATCGAAGAGGCCCAGATGGCTGCTGGAGCCCGTCATGGGTGAGGTGCGACGACGCTTCGAGGTGGCCTTCGGGTCGGTGGGAGCGAAGAACCTCGACAACGAGATCCGGACCGCCGACACGTCGCTGCAGGGGCTCGAGCGCCGGGGGCAGTCCGTCGCGCGAACCCTGCAGGCGGCCGGCGCCAAGGTCGAGAAGGCCGAGACCGGCATCGCAGCGGCGACCCGAAAGAACGCGGAGCGGCGCATCCGCCTGCTCGAAGACGAGGAGGCCCGCCGCACCCGGCTGCTCGACCTGCGCCAGGAGCGCGAAGTCGCCGCCGCCAAGCGGCGCGGGGAGAACCTCGTCGACCTCGAGGCGCTGCACGCCAAGCAGCGCGCGGAGCTCGAAGAGAAGATCGCAGCCAAGGCCGAGCGGGAGGCCGAGCGCCAGGCGAAGGCCGAGGAACGCGCACTCGCCAAAGCCCGTCAGGTGGCCCTCGCCGACGCCGAGGCACGGGCCCGCGCCATCGAAGACGCGCACGAGCGCGAGCTGGCGCTCATCGACGTCCGCCACCAGAAGGAGATCGAACGTGCCCGGCGGCAGGGGCGGGACCTCGAAGCAATTCAGGCCGCCCACGCCCGGGAACGGGCCGACGCGATCGAGCGGCAAGGCTCCGACGAGGGCGGGGGGCTCGACGGGATCGCCGAGGGGGCCGAGGAAGCCCGCCGCTCGTTCGGGGATGCCTTCGACGAGATCAACGGCGACCTCAACGAGACCTACGGGCGCTTCGGCGACGTGATCAGCCGGCTCGGCGACTTCGAAGACGCCATCAAGCTGCTCAGTGGGTTCGCGCTCGTCGAGGTCGTGCAGGGCAGCGTCGAGTTCGTGCAGAAGATGTACGAGATGACCGATGCGGGGAAGGCGGCGAAGCGCCAGGCCGAAGCTCTCGCGGGCGCGCTGCAGGAGGTCTCCGCCGCCGCCCAACAGCTCTCGTCGGTCGACTCCATTGCGGCGCTCGATCCTGAGCGGGCGGCCCGGCTCGCTGCCCGCCTGACGGAAGCCGGGGCCGCGACGACGCTCTACGAGGAGAAGCTCAAGCACGCCGCCGAGGCGCAGCTCGAACTGAACCAAGCCTCGGCCGAGCTGGTGGACCTGCGCAAGCGGGGCGCGGAGGGTTTCTACCTCAACCGCGCCACACGCAGCGTCGAGATCTTCACCCGGCACACCGCGGCTCTGGTGGGGGAGGCCGAGAGGGCGCGCCAGAAGCTGCTCGAGAAGGAGGCAGCCGCGCGCTCGCTCCGGCTGGAACTCGAGCAGACGACGAGGCGGCAGCAGCGATACATCGAGCAGCTCGGCCAGGAGGCAGCGTACATCGGCCGCACCATCGTGATGCAGGCCGAGTATCGGGTCGCGCTCGCCCGGGGGAAGAAGCCCGCAGCCGACGTGCTCGACCTGCTCGCAGGGTTTGCCGCCCGGGGGGTCGAAGCCTACGACGCGGTGACCACCAAGGTCGGCGAGTACTCGAAGGCGGTCCGGGCCGCGAGCGCCGAGACCCAGACCCTCGCGGCCTGGCTCGAGCAGAACATCGACAACGCCGACGGAGGTCTCTTCGAGCGCCTCGCCGCGCTCGGCGGTGACGAGCAGGTGCAGTTGCCATGGGTGGATGCGCTGCTCGACGTCTCGGCCGGAGACTTGTCGTCGAAGCTCGGGGAGCTGACGGCGCTCGCAGAGGGGTTCGCCGCCGCCCGAGAACGAGACAGCCTGCGCCGGGTCGAGCTCAGCGGCGGCGACCTCGTCTTGGAGACCGCGCTCCTGCAACTCGAGGAGCGCTACGCCGCCGAGTACGAGCTCGCCGTGCAGCACGGCGACAACGTCCACCTGCTGACCCAGGTCTACGAAGAGCGGCGGACCCGGCTGATCGAGCAGTCGGCGCAGCGGCGGATCGAGGCGCAGGCCGCCGAGGTGGCTGCGGTCGCCGGCTTCACGAACCAGCTCGGCCGCGCGGCGATGACCCTGGCCAAGAGCGTCGGGGCCTCGAAGGGAGTGCTGGCGGGCATCGAGCGGGTGATGGAGCTCGCGCTGGCAGCGAAGGAGATCGCCGCCGGCTTCAGCTCGGCGGCGGCCTACGACGTCTGGGGGGCCGCGACCCACTTTGCCGCCGCCGGGGCGCACGTCGCAGCGGCGGTGAAGTTCGAGAGGGTCCCGGGAGCGAAGGCAGGCGGGGGCGGCGGTGGTGGGGTCACCGTCCCCCAGCTCAGCAGCGCGCAGTCGCAACCTTCGTCTTCCGACCTGCCGCGGGGCGGCGGCGCCGGCGGGTGGCGGACGTCGAGCACCGTCATCCACATCCACGGGGCGAGCGACCCCCGCAGCGCCCGGGACACGATCAGCGACCACTACGACCAGCGGGGCTACGGCGAGGTCCGCTTCGAGCAGGGGGTTGCCTGATGCCGGGACACCACCCCGGCCCCCGCTGTATGTGGGCCGGCGCCGTCGACTGCAGCGCCTTCTACGGCACCGACTGCTGGCAGCGGGGCAGCGATGGCGCGGTGCAGGTCGCCGATGCGTGGTTCGAAGACGCCGTTGACCTCGTCAACGGGCGAGGGTCGAGCAGCTCCAGGTCGCTGCTCGTGCAGCTCGCCATCGCTCCCGGCTTCGGTGCGTACCTGGATGCCAGCGACCGCCTGGTCGTATACGCACCGGATGACGTCCCTTTCTCCTTCGACCCGCTCTCCGGCAACGCCATCTTTGGCATCGATCCTGCCGGGCAGGCCTCGGTGCTCGGGGCCGTCGACGGTGTCGCTGCACAAGTCGTTCGCGCGACCCGTGACTGGCAGCGCATCAACCCCGTCGTGGAGCCGACGATCCGCCTGCGAATCGACGCTTCCACGTTCACCCTCCCCTACGGCGAGACCTACGCACAGGACGTCCTGACGCTGCTCCGCGCCCGGGGTAGCGCGGACGCCGACGACGCCACCACGACCTCGCTCGAGGCGCTGGACAACGACACCTCGGACCCCGTCAATCGCCGGATTCGATGGGGGATCGACGCCGACGGGCACGTCTGGACGAGCTACCCGGCCGTCTTCGACCCGATCACCTGGGAAAACGCGACTCTTCAGCGGCTGCTCGGTTTCCGGGATGGCGACACCCCGACGGCGGTCGATGGCACCAGCCTGATGCTCTACAGGGCGTCGGATCCGCTGGCCCCCGCGTTGGTCCCCAGCCGCCCGCCCCGGGTCCGCCCCGGGTTCGTGGAGCTCAGCTACGGTGGGGACGTCACCGATGGCGACGCGATCCGCAACATCGTCTACCGCCACCTCACCCGCGAGGTGACGTGGTGGCTCGATGGCCCCGACGACGTGCGCAACCTCGCCAGCCACTACCACCACCGCCACCGCCCTACCTGGATGCACCAGGTCACCCTCTATCAGCAGTGGCCGGGGGAGATCCGCCGGGCGCTGCCGGACGGCGCCCGCGTGCAGCGAGGCCTCGACGAGTACGACCTCGTCTACACCACCGAGGAGGACGGCCAGCGCGGGCGCCTCATCTGCACGCTCGCCACACGCTCGCCCGGATCGGAGACGGCCGCCTGGGCCGGCCACCACCGGCGAAAGGGACAGCAGGAGCACACCCTCAACGTCAGGCGGTCGCAATGGCCCTGACGCTCCCCAGCGCCCCCTACCCAGGGCACGACACCCGCTTCTACCGGGTCGCGGCGCCGATCATCGCTGCGGACGTCTCCGCTCCCGGTGCGCACTGGCAGCACCTCGCCGGCGGGGTCAACCTGGCGCTGGCGACGCTGCACGCCGGCGCGATTGCCTCGGACAGCTGGGCCGATGGCCACGGCGCGGTGATGAGCCCCGGGCTCGAGGGGCGGCTCTGGTATCCGATCCCGCCAGCGCCGTCGAGCCGGCATACGACGATCCGGGTGGTCATCGAGTACGCATCAGGGGCCGGCACGCTGCGAGCGTCGACGATCGCTGGCGCAGACCTGTACCAGGAGGTCGTCGTCGGGGATGGCACCTTCGAGGCAACCCTCGACGTCGACACCGCCGGCGGCTTCGACGACCTGGTGCTCGCCACGGCCGACAGCGTCGAGTTCGTCAGCGTCGAGGTGAGCTGGTCGCCGCTCGTGGCCGCAGGGTGGCCAGCAGCTGACGGCGTGCTCCCGGATGCCGCCTTCGACAGCATCGATCCGCTCGACGACGCCGACTTCGACGTCGACGAGCTGCTCTCGAGCGGGCGCATGCTGGTGTTGCACGAGGCCGCCGAGCACCTCGCCGCGCGGCGACGCAGCTACTTCTCGACGTCTGCCATCGGCGGCGCCGGGGCCGACCCCGGCCGCTTCGTGTGCCGCCCCATCCGGCGGGTGGTGCCTGTGCCCTACCGCGGCGTGCTCGTCGCCGGCCGGCTCAGAGTCGCCAACCCAACCGAGGACGCCCTGCGGGTGTGGGTGCAGCGCAGCGCCGGCGGCCCCAGGGTCGTCGCCGGGCAGGTGCCCGACGTCGCACTGCACCCGGTCGAGATCGGCGCCGAATCGGCGCTCGACTGGGTGACCTTCGAAGCGTTCCTGCGTGACAGCCGGGAGTTCGGCGCCCCTCAGGATCTGCCCGGCTGGACCCAGCTCGCCATCTACCCCGAGCCGGGGCTCGCACTGCACAGCGTCGGGATCTGGGAAGCCTGATGGCGTTCATCCCGACCAGCGTGCCCGCCGCGTCCCCGGTCACCCCCGGGCAGTTCGAGGTCGGCTTCCCTCCGCGCGCGTCGGCGCCCGCGCTGTTCGGCGCGCAGCTCAACGCGTTCCTCGGCTGGCGAGGGCTGCGGGACGGCTGTCGGCATCACCAGCTCGGCGGCGCCGACGTCGATCAGGCCGACGACCCGGGCTATGCGGCGCCCCCTCGAATCGAACTGCACCGGGGGCCTGTTTCGAACACTTTCTGGGTCGGGATCTCACTGCTCGCCGTGCAGCCGCTCAGCGGCGACCCGCCCGAGGTCACCATCCGCATCGAGACCGGCACTGAGGAGCTCGTCGACGGGCCGATCGTGTGGTCGTTCGACAGCGGTTTCCTGCCCCCCAGCCCTGCCCAGCTCGATGACGTCGTCGCGCGTGCGGCGGAGGCAGGCGTGTCCGTCGAGGAGGCCTGGGCGACGTTCTGGCGTGATGGCGGGCAGCAGGCTGATCGGTGGGTGACCACCGGGTGGGGGCGCACCAGCGTGCTCGAAGACCCCCGACTGCTCGATCCCGACGGCCCGGATGTCGACGAGCCGCTCTTCCTCGTGGTCGAGTCGACCGCGGTCCGGATCTACTCGGTCACCTGGGCCGAGGGGTGGCAGCCCGTGCTGCCCGATGCCTGATTGCTCGATCTGACGCGTGGCGGTCCCCGGCTTTCGGCTGCAGGTGGAACCCCTCCCGACATGCGATCGAAGAGGGCCACCCCCATGGAGTCGCTCATGAGTCGTCGCGCGGCCGCTGCCATCCTGCTCGCCTTCCTGCTCGGGGGCTGCGGACTCGTCATCCTGACCCAGGCCAACACGTCCGTGCCCGCCGGGAGTCAACCGGCCGAAGCCCGGGATGCCGGAGCCCGGGAGGCGAGTCAGCCGGCCGAAGCCCGGGATGCCGGAGCCCGGGACGCGAGGCTCTGACACATGTCGGTCCGCAGTCTGCTGGCCGAGCTGGAGATCTACGACGCCGACGGCGTCGTCGTCGCCGGGCGCAACGGGGTGCGCTTCGCCTTCGAGTTGGTCATCGACGGCCTGTTCGTGGGCCCCGCCGGTGCTGAGCGCGCCCTGCGCTTCTACAGCGGGCCGTTCATGCCCGACGTCGAGTCGGAGGTCGAGGGCGCGACCGGTATCGCCTTTGCCCAGGGGATCGTGGGCGTCGAGCCCTACCAGGCGAAGTTCGACCCCTTCAAGGGATGGGTCAGCGCCGGCGCCACGCGAGTCGACCTCCGGCCGACCCGCGCCTACCCGCTCGACGACCTGATGGTGACGGTCGAGGGCGTGCCGTACCACGGCGAGCTGGCGACAGAGATCGCCTACGACGACGACGCGCCCTTCGACGTCGTCTTCCGCGACAGCCACCCCAGCTTCTGGCCGGCCGCCGGTACCCTGTGCGTCGGGCTCGAGGTGATGCGCTACCAGGTCGACGCTGGCGTGATGACCATCGTCGAGCGCGAGGCTTTCGGCAGCCTGCGCCAGCGCCACCGCGTCGACGCGAACCGGGGGCGCTACCCGCTCGCGACCTCGCACATCATCGCCTGGGAGGGCCGCCCGGCTCGCCTGCTCCTGAGCGTCGAGCGCGCCGACGGCTCCCGGGCCCCGAGTGCCATCGAGCTCGTCGCCGGCTTCCTCGACGGGCCACCCGACGCTCCCGGCGTCGCGGGCGTCCAGCTCTCCGTCACGCCCTGGACCTCTGCCCTCGAGAAGAAGATCGGCGGCCGCGACGCGTTCACCGGTCTCCAGCACGGCTGGAAGGTCTTCGCCGACGGGGACCACGGCCGCCACATCACCGTCACCCAGGCCCGCCAGCTCGGCGCCTACCAAGCCTCCCCCGTCGACTACGATCCCGCGGACAAGATCCTCGAGGGCACCATCCGGAGCGCCCACGAGGCCATCTTCGACATCGAGCAGCGGGGCACCAGCCTCGCCGGCGATCTGCTCATGCTCGACGGGCAGCGGATACCGGTCTCGGCGTACGTCGATGGCGAATTGAAGCTCGCAGCGGACCCGGTCGCCGCCCAGTGGGCCCGCGTCTTCAGCGCGCCAGCGCGGATCACCCGCGAGGCGCGGTTCGCCCCCGACGGCGACGCGGCCGTCATCTGGCCCAACGCGCTGATACGCGCCGTCGGCGAGCAGCTCCAGCCCGGCAGCCCCCTCACCGCCAGCGCCCGGGCAGGCGCCGAGCCGGCGTGGCTCGACATGCAGCTCGACGCCGTCCAGCGACCCGCGTCGCTGCGCTGCGTCGCCACCGGACCCGCCGAGAACCACGCCCGCCTGGTGCTCACCCCATACCTGCCGGGCACCGCGTGGTACGCCGTCGACCTCGCCGACCCCGCCGACGAGCGCTTCACCACCCCCATCGACCAGCTCGACCCGGCCCAGATCGCGCGGAGCGCGCCCGCCGAGCGCACCCTCGAGATCCGGCCGGTCCGCGCCGACCGCTCCGCCGGCTGGGCCGAGGTCCCCATCCGGGGCATCGCCGACGCGTGGTGGAGCGGAGAGACCTATATCCACGTCGAGAGCGATCGACCGTTCCCCGCCCCGCCGTTCACCGCGACGGTCACCTGGGACGAGCGCGGCCGGGAGCGTGCCACCAGCCCCCGGATCGTCAACGTCACCGCCGCCTCGAACGTCTTCGGCGGCGACGTCCCCGGCTTTCTGCTCGAGACCGACGCCCAGGACCGGCGCTACCGCCTCCCCTTCGGCGACTGGGACGGCAAACGCACCGTCCAGATCCGGGCCAGCATCAACGCGCGCGATGTCGGCCCCGGCCGGCTGCTGCTGCAGCTGCTGACCAGCCGCTACGGCGACGAGGCCAACGGGCCCTACGACGTGCTCCCCTTCGGGGCCGGCATCCCGTTCGAGCGGGTCGCGCCCGGCTCCTTCCTCGGCTTCCCCGTCGACGCCCTCATCGGCGACGTCGACGACATCGACCTCACCGCCGATCAGCAGCTCGGCGATCTGATCGGCGGCACCCTGCGCGCCATGCGGGCCCACATCGTCGAGCACCTCGACTACGACACCGGGAAGCGGGTGCTGCACCTCGAGGCAGCCGGCCTCGCCGTGTCTACCGAGGCGATCGGCGTCCGGATCAGCGATGGGCGCTGGCTCGCCCGCCGGCGGCCGGGCACTCGCACCGATCGACGGGTCGTCAACCGCATCGACTTCGAGGCGAACTTCATCGACGGCGAGCCGACGGTGCGGGTCCAGGTCATCGACGGCGGCCTGGTCAACGAATGTGGTGGGCAGGAGCACGCCGTCACCGAGAAGCTGCGGGGCGTGCGCATCCAGCCCGGCGCCGCGACGACCCACGAGGCGCTGCTGCGCTCGATCGCCGACGCCCGCTTCGCCCAGCACGGTCGCCCACGGCGCATGATCGCGGGCAGCCTGCCGGCTGTCGACATGCTGCGCACCGCCCCGGGCGCCGTCGTGTTCGTCGACTCGCTCACCACCCGGGGGCCCGACGGCTCCCTCGGGGTCGTCGGTCAAGCCGCCCAGATCCTCGGCTGGGAACTCGACCCGTGGCGCATGGAGTGTCGCGTCGAGCTCGCCCTCGGTGCGACCATCGTGCGGGGCTACGGCCCGACTCTGCGCGTCGTCGGGATCACCGACTCCGACACCGTCATCGTCGCCCGCAACAAGTACACGTCACCGACGAACCGCCGCACCGGCCAGAGCCAGCGGGACGTCGACTACTGGTATGTCGGGCAGCGGGTGCGCTTCATCCGGCCTGGTGTCGAACCCCGCCGCTGGCCGCTGGCGGGCGCCTGGGTCAGCATCACCGCCATCGACCGCGACCTCGACCTCGTCACCTTCGACGCCGACCACGGCTTCGACCCCGAGCGCCTCGGCTACGTCGACCTCCCCCGCTACAGCGACTGCCTCCCCCAAGACCGAAACCGATGGTGCTGGATCGGGCGGGGGCCCGATCCCGAGCAGCCGCCGGCCTACACCTTCAGGTACGTCTGATGCACATCCGCCTCGCGCTCGTCGCCGCCCTGCTCGTCGCCATCGCCCTCGGCACCCCGCCGACCCCGGCCGACGGCGACCCCGCTCCCGGCGCGTGCCCGGCCGCGTGCGGCTGGGCGCTCGAGGTCTGCCTTGAGCTGGCAGCCAACTTCCTCGAGCAGTTCCCCGGCCCCGTCGGTCATAAGTACTACGTGCTGCAGACCTGGGCCTGCTACGCCAGCGCCGCGGCCTGCTTCGAAGGCTGCTGACCACGCGACGACGCAGGCGAGGCAGGGCACCGTCACGGACTGGTTCCCCGAAGCGGACGGAAGCGGTACTCTGCCCAGCGCACCACCGTTCGGGCTTGGTGTCGATGGAGAAGCAGATGCAGCGCACGATAGCCGTAGTCATCACGCTCTTGCTCGCGACCCAGGCCTCGGGGCACCCGGGCAGGACGGATGCCAATGGGTGTCATACCGACCATACCGTTGGCACCGACCATTGCCACTCGGGCGGCGCTGGCGACGTTGACGCCGGCACCGTCGTGGTGGTGGTGCTGAGCGCGCTGCTGGTGGCTGGCATCATCGTCGGCGTCTACCACGCTGCGAAGACGCCGAGCGGCCCCGACTCGGGCTACAAACGGCGGTATTGCCAGACGCCCGCCGACTGCGACAGCGGCTACGCGTGCACCCCTCGGGGCGTCTGTGCACCGAGCTGCGCGACGGCCGATGACTGCGAAGGCAACGCCTACTGTGACCAGGGAGAGTGCCGACCCGCGCCCTCATCCACTCAGGGCATTCGGGTCGGCCCGATGGGTATCGGGTTCGGTCTCGCCTGGTAGTGCCTCACCACCACCACGCCGCCACCTCGAGTTGCTCAGCCGTCGCCGCAGGCGCGGTTCTCGGGGAACTCGTGACGCTCGACCTCCTGCCCGCCGTCGCCCGGGCGCCCCTCGTAGACCGTCCAGCGCCACGCCGGCTCGCCGACATCGGAGCAGTAGTGCCTCCATAGGACGGGCGGATTGGCGTCCGGGTCATGAGGAAAGAGCACGCTCACCTGGGGCTTGCTGGGACAGTCCGTCTGGGAACGGTGGAGGTAGTAGGGGCTGACATCCTGACTGTCGCGGGGCCGCTCCGGGTCGAGCACACACCATACGGTGGTCAGCACCGGGTACAGCAGCCCGTCGACCACCGGCGCATCTGGCTGATCGACTGCGCCCACCCCGATCGCGGCGCCGTCGGGTCGCGTGTCCCACTCGTCGATCGGCAGCCTCCAGGCCCGCATCACGTGGGGATAGCCCGCCGCGAGGCAGGCCTCGACGTAGTCGATGTCGGGGCACACCGGCGCCTCGACCGGCTCGCCGTCGCCATCACCACCGCTGGTCACACAGCCCGCCCCGCCCAGCAGGGCCAACAGCATCAACAGACGCAACGCGCTCATGCCACCTCCCCAGGCAGCATAGGCCAGCCCGCCCCACGCCGTCACCCTTCGGTGGGTGTTCGAAACGAACGCCCCGGCACATGGCCAGCCCAGGCTACTGCCAAGCTGCTGCACTGCAAGGCAATTCGTGCGTAGCCCAGCAGACCGGAACCCCCGTTCACTGGTAGCATGTTCAGCGTTTAGTGGAGGGAGGCAATGCGGGGATCGAGGGTCAGCCGTTCGGATCGTCCCCGGCCGCCAGACAGCTGGCGCCGAGGCCAGCGCCGTCCTCGCGACAGCGCGATCAACTGGCGGGTCGTGGCCGCGCGCGAGGGGTGGCTGCGCGAAGCCGGCGGGCCTCGGGCCCAAGCTCGGCGCTCGGACACGGAGGTGGCCGCCGAGCTGCGCTGCAGCCGCTCTCTCGTGAGTCGCCGGCGCCGGCGATTCGGCGCCCTGGCCTTCACGCCAGCCGACGGCCGACGGCCACCGGTCGAGGAGCTGCTCGCGGGCGAGACGTCCATCCGGCTCGATGAGGTCTCTGATGTCGCCGGCGGGCGTTCGCGGGCGCGGCGCTGGCTGCGCGAGTACGTCGACGCCGGCGTGCTCGTCGCCGTCGGCCTCAACCGCAGCAGACGGTGGTGCATCGTGCACCTGCAGGCCAGCGACGAATAGCAGCGGTGCCGACACCCGCAACGACGGGTGCTTCGACCGCTGCGGCCTCCGACGGTTGATGTCGCTGCCGGCACCCCTCGGGGTGCGCGACGGCTGGATCTCACCCCAACGCCCTCGGGCACCGGAGATCCGATGCGACCCGTACTCGCCGCGCTCACCCTCATCGCCACGTTCGCCAACCTGGGCGCCAGCGCCTCGATGCGCCAGCCGACCGTCGACCCCGCCGCCACCTCGCTGGATCAGCCGTCGATGTACCAGCCCGCGAGCCCCGTCGACCCGGGCGCCAGCGCCTCGATGCGCCAGCCGACCGTCGACCACGCCGCGGGCGCCCCGGGCCGCCTCGACCCGGGCGCCAGCCCCTCGATGCGCCGGCCCGCCGTCGACTCCTTCGAGCCGTCCACCGGCGGCCCGGATCAGCCGTCGATGTACCCCGTCGACCCGGGCGCCAGCGCCTCGATGCGCCAGCCGACCGTCGACCCCGCCGCGGGCGCCCCGGGCCGCCGCGACCCGGGCGCCAGCCCCTCGATGCGCCGGCCCGCCGCCGACTTGGACCCGGGCGCCAGCGCCTCGATGCGCCAGCCGACCGTCGACCCCGCCGCGGGCGCCCCGGGCCGCCTCGACCCGGGCGCCAGCCCCTCGATGCGCCGGCCCGCCGTCGACTTGGGCCCCGTCGACCCGGGCGCCAGCGCCTCGGTGCGCCAGCCGACCGCCCGCCCGGCCGTGGACGCCCCGTGCCCCCTCGCGCCGGGTTCCAGCGCCTCGAGCCGCACCTGAACACGCGTCGAGTCATGAGCGCCTTCGCAATCGGGCCCGGGCCCACATTCAGCGGTGCCGGGTGGCGCGTGCTCGTCGCAGACGGCGATCCTCTCGATCAGCTCCCGGACCCTTCAGGCGAGCAGCTCGTCGTGCTCGACGTGAGGGTCTGCGCGGCCGACATAGCCCGCTCGGTGCGCGCCGGTCGCGACGTGCTGGTGGTCCTGCCCCCCTCGGCGATCGACCGGGCCGTGGCGCTCGCCGCCGACCTGGCGCGCAGCGAGGTGTACCGAACCCCCATGGAGGCATAGCGCCAGTCGGGCCCAGTCGCCTCGGGCACCCATTCTTCCACGCGAGTGTCCGGCTTCGCACACTGCTGAGGCCGACACATGAAGTGCTCATCGGCGCCGCGAGTCCGAACTCCGTTCCCCTACTTCGGCAACAAGCGCCAGGTCGGCGCCGAGGTGTGGCGGCGCTTCGGCGACGTCCACAGCTACGTCGAGCCGTTCTTCGGCGCCGGCGCCGTCCTGCTCTACCGCCCCGGCGACCACAGCGGCGGCCGGGAGATCGTCAACGACGCCGACGGCTTGCTCGCGAACGCCTGGCGGGCCATCCAGGCCGACGTCGAGTCGGTGGTCGCCGCGGCGTGCACCCCGGTCATCGAGGTCGACATGGCCGCTCGGCAGTCGGTGCTGGTGGCCCGGCGCCGCCAACTCGCCGAGCAGCTCCGGTGCGACCCCAGCTTCTTCGACGTCGAGCTCGCCGGCTGGTGGCTGCACGGCCAGTCCGCCACCATCGGCTCGACCTGGTGCGACGGGGCGACCGGGCCCCGGCTGCCCAACATCGGCAGCAACAGCGGCGTGCATGCGCGGTGCGGCGCCGATCGGCTGCGGTGGGTCAGCAAGCGGGTGCGGGCGGTGAAGGTCGTCTGCGGCGACTGGACCCGCCTTCGAAGCCGCACGGCGCTCGGGCTGGGCCCGGCGCGCCGACGCACCGGGCTCTTCCTCGATCCGCCCTACGGTGTCGGGGTGACCTACGCCGCCGAGCAGGGCGACATCGCCGGCGAGGTCTGGCGCTGGGCCTGCGAGGTGGGCGACGACCCTCGTCTCAGGATCGCCGTGTGCGGCTACGAGGATGGGCGGGAGGTGCCGGCCGGCTGGACGACCTACCGGTGGGACGCGTGCCGAGGCGGGGCCGGCTACCAGACCTCGCCCGAGGGCCGCCGGCGGGCCCGGTCGGAGACGATCTGGTTCAGCCCGGGCTGCCTGGCCGCCTGACCGACTCAGGCACCGACGAGGGCCATGGCGCGCTTCACGCGCGCCCGGTTCTGCGCATCCGCCCCCCATTGATTTTTCGGCAGCCCGGTGCCGCGTAGGGCGGGGTGTCGGCCGACACCGAAGCCTCCCAAGTTCAGGCGCAGCGCAACCGCGCAACCACGCCACTCCGACGAATAGGCCCGCGCGGACGCGGTCCCGGGCGGTTGCACCTTGAGTGGCTGCGCAACCGCGGTGTGGATCGCCGCGGCAGCTCGGCCGAGCCTCGATCGCCGCGGGCCCGGCGCATGGTGGTCGCCGCCGGCGGGCAGCTCGGCCGAGGCCTCGATCGCCGCGGGCCCGTGGTCGCCGTCGGCGGGCAGCTCGGCCGAGGCCTCGATCGCCGCGGGCCCAGCGCCCGAGTGGTCGCCGCCGGCGGGCAGCTCGGCCGAGGCTCGGAGCGTGGCGAACGGCCTCGATGCGGGCCCAGCGCCCGAGTGGTCGCCGCCGGCGGGCAGCTCGGCCGAGGCCTCGATCGCTGCGGGCCCAGCGCCCGAGTGGTCGCCGCCGGCGGGCAGCTCGGCCGAGGCTTCGATCACCGTGGCCCAGCGTCTGGTGGTCGCCGCCGGCGGGCAGATCGTGGCGAACGGGCAGGTGAGGCCGAGGCTTCGATCGCCGCGGGCCCAGCGCCACGGGCCCGCCCATGGTGGCCGCCGCCGGCGGGCAGCTCGGCCGAGGCCTCGATCGCCGCGGCCCGGCGCGCCTGGGTGACCGACGCCAGGGGCAGCTCGCCGAGGCTTCGATCGCCGCGGGCCCAGCGCCCGAGTGGTCGCCGCCCGGCGCATGGTGGTCGCCGCCGGCGGGCAGCTCGGCCGAGGCTCGGAGCGTGGTGAACGGCGATCGCTGCGGGCCCAGCGCCCGAGTGGTCGCCGCCGGGCTGCCGGCGACCTTCGCCGACGCCCACGCCGTCGACAGCTCGAACCCCTCCTGGGCGGGCGTCGAGCCGACCGACCTCGACGGCGACACCGTCTGCGACGTCGGGGCTCGGCCGCCTGTTCCTGCTGTTCCTGGAATCGGCATTTCGTGGCAGCTGGGGGCCACCACAGCATGCGGGATGCCGCACTCTGGCGGGGCCCGACGCAGTGCAGCGGTTTGCACCGTCGACGGAATTCAGGCGGCGGGCGCGCTCGGCCGCACGGCGAAGATCGCGCGCTTGTTGTCGAGCCGGATCACCTCGGGGTGCACCGCGATGCCCCGGGTGCTCTTGTGCGATCCGTGCAGCCGGATGCCGTCCGGCGTGCGCTCGACGACCAGCCCGACGTGGCCCGCCAGCCCCCCGGCGGCGGTCGTGTACCAGTACTGCACGAAGTCGCCGGGGGCGATGGCCTCGATGTCGGCCAGCCGCTCGCCGTATCCCGCCTCGGCCAGGGCCCAGGCGATGCCGGCGATCGCGTCGTCGCCCCGCTCCACCGCGGCGGCGAGGGGCGGGTCGAAGTCTTCGATGTTGATGCGGTCGTCCAGCGCCTGATCGACGGGCACGCCCGCCCGGCGCAGGATCTCGACGCAGTAGGTGGTGCAGACGTAGCGGTCGGGCCCCTCGCCGTAGCCGTCGAAGCCATCGGGGGCGGCGTAGTCCGGGTGGCGCCGGCGGACTTCGGCTTCGAGCGCCGCCGCGGCGGCGAGGAAGGGGTTGGCGGGGGCCTTCATCGGGTCACTCCCATGGCATCTGCTCCCATGGCATCTGCTGGATGGCTTCGAAGCTCAGGCCGAACTTCGCCAGGTACTTGCGCAGCCGGTCGCTGTCGTTGTTCGACTTGCGCCGGGTCCGGGACACCGCGAACAGCGCCCGGCCGGCGGCGGCGAGGCTCGGGTGGCGGCGGCAGGTCCGGATCACCTCGGCGAGCTGCACCGCGTCGAAGCGGTCGAGCGTCAGGGCCGTGGCGCCCAGGGCGGCGGTCAGCAGCGGGGCGTCGGTGTCCTCGGCGGGCGGCGGGGCCCCGCGGCGCGCGACGTCACGGGCGACCTCCTCGTCCACCGTCGCCCGATCGATGCGCCCCGCCGGGGCCAGGGTCGCCATGCGCATGACGGCCGCCCCGAAGTCGCGGAAGTTGCCCGGCCAGCGGGCCTCGGGGCCCTCGGCCCAGGCGAGGAAGCGGCGGCGGGCCTCGCGGTTGATGGTGATCCGCGCGCCGAGCCGCTCGCCGCAGCGGGTCAGCTCGAAGTCGAGGTTGGGCGCGATGTCCTCCCGCCGCTCGCGCAGGGCCGGCAGGCGGAAGGTCCACAGGTCGATGCGGGCGAGCAGGTCGGCCCGGAAGCGCCCGGCGCGCACCTCGTCGTCGAGGTCGCGGTTGGTGCCGGCGATGAGCTGGAAGTCGCTGCGCGCCTCGCGGTCGGCGCCGACCGGCAGGAAGACCTTGCGCTCGATGGCCCCGAGCAGCATCGCCTGCTCGTCGGGGCCCAGCTCGCCGATCTCGTCGAGGAAGAGCAGGCCCCCGTCGGCCGCCCGCAGCAGGCCGTCGCGGGCGCCCGCCGCCCCGGTGAACGCGCCCCGGGTGTGGCCGAAGAGCGCGCTCATCGCCCCGTCGCCCCGCAGCGTCGCGCAGTTGACCTCGACCAGCGGGCCTTCGATCTGCCGCCGCTGCCTCTTGAGCGCGTAGATCCGCCGCGCCAGCCGGGACTTGCCGGCGCCGGTGGGGCCGGTGAGCAGCATCGGCTCCCGGGTGCGCAGGGCGACCCGCTCGATGGACGCGATCAGGCGGTTGAAGGCGGGGCTCTTCGTGTCGATGCCCGCCTTGAGGAAGGCCAGCCCCTCCGCCCGCTCGGCGGCGAAGCGGCGGGCGATGGCGTCGTAGCGGGAGAGGTCGAGGTCGATGGTGCTGACGCCGCCCGGCTGGCCGCTGTCCCACCGGTCGGGCGGCGTGGCTTGCACCAGCCGGGCCGGGATGTGCCGCGACTCGGCGAGCAGGAACCAGCAGATCTGCATCACATGGGTGCCGGTGGTGATGTGGATCCGGTAGTCCTCGGCCTCGGGGTCGAACGGGTAGGCCCGGGCGAAGTCGTGCAGGGCGCCGAAGACCTCTTCGAAGTCCCACGGGTCGTCGAGCGCGAGCGGCCGCAGGATCACCTCGGTCTCGGGCGACACCGCCGCCAGGTCGTCGACGAGCTGCGCCGCGCTGCGGGTCATCGCCCGGTCGTGCAGCAGCTCGAGCCGGCGCACCACCAGGTCGGGCTGGCTGCACAGCGCAACCGTCGGCCGCCACCGATGCCACCGCTTGGGCCCGACGCCTTTGTCGAGGGTGGCGCCGTACATGCCGAGCACCACCAGCGGGCGGGTCTCTCCGGGGTTGGGGGCCGAAGTGCTATCCATCTCGCGCAGATTCTAGCGAGATCTATATCGATTGTATCCCCCGAGCGCCCGGAAGCCCCATTTTTCGGGGTTGGCACGGGCGCTGCTCTTGTGGCGGGGCGTCCCGGCGGCCACCCCCGGCCGCCCCTCACCACGGAGACATCCGATGCAGACCGAGCCCCGCCCGACCGCGCTCCCCCCCATCGCCCAGCCCACCGCCGACCGGCCGTACGCGGTCTTCGAGGGCGGCGGCCGCCCGGTCAAGGCCTGGGTCGACGGGGTCCCGATCGACGACCGCGCCCGGCGCCAGCTCCTCGACGTCGCCGGGCTGCCCTTCATCCACAAGTGGGTCGCCGCCATGCCCGACGTGCACGTCGGCAAGGGCGCGACCATCGGCTCGGTCATCGCCACCAAGCGGGCCATCATCCCGGCCGCGGTCGGGGTCGACATCGGCTGCGGCATGATGGCGGTGCGCACCACGCTCACCGCGTCCGACCTGCCCGACTCGCTGGCCGGCGTCCGCGCCGACATCGAGCGGGCCGTGCCCCACGGGCGCTCCAACGGCGGCCGGCGGGGCGACCGCGGCGCCTGGCGCGATCTGCCCGAGGCCCCGACCCGGGCCTGGGCCGACTTGCAGCCGGGCTTCGCCGCCCTGTGCGAGAAGCACCCCAAGCTGCGCCGGGGCAACACCGAGAACCACCTGGGCACCCTCGGCACCGGCAACCACTTCATCGAGGTGTGCCTCGACGAGAGCGCGCGGGTGTGGGTGATGCTGCACTCGGGGTCCCGCGGGGTCGGCAACCGCATCGGCAGCTACTTCATCTCGGCCGCCAAGCGCGAGATGGAGCGGTGGTTCGTGCACCTGCCCCACCGCGATCTGGCCTATCTGCCCCAGGGCTCGGCCCTGTTCGACGACTACGTCGAGGCGGTGCACTGGGCCCAGGACTTCGCCCGGGCCAACCGGGAGGCCATGATGACGGCGGTCATCCGCGCGCTGCGCTTCCGGCGCGATCTGCCGGACTTCGCGCTCACCGACGAGGCGGTGAACTGCCACCACAACTACGTCGCCTGGGAGCACCACTACGGGGAGAACGTGCTGGTGACCCGCAAGGGCGCCGTGCGGGCCCGCGAGGGCGACCTGGGCATCATCCCCGGCAGCATGGGGGCCCGGTCTTACATCGTGCGGGGCAAGGGTCAGCCGGAGAGCTTCTGCTCGTGCAGCCACGGCGCCGGGCGGGTCATGAGCCGCACCGAGGCGAAGCGGCGGTTCACCGTCGAGGATCACGCCCGGGCCACCGACGGCATCGAGTGCCGCAAGGACGCGGCTGTCATCGACGAGACGCCGATGGCATACAAGTCCATCGACGCGGTCATGGCCGCGCAGGCCGATCTGGTGGACGTGGTGCATACGCTGCGGCAGGTCGTCTGCGTGAAGGGGTGAGCGATGGGTGAGCGATACGACGAGGTGCGCATCGACGGGCGCATGGGCGAAGGCGGGGGGCAGATCGTGCGCTCGTCGCTGAGCCTGGCCGCGGTCTGCGGGCGGCCGCTGCGGGTCGATCACGTCCGGGCGAAGCGCAAGAAGGACGGGCTGCTGCGGCAGCACCTGACCGCGGTCAAGGCGGTGGCCACCGTCTGCGGCGGTCGGGTCGCGGGGGCCGAGCTGCGGTCGACGGCCCTGACGCTGGTGCCCGGCGCGCCCCGGGGCGGCACCTTCGAGTTCGCGGTGGGCACGGCGGGCAGCGCGGTGCTGGTGTGCCAGACGGTGCTGCCGGTCCTGCTCGCCGCCGATCGGCCGTCGACCGTCGTCTTCGAGGGCGGCACCCACAACCCCATGTCGCCGCCGTTCGGCTTCTTCGAGCGCATCTACCTGCCCGCGCTGCACGAGATGGGGGTCCGGGCCGAGGCCCGATTCGAGCGGGCCGGCTTCTTCCCGGCGGGCGGGGGGCGCTTCGTGCTCGAGGTCGAGCCGGGGCTGCCGAGCGCCCCGTTCGAGCGCATGGAGAAGGACGGCGACCCCGAGCTCGAGGCGTGGGCGCTGTCGGCCCACCTGCCCGACGCGATCGGCACCCGCGAGCTGGCGGTCGTGCGCCGGGCGTTCGACCTGGGCCGGGATCAGGCGCGCAACCTGCGGCTGCCCTCACCGGGCCCGGGCAACGTGGTGGCCATCGAGCTGCGCTGCGGGGCGGCGGTCGAGCGGGTGACGGCCTTCGGGCGGCGGCGGCGGCCGGCCGAAGAGGTCGCCGAGGACGCGATCGAGCAGGCCCGGGCCTGGATCGAGAGCGAGGCCCCGGTGGGCGAGCACCTCGCCGATCAGCTCATCCTGCCGATGGCCTTCGCCGGGGGCTGCTTCCGCTGCGGGGTGTGGTCGCCGCACGCCGAGACCCACGTCGCGGTCGTCCGGGCGTTTCTGGGGGACGCGGCGCTCGCCGTCGCGCACGGGTCGGACGGCACGGTCGTCTCGGCGCCGGGGGTGCGATCGGTGGGATCGCTCGGCGATTGATCGATCAGCGACGGATGCGCATCGGTCGACCGGCCCGATCGCCGCTGCCCGGCCAGCCCGGCCGGGGGATCACCGCCAGCGCCTCGTCGAGCGTCTCGAGGAAGTCGTCCCGGGGCCACTCCCCAGCGCCGAAGCGGGCGAGGTGGTCGGTGTAGACCTGACAGTCGATGAGCCGGTAGCCCGCCCGCTCGAGCGCCGGCACCAGCGTCGCGAAGACCACCTTCGACGCCTCGTCCTCGAGGGCGAACATCGACTCCCCGTAGAACACCCCGCCCAGCGTCACCCCGTACAGCCCGCCGACCAGCCGGCCGTCGCGCCACGCCTCGGCCGAGTGGGCGAAGCCCCGGCGGAACAGCTCGGTGTAGGCCGCCTGCATGTCGGGGTTGAGCCAGGTGCCGTTCTGGCCCGGCCGGGGCACCTCGGCGCAGGCCCGCAGGACCGCCTCGAAAGCCGTGTCGTAGCGCAGGTCGAACGGGTGCTTGCGCAGCGTCTTGCGCAGGGTGCGGCCGATGTGAAGGTCGCCGGGGCGCATGGCGAAGCGCCAGGCCGGGGAGTGCCACAGGATGGGCGTCGCGTCGGCGTCGTACCACGGGAAGATGCCCAGCGAGTACGCCAGGATCAGCCGGGCCGGGCTCAGATCACCGCCCACGGCCAGGATCCCGGTCGCCGGGTCGGCCTTGGTCGGATCGGGGAAGGCGAGCGCTTCGTCGAGGAGATAGATCGGCACGTCGGCAACATACCTTCCTCCGGGAGTGGATGCACCGGCGATCTCCCGATCATCCGTCGGCTCATCCGTCTGCGGGCACCGCCGCTCGAAACCGGCGCCCCAGCCGCGGGTAAAGCACCCCGCGGGCGGGGGGCCGAAGCCCACAGCGGGCGGCTCAGCGCTGTTACATGCCTCTATATATTCTCGTACCTGCGGGCCCTCGGCGCGGTGGCACGGTCATTGCGAACATCGCCGGCCAGCGCCGCCGCACACCGAGTCTGAGGGGATGCGGGGTCGGCGGCCATCACCGATGGATGGAGCGAGGACACCATGACCACACGTTGGTTGGGATGGATGATCGCCGGCGCCTGCGCGCTGGCCGGATGCGAGTACGAGACAATCGAGCCGTGGGACGGCGAGCCGATCGCGGAGGGGATCGCGGCGATCGAGGGCACGATCGACGACGACTCGGGCAACCAGCACAGCGGCGCGATGGCGGCCCGGGGGGTGGGGCCCGCGGCCGACGGGGTGGCGCTGATCACGGTCGACTCGGTGGTCGTCGCCGAGGCGCCGGTGCGCGACGGCCGGTTCCGGCTGGACGCGCCGCCGATCGAGGGGCCGTTCTTCGTCGAGAGCCGGCTGGGCGGCGAGGCCACCGGCCGGGTGCTGGTCCCGCTCGGCGCCCCGGGGGGCGCGCTGACGCCGACGATGCCCATCAGCGCCGAGACCACCGCCGAGGCGGCGGCCTTCGCGATCCTGCACGCCGCGGGCGAGGCGGTCGATCCCATCGCCCTGATCGCGTCGATCACCCACGAGATGGCGGCGACGGCCACCCCCGACGCGCTCGCGGCGGCGGCGGCGGCGGCGCAGCGCACCGAGCGGGCCGCGCTGGCGGCGGGCGGGTGCATCGGGATCACCGTCGACAGCATGGTCGCGGCCCGGGCCGGCGCGTTCGAGCGCCTGGTCATCGGGCTGCGCGCGGGGCACGAGGCGGGCGTCGTCTGGCCCGACTATCACGACGGCGTCACCGCCGGGCTCGAGGCCGTGTTCGGGGCCGACGCCGCGGACCGGGCCGACGCCGCCGCCGCGTCCGGGCTGGCGCTCGCCGAGGCGCTGCGCGGGCAGCCGGGCTTCGACGCCGCGGTGACCTGGGCCGGCGAGGCCGCCACCCGGAGCCGGCAGGCGGTCATCGCGGCCCACGTCGCGGCCGACGCCGAGGCCCGGGCCCGGAGCGACGCGGCGTTCGAAGGCTTCTTCGAAGCGTTGGGCCGGGCCCGCTCGGCCGCCGACGCCCAGGCGGCGCACGACGGGCTGATCGAGGCGCTGGCGGGCGACGGCGCCTCGGTGATGCGCGCGCTGATCGCGGCCGAGGGCATGCGGGGCTCGACGGCGTCGGCGACGCTGGCCTCGGCGGCCGAGATCACGGTCGACACCCGCACGGCGCTGGGCGCCGAGCTCGACGCGGCCCGGCTGGGCGCGGTCTACGCGAGCCTGCGGGGCGAGGTGAAGGCCGCGATCGACGGCCGGGTGGGGCCGATGGCCTCCCCCGCGTTCATCGACGCGCTGGCCGAGGTGGTGCTGGCCGACGTCGCGCTGCCGAGCCCCGATCTGATCGAGCTGCGCGCCCGCTGAGCGCCCGATCTGCGCGGGCGGCGCGTCAGAAGGCCTCCACCCGATAGCGCCACGCCCGCATGGTGGGCGACCAGTACTCCACGCTCCAGCCGATCTTGCGCTTGAGCTGCTGCACGAAGGCCCGCGGGCCCGACATCTGGTCCCACACCGCCGGCAGGAAGGTCCCTCGCCGGCCACCATCTTCCAGGATCAGCCCGTCCAGCGTGGGCTCGAGCGCCGCGATCAGCGCCGACTCGTCACCGGCGTCGACCGGGATCGGGGCCCCGAGCACCGCGATCTTCACCGTGCAGTCGATCCACTCCGGCGGGGTGAGGGTCTGGAACCGCGGATCGCGAAACGCCGCCCCGTAGGCGTTGTGGGCCACGTCCACCGCCAGCGGCCGATAGGCCTCCAGCCGCCCCACGCACCCCCGCAGGGTGCCGTCCCGCCGCCGCAGCGTCACGAAGCTGGCCCCCGGGGCCTGCAACGGCAGCGGCAGGCCGTCCAGCTCGGGCACCCGGGGCTTGCCCGAGTCGAGCGCGCAGGCGATGGACGCGCTGGCGATGTTGCGCAGCAGGCGCCGGGTCCGGTCGTCGAACCGCGGCCGCTCGTCGTTCCCGTCCTTCATCGCTCGGCCTCCACGAGGAACGCGCCATAGCCGACCACCCGGTCTTCGTCACCGGCGGTGTCGCCCGAGGTGCGCAGGTCGACCGCGTGCACCGTCAGGCCTCGGCGATCGGCGAGGCTCAGCAGGCCCCGGATGGGGATGCGCCCGCAGGCCGAGTCGCGGTGCAGCGCGGCGCCGTCCATGCGCTCGATGGCGTCGGCGGTCCGCCGGTCGAGCGCGGCCGCGGTGCGGTGGTCGTGATAGTGGCTCAGGTCGCTCGAGATGACGACCCGGGTCGCGGCGTCGCCCCACAGGCGGTCGAGCACCGCGCCGACGTCGTCCGCGGTCGCCGCGCCCACCGCGAACGGCGCGAGGGCGAAGTCGCCGAGCACCGCCTGCAGAAACGGGAGCTGGACCTCGAGCGCGTGCTCGAGCGCGTGGGGCCGATCGTCGAAGACGACCTGGGGCAGATCGGCGACCGCGTCGAGCGCCGCCCGGTCGATGGGCACCGGGCCGAGCGGGCCGTCGAAGGCGTCGACCGTCGGCGCGGCCAGCCCCCGGACCTGCACCCGATGGGCCGGGCCGAGCAGCACCACCCGCTGCACCCGGCCCTTCAGCGGGCGCCAGGCGGCGTAGGCGGTGCCGGCGATGGGGCCGGAGTACATGTAGCCGGCGTGGGGCGCGATGATGGCCTTGGGCGGCGGCCGGTCGGTCTCGGGCAGCGCGCGGGCGCCGTCGGACAGGTAGCCGGCGAGATCGGCGGCGAGGCGCCGGGCGTCTGCGGGGTAGAACCGACCGGCGACGGCCGGTGGTCGGGCGCGGGGCATGGGTCTCCTCGGGTGTCGGGTCCGAAAATGACCGCCCGGCCCCGTCTTGGCAAGGGCAATCCCCCCGAGGCGACCCGCGCAGGCCGCGGGCCGATTGATCCGAAGCCGCCGCCTCTGGTGCAATCGGGCCGTGTCGCCGCCACCCACCGACCCCGCCGGGCCCGCCGCTCCCCCGGCCACCTGGCCCACCCGTCACTGGCAGCCCCTGCCCGACGGCCGGGTGCGATGCGACGTCTGCCCCCGCCACTGCGCGCTGCGCGACGGTCAGCGGGGGCTGTGCTTCGTGCGGCGCAACGACGGCGGCCGGGTTGTGCTGACCACCTACGGCCGGTCGAGCGGCTATTGCATCGATCCCATCGAGAAGAAGCCGCTGAATCACTTCCTGCCGGGCACCCCGGTGCTCTCGTTCGGCACCGCCGGCTGCAACCTCACCTGCACCTTCTGCCAGAACCACGACATCTCGAAGTCCCGCCAGATGGACACCCTCCAGCAGACCGCGATGCCCGACACCATCGCCCGGGCCGCCGCCGCGCTCGGCTGCCGCAGCGTCGCGTTCACCTACAACGACCCGGTGATCTTCCTCGAGTACGCCCGCGACGCCGCGATCGCCTGCCGGGCCGCGGGCATCAAGACGGTGGCGGTCACCGCGGGCTACATCACCCCCGCGGCCCGGCCCGACTTCTTCGAGCACATCGACGCGGCCAACGTCGATCTCAAGGGCTTCACCGAGCGGTTCTACAGCAAGCTGTGCACCGGCCGCCTGGGCGCCGTGCTCGATACGCTGCGCTACCTGCGGCACGAGACCGACGTGTGGCTCGAGATCACGACCCTGCTCATCCCCGGGGAGAACGACGGCCCCGCCGAGCTGAGCGCGCTGTCGGCCTGGATCGCCGACGCGCTGGGCCCCGACGTGCCGCTGCACTTCAGCGCGTTCCACCCCGACTACCGCATGCAGGACAAGCCGCGGACCCCGTTCGACACGCTGAGCCGGGCCCGACGCATCGCCACCGAGCACGGCCTGCGCTACGTCTACACCGGCAACGTGCACGACGAGGCGGGGCAGAGCACCCGCTGCCATCGCTGCGACGCGGTGCTCGTCGGCCGGGACTGGTACACCCTCACCCGCTGGGGCCTGGACGCCGCCGGCCGCTGCCAGCGCTGCCAGACGCCGTGCGCCGGGGTGTTCGACGCGGTGCCCGGCACCTGGGGCGCCCGCCGCCAGCCGGTGCGGCTCGAGCGCTACGCCCGATGAACGTCGACCCGGTCATCGAGGCGCTCGTCGGCGAGATGGCCAAGCTCATCGTCGAGCTGGCCACCGCCGCCGGGCACCGGGCCCCGCTGGCCGACGTGGGCGACCGGCTCTTCCTCGAGCTGGTCGCCGCGCTCAAGGCCCGCGACGTCAGCGGCAAGGTCATCGCCGACATGTTCGGGCTGGCGCTGCGCAGCTATCAGGCCAAGGTGCGCCGGCTCTCGGAGAGCGCCAGCGCCCGGGGACGCACGCTGTGGGAGGCGGTGCTCGATCACATCCGCGAGGCCGAGCGCATCAACCGGGCCGACGTGCTCAACCGCTTCCGCTACGACGACGAGGCCACCGTGCGGGGGGTGCTCAACGACCTCGTCGAGAGCGGCCTGATCTATCGCACCGGGCGCCACGACTCGACCGCCTACCGCATCGCCGAGGCCGGCATGGCCGACGCCGCCGAGAGCGACGCCCTGGTCCGGCTGACGATCAACCGGCTGGGGCCCGTCGACCGCGCCCGGCTGCGGGCGCACCTCAAGCTGGACGACGCGACCCTCGACACCGCCCTGGCCCGCCTCGAGGCCGCCGGGCGCATCGAGCGCAGCGCCGACGGCTGGACCTGCGAGACCGTCGTGCTGCGCCCCGACGTCCCCGGCGGGCCGGGGGCGGCGGTGCTCGATCACGTCCAGGCGGTCGTCGCCACCGTCTGCGCCCGCTTGCAGGGCGCCCCCACCGGCGGGGGCAGCACGTTCCGATTCGAAGTCTGGCCCGAGCACCCCCACGCCGCGGCGGTCGACGGCGCGCTCGACGACCTGCGCGGCCGGCTCGGCGAGCTTCGGGCGGCGGTGGACGCCCACAACGCCGACGCCCCACGCCCCGGCACGACCCGCGAGGTCACGATCTACCTCGGGCAGCACGGCGGCGACGACGGTTGATCCACGGGCCGGCCGGGGCCATGCTCGACCCATGAGCCCATCGCCGCCGAAGACCGAAGCCGCCGTCGAGACCGTCGAGTTCGCCATCATCGGCAGCGGCTTCAGCGGCCTGGGCATGGCCATCGCCCTGCGGCGGGCCGGCCTCGACGACCTCGTCGTCCTCGAGCGCGGCCCGGCCCTCGGCGGCACCTGGCGGGACAACGTCTACCCCGGCTGCGCCTGCGACGTGCCGTCCCACATCTACAGCTTCTCGTTCGAGCAGAACCCCGACTGGAGCCGGACCTTCGCCGGCCAGCCCGAGATCCGGCGCTACCTCGAAGGCTGCGCCGATCGCCACGACCTGCGGCCGCACTTCCGCTTCGACTGCGAGGTGGTGCACGCCCGGTTCGACGCCGCCGAAGCCCGGTGGCACCTGCGGGCGGCCGACGGGCGGCGGTTCGTGGCCCGGTTCGCCATCTTCGGCGTCGGCGGCCTCAAAGACCCCCGCTACCCCGACATCCCCGGGCGGGATGCCTTCGAAGGCATCAGCCTGCATTCGGCCCGATGGGACCCCGACGTCGACCTGCGCGGCGAGCGGATCGGGGTGATCGGCACCGGGGCCAGCGCCATCCAGCTCGCGCCGGCCCTCGCCCCGGAGGCCGCGCGGCTGACGGTCTTCCAGCGCTCGCCGCCGTGGATCGTGCCCCGCCACGACCGGGCCCACGGCCCGATGATGCGCGGCCTGCTGCGCATCCCGGGGCTGCTGCGGCTCAAGCGCACGCTGCAATACCTCTTCTGGGAGCTGCGCCACCCGCTCATCTTCGCCAACCCGGGGCGCATCTCACGGCTGTACGAGGCCCGGCTGCGGCGTCACATCCGAAAGTCGATGAGCGACCCCGAGCTGATCCGCAAGGTGACCCCCGACGACCGGGTGGGCTGCAAGCGGGTGCTCGTCTCCGATGACTGGTATCCCATGCTCGAGCGACCGGACGTCGACCTCGTCGACACCCGCATCGCCGAGATCCTGCCCCACGGCGTGCGCCTCGTCGACGGCACCGTCGTCGAGCTGGATGCCATCGCGTGGTGCACCGGGTTCACCGTCGACCAGCCATTGGGTGACATGACCGTCGAGGGCCTCGACGGCCGCGATCTGGCCGACGCGTGGGGCGACCGCCCCCGGGCCCACCTGGGCATCACCGTCGCCGGCTTCCCCAACCTGTTCCTGCTGCTCGGCCCCAACACCGCCCTGGGCCACAACTCGGTGCTGGTGATGATCGAGGCCCAGATCGGCTACGTGATGCGGGCCATCCGCCACACCCGGGGCCGGCGCCACGACTGGGTCGATGTCACCCGGGAAGCCATGGATGACTTCGTGGCCCGGGTGGACGCCGAGAGCGCCGACACGGTGTGGATCAGCGGATGCGATAGCTGGTACCTCAGCGACGATCGGGTGAACTTCACCCTGTGGCCGGGCACGACGCTGGCCTACCGCGCGGCGACCCGCACGTTCGACCCCGCGCTGCATCGCTTCGGCCGAGCGACCGGTGACGCCGCGGGCGAGGCGCCGGGCAGACAGACGGCGTAGCTCAATCCGGGCAGGCCAGCGGCGCCTGGGGATCAACCGAGCAGCGCGCGCCCGGCTGACAACACCCGACCGCGATCTCGACCCCCGCGGCGCCCGAGTCGGCCGGGCGGCCGCACGCCGCGGCGCCGCCCACGCCGCCCTCCCCGCCGGGGCTGGTGCGGAGCCGGGCCAGGGCCGCGCCGACGTCATCGTCCGGCGCGGCGCTGGCCACGTCGGCCACGAAGCGCACGGTCGAGCCGCCCAGACCCCCGCCTGCGGTGCCGACGCGCAGGATCGCGACCGACGGCCCACCGGAGCCACCGGCCGAGCTGCCTCCGCAGCCGCCGAGCCCGCCGTCACCGCCCTGGCCGCCGTCGGAGCAGCCGGCGCAGGCGCCGGCACGCCCGCCCGAGCCGCCGACCCCGCCCTCCCGTCCCCGACCGCCGTCGCCGCCCTCGCCGCCGACCCCGCCGACGGCGGCCGTGATCTCGACGTCGTGCAGCCCGACCACGCCGCCCCGGATCAACAGGCCGAACGATCCGCCGCCCCCGTTCGCCGGCCGGCCACCGGCGCCGGGGCAACCCCCGCCGCCGCCGCCCCCGCCGCC
>JAUHYW010000088.1 GCA_030426085.1 bacterium | reverse complement strand
CCTTCGTCATCGGCTTCACCGCGACCACCGAGAGCGAGTGACGGCGGGACGATGACATCGACCGACCCAGCCGCCGGCCGCCCCCGCCGGGCACGCGAGACCCGCCCCGGGCGCCCGGCGGCGTACGCCCGCCCCGCGGCCTCGAAGCCGGCGGGGCTGCCGCTGTTCTTCATCGCCTACTCCACCGCGTCGAGCTACGAGCGGCGCGTCGCGCAGCAGCTCAAGGGGCAGCTCTCGCGGTATTACCGAGCGGTCACCTCGGGCGACCTCGTGCCGGGGACCGACCGCTACGCCCGCTCGATCGCCGCGCTCGACTCGGCGGCGATCACCGTCGTCCTGATCTCGCCCGACGAGCCCGACTGGCAGAGCCGGGAGACCATCGCCCGGGCCATCCAGCGCAACGAGAACCGGGCGGACGGGCACCGCATCGTGCCGGTCTTCATCGGCGGGGCCGGCCCCGACGACGGGCCGGTGCCGTTCGGGCTGCACCGGGTCGTCAGCATCACCCTGCGCGACCAGGGGGTGGCCGCGCTCGCCGCCCAGCTCCAGGCGGCGGTGGGAGACTTCGAGCGGGCCCGGCTGCAGCGGGCCATCGACGACCTGCGGCTCCAGCGGCGCCACGAGCTCGACGCGAACGGGGTGCCCGACGCCCGGATCGAGGCGCTCGAGCGCGATCTGCGGGCGGTCAAGCGCAACCTGCGCATGCTCGATCGGCCCCGGCAGCACGCGGTGCTCGCCGAGCGCTTCCGGCTGCTCGAGTTCGTGGGGGAGGGCGGCTTCGGCGAGGTCTGGCGCGCGCTGGACGAGTCGACCGATCGCACCGTCGCGGTCAAAGTGCTGCACGCCTCGAAGATGGGATCCATCGATCGCTTCATCCGCGGCGCGCGGCGCATGCGCGAGATCGGGCACCCGGGCATCGTCGACGTGCTCACCGACGTCGAGCGGCACGAGCGGCAGGCCTTCTTCGCGATGGAGTACCTGACCGGCGGCGATCTGCGGCGGGCGGTGCGCTCGGCGCAGATCTCGGTCGCCCGCAGCCTCGACGCGGTCTTCGACGTGGCCGAGGCCCTCGAGGCGACCCACGCCCGCAAGTGGGTGCACCGCGACGTGAAGCCGGAGAACATCCTGCTGGGATCGGACGGCCGGGCCCGGCTGACCGACTTCGATCTCATCTGGGCCCCCGATACGACCGGCAACACCAAGGGCGGCCTGGGCACGCTCCAGTTCGCGGCGCCCGAGCTGATCGACACCGGGCAGGACATCCCGGCGCTGCGGGTCGACGCCCACAGCCCCAGCGACGACGACGGACGCAACCTGCCTCGGGCCGATGTCTACAGCTTGGGTAAAGTCACCGCCTATGCCTTGAGCGGGCGGTTCCTGGCCGTGCATGGCTCCATCGACGATCAGATCGATACGCTGCCGTGCTGCGACCCGCTGCGGGAGGTCATCCGCCGGGCCACCCGCTTCGATCCCACCGCGCGCTTCGAGACGGTCGAGGGGTTCCGGGCCGAGCTGCGCCGGGCGGTGCGGTCGTCGAGCGTCGATCGGCCCCGCATGCTCGCCTGGGTGCCCTCGAACCTGCGCCCGGCGCTGGTGCGGGCCTCTGCGCGGCTGCTGGTGGCCACCCGGATGGTCTCGGCGCATCACTTCGAGAGTGTGGCCCACGCGCTCGGCCGCGAGACGGGCCGGGTCCGACGAGGGCCGGGCAACCGGCCGCTGGTCCGGGTCTCATGGTGGGAGGCGGCGCGCTACTGCAACGATCTCTCCGAGCTCGAGCGGCGCCGACCGGCGTACCCGGGCCTCGAGGCGGGCGAGCCGACGGTGGATCCCGAGGCCGACGGCTATCGCATGCCCACCGCGGCCGAGTGGCAGAGCGTGGTCGTGTCGCTGTCCGCGGTCGATCCGCCCCATCGCCCGTGGCTGGCCGATCTGGACGCGCCGCTCGCCGCCTGGGCGGCCGACGCGGCGCCCGGCAGCGATCCCTTCCCCCGTCGGCGCCTGTGCACCGGCCCCCGGACCCGCGCCCGGCGCCCCGATCGCTACGGCGGCGCCCGCTACGCCGATGTCGGCCTGCGGGTGGTGCGCCGGGTCGTGCCCGAGGACGAGCCGCTCAGCCCCCGCTCTGGTTGAAGTGCACCGCGACGGCGTCGAGGACGGCCTCGAACACCGCCGCGCAGATCTCCGGCCCGCCGTTGCCGTCCAGCTCGTCGATGAAGCGGATCAGCAGCGCGTAGGGCACGTCCAGCTCGCGGGTGGCCTCGATGATGCCCGCCGCCGTGCAGTCGAACGCCTCCACCGGCGGCTCGTCGGGCGGCAGGTCGGTGTGCTGTGGCGTCTCGGGGACGACGGTGTCGGCGCAGCCGAGCGCGATGGCGCGGGCCCGGTTGTTCAGGTGGCGGTGCACCCGATCGATCAGCGTGGCGTCCATGCCTTCGAGCTGGCGGGGCTGCATCGACTCGCCGGGGGCCGGGTACTCGTACACCGCGCGGGGGATGGCCACGTCGAAGGTCGCCGGGCCCACCGCCGCCGCCGGCCCGAGGGAGATGACCAGATCGGGCTTCGCTCGCAGGATGAGCTCGGTGGCCCGCCCCGCCGCCCGCACGAGCCGCCACGGCAGCGACTCCGCCGGGCGGTGGGACAGGTAGCGCACCGTCGAGCGGCCGTCGCCGAAGGCGAAGCAGGGCAGGCGCAGGTCGAGGTTCTGGCCTTCGTGGGACATCGACGGCTGCCACGGCAGCGCCGGGTCGACCAGCACCAGCACCCGCCGCGCGCCCATCGGCAGGGGCTGCAACCACTCCCGGCGGCGGGCCTCGAGGGTGCGGCGGGCCGCCTCGACCTTGCGGCCCCGGGCCTCGACCTCGCCTTGCTGCCGGTGCAGCGCGAGCGTGTCGCTGGCCAGCTCGGCCCGGGCCTTCTTGAGCGCCCGCCGGTCGTGCTCGAGCTGCTCCCGGCGGGCGTCGAGCATGGCGCAGCGCCGCTCGAGATCGGTCTCCTGGCGCCGGGCGTCGTCCCGGGCGTCGACGACGCGCTCCAGCCCCGCCGGCGCGAAGGCCCCCGGCGGCGAGACGATCCGATAGCGGGCGCGGCGATCGCGCTCGAACGCGACGAAGCCGACGCCGCTGGTCGGCGCCGCGTCCGCCCGGCCCTCGTGCAGCCGGGCCCGGTCGGTGCCGGCGGCCTCGGGCGGGGTGCCTTCGGGCGGCAGCAGGATGAGGCTCGAGTCGCTGCGCTCGAACGTCGCCGGCAGGCCGGCCGCCGCGCAGGATACGATCCGCCGGATGGCGTCGGGCTCGTAGCCCTCGATCGGGGTCGTCGCCCGCAGCAGGTAGGCGCAGACGACGACCGAGTCCTGCCCGATCCGCAGGACGTCCCAGCCCCGCAGGACGAGGGTGGGGGCGGGCAGGGGGCCGTCGTTCAGCCGGGCGTGGGGTCGGCGATCGGCCGGCAGCGACGCCGTCAGCCAGCCGTCGGCGCGGCGCTCGAAGTCGACCGGCACCCCGTCCAGCCTCAGCCGGGTGCGGGGGCGCACCGCGCCGATGCCGGCCCGCTCGGGATCGCCGTCGATGATCGAGACCAGCCAGGCGACGGGGCGCAGCACGAACGGGCGATACCCCAGCTCGAGCGCGCAGCGGCGGGCGTCCTCGGCGGTGACGATGGGCGGCGAGACGTGCATCGTGGCTCCTCGGCGGCGCCCGGGCGCGGGCGGGGCGGGGGCGGCCCCGCCCCGGGGGACGGGATCAGCTCTGGAGATCGTCCACCATGCCTTGGAGCACCCTCAGCCGGCGCTCGAACTCGGCGACGCGGGCGCCGGACTCCCGGTTCTGGCGCTCGGCCTCTTCGAGCCGGCTGCGCAGGTGCCCGGTGTCGTCGCCCTCGCTCGTCGCCCGGGGGGGCTGCTCGAGCCGGAGCTGTAGGCTGCGGTGCTGCCCCTCGAGGGCCTCGAGGCGGCCCAGCAGATCCTCGTTCTGCTTGATCCACCGGCGATAGCGATCGAGCGTCTCGAGCATGCGGGTCAGGGCCTGATCGAGCGCCCGCTTCTTCTCCTCGAAGTAGGCCTGCCGCCGGGCGCCGGCCGGCTCGACCGGGTAGGTCGCCAGCTCCCGCAGGGCGGTGTCGAAGTCCGCTTGCAGGCTGCGCAGGTTGTTGCCCCTGAACTCGGCGTCGCCGATGAAGTCGACGCACGCGTCGATCTCCCGCTGGGCCCGGGTGACCCACATCGCGAAGTCGGTGCGGAACGGGGCCTGATGGCGCAGCTCGCCGGCGACCTCCTCGCCCCGGCTGCTCGCCGTGCGCCCCAGGAAGGCCGCGGCGTTGACGTAGTCGAAGCTCTTCAGCGCCTGGAGGCTGTGTTGGATGGCCGCCTTGAAGTCGTGCACGCTGGGCGGGGCGAGGTGCAGTTCGTAGGCCCGCTCGCCGTGCTCGTCCAGGTCGAGCCCCCGGTCCTCGGCCTCGGCTTTGACCCTCAGCCGCACCCCCAACTGGGCCGCGACCTTGAACAGCAGCCACACCAGCCCCGCGGCCACCAGCGGCAGCAGGAGCGCGAAGATGAGCTGGGCCGCCACGTCGTCGGCCGCCAGCGCGTGCCCCTCGTCGGCGGCCAGATCGAAGCGCCCGAAGACGACCAGGCACCCGCCCAGCATGCCACAGAAACCATGCACCGGGATGGCACCCACCGGGTCGTCGATGCGGCTGCCGGTCGCGCTGCGTCGGGCCTGCCACCCGCCGTAGACCGCCACCAGCGAGCCGGCGCCGAAGCCGAGGGCCAGCGCCGCCAGCGGGGGGAAGAGCGGCGCGGTGGGGGTGATGATCACCAGCCCCGCCAGCACGCCGTTGAGGTTCATCGAGAGCTGGGGCAGGCGCATGAAGAGGGTGCCCACCAGGTAGGACGCCAGCCCGGCCGAGGCCGCCGCCAGCGCGGTGTTGGTGCCCACGAGGGCCACGGCCGACGAGAAGACGGGGTCGGAGACCTCGCCGGCGGTGACGCTGCCCATGTTGAAGCCGAACCAGCCCAGGAAGAGGATGAACATGCCCGCGGTGGCCAGGGGCACGTTGTGGGCGGTGAAGTTGGGGTTCTTGCGCCGCCCGAGGGCCAGCGTCGCGCCCAGCGCGGCCATGCCGCCCACGCCGTGCACCACCACGCCCCCGGCGAAGTCGTACACCTCGAAGGCGCCCCCGCCGCCGAGCAGGGGCAGGTGGGCGTCGACCCAGGCGACCCGGGCCACGAGCGGGTAGATCACCGAGGTGATCAAGAAACTCAGCGCCATGTACGGCCGCAGCCGGATGCGGCCGGCGAGCGCCCCCGAGCAGATGGTGGCCGTGGTCGCGGCGAACGCGGCGTGGAACAGGAAGTAGGCCAGGGGATCAGCGTGGGCGACCTCGTCAGGGGGCACGAAGACCGGATCGAAGACGTCGAAGAGCGCCCGGGTGTTGCCGGTCATCAACGGGAAGCCGATCACCGCGAAGCCGAGCAGCCCGATGCACAGATCCATCGTGTTCTTGTACAGCACGCTGACCGCGTTCTTGGTCTCGACGAGGCCCGCCTCGAGCAGCGCGAAGCCGAGCTGCATCGAGAAGACGAGCGCCGCGCAGAGGAGCAGCCAGGTCGTATTGGGGTAGGGGTCGGATCGCCCGGGGGCTGCGGCCGCGGGCGGCGCGGCGGGGGAGCTGGTCGCAGCGGGCGAGCCGGTCGCAGAGGGCGCGCGAGCCGGGTGGCCCGGCTGGGCCTGGGCGACGACGAGCGGGGGGGGGCGCGTCGGGCGCATCGAGGTGCATCGCGCGGGGCAGCCCGGGGTCCGCCCGGCTCGGCGATGTCACGGCGCATGCCATCGCCGACAGCGTGAGCAGAAACAGCCCCGAATCAGGCGCGCGCGCCCCGACGATGTCTTCCCTGTCATCGGATCCCCCCCTCGTCGCCGGCGCGGTCCGCTGGCATGGTGTCGCCCGGCTGATCCGATCCGGCGCGCGGTGTGGCGCGCTGGGATCCGAACCCGTGAGTGCTGGCCGGGCAGGCGTCGTCGATGTGGCCATCGGCATCACATCGTCCGAGTCACCGTCAGCCTAGCAAGCGGGCCACCTCACTGCCGTTACAGCACTATATCACGGCTGTCTCAGGCCGCGTCTCTGTCACCGGCCGATGGCATGGCCCGGTCGTCGGTCGAGCCACCGCGGGCCCCCGCCCGCGCCGACGGCGGGGGGTCGGTGAAGGCCAGCCGCTCGGGATCGGCGCCGAGCAGATCGGGGTGCGCTGCGAGGAACCCCTGAGCGGTCAGGTGGACCGGATCGGCGGCGAGCCGGGCGTGCACCGCGGCGGCGGCTCGGGTCACGGCCACCCGGGGCGGGGGCGGCGTGCCGTGGGTCCGCGCGAGCCGGTCGACCCCGTGGGCCAGGTGGATCGCGGCCTCGTCGAGCGGTCGGGTGAGGACCCGGTGGAAGGCGACCCACAGCCAGGCCCGGTGGGTCCACCCGTCGGGGGCGATCGCCCGCGCCTCGAACGCCGCGACCAGGGCCCGCTCGGCGCGCCGCTCGTCGGGGGCGGTCGGGCGTTGCTGCCAGATCAGCGCCGCGAGCCGCAGGAGCTTGTCGTGATCACCCAGGGCGAACTTGTCCCGGATGGCTTGCTTGTACTTGTCGATCGTGCTCGACGAGAGGCGGAAGTCGGCGGCGATCTCCTTCGTCGTGCGGCCGCGGCCCAGCTCGAAGAAGACCTGATGTTCCCGCGCGCTCAGCCGGCCGAGCGGGTGGGGGACCGGCGCCCCGACGAGCGGCCGGTGGGCCCGGGGGCGCCGCCAGATACGGATGAGGTGCCGGTGCACGTCCTCCGGCTCGGCGTCCTTGCCGATGATCCCGTCGACCGCGCCGCCGCGGGCCCAGCCGGCGATGGCGGTGGTGTCGTGCGCCGAGAAGAGCACGCATCGCACCAGCGGGATGCGCTGCTTCAGCGCCGCCGCCAGATCGACGCCGTTGCCGTCGGGCAACCCCAGGTCGAGCAGCGCCACGTCGGGGTCGGCGTCGACGGCCCGGCCGAGGGCCTCGGCCCGGCTGGCGGCGGTGGCGACCACCCGCATGTCGGGGCGGGCGTCGAGCATGCGGCCGAACGCCTCGCGCACGAACCAGTGATCGTCGACCAGCATGACCCGACACTCGGGCCCCATCGGTGCCTGCTTCATGGCATCCTCCCTCGCCCGGTGACCCGCCCGGCCACCGGTTCCCCGATTTTCACCCCCCCCTGGCGATCGGCGCCACAGATCGGGCCGCGGCCTCTCGCTAGGATCAGCCCGATCGCGCGCTGCCCCCGCGGCGTGCCCCGCCGCGCACCGGGCTGGAGGCGCGGCGTCCACTCATCGCGACCCGCGCCATCTTCGGCGCCGACCGAGCCACGCCACCCCCGGAGGAACCCCGATGTCTCGAACGCTCTTCTCATGGCCGGGCCGCCTCGCCGCAGGCGCCGCGCTGCTCGCCGCCGGGCCGGCCCACGCCCAGGAGGCCGCCGCCGCTTCGGCCCTGTCGGCCGCCGACACCGCCTGGGTGATGGCATCCGCCGCCATGGTGCTGCTGATGACCCCCGGCCTCGCCTTGTTCTACGGGGGCATGGTCCGGGCCAAGAACGTGCTCTCGACCCTCATGCACAGCTTCCTGTGCATCGGGCTGGTGACCGTGCAATGGGTCCTGGTCGGCTACTCGCTGGCCTTCAGCGAGGGCAACGGCTTCATCGGTGGCTTCGCCCACGCCAGGTTCGACGGCGTCGACTCGACCGTCATGGACGGCCTGGGCATCCCCCACAGCACGTTCGCCGTCTTCCAGCTCATGTTCGCCATCATCACCCCGGCCATCATCAGCGGGGCCTTCGCCGAGCGCATGAAGTTCAAGGCGTACGTGCTGTTCACCCTGCTGTGGACCACGGTGGTCTACGATCCCATCTGCCACTGGGTGTGGGGGCCGGGCGGGTGGCTCGGGGCCGACAGCGCCTGGCACGCCCTCGACTTCGCCGGCGGCACGGTGGTGCACATCAGCTCCGGCGTGGCCGGGCTGGCGGTGGCCATCGTGCTCGGCAAGCGCTCGCTGGACGTCGACCCCCGGCCCAACAACCTGGGCTTCACCATCCTGGGGGCGGGCATGCTGTGGTTCGGCTGGTTCGGCTTCAACGCGGGCAGCGCGCTCGCCGCCGACTCGACCGCGGCCCACGCGTTCCTGGTGACCCACGTCGCCGCCGCCTGCGCCGCGGTGGCCTGGATCATCGTCGAGTGGGCCCACACCCGGCAGGTGACGGTGCTCGGGGCGGCCTCGGGCGCGGTCGCCGGGCTGGTCGGCATCACCCCCGCCTGCGGCTTCGTCGGCTTGTCCGGCGCGCTCGTCATCGGCTTCGGGGCCGGCGTGGCATGCTACGGGGGCTGCCTGCTCAAGCGGCGCTTCGGCTACGACGACTCGCTCGACGCCTTCGGCCTGCACGGGGTCGGCGGGGCGTGGGGGGCGCTGGCCACCGGCCTCTTCGCCGCCGCGGCGGTGGGCGGCACCGCGGGCGTGCTCGAGGGCGGCGCGGCGCGGCTCATCGTCAACCAGCTCGTCGGCGTCCTGGCCACCGCGGCCTACGCCTTCGGCGCGACGTGGGTGCTGGCGACCATCCTCGACAAGACCATCGGGCTGCGGGTCACCGAGGCCCAGGAGCGCGCCGGGCTCGACGTCAGCCTGCACGGCGCGCAGGGCTACGACTTCGACCTGCCGGCCAACGGCGATTGAGCGCCCCCGGCGGGGGCGGGCGGGGCTGACCTCAAGCATCGGGCGGCGCCTGCCGGGCGTCGCCCGATCCAGCGGGGCGGGCCCGGCGCACGACGTCGAACAGCACGGTGAACGACGTCTGCTTCGAGACCACCGCCTCCGCCCCGGCCTCGTGCAGCGCGATGCGATCCCGATCGCGGGCCAGCCCGGCGAGCGCGACGACCCGGGTCTCGGGCAGCGCGGCGCGGATGCGGCGGCAGGCCTCGGCGCCGTCGTAGCCCCACGAGAAGACGTAGTCCATCAGCACGACATCCGGTCGGTGGTCCAGCGCCAGCGCGACCCCCTCGGGGCCGCTCTCGCCCTGGGCGACGAGCAGCAGATCGGCCTCGCGCGCGATGGCGTCGGCCACGAGGCTGCGCATGGCGGCGTTGTCCTCGACGTGCACGATGCGGGTGACGCCCTCGATCGAGCGGGGCTCGGAGACGGGCAGGGGCCGCGCGCTGGCCGGCTTCAGCGGCACCCGCAGCTCGGCCCGGGTGCCCTCGCCCGGGCGGGCCTCGATCGTCAGCCCACCGGAGAACGCTGCCGCCTGCCGCTTCAGGCCGTCGAGCCCGAAGCCCCGCCCCGGGGTGGCCCGCCGGCGCCCAGCGTCGAAGCCGTGCCCATCGTCGACCACCCGGGCGATCAGATCGCCGCGCTGCACCTCGACCTCGACCCGGGCCTCGTCGACCCCGGCGTGCCGTACGACGTTGAACAGCAGCTCCTGCACGCAATCGTGCACGAAGCGCACGAGATCCTCCCGCACGGCCGGCGGGTCGGGGGGCAGCCGCAGCTCGACCGACAGCTCGAAGCGCTGGTCGACCAGCTCGGCCAGGGCGGTGAGGGCGCCGCCGAGCCCCAGATCCTCGATCGGGGCCGGGGCGATGCGGGCGGTGAGCCCCCGGGTGGCGGCGATCGCCTCGTCGAGCGTATCCACGATGGACTTCAGCCGGCTGCGGTCGCCCTGGTGGCGGTCCCGCTCGGTGGCGGCGAGCATGCGGGCCGAGAAGAGGAGCTGCTGCAAGTCGCAGTGGAGGATGTGGGCCAGCCGCAGGCGCTCGTGGGTCTCGATCTGCTGCATGTCGCGCACGAGGGCCTGCGAGTGGGCCAGCCGCTCTTCGGCCAGCCGCCCGTGGGCCTCGGCCCGGTCGGACAGGGCCGCGGTCAGCCGCTTCTGGTCGTCGATGTCCTGAAGCACCCCGTGCAGCACCCGCCCCGGACGCCCGTTGTGGTCGGCGCGCCACGCCGCTCGCAGCCACCGGCGGCCTCGCTCGGGGTGGACGACCCGGAACTCGACGGTGCTGGCGCCCGCGCCGTCGGGCTGCCAGCTCTCGCGCAGGGCGCTGCGCAGCCGCTCCCGGTCGGTGGGGGCGGCCTGCGCGAGCAGCACATCTTCGGAGAGCGTCGAGTGTGGGCCGAGGCCGAGCAGCGCGCGGGCCCGATCGGAGAGCGTGCCGCTGCGGCCCTGATCGTCGAGGGAGAAGACGCCCATCCGCGCGGCGAGCACCGCGTCGTCGAGCCGGTCGTGCAGGCGCACGAGGCGGACCCGGGCGTCGGCGGTCGCTGTGTGCCACCCGCTGAGCGCGCGCCACGCCAGGGCCCACAAGACGATGATGAGCAGGATGACGACGGCCGACACCACCCGGGCGAAGTGGGCGACACGGGCCTTCTCGCCCAGGGTCTGCTCGACGTCGGCGTGGATGCGGCCGAGCGCGCGGGTCATGCCATTGCCGTAGTCTGTCTTGTGTTTTTTGTAGGGATTATCCGCGAGTTGGCTCGCCGCCTGCTCGAGCGCACCCTGATCCACCAGCATCAGCGCGCGGCGCTCGATGTGCACCAGCTCGTCGTTGGCGGCCCGGGTCTCTTCGAGGTACGCCCGGAAGGACGGCGCGAGGCGGATGGCGTCTTCCAGCGTCCCCCTCAGCTTCGGCTCGGTGTCGTTGTAGCGCCCGACCCAGAAGGCGTCCCCGGTCAGCGTCGCCATCCGACACGACATGGTCAGCATCTCATCGTACAGTCGGATGTCACCGATGTGCTGCTGGAGCTTGACATAGTCCGCGCTGGCGCGGGTCAGGGTGAGCCAGGTCGACGTGGTCCACCACCCCAGCGCGACGATGCCGGCCAGGGTGACGAGAGCGGTGAGCGACAGCAGGAGCCGAGGCAGCGGGGGGGCGGATGCGAGCTGCGTCGGTCGGGTGGGCGATGCCATTCGGACCTCCGGGTGTCCGCCGCGCCGATGGGGTCGGGCGCGCGGCAGGTGGCTCACAGTATCCGGAGTATACACTCATGGCACAAGGCATCGGAGGCGGATGTGATAGTGTTGAAAGGTCGGTGGGGGGTGTGACGCGACGACGGTGGGGGAGGGTCAGCGGGTCGCGTGATTCAGTCGCAGGGCTCGATGTGGCTCACGTCGATGATCGGTCCGACCATCCCGAAGCCGAACTGCGCGGGGGCCTCGGCGCCCTTCACCCGCACCCGGAGGCCGACGAGCTTCGATGGCACCTCGCCCTGGAGTTGGTAGCTGCCATCGGCCGTGCGCAGGATCAGCACCGGGCCGCCGAACGCGTCCCGCTCGAGCTGGCCTTCGAGGTTCACCCCGCTCACGCCGAGTACTCCATCTTCAGGGCCGCGCCGACCGCGACCGCCGCCATCAGGCACAGCGCCGCGTGCCCCAGCAGCCACGGGCCGGCCCAGCCCCCGCCGCCGAGGGGGGCCAGCGTGCCGTCGAGGCCGCCCGAGAGCAGGTTCACCCCGCAGCCGAGCGCGAAGCCGCCGACCCACGGGGCCAGCTTGCGGTTGAGGCCGAAGAAGAAAGTCACCAGCAGCGGGACCCACGCCGCGGCGACCCACGCTGAGTGGGTCCATCCGGGCCCCATCCACGCGCCGAGCCAGCGCATGGGATCCATCGCCAGCCACGCCAGCCCGCCGCCGGGCGAGATGGGCAGCCACGCCAGGAAGAAGAGCCCGCCGGCGGCCCAGGCGGCCACGCCGGCCATGAGGATCCGTCGGCCGGGGCCGAAGCCCATCAACAGGCCCAGCGCCGTGGCCAGCAGGGCCGCCGCGGCGAACCGGGGCAGGCGATCACGCCAGACGACCGCGCTCACCGCGGCGCCGAGGTCGATGCGCCCGTGGCCGTAGATCTCGTCGAAGCCGTCGCCGCCGACGTCGACCGCGGTGCGGAAGAGCACGTCCACCGCCGCGCCGGGCGCCACCCCCATGCCGAGCAGGACCGCCAGGGCGCCGCTGACGTGCGGGGTCGCCATCGAGGTGCCCTGGAACGCCTTGAAGGCGTGGCCCGCGTCGCGATCGACGGTGTCTTGCAGGATGCCGCCGCCCTCGACTGTCGTGTCGCCCCCCGGGGCGGCGATCTCGACGCCCACGCCGTAGGTCGAATAGGGCGCCTTGTCGCCCTTCGGCCCGGTCGCGCCCACCGCGATGACGAGCTTGCCGTCGGCCGGCGATCCCAGGCCCCGGCGGCCCGAGTTGCCGGCGGCGGCCACCACCAGCACCCCCGCCTCGGCGGCGGCGTCGGCGGCCTTGGTCAACACGGCCGAGGGCGGGCCGCCGAGGCTCATGTTGATGACATCGACCCCCGCGTCGACCGCGTGGTCGATGGCCGCGGCGATGCGATCGGACGATCCGCCGCCGTGGGCCGACAGCACCTTGTACGGCACCAGCGTGACCCCCGGGGCGACCCCGGCCACGCCCTCGCCGTTGTGGGTCGCCTGAGCGATGGTCCCGGCGACGTGCGTCCCGTGTCCGTGATCGTCCAGCGCGGACTCGACCCCGGGCACGAAGGCGTGGCCCTCGGCCATCGCGATGCCGTCCAGGTCGGCCACCGGGGTGATGCCGGTGTCGAGCACGGCCACGGTCACCCCCCGCCCGGCCCCGGCGGACCAGCCCGCGGGGGCGCCGATCTGGCGCATGTTCCACTGCGCGTCCCACAGGGGATCGTCGGGGTAGCCCAGCGCCTGCATCTCGACCACCGGCTCGACCACCTCGACGTCGGCGTCACCCGCCAGCCGCCGGGCGGTCGCGGCCATGTCGGCGACCTCGGCCCGGAAGAGCGCCTCGTCCCGGGAGGCAGCTGCCGACAGCTCGAGCTTCAGGCCGTGGCGCTCTTCGAAGGCGGCCAGGGCGCCATCGTCGAGGTCGTCCCGCAGGTCGAGGACCAGCGTGCCCGGGGCCGAGCGGGCGGCGGCCGGGCCGCTGCCTTCGCCCACCTGGATCGGAGCCCCAGCCCGGGTGAGCCACAGCAGCGCGAGGGCGGAGATGCCGAGCGTGAGCGCGAGGGGTTTGCGGGCCATGTCATGCCTCGGTCGTCCATGAGTGCTCCGGCAGCGTAGGCATCGCTCCGGCCGCGAGTCAAGGCGCAGGCAGGGTCTGTAATGAGCGTGATAGAGCGCCGGCCGAGTCCGCCCGGGGTGGGGCGGGTCACTGTCACTGTCGGGGTGCCCTGCGCCGGAGACATCGAGGGTCACACCCCGCCGCTCGCTGGGGTGGAGCAGGGGCGACGCCCGTATCCGGTCTGCCGTGAGTGAGGCTTTACCCCGTCCGGCGACCGTGCGACGGTCCCCGGTCGACGCCCGCGGCGGCGTCGGAGGGAGGACTCATGCGCGCCCCCACGGCCCTGCGTTTCGTCTGCTCGATCGGCCTGCTCGGGGCGGCGCTCGGCTGCGACGACGCCTCGCCTGGCGACGCCCCGCCGCCGGACCGCGCGGCGCTCGACGGCGGCCCGATCGACAGCGGGCCTGCGCTCGATACGGCGCCCGATGCCTCGTCCACCGACGCGGCGACCGACGCCGCATCGCGTCTGCCCGACGCCGATCACATCGTCGACGCCGGGCCGGACACCGATCCCATCCCCGACGCCCGGGTCGACGCCGCCCCGCCGCAGCTCGATCCGCCGGCCCGCATCCTCTTCATCGGCAACAGCTTCACCTTCGGCGGCCCGGTCCCCGCGGTGGTCGACGCCCTGGCCAACGACGCCGGCTGGCCCGATCCGGAGGTGGTCTACTCGGCCTTCGGCGGCGAGTCGTTGCAGGGCCACCGCACCGAGCGGCCGCAGACGCTGGCGCGGGTCGACGAGGGCGACTGGGACGTCGTCGTGCTCCAGGAGCTGTCGACCCGGCCGACCGATAACTTCGGCCGGCCCGAGCAGTTCAAGGCCGACGCGACGTGGTTCCACGATCGGGTCAAGGCGTCGAGCCCGGGCGCCCGGGTCATCCTCTACGAGACCTGGGCCCGGCATCCGGACCATGGCATCTACCCCAACACCTTCGCCAACCCGGCCGAGATGCAGGCCCAGCTCCGGTTCCACTACAACGACGCCGCCGATCGCTCCATCCCCGAGAACGCCGAGGCGCCGGTCGATCCGCCGGTGGTGGTGGCCCCGGCGGGCGACGCCTGGGAGGCCCACCTCGCCGAGCCCGACGCCCTGCGGCTGCACGGCGACGACGACTATCACGCCGATCGCACCGGGCAGTACCTCAACGGGCTGGTCATCTACTCGACGATCTACGACCGGGCGGTGGCCGGTCTGACCCCGTGGCGGATCGAGGCCGGCGCCGCGGCCCGGTTGCAGGCCACCGTCGATGGCATGACCGGGCGGCGGGTCGTCGGCGGCCCCGATGGCAGAGTGCCGGCCCGCGGCCTGCTTCCGGGTCAGATCGTGAACGTGGACGTGGGCGACGACGACGTCGGGGCCGACTGGCCCGAGCGGTGGAACGGCTTCGACGGCCCGGTGAACGGCGCCCGGCGCGGGCTGCGGGACGCGGAGGGGGAGCCGACCTCGATCGGGCTGCGGGTCACCCGGGCCTTCGGCGGCGTCAACCGCCAGGGCATCGCCGACAACGCCCTCGGGCTGCCGGGGGGCGCCACCGCCGACACCTTCTTCTGCGGCTCGTTCGATGACCACGCCGACGGTCTGACCCGCCCCGGCCGGCTGCGCGTCGACGGGCTCGACCCCGCCGGGCGCTATCGAGCGGTCCTCTTCGCCGCGCGCACCGGCACCGACGGCGCCCTGGGTCGGCTGACCCGCTACACCATCGGCGCCGCGCAGGCTGACCTCGAGGTGGGGGACAACCGCGACCGGACGGCGACCCTCGACTTCACCCCCGATGCGCTCGGCGAGGCCGAGCTGGAGGTCGCCGTCAGCCCCGCCGGGACGGGCCGCTTCTGCTATCTCGGGGCGCTGACCCTCGAGCGGCTCGAGTAGCCCCCGGGCCCCGTCGGTGCCCGCGGCCCGGCAGCGCTTGATCCGGACCGGCCGCTGCCCCACCATGGCCCGGGGGACGAGGAGGTCTCATGGTCGCGCTGCTCGCCGTGGCGGCGCTGTTCCAGATCCAGCTGCCCGGCACTCAGCCCGGCGAGCTGCGGTTCCGGTTCAGCGACCCGGCCACCTGCAACAACTGCCATCGTGGCTTCGACGGATCAGCGGGTGACACCTGGACCGGCTCGATGATGGCCAACGCCGCCCGCGATCCGATCTTCCTGGCGGCCCTGGCCATCGCCAACCAGGACGTGGAGGGGTCGGGCGATCTGTGCCTGCGCTGCCACAGCCCCCGGGGCTGGCTCGAGGGCCGGGCCGATCCCCCCGATGGCAGCCGGCTGAACGCGACCGATCGAGCCTCGGGCGTCGACTGCGACTTCTGCCACCGGCTCGAGGAGGGCGACGGCCACATCGGCAACAGCCAGTTCTCGGTGGCCGACGAGTCGATCAGCTACGGCCGCTACGGCAGCGGGTTCGCCGAGCACATGACCGCGCCCAGCGACTTCGTCACGTCGAGCGAGCTGTGCGGGCTGTGCCATGACGTGACCAACCCGCTGACCGGCTTCCCCATCGAGCGGACCTACACCGAGTGGCGCAACAGCGCGTTCTGGAGCGAGGGCGAAGGCTGCGTCGACTGCCACATGCCCGGCACCCCGGGGCTGCTGTCCAACCGCGACGGGCCGCCCGAGCGCACGCTGCACGCCCACGATCTGGCCGGGGGCAACGTCTGGATGCCGACCGTGCTCGCCTCGGTCTACCCCGAGGAGGCCGACGCCTTCCTCTACGCCGCCGACAAGGCCCGGGAGATGCTGCAGAGCGCGGCCGAGGTCACCGTGCAGGCGCCCGAGGTGGCGAGCTGGGGCGGGTTGGTCGAGTTCACCGTGCGGGTCGAGAACCAGAGCGGGCACAAGCTGCCCACCGGCTACCCCGAGGGGCGCCGCTGCTGGCTCGAGGTCGAGGTGCGCGACGGGGCGGGGGATCTGCTGCTGCACAGCGGGGTGTGGGACGCGGCCAGCGCCGATCGGCTGAACGACCCCCAGCTCCGGACCTACGAGGCCCGGCTGAACCAGGGGGGCAACCTCGAGAGCTTCCACTTCATGCTCTCCGACAACCGGCTGCTCGACGATCGCATCCCGCCCCGCGGCTTCCGCCCGGCGCCGGGCACCGAGCCGGTGGGGCGGACGTATCCGACCCTGCCCGACGGCGCGCTGGCCCACTGGGACGAGGCGCCCTACGTGGTGATGGTGCCCGAGAGCGCGCCCGGGCCGCTGAGCATCCGGGCGGTGCTGCGCTACCAGACGACCTCCCGGGCCTACGTCGAGTTCCTGCGCGACGAGAACCGGACCGACGACAGCGGGCAGATGCTCTACGACCTGTGGCTGGAGCATGGGCAGTCGGCCCCCGAGCCCATCGCCGAGGCCGTGGGTCAGATCGCGCTCCGGGCGCCGCTTCCGCCCGACATGGGCCCGATCGAGACCCCCGACATGGGCCTCGGCGATCAGCCCGACCCCGACGCGCCGGTGCCTGACGCGCCCGAAGGCTGCCGCGCGGTGCCCGGCGGCCCCGGAGCACCTGCCCCGCTGGCGCTGCTGGCCGCGCTGGCCCTCGTCGGCCGACGCAGCCGACGCGGCTGAGGCCCGGGCCCGGCGCGCCCGGCCCGAATTGACACCGCCCGCCCGCGGCGGTATGCCCGCCCCCATGCCCACGCCGCCCGCCGCGCCCCCCGTCGAGCCCGTCACCGTCGAGCGCACCGACACGGGCCAGTTCCTGCTGCGCCACCCCGAAGGGGCGACCGCGCTCGCCGACTCCCTCGATGCCGCGTGGCAGGCGCTGATGGCGCAGGCGGCGACCGTGCCCCCGCCGATGCGCCCGGTGGCCGCCCGCACCCGCCGGTGGGTGCTCGTGCTCGCCGTGGCCCTGCCCGTCGTCTGGCTCGTCGCGCTGTACCTGGCCCTGGGATCGGTGAAGGCCGAGGTGGCCGGGGTCCAGCCGGACGCCGCCGGGACCCGGGCCCTCGAGGCCCGCATCGGCGCGCTCGAGGCCGAGGTCGCCCGCCTCGGCGGGGCGCTGGAGGAGGCCCGCGCCGCCGCCCGCGCGCCCCGTCCGGCGTCACCGAGCCCCGCGCCGCCGAACCCCGCGCCGCCCCCGAGCGGAAAACCCCCCGGCCCGGTCGCCCCCGACGGGTCCCCGGCCGGCCCCGCCCGCTGACCGCCGCCGGTGGCGTTCAACAGCTTCGAATACCTGCTGCTCGTCCTGGCCACCCTGGGCGCCTTCCACGCCCTCGGCCCGCGCCATCGCCTGTACCTGCTCATCGGCGCCAGCCTGACGTTCTACGCCGCCTGGAGCGTGCCCCTCGTCAGCTTGATCCTCATCTCGGCCGCGGTCGACTTCACCGCCGCCCGGCGCATGGCCCGGACCCCCGACCGCCGCCGCCGCTGGCTGCTGCTCTCGCTGGCCGTCAACCTGGGCCTGCTGGGCTACTTCAAGTACGCCGACTTCTTCGTCGACACCGTGAGCGACGCCTTCGGGCTCGACGCCGGCGCCCGGCGCACCCTGGGCGTCGTGCTGCCCCCGGGCATCTCGTTCTACACATTCCAGACGATGAGCTACACCATCGACGTGTACCGCAGGCGCCTCGAACCCACCCGCTCATTCGGGCGGTTCCTGCTCTACGTCGCGTTCTTCCCCCAGCTCGTCGCCGGGCCCATCGAGCGGGCGGGGCATCTGCTCGGCCAGTTCCAGCACGCGCTCACCCAGCGGATCGCGGTGGGCAACCTCGTCGCAGGGGCCCGCCTCATCGCCTGGGGTCTGTTCAAGAAAGTCGTCATCGCCGATCGCTGCGGGCTCCTCGCCGACCGGGTCTACGCCGATCCCACCGCCGTCGACGGCTGGGCCGCGCTGGTGGGTACCTATGCCTTCACCCTCCAGATCTACTGTGACTTCTCGGCCTACTCCGAGATCGCCCGGGGATCGGCCCGCCTCTTCGGTGTCGACCTCATGCGCAACTTCGACATGCCATACCTGGTCACGAACATGCGCGACTTCTGGCGTCGGTGGCACATCTCGCTGTCGACCTGGTTTCGGGACTATGTCTACATCCCATTGGGCGGCGGCCGGCGGGGGCGCCCTCGGGCCCTGCTCAACCTCGGGGCGACGATGTTCCTCTCGGGCCTGTGGCACGGCGCGGCGTGGAACTTCGTGTGGTGGGGCGTCTACCACGGGGCGCTGCTCGCCGCCGACGCCTGGCTGCGGGGCCGCCTGCCCGGGCGCTCGACGCCGATGACCCGCTGGGGCGGCTGGTTCACCGCGTTCCACCTCACCGTGCTCGGCTGGGTGCTCTTCCGAGTCGAAGCCATCGCCGACGTGCCTATCCTTCTCGGCGCGATGGGGCGGGATGTCTTCACCGGGCTGCCCACCGGCCCCCAGGCGCTCTTCATCGCAGGCACGTTCGCCTTCCTCGGGCTCTCGGCGCTCGCCCGCCGGCACGACTGGCGGGCCCGGATCGACCGCGACCCGCTCGCCTCGGCGCTGTTCTACGGCCTCGCGCTGGCGGCCACCGCGCTGCTCGCCGGCGATCACCACCCGCAGTTCATCTACTTCCAGTTCTGATATGGCATCTCGCACCACCCGATGGCATCACGGCGAGGTCCAGCCCCCGCCGCCCTCCGCCCGCCGGGCGCTGTGGTTCATGCTGCTCGCGGTGCTGAGCGCCGATCTGATCATCGGGCTCGCCCGCCTGGGGGCCCCCGAGCCGGACGACATGCCCGTGGTGGACGGCGACAGCCTGCGCCGCCAGCTCGAGCGGGCGGCCGAGGACCCCGATCCGTGGCTGCTCGTCGGCGATTCGGTGCTCGCGGGGGATGTCATGGCCGGGCGGGTGGCTGACTGGCAGAGCCAGAGAGTGATCGACGGGATGCGGCGGCACCTGGGGCCGGAGGCGCCTCAGTCATTGCATCAGGTGGCGCTCAACGGGCTCCTGGTGGGGGACGTCGAGGGGATCGTCGCCGAGCTGGATCGGGTCGACCCCGAGGCGCGCGCCGGCTTGATCATCGAGCTGAACCCCCGCGTCTTCTCCGCCGTGCACGCCGCCGCCGATTGCAGCCGGGCGTGGCTGTGCGATCTGCGCCCGGCGGTCCGCGATCGGGGCCTCGATCCGCTGCGATGGGCCGCGCTGACGCTGCGCGAGGCCCGGCTGGGTCTGCGGCGGATCGTGCCGCTGCTGCGCCACCGCGCGGCCGATGTGCCCGACCCCGCCGCGGCGCTGATCCCGATCGCGGATGGCGAGTCGGGACCCGTCGATGCCGGCCGGGCCCGCGTCCGCCGACACTACACCGACCGCATCACCGGCGACCGGTCGGCGCAGTGGCGGGCGCTGGACCGTATCGTGCGCCGGATCCGCGCCACCGGGCGCCGGGCGGTCTTCTTCGCCCCGCCGCTGTCGGATGGCTTCTTCGGCGACGCCCTGAGCCGGCGGCACCTCGGCGGGCTGATGGCCGAGCTGTCGGGCCTGATCGACCGCCCCCACGACCCTCGGGCGCGCTTCGTGCCGCTCGACCACCCGCTGTTCGCCGACGGCCACTTCATCGACCACTGCCACCTGTGGCCCGAGGGCAATCGGCTGCTGGCCTTGAACCTGCTGCATGCCATCGGCGCCCCGCTGGGTCACGCGCCGCCCCGCACCGCGATGGTCGCCCCCGAGGGGGCCGATCGCACGCTGATGGCCAGCCCCGAGCGGGGCTACGCCGAGGGGCCGGCGTGGCGGGCGCTGACCCTCGGCGTGGAAGGCATCGCCGTCGCCCCCGGCGGCCGGCGGGTGGTCGTGGCCGACACCGGCAACCACGTCCTGCGGGCGCTCGTCGGGGATCTCGCCACGACCCGCCTGCTCGCCGGGCAGCCCCGCCGGGCGGGCCATGCGGACGGCCCGGCGACCGACGCTCTCCTGGCCCGGCCCCGGGATCCGCTCATCGTGGGCGACGCGGTGTGGTTCACCACCGATCGCGGGCGCCACCTGCGCCGGTTGGCCCACGGCGTCGTCACCACGGCCTATGTCGTCGATGGCCCCCGATGGCACACCATCGACGCCATCCGATCTCATGGAGATGCCATCCTCGTGCTCGATCGCGGGCAGGGGGTGCTGCGCTACACCCCCGCCGAGCGGCGGACCGAGCGCCTGCTCGACGCGCCCCGTCTGCGGGCCATGGCCGTGGCGCCGGACGGCCGGCTGTGGGTCGCCGACGCCGACAGCCGCATCTTCGCCGGCCGGTCCGATCGGCCGTTCACCCTCGGGGCCCCGATCTTCGGCAATACCGCCCCGACCCCGCTGCCCGAGCGCCGGGGGGCGTACTTCCCCTATCGCTTCGATCAGGTGCGGCTGCTCGGGCTGCACGACATGCTCTACGTGCCCCGCTACGACGGCCTGCTGGTGCAGGACTGGCACGAGACACCCCGCCCGGTCCTCGCCGCGAGCAAGCACCTGCGCTTCTTCTCGCTGGACGACCGCCGGGTGTATCCCTGGATGAAGCCCCGGGCCTTCGGCTGGGCCGAGATGCTGCCCAATCAGAAGCGCGACGCCTGGATGAGCCCCTGGCATCGGGGGGCGATGGCGCTGGATGCCACCACCGGCACGCTGTTCTACGCCGAGCGGCAGCGTTCGCGGATCCATGCCATCCAGGATGGCATCCTCGGCGCGGCCCGGCTGAGTCATACGCCGACCCGCAAGGTCTTCTATGGCATGCAGGAGCGCTACGGCGCCCGCAGCGGCCGCACCGCCCAGCGCCGGCTGCGCCCCGATCGCCACCTGGGCGCGCAGTGGCGCCCGCCGAGCCAGACCCGCGCCGGGCCCTACGTCGTGCTGCTCATCGGCTCGTCGTACCTGGCGGTGAGCGACATGCTCGGCCCGTACAGCTTCGGTCGGCGCCTCGAGCAGCACCTTGAGGCCGAGCTGGGCTATCGGGCCGGGGCGGGCGTCGTGCTGTACCAGCGGACCCGCGCCGGGGGTAAGCTGAGCCAGCTCGTTGATCTCTTCGAGGACGCGGTCGACGCCGGGCTGGCGCCCGACGCGCTGATCTTCGGCCTCCAGGACTCGGCGGGCACCTTCCTGCGGGGGCTCGACGGGCCCGACGCGGTGGCCGCGGCGGTCGATCGCCTGCGCCGCACGGCGAGCCGCTACGACACCCGGGTCTTCGCCCTCGACAGCGCGCCGCTCATCGCCCGGGGCGACGAGGGCCTGCGGGCCCCGCGGCGGATGATGCGCCCGCTGTTCGAGACGTTCGAGGGCACCGGCATCCCGGTGCTGCACCTGGGCGAGATGCTGCTGGCCGATCACCTCGACGCCGCCCCGTGGGGCGCGCCGCCGTACGATCGCAACCACCCCGCGCCGTGGGCCATCGACGCGGCCGCCGCCCGGGTGGCCCACGCGCTGACCCCCGCGCTCATCGCGCACTTCGCCGACCGCCGCCCGGGCTGGGATCGCCCGCCCGTACCTCAGCCGGAGGATGACCGCCCGCCGCTGCGCACCGCGCTCGACGGCGCCGGGTCGTGGAGCGGTCCGGCCGTGCCCGGCAGCCGCCTGCAAGCGGAGCGGGTCCGGGGCGAGCTGCGGCTGTTCGTCGATCTGGCCGACGCGCCCGACGGCTGGCGGGCGCCGGAGACCGCTCGGACACTGGCTCTGGGCACGCTGCGGGCGCTGCTGGAGGACGATCCGGCCGCCGGCGCCGCCCGGGTCGCGCGGGTGCGGGTGGCCCGCTTCGCGAATTACGACGAGTACGGCCAGGGGGTGCTGGAGGGGGCCCGGGTGGTGTACGACGAGACGTGGACCGCGCCGAGGCTGCGGCGGGCCTTCGCCGCCGAGGCCGCGCGGTGAGCCGCGGGGGGAGGGGAGCCATGGGCGCCGAGGCGCGCGACCGTCGGGCGTATGCGGTGATCGCGGCGTGGTACGGCGACCGCCGCGCCGCGCGCAGCGGGCGGCCGCTGGTGGCCCACATCGACGAGGGGCTGGACATCCTCGACGCGCTCGGCGCGGCGCCGGTCGAGCAGGACGCGTGGTGCCTGCACCCCATGGTTCAGGCCGACGCCGATCTGGCCGCGAGCTGGCCCCGGCCCGATCTCTGGCGGGGGCTCGACCCCCGGGCGGTCGCGCTGGCGATGGCCTACCGTCACACCGCCAACGCCTACCTGTCGCCGATGCCCCGCCCGGCGCAGATACCGCGCAGCCCGCTGCCCGCGGTGGCCCGGCTGCTCATCGCCGACAAGGTGCAGAACCGCAAGGACTTCGAGCTGTACCTGCGGGGCGACGTGCCCAACAGTGACCGGCTCGACGCCTACTTCGCCGACTGGCTGGCCGCGCTCGGTGTCGACGACGACCGCTACCTGGCGCTCGCCGGTCGCGTGGAGCGGGCCCGGGGGCGGTCGTTCACGGTGATCGCAGGGTCCGACGGTCGGCGATGTCTCGCGCGGCGGTCGGCGCGCGGGTGATGCGGGCTGCCCTGCAATTCACGCTCGGACGGTAAGATCCGGTCCGCTGGTCGGTAGGTCCTGTATGAGCGCTCGCGCGAGGAGCCCGTGATGACTTTCCGCCTCGTCCGCATCCTGCTGGCCCGCCTGACCCCCGACCCTGCGCCCGATCGGTCCCCCGCCGCGGGGGGCGCACCCACCGCCCCGACGCCCGCCCGCCCCGAGTCGCCGAGCCTCGAAGCCGAGCTGGTCCGCATCGACGGCGGCAGCCTGTCGGTGGCCCACGGCGGGGCGCCGATCGCGCGGGAGGCCGGGCACCGACCGAACGGTCCCGCTCTGCCCGTCAGGGGCCCGCGACCCGGGCGTCGGCCGGGGCATCGTACGCTGCACGACGCAACGCGTCGGAGAGGTTGCCAGCGACCGCCCGACGCTGCACGATGACCGCGGCGTCGGCTTCCGGCTCGGCGCGGAGGGAGCAGCGGTGCGCGAGACTCAGCGCGAACGGCTCGCAGCAGAGGCGTTCGACGTCATCATCGTGGGCGGGGGCATCAACGGCGCCGTCTCGGCGGCGGCGCTCGCCGGGCGGGGGATCCGGGTGGCGCTCGTCGACCGGGGCGACTTCGCCGGGCAGACGAGTCAGGCGTCCTCCAACCTCGCGTGGGGCGGCTTCAAGTACCTCGAGTCGGGTGAGATCGGGCTGGTCCGCGACCTGTGTCGCTCGCGCAATCGCCTCATGGCGGCCTACCCGTCGAGCGTGCGTGAGATCCGCCACCTGACGCTCATCGAGCGCGCGTTTCGCTGGCACCCGTTCCTGCTCTACCTCGGGGCCCTCATCTACTGGCTCATCGGCAGCGCCTACACCCGCCGGCCACGCTATCACCCGCTGCGCCGGTTGGCCGAGGAGGAGCCCATCGTCGACACCAGCCAGGGCTGGGGCGGCATGGAGCACTCCGAGTCGCAGATCGTCGACAACGACGCCCGCTTCGTCTTCCGCTTCGTGCGCTCGGCCCTCGACGACGGCGCGGCCTGCGTCAACTACGTCGAGGCGCTCGGCGCGACCCGCGACGCCCACGGCTGGGCGGTGGCGATGCGCGACGTGCGCACCGGCGCCGAGTGGACGACCCGCTGTCGGGCGCTGGTCAACGCCTGCGGGCCGTTCGCCGATCGCTTCAACGCGCTCATCGGACACACCACCCGCCACCGGCACGTCATGTCGAAGGGCACCCACATCATCGTGCGCCGGCTGACCCGGCACCGGCGGGTGCTGTCGTTCTTCACCGACGACGGGCGCCCGTTCTTCGCGCTGCCCATGGGCCACCGCACGGTCATCGGCACCACCGACACCGAGGTCGACGGGCCGATCTCGGAGGTCACCGACGATGACCGGCAGTACCTGCTCGACAACATCAACAAGCGGCTGGACCTCGAGGCGCCGCTGACCGAGGCCGACATCATCGCCGAGCGGGTCGGTGTGCGGCCGCTCGTCGTCGCCAAGGACGACGCGGTCGACGCGGTGGACTGGCTCAAGCTGTCGCGCAAGCACGCCATCGAGACCCACGCCCGGGAGCGGGTGGTGACCATCTTCGGCGGCAAGCTGACCGATTGCCTCAACGTGGGCGACGAGGTGGTGGCGGCGGTGGCCGAGATCGGCATCGGGGCCCCGCCGGCCGAGTGCGCGTGGTACGGCGAGCCGGGGCCCGCCGAGCGGCGCTCGTTCTTCCGGCAGGCGCGGGCGCTCGGGCTCGATCGGGACGACGACGGCGCCGGCGCCTCGACCGCAGCCCGCATCTGGCGGCGGCACGGGCGGCACGCCTTCATGATCCTCGATCGCATCCGGCGCGATCCGTCCAAGGCCGAGCGGCTCATCCGTCAGCCGCCATACACCGTCGCCGAGCTGGAGCAGATGGCGCAGGGCGACATGATCGTGACTCTGGAAGACTTCCTGCGCCGGCGGACCGAGCTGGCGATGGTGCACGACGTCGAGGCCATGGCCGACGCGCGCGGGCTGTGGCGGGCGTGCGGGGTGCTCTTCGGCGAGGCGGCCGAGCAGCGGTGGCGGGCGTATTTCGATCAGCCGCCGCCCGGTTCGGCGGGCGATGAACGCGCTGACGCGGACGGGGGCGCGGAGCCCGAGGAGGGCTGAGCCATCCGGTCGGTGCCAGCCGACCGGTTCCAGACCCATCACATCCGGAAAGGCAGCTCGATGCTCATGGCGTCCCCCCCGAAGCGGGGGAAGCTCATGCCGCGGACGTGGCGCTCGACGCACGATCGGGCCCCGGGCGCGCCGCCAGTGACCGTGACGCGCTCCACCCGCCCGGCGGGTGTGATGCGCAGCCGGGCGCGATAGGTGCCTTCGCCCCCGCACTGATTGATGCGCGGCCCGACCCGCCGCACGGCGTGCAGGATCTGGCGCCGGGTGAGGCGCTCGGGCAGCGCGACGGCGGTGTGCACCACGTCCGGCGGGCGGGGGGTCTCGGGACGATCGGCGTCCAGGCCTCGCAGCATGCGATCGACGTCGTCGAGCGCCTCCCGCTCGGCCTTCGGCTGGGCGGCGACGGCGGGCGCGACGGGCGGCGGCGTGGTCTCGGGGCGGTCTTCGGCGGCGGCCGCGCGCTGCGCCGTGCGGGTCGGGCGCGGGCGGCGGGGCTCGGCGCGGCGGGTCGTCGGGCGGGGCGGCGTCGGCGCGGCCACTTCGGGCTCGGCTCGGGCTTCGGCTTCGGCTTCGGCTTCGGGCGCCGCTTCGGGCGCGGCCGGCGGTGCATCTGCGACCGTGGGCGTGGGTCCCTCGATGGCACTCGGCGCCGCTTGGTCGACCGGCGACGAAGGCATCGGCGTGGGATCACCGACCGCGATCCGGGTCGGCTCGGGCGCCGGCGGGGTCGGCTGGGTCCGGGTCATCAAGTGCCAGGTGGCGCCCCCGACGGCAGCCAGGGCCAGCGAGCCGGCCAGGATCAGCGCCACGGTGGTCAGGATGGGCACCCACCGGCGGGGCGGCGGGGGGCAGTGAACAGCGGCGATGGGCGCCGCGGCGGGGGAGGGGGGCGCCTCGAAGGGATCGCCATCGCCCTGCGTGCGGGCGAGGGCGTCGAGGTCGAACAGGACGGAGTGTTCCCGGCGGGGGTCGCGGCGATGCATGTGAGCCTCCGGCGATGGCTTCGGATGTCGAGGGTTCCGAAGGCCATACGTCGGCTCCGCGGGGGGCTGTCCGGGCGGGTGCGAATCAGGGCAGGGGCCGGGCGATCTGCCTCGGCCTCGGACCCGCAGGCCCCGAATCGCCACGCCCGGGCTTTCAAGTCCGGCCGCTCATCGCTCGGGCACCGGCGCGTCGTCGTCGGCCACCGCCTCCCACGCCGCGGCGCTGCCCCGGCGGGCGGCCGCCCGGCTCAGGCCGGCGGTCGCGCCGGAGAGCGCGGCCCACAGCATGGCGCTGCTCCAGGTCGTCTCGTCGTCAGCGGGGTTGCGGGGCGGGGCCTTGCCCGTCGTCTTCTCGTACGCGACGGACAGCAGCTTGCGGGTGAGCGCGGCGGCGCCGATCGTGGCGGCCGAGGCGAGGGCGGCGAAGGCGATCTCTTCGAGGTCGGGCATGGGTGGCTCCCGGGTCGGGGTGATGGTTTCGCCCACCACCCGTCGCAAGCCGCGTGCCACGCCCGGATCACACCTCGATGAGCGTCGCGACCCCCTGACCCACGCCGACGCACAGCGTCGCCAGCCCCCGGCCGCCGCCCCGGGCGCGCAGCGCGTGGATCAAGGTCGTCAGGATTCGGGCCCCGCTGCACCCGAGCGGATGACCCAGGGCGATGGCCCCGCCCCGGACGTTGACCTTCGCCGGATCCATACCCGCCTCGCCGATCACCGCCAGCGACTGCGCGGCGAACGCCTCGTTGAGCTCGATGAGGTCGACGCTGTCCAGCGCGACCCCGGCCCGCTTCAGGCAGGTGCGGGTGGCCGGCACCGGGCCGATGCCCATCACCCGGGGGTCGACCCCGGCCGCCGCCGAGGCGCGGTAGGTCGCCATGATCGTCCGGCCCTCGGCCAGCGCCCGATCCTTGCGCATCAGCACCAGGGCGCAGGCCCCGTCGTTGAGCGTGCTGCTGTTGCCCGCGGTGACCGTGCCGCCCTTCTTGAAGACCGTCCGCAGCTTCGCCAGGGCGGCCATGCTGCTGCCCCGGCGAGGGCCCTCGTCGGTGTCGACCACCAGCGGATCCTGCTTGCGTCGGGGCACCGCGACCCCGACGATCTCGTCCGCGAACAGCCCGCCGTCGATCGCCGCCAGCGCCTTCTCGTGGCTGGCGAGCGCGAACGCGTCCTGGGCCTCGCGGGCGATGTCGTAGCGCTCGACGAGGTTCTCGGCGGTCTGCCCCATCGCCTCGAGGGGGAACATCGCCTCCATCTTCGGGTTGGGGAAGCGCCAGCCGAGCGTGCTGTCGTAGACCGTGACGTTGCCCACCGGGAACGCCTTCGCCGCCTTGGGCATGACCCACGGGGCGCGGCTCATCGACTCGACGCCCCCGGCCACCATCACCTCGGCGTCGCCCACGGCGATCGTGCGGGCGGCGGCGTTGACCGCGCTGAGGCCCGAGGCGCACAGCCGGTTGACGGTGATGCCCGGCACCGACTGGGGCAGGCCGGCGAGCAGCAGGCCCATGCGGGCCACGTTGCGGTTGTCCTCGCCGGCCTGATTGGCGCAGCCGAACACGACCTCGTCCACCGCCTCCGGCTCGACGCCCGCCCGGCGCACCGCCTCGGCGATGACCAGCCCGGCCATGTCGTCGGGGCGGATGGGGGCCAGGGCGCCGGCCAGCCGGCCGATGGGGGTGCGCACGGCGGCGACGACGGCGATCTCGATCTTCTCCGACGACATCAGCGCTTCTCCTCGTCTTCGTCCTCGAACCGGGCCAGCGCCGCCCGGAAGGTCTCTTCGAGATCGGCCAGCTCGTCGTCGGTCAGCGGGCGGGCGCGGCCGGCGTCGAGGCGGGCCGGGATCAGCTCGGGCACCACCGGCGTCGCCACCAGGAAGGTGTGATCGCCGGTGTCGAGCTGAACCAGCACCGCGAACTCCTCGGGCCCCTCCTCGGTCTCGGCCTCGATGCCCTCGCAGTCCTCGAAGAAGTCATCCGGCGGGTCACCCACCAGCCACAGATCTCCGTCCTTCAGACGGGCCTGGACCCCCCAATCCTTGAGCGCGTCGCCGATGTGCTTGCGCAGGCCCTTCAGCTCGGCCCCTTCGACCAGCTCGAACCCGCCGTCGGCGTCGATCTGGCGGTAGACGAAGGCCGGCAGATCCATCGGCACGAGCAGGGCATAGAGCAGCCCGTCGACCTCCATCTCGAGGTAGACCTCCATCTCCATGGAGGCGTCGGTCTCGGGATCGTCGAGCCAGATCAGACGGCGGGGAGCGATGTCGTCGTCGCGCATGGGGCCTCGATGCCGGCGGCGGCCGGCGGTCGGTGCGGTGTGGGGCCGCCCGGACGCGCAGCGGTCGGGTCGGCGAGCGGCGTCATAGCGCCGATCGACCCCTCGTCACAAGCCGACCGGCCGGGGGAACGGGCCGTGCAAGCAGCAGCGCGTGATCGGCGCCGCCTTTCCATGCATCCGGCGCCTTCGGCTATCATCGCGACTCGGAACGGAGGACACCGCCGTGCGCACGCCCACCCTCGCCCGCAGCGGCCTCGGCCTGCTGCTCGCCCTCGGTCTGGCCGCCTGTGACGACGAGCCGGCGCCGAGCGAACCCGAGCCGACCGCCGACGCCGAGCTGCCGCCCCCGCTCGAAGCGGACTCGGGCCCGCTCGACGCCGTCGTCGATCCGGACGCCGCCCCGCCGCCCCCCGACATGCGGCTGCCCGACGCGATCACCGAGATCCCCGAGGTCGTCGTCGCCGTCGAGACCAGCCTCGGGGCCTCGATCACCGCGGCCGGCATCCAGAATCGGGTCACCTGCACCGCGCTCGGCGACGACGACGGATCGGTGCTCGGGGTCGAGACCCGCATCGAGATCCGCCCCGAAGAGGGCTGGATCCGGGATGGGGAGGACACCGCGACCTTCGTCGGAGAGCGGGCCGGGGCCTACGAGGTCACCTGCACCGCGCCCGGCCTCGGGCTGCGCGACGCCTCGCCCAGCCGGTGGGAGGTCCAGCCGAGCGCGCCGGTGAGCGTGCGGGCCATCGTCGATCCGCCCGAGATCGACGCCGGCGGCGCGGCCGACGTGCGCTGCGTCGCCGTCGACGCGTGGGGAAACCCCCTCGATCCCAGTGGGGCGATGGTCACGGTCAGCCCCCAGACCCCGGGCATCGCGGTCTTCGACGACACGATCGAGGCCACCGGCGCCGGGCGCTATCACGTCGCCTGCGCGCTCGAAGGGGCCGCGGTCGACGGCGACACCCTGCTCGTCGTGCGCCCCGGGCTGCCGGCGGCGCTCGTGGCCCAGCTCGACCCCGAGGAGCCGGTCTTCTCGGTCGGCGCGGTCATCGGCTACCCGGCGACGGTCACCGACATCTTCGGCAACGTGCTCGACGGCGCCCCCATCGAGTGGACCGCCGCCCCCGAGCTGCCCGGCTTCGGCGCGGGGCGGTTCCTGGCGGTGGCCGAAGGGCGCTACACCCTCGGGGTCCGGGTCGCCGGGCCGACCCACGAAGACGTCGCGCTCGAGGACGCGGTCGAGGTGCTCGTCGACGCCGGCGGGCCCTCGATCACCTGCGAGGGCGTCTCGGGGCAGATGGTCGAGCGAGGCCAGCCGGCGCGGGTCGAGGGGCAGGTCGCCGACATCGCCGGCCTCGCGGTCTTCGAGGTGGACGGCGAGCCGGTCGAGCTCGACGCGGGCGGGCGCTTCGCGGTCGACGTCGACCCCGCCTGGGGCCTCAACGTGCAGACCCTCGTCGCCCGGGACGCCTTCGGCAACGAGAACAGCACCTTCTGCGCCTTCTTCGCCGCCGACGCCTACCTCGCCGAAGGCCGCTCGCTCTTCGACGCCATCGGCCTGCACCTGGGCCAGGGCGCGGTCGACGACGGCACCCCCAACAACCCCATCACCAGCCTCGCCGATCTGCTGCGGCGGGTGATCGACTCGCCCGAGCTGGTGGCCACGGTCGACAACGCCCTCGAAGCCCAGAACCCCATCGTGCCCAACGACTGCCGGCTGAGCCTGCCGTTCATCGGCTGCACCGTACGCTTCGGCGCGCGGTATCAAGGCATCCGCATCGGCGGGCCGAACGGCCTGACGACGACCCTGGTGGACGGCGGCATCCGGTTCCGGGCGACGCTGCGCAGCGTGCGGCTCGACGTGCGCACCACCGGCACGGTCACCGTCAGCGGTGATGTGACCGTCAGCGAGCTCACCGTCGATCTCACCTTCAATGTCGACCTGAACAACGGCCGCCCCCGGGTGCGCCTGCGGGGCATCAACGAGATCCGGGTCGGCAACATCGACCTCGACATCGACGGCATCGGGGGCATCTTCGACGGGGCGGTCGATCTGCTCTTCGGCGCCTTCGAGGGCCTGGTGCGCAACGAGCTGGTGAGCGCGATGCGGGGCTTCCTCCAGAGCGAATTGGACGCGCTGCTCTCGGGCGTGCTCGAAGGGCTCGACCTCGCCGCGCTCAGCCAGGCCTTCCAGATCCCGACCCTCGACGGCTCGCCGGCGGTGAACCTGTCGCTGGGCGTCGCGCTGGATCAGGTGAACGTCAACGCTCAGCGGATGCGCATCGGCATCGCCACCCAGGTGGACGGCGACACCCGGCAGGCGACCCCCTCGGCCGGCGTGCCCCTGGTGGCCGCGCCGTCCCGCTACGCGATCAACCCCCGGGGCACCGTCGGCGCTTCGCTCTCGCTGGGCGTCGTCAACCAGGTGCTGCACCGCCTGTGGCGGGCCGACTTCTTCAGCTTCGCCGACGCCGGCGCGCTGCTCGGCGGCCTGCCCGAAGGCACGCAGATCGGCCTCGACGTGCGGCTGCCGCCGGCGGCGGAGGGCATCGGAGACAACCGGGTGCGGCTGCACCTCGGCCCGGCGGTGGCCACGGTGGTCTACCCCGGGCTGTTCGACGAGCCGCTGCGGGTGCGGCTGGCGGCGGCGGTCACCGCGGGGGTCGAGCTGATCGACGACCAGCTCATCTTCGGCGGCCAGGACGGGGTGCAGATCGAGAGCCTCGATCTGGTCATCGACCAGATCGCGCTGTCGGCTGGCGCCCGGGAGGCCATCGAGCGCGACCTCACCCGCATCGTGCAGGCCGTCGCCGGCCGGGCGCTCAACGACCTGCTGCCGGCGGTGCCCATCCCCGACTTCGCGCTGCCCGACAGCCTCTCGGAGTACGGCGTGCCCCGGGGCACCCGGCTCGGGCTGCGCGGCGCCTCGCTGACCGGCGAGCGGACCCACTTCATCCTCGACGGGAGCTTCGGCCAATGAGGCCACATCCGATCCTGCCCCTGCTCGCGCTCGCGCTGGGGGCCTGCACCGACGCGACCAACGTGCCCGTCGACGACGCGGCGGTCGACCAGGGCCCCATCGTCGATCCCGACAGCGGCCCGGTGCCCGACGCCGGCCCGCCGCCCGACATGGCGCCCCCGCCCGACATGGCCCCGCCCCGGCCGGCCTTCGTCGAGGTCGAGCTGGCGCCCCGGCGCAGCCTCTACGCGCTCGACGCCGAGGTGCAGGTCGAGGCGACCGTGTTCGACCGCTTCGGGGCGCCGATGCCCGCCGAGGCCATTCGCTACGACGTCGCCCCGTCGGTCGTCGGCGCCATCGACGGCGAGGGCGTGCTGACGTTCTCCGGCGAGGGCCCGGCCACGGTGCTGGCCTGCGCCGGCGAGATCTGCGGCCGGGCGGCGGTCTTCGTCGACGACGGGCCGCCCACGCTGCTGGTCGAGAGCCCCGAGCGGGGCGCCATCCTCAACGGGGCGGGGGGCGACACGCTGACCGTCTCGGGCACCGCCACCGACTCGGCGGGCCCGGTCACCGTGCGGGTCAACGGCGCCGAGGCCGAGGTGGACGCCGACGGCCGCTTCGAAGTGGCCATCCCGGCCATCTTCGGGGTCAACCGCATCGAGGTGACCGCGGACGACGGGGTGCAGCCCCAGCCGACCTACGACGTGCGCGACGTGCTGTGGGCCGCCGAGTACGCCGGGGTCGACCCCGACGGGGTCACCATCGAAGGCGCCGCCTCGCTGCGGGTCGATCAGGCGCTGCTCGACACCGACGAGCTGGTCGGCGTGCCGGTCGAAGGCGGCGAGCTGCGGGCGGCGGACGTGGCCCAGGTGCTCGACATCCTCGTGCAGCTCGTGCAGCTCGACAGCCTGCTCGGCGACCCTCAGATCGCCGAGGGCGAGCCGCTCGACCTGCTCATCGCCGGGGTCGACCTCGGCCGGCCCGACGTCGAGATGATGTTCACCGCCGAGGGCCTGGAGCTGTTCCTGGTCCTGCCCGCGGTGACCGTCGAGACCGAAGGCCAGCTCATCATCGAGGACGAGGCCATCGACCTGAACGGCAGCATCATCGCCGGGCTGGCCGCCTTCGCCCGGGTCGACATCGACTTCGCCGCCCCCGCCGAGGGCGCCCCCGAAGAGCTCGCCATCACCGTGGGCGACGTGCAGGTCAACCTGGAGTCGGTGCGCGGGCGCTACGCCAACGAGACGGCCAACGCGCTCGTCGACAGCCTGGGCACGCTGCTCGGCAACATCGTGCGCGACCTCGCCCGCGACCTCATCGCCGGCCTGATCACCGACCAGCTCCCGGCGCTGCTCGACTCGGCGCTCGACTCGGTGCTGGGCACCATCGCCGACATCCCGCTGCAGTTCGACACCGGCATCGCCGGCGTGCCGCCGCTCGACCTCTCGCTCCAGATCACCCCCGCCGGCCTCGTGCTCGAGCGGGCCACCCTGATGCAGCTCGTGCTCGACGCCCGGGTGCAGCACCCGGGGCCGGTCGAGGCCCCGCACCCCGACCCCGGCGTGCCGGTGCTCTCCTCGCCGATGTGGGTCGAGGTGCAGGGCGACGGCATCGGCGCCTCGATGCGGCTGGCGCTGCTCAACGGGCTGCTGCACGAGGTCTGGCGCACCCGGCTGCTCAACATCAGCCCCCCGCTGCCCGACGACCTCTCGGGCGTGCTCGGCGACGTCGTGCTCGACGCCCGCACCCCGCCGGTGCTCGTCCCGGCCCCGCTCGGCAGCGCGTTCCCGCTGCAAGTCCAGATCGGCGACCTGCGCATGAGCACCCAGGCGGCCGGCGCCGAGGCGGCCGATGTCTATGCCATCAGCCTCGCCGTCGGCGCCGGCATCGCGGTGGACGGGGCTCAGATCGCGCTCGAGGTGGCCGACGAGCCCGACGTCGACGTCGTGCTCCTCCAGCAGGGCCAGGACTTCCCGCTGCTCAACGCCACCGCCCTGCGGGGGCTGCTGCTGCGCGTCGTCTGGCCGATGGTGCAGGACGCGCTCGGCGAGGGGCTGGCGTTCGGGGTCGATCCCATCGCCGTCGACCCGGCGGCGCTCGCCGAGTACGCCCCCCGCCTGCTGGGGTTGACCATCGCCCCCGGGTTCGAAGGCGCCCCGCGCATCGACCGGGGCCGGATCAGCCTCGAAGGCGGCCTCGAGATCGGGCTGACCATCGCCCCCGCGGCAGGCATCGAGATGCCTCCGCCAGAAGACATGCCGCCGGAAGACATGCCGCCGGAGTGAGCCCCCGGGTGGCATCCGGGCGTCGGCCCGATGCCAGCCCGGCGCCAGCGGCACCCCGCCCGTGCGCCGCCGGGCACCGCCCCGTCGCCAACCGGACCCCCGCCCGCCGCCATGATGTTCATGGCGCGCCGCCCAGCGTTCGACGCCCGGTCACTCGATGGCCACGCGTCGGCGGTACTCCTCGCTCGGCCGTCGGAAAACAGACGACACCGCAGGCGGCCGAGGAGGATCCCGTGTCCCGAGACATCTCCATCGTGTTCCATCACCGACCCGGGCGGCGCATGCGACCCGCCGCCCGCCGGGCCCTCGTCGACGAGCTGCGCGCCGTCGGCCGGGCCTGCTTCCCCGCGCTGCCCGACTACCAGTGCTTCCGGGGCGACGCCGCGCTCGACGACAAGGTCATCACCGTCGCCCGCGACCGCAGCGGCCGCATGCTCGGCTTCTGCTCGGCCATCCTGCTCGACGTGCCCCGGGTGCCGGCCGTCCTGCACCTCGGCCTGACCTGCGTGCACCCCGACGCCCGCGGGCGCCGGCTCACCCACCGCCTCACCGGGCGGCTCGCCATGCAGTACCTCTTCACCCGCCGCCCGCACGGCCGGGTGTGGATCACCAACGTCGCCTGCGTGCTCAGCAGCATCGGCAACGTCGCCCTCGGCTTCGACGACGTCTACCCGTCCCCGTTCGTGGCCCGCCCCACCGAGACCCACCGCCGCATCGCCCGGGCCATCGACGCCCGCTACCGCGACGCCATCCACATCGCCCCCGACGCCCCGCTGGACCCCGAGCGCTTCGTCTTCCGGGGCAGCGTGCAGGGCACCGTCTTCCATAAGCGAGCCGATGATCGGCGCTACCACCACCGGGCCGACACCCTGAACGCGTGGTATCGCGACCTGCTCGACATCGACGCCGGGGACGAGGTGGTGCAGGTGGGCCACTACAGCCTCGCCACGCTGCGGCGCTATGTGCGCAGCGGCTTCGGCCGTCGGCGTCCGCTCGTCCCGCCGACGGTCGCGGCCCGGGAGGCGGCCTGATGAACACCCTCACCACGACCCTGCCCGTCGCCCGCTCGGGCCCCATGCGCGATACGGCGCGAGCCCTCGAGCGCATCGCCGCCCTCGCCGCCATCGCCCTGCGCCACCGCTGGCAGCGCATCGACGCCCCGACCCCCGCCGCCCGCATGCGCGCGCAGGCCGAGCGCTACCGCGACGTGTGCGCCGCCCTGGTCGACATCCACGGGCTGCGGCTGCGCATCGCCGGCGCCGCGCCCGAGGGCCCGGCGATCATCGTCGCCAACCACCTGGGCTACCTCGATCCGCTCCTCCTCTCGGCGCTGGTGCCCTGCGCGCCCATCGCCAAGCGCGAGGCCGCCCGCTGGCCGCTCATCGGCCCGACCCTCGCCCGCCTGGGCCTCAACTTCGTCGAGCGCGGCGACCCCGCCAGCGGCGCCGCCGCCTTGCGTCGGGCCCGGCGGGCGCTCGACGCCGGCGTCTCGGTGCTCGTCTTCCCCGAGGGCACGACGACCCGCGGCGACCGGGTCCTGCCGTTCCACCGGGGGATCTTCGGCCTCGCCCGCCGCCTCGGCGCGCCGGTCGTGCCGGTGGCCATGCGCTTCACCGACCCCGCGTGCTGCTGGGTCGGCGACGACCCCTTCATCGGCCACTACTGGCGCATGGCCCGCGCCCCCCGCATCCCGGTCCGGATCGACTTCGGCGCCCCCGAGCGCATCACCGGACACGCCACGCTCGCCGCCGAGCGCCTGCGGCGATGCGTCGATGACCTGCGCCGGGGGCTGCCCGGCGAGTAGAACGAACCCCCACACCTTCCATGCCGTGATACGGTAGACCCCAGACGACAGAGAGGAGGGAGGGGGATGCCACTGAACCTGGGGATGATCGTCGGCAAGGAGATCGAGAAGAAGATCGGCAAGGTGACCGTGACCGGCGTGATGGACCTGATCCGGGGCGTCGGCAAGAAGCTGCCCACGACCCGCTACGCCAAGATGGAGCCGGTCAAGAAGTTCGAGCACCTGACCGGCTGGCAGTTCGTCGACTCCCTGCCGATCTGGATGCGGCGGAACAAAGTCAGCGACATGAAGAGCCTGGGGGACAAGCTCACCGGCGGCCAGATGGACCCCATCCTGCGCAAGCTCTTCGGCTCGACCTACCCCTACGCGCACGTCACCAACGTCAACGAGGTCGTCGTGGCGTGCACCCGGGCCATGCTCGAGGTGGTCTTCACCAAGCGGATCGGCGCGCCGCTCAACCGCATCCTCGTGCAGCAGCAGACCTCATCGCTCACCCCGGTCAACGCGTGGCGCAAGTTCCTGTGGGGCAAGGCCGGGGTCCTCAAGGGCCGCGAGACCTATCAACGCCGGCTCCTGAGCAACATCCTGCGGGGCGGCGGCTTCTCCTCGCCCTCCGAAGGCGCCTGGACGATCTGGGGCTGGGTCGTCAGCGCCACCGCCATGTGGACCCTCGTCGAAGGCATGAAGGCGTGGAGCGGGCAGGGGTCGACGCCGGTCATCATCGAGGTCGATCGCACCGGCAAGTCGACCGGCAGCGGCTCGCAGACCGGCGGCCAGAGCGGCGTCGTGCCCTACGGCGGCCGGTGGGGCTTCGGAACCAACCTGCTCATCAAGCCGAGCGGCAGCGCCTCGCTCAACCTGGGCGGCGGCCTGCTCATCCAGCAGGTGATGCAGCGCGGGGGCTACGTCCTGTCGTGCGATGTCTGCCACACCCTGCGCTTCTTCGACTCGATGGCGTGGATGAACTACATCATCACCTTCCCCTGGGGCCCGCACGCCTGGTGCGGCCGCTGCCACACCTGGACCCCCCACACCGCCCGCCGGATCTACTGACCGCGCGCGGCGGGCCTCGGGCCCAGCCCCTGACCGCTCACCCGACCCGCTCTCGACAACCGCTTGCGTCCGGGGCACCCCTGGGCTCAGATGGACCCATGGACCCATCGACCCGACCGTGCCGCATCGCCCTGACCGGCGGCCCCGGCGGCGGCAAGACCACCGCCGCCGACCTCTTCCGCCGCGAGATCGGCGACGCCGTCGTCATCGTGCCCGAGTCGGCCACCACGCTCTTCTCGGGCGGCTTCCCCCGGACCGACGACCCCGCCGCCCGCCGCGCGGTGCAGACCGCCATCTACCACGTCCAGCGCAACCTCGAAGACGTGCAGAGCGCGCTGTACCCCGAGCGGATCCTCATCTGCGACCGGGGCACCGTCGACGGCGCCGCCTACTGGCCCGACGGCCCCGACGACTTCTTCGCCGCGCTCGACACCACCCTCGACGCCGAGCGGGCCCGCTACGACGCCGTGCTCTTCTTCGAGACCGCCGCGCTCGGCGACATGTCCATCGAAGGCGGCAACCCCATCCGGGTCGAAGACAACGCCGCCGCCCGGGCGCTCGACCACCGCCTGCGCCGCCTGTGGAGCCCGCACCCGCGGTGCGTCGTCGTGCCCCACAGCGCCTCGTTCTTCAAGAAGATCACCTTCGGCCTCGCCGCCCTCGAAGGGCTCGTCGGCGAGTGGCGCCGCAAGGCCCGGGGCTGAGGCCGACCGGCCGACGAGATGCGCCGCCTGACGCCCTGGCTCTGCGCCGTCGCGCTGTGCGCGATCGGACTCACCGGCAGCCCCCGCGCCGAGCCGGCCGACGCCGGCGCCGACGCGGGGGCCACCGCCCGCGCCGAAGCCGCCGCCGAGGCCCACCTCGACGCCGCCGTCGCCGCGCTCGAGGCCGGCGACCCCGAGGCCGGCGCCCGGCACCTCATCGACGCCATCGACGGGCTGAGCGCCGCCGGCCTCCCGCTGGCCGACTACGCCGACGCCGCGGTGCTGGCGACCTACGCCGCGCTCTCGGTGGGCGCGCTCGACGAGGCGACCCGCTTCCTGCAAATGACCGCCACGCTGCCCGCCGCCGCGCTGACCGACGAGGCGGGCGACCTCAGCGAGATGGCGCTGGACCGGATCGAAGCGTCGGTGAACGCCGCCGAGCCGCCCGCCGTGCTCGCGCTGCTCGACGCCGCGCTCAGCGGACCGGGGGCCCACCTCGACCCCGACCACCCCCACCTCTTCCGCCTGCGGGCGCTGCGCGGCGGCCTCGCGGGCAAGCTGCGGATGACGACCGAGGCCCTCGCCGACCTC
>JAUHYW010000087.1 GCA_030426085.1 bacterium | reverse complement strand
GTCGCCCGGGCGCATCAGCAGCCGGCTCTGCATGCACCGGATGGTGATCTCGAACGGGGTCCAGGGGCGGGGCACGAACATCAGCGGGCGGGGCATCGGCGCCTCCGAGAGAATGGGTCTCGAAGGGTTCATCGATCAATCGGAGCCGTTGTTGCGCAGAATCGACCCCCGCCGGCGCGCCATCCGCCATATCCCGGGAGCGCCATACGCGCAGGTTCCGCAGATTCCGGTCCGAAGGACTGCGCTGGAGCCGCTTGCTCCGGCAAATCTCTGCGGCCGCGAGCCGTCCGCTCCGGTCAGCGAGGTCGCAGTCGTCCTCCGGGCGCGCCCGCGGCGCAGATTCCGGTCGCCGGCTGGGCGATCCTGCCCCACCGGTGATGGGGCGCGCCGCCGCCTGCAAGCGGCTCTTGGCCCGGTGCGGGCAGCCGGCGCCCGACGATTGAAGGTCAGTCGATGGCCGCGCGGGGCACCGGCTCGACCCGGTACAGGGCGCCGTAGATCACCGGGATGACCGCCAGGCTCATCAGGGTCGAGATGAGCAGCCCGAAGATGATGGCCACCGCCATCGGCTCCCACAGCTCGCCGCCGTTGAGCCACAGCGGCAGCAGGCCGGCGATGGTGGTGGCGGTCGTCAGCAGGATCGGGCGGGCCCGCATGCGGGCGGCGTCGAGGATGGCGACGTGCGGTGGCTTGCCCTCGTCGATCTCGATCTGGATGCGCTCGAGCAGCACGATGGCGTTGTTGACCACGATGCCGGCCAGCGAGATGACCCCCAGGAATGTCATGAAGCCGAAGTAGCTGCCGGTCACCAGCAGGCCGATGACCACCCCGATGACCGCCAGGGGGATGGTGGTCAGCACGATGAGCGACTTGCGCATCGAGTTGAACTGCCCCACCAGCAGCACGATGATGATGAACCCGGCGACGGGCAGCTTCTCGTTGATGCTGGCGTTGGCCTTGGCCTCGGTCTCGGCGATGCCCCCCAGGTCGAAGGTGTAGCCCGTCGGCCAGTCGGGCGCGTGCCCCGCCAGCCAGCCCTTCATCGCCGCGGTCAGCGCGCTGGCCGGGTAGCCCAGCTCGAGCTGGGCCTTGACCGTGATCGTGCGCTCGACGTCGTAGCGCTGCACCTTCGACGGCTGCCAGGCGACCCGCACGTCGGCCACCTGCTTGAGCGGCACCGCCTGCCCGGTCTGGCTGCCGTAGACCAGCAGGCTCTCGATCTTGCCCACGTCCTGCCGATCGGCGGCCACCGAGCGCAGGGTGATGGGGATGCTGTCGTCGCCCTCCCGGAAGTCGGTGGTGGGGATGCCCGAGAGCACCGCCTGCAACGACACCGCGATGTCTTCGTTGGTCAGCCCCGCCCGCCGGGCCCGGGGCTGGTCCACGTCGACGACCAGCTTCTTCATGCGCCGGCCCCAGTCGTCGACGATGCCCTTGGTGCCCGGCTGGCGGCGCAGCTCGGCTTTGACCTGCTCGGCGAGGGTGAACAGGGTCTTCTGGTCGTCGCCCGAGATCCGGATCTCGATCGGGTAGGCCACCCCGGGGCCGTTGTCGAGCCGGCGGGCGGTGACGTCGAGGTCGGGGAAGGCGGTGCGCAGCGCGGCGTCCACCCGGGGCAGCAGCCGGTCGATGACCTCGCCGTCGGTGGTGCGGGCGAGCACCAGGGTGTAGCTCGGGTCCTGCTGGCGGCCGATGTAGTTGAGCGCGAACTGCGGCTCGTCGCCGCCCATGAACGCCGCCCAGCCGGTGACCCCGGGCGCGTCGTCGACGGCGGCCAGCTCGCCGTCGAGCAGCTCGCCGAGGGCCTCGACGACCTCCCCCGAGGCGCTCAGCGGCGCGCCCTGGGGCAGATCGAGCTGGATCAGGAACAGCGGGCGGTCGGTGGGCGGGAAGAACAGCGTCGGGATGACCGAGGCCCCGGCCATGGTGCCGGCGAACACGGCGAAGGTCGCGATCAGCGAGATCACCCGGTGGCGCAGCATCCAGTCGAGCAGGCCCCGGTGCCAGCGGTAGAGCCGGCGGTCGAAGACCTCCTCGTCGCTGCCCTTCTCGGGCTTCATGAAGCGCACCGCCAGCAGCGGAATCACCGTCAGCGCCAGGATCCAGGACGTGAGCAGGGTGATGGTGACCACCTTGAACAGCGGCGCGCAGTACTCCCCGGTCTCGCTCTCGGCCAGATAGATCGGCAGGAACGCGGCCGAGGTGGTCAGCGACGAGGTCAGCAGCGGCCAGCGCAGCTCGGCGGCCGAGGTCAGCGCCGCCTCGACCGCGCTCACCCCCCGCCTCAGCAGCACCAGCATCGACTCCGACATGACGATCGCGTTGTCGACCAGCATGCCCAGCGCGATGATCAGCGAGGCGATCGAGATCTGGTCCAGGCCGATGTCGAGGATGGACATGATCAGCAGCGTGCCGATGATCGTCGTCGGCACCAGCGTCGCCACCAGCGCCCCGGTGCGCAGGCCGAGGGTGAGCAGCATCACCACCAGCACGATGCCCACGGCCTGATACAGATTGCTCTCGAAGTCCGAGATCTTGCGCTCGACCTCTTCGGGCAGGAACGCCGCGACCTCCAGCTCGACCCCGTGGGGGTAGCGGGCGAGCAACTCGGGGATCAGGCCGCGGACCTGCTCGCCGAGCGCGATGATGTTGCCCCCCTCGCGCAGGTTGATGCCGATGCCCAGGCCGGGCGCGGTGTGGGCGCAGTACTCGAGGGTGAAGCCGGCCCCGGCCCCCGGCGCGTCGCAGGCGGCGTAGCGCCCGGCGGCGATCCGGGGCAGGCGCACCCGGGTGTCGGGCGGGTCGACGTAGCCCCGGCGCACGTCGGCGATGTCGCCGAGGGTGGTGACCTCGGGGCGCCCGGGGATGGGGATGATCATCTCCCGCAGGTCGGCGACGGTCTCGAAGCTGCCGGTGGGCTCGAGCAGGATGCGCTCGGGCAGGGCCACCGCCGGGTCGCCGACGGTGATCGCGCCGCCCGAGACGAGGATGTTCCGGCTGCGCAGGATGCCGACGAGCATCTGGGGGGTCAGCCCGATCGCGGCGAGGCGCTTGTGGCTGTACTCGATGAAGACCCGCTCGTCCTGGGTGCCGAAGATCTCGACCTTGGCCGCCTCGTCGAGCTTGAGGAAGGCGTCGCGCATGTCGTCGGCGACGTCTTCGAGCTCGGCGTAGGTGTAGCCGTCTCCCCGCAGGCCGAGCACGACCCCGAAGACGTCCCACGACGCGTCGAGGTCGGGCCCGATGACCCCGTCGGGCAGGCCCCCGCGCACGGTGTCGACCTTGCGTCGCAGGTCGTCCCACACCGGGTCGACGTCGGTGATCGAGTCGAGCAGCTTGACGGTGACCACCGACAGCCCGCCGAACGAGGTCGAGTTGATGTGGTGGACCTCGGGCATCTCCTGCACGACCTTCTCGACCGGGTCGGTCACCAGCTCCTCGACCCGCTCGGGGCCGGCGCCGGGGAAGAAGGTCAGGATGTGCCCGTGGCGGATGGTGAACCCGGGGTCCTGATCGCGGGGCAGGTCGATGTAGGCCGCCACGCCGGCGACCAGGATCGCCGTGAGCAGGGTGTAGGTCAGCCGGCTCCGGGAGATCGCGACGGCGGTGAGGTTCACGGTGCGTCCTCCGCCGGCGGCGGTTCGGCGGGGGCCTCGGCCGGCGCGCGGCCGGGGTCGCCGTCGACGGCCACCGTCTGCCCGTCGACCAGCATCGTCACCCCGGCGGTCACCAGCCGGTCGCCGGCGACGAGGCCCAGGGTCACCGCGAGCCCGTCGGCGGTCAGATCACCCACCTCGACCGACTGCCGGCGGACCGTGCCCTGCCCGGCGCCGCCCGGCTCGAGCAGGTAGACGAAGCGCCCCTCGACGTCCTCGACCACCGCGAACGGCGGCACCCGCACCGCCGGCGTGCCGCCCTGATCGGCGACTTCGAAGGCGACGGTGACCTCGGCGGCCATGCCCGGTCGGATGGCCTCGTCGGGCGCCTCGATGCGGGCGGTGACCGGGAACGTCGAGCCGGTGCCCGAGCCGGTCACCCCGACCTCGTTGATCACCGCCTCGAAGCGCTGGCCGTCGATGGCGTCGAAGGCGACCTGCACCGTGTCGCCGGTCTTGATGCGGGCGATGAGCACCTCGGGCACCGCGAAGCGCACCTCGGGGCTGTCCCCCGAGCTGAGGACCACCACCGGCTGGCCGCTGGCGACGTTCTCGTTGACCTCGGCGGCCACCGCCGAGACCACCCCGTCGACCGGGGCCTCGAGCCGGGTGTACTTGACCTGGCTGCGGGCGAGCTGGAGGCGCTTGCCGATGGAGTAGACCGAGGCCCGGGCCGAGTCGCGGGCGGCGCGGGCCTGATCCATGTCCTGGCGGGACGCGGTGCGGCTGGCGTAGAGGTCGCGGGTGCGGTTGAAGGTGGCCTCGGCGTTGCGGAGCTGGGCCTGGGCCTGGGTGTAGGCCGCCACCGCCTCCTGCACTTGCAGCTCGTAGTCCGAGGGGTCGAGCCGGGCGAGCAGCGCCCCCTTCTCGACCTCGCTGCCGACTTTGACCGGGACCTCGGTCAGCGTGCCCGAGACCTTGAAGCTCAGCCGGGACTCGGCCCCCGACTGGGCGGTGCCGGCGAAGGTGCGCCGGCGGGCGTCCTGGGCGTCGCCGACGACCATGAAGCGCACCGGGCGCAGCACCGGCTCGGGTGCGGGCGCCTCGTCGCGGCAGGCGGTGAGCAGGGTGAGCGCCGCGAGGGCGGCGAGCGCGCGCCGGTCGGACATCACGGGGTCTCCTGGGCCGGGGCGGGCGGGGCGGCCGCCGGGGTGGCTGTGGACGGCTCGTCGCGGCAGGCGGTGAGCAGGGTGAGCGCCGCGAGGGCGGCGAGCGCGCGCCGGTCGGACATCACGGGGTCTCCTGGGCCGGGGCGGGCGGGGCGGCCGCCGGGGTGGCTGTGGACGGCTCGCCGTCCATGAACGCGATGAAGCGCCGCTCGAAGGCGGCCTTGTCGTCCGGGCTGCGCAGGAAGTAGAAGGCGCCGACCGCCCGGTGCACGTCCATCAGCAGCACGAGGAAGTCGTAGACCGAGTTGGCCGCGAGCGCCTCGCTGACCCGGGCGGTGTTCTGCACGTCGAGCAGGCTCACCTCGTCGATCGCGCCCCGGCCGTAGGCGTCGAGCGCGATGTCCCGCGAGCGGCGGGCGGCGGCGGCGGCCTCCTGCGACAGCTCGATGCGGGGGAAGGCCGACCCCGCCCGGTGCACCGCGATGCGCACCCGCTGCTCGATGCGCTCGACGGCCGCCGCCCGCTGGTGGCGCAGCTCGACGAGGCGGGCGTCGGCCTCCTGCATCTCGGTCCAGTTCTCGCCGCCCTCGTAGAGCGGCAGCCGCACGCTGAGCCCGACGAACCAGTTGGTGGTGTCGGCGCTGGCGATGGTGATCGAGTCGGGGGAGAGCGTGGCCGCCAGCGAGGGGTCGATGGTGACGCTCTCCGAGGCGTCCTGCCCGTCGCCGGCCTCGAAGAGCTGCTGCTCCAGCTCGGCCTGCACCCCCACCGAGGGCAGCCAGTAGCGCCGGGCCAGCGCCGCCCGCCGCTCGGTGGCCTCGAGCGCCGCGTCGATCTGGCGCAGCTCGGGCGCGTTCTCCAGCGCCTCCCGGGCCATGAAGTCCCGGAAGCGGGCGAAGCCCCGGGGGGTCGACAGCCGGGCGACGAACGTCGGGCGGCTCGTGATGAAGGTCGGGTCGTCGAGGCGGATGGGCACCGGCGAGAGGCCCTCTTCGAGCGGGGCTCCCATCTGCTGGGCCAGCACCATCATCGCCAGCTCGACGTGGCTGTCGGCGTCGATGACCGACTGCTTCTCGTTGGCGATCTGGGCCTCCCAGCGGTGGATGTCGACCGTGCGCCCGGCCCCCAGCCGGGCCCGGGTGCGGGCGGTGGCGAGGTTCTGCCGGCTCAGCCGCAGGTTGGCCCGCTGGATGGCGACCCCGGTCCGGGCCCGCAGCACGTCGAACCAGGCGACGGCGGTGTCCCGCACGACGTCGAGCTGCTCGGCGGCGAAGCCCTCTTCCCGGCTGCGCTGGAGGTCGCGCTGCAGGTCGCGGTTGACCCACGCCCCGTGGTCGTAGACCAGCTGGCTGACGGTGAGCTTGCCGGTGCCCTGGAACTGCGGGGCCTGCCCGAAGCCGGCCTTGGCCCGATCGGCGTCGATGACCCGGGTGCTCAGCTCGCCCTCGACCTTGGGCAGCCACGGCGCACGCGACTTCTCCAGGGCGACCTCTTCGGCCTGCACCGTGCTGCGGCTGGACCGCAGCCCCCGGTTGCCGGCCAGGGCGGCCTCGACCGCGTCGACCAGGGTCAGCTTGCGCCCGAGGTCGGCCGGATCGGCCCCGAGCAGCACCGCCTCGGTGAGCACCTCCCACGTCAGCGAGAGGTCGAGGCCCCGGGCGGTGTCGGCGTTGATGACGAGCTGCTCGCCCCGCTCGAAGTCCACCGGCAGCCGCCCGGCGGGCTCGCCGATGATGATCTGGTGGGCGGCGAGGGACACCCGGCGGAGGTAGCGGTCGAGGTCGACCGGCGGGGTGAGCGTCGACAGCAGGCCCCACTCGACGTCGGGGTAGCCCCGCAGGGCGAAGCTGGGCAGGCCCCGCTCGATCAGGCCCGCGGCCAGGGCCCGGTACTGATCCTCGTTCAGTCTGGGCAGCGCGGTGACGTAGACCGCCTGGGCGTCGGCCGGCACCGCCTGCACCGCTGCGGCCGGATCGGCCCCGACGCCGACGATGGACAGCTCGATGCCCTGGGCCTTCGCCTGCCGCTGGAACTCCATCGCCAGCTCGGGCATGGCCTGGAGGTAGGACTCGCCGCTGAGCAGCGCCAGGCGGTCGAAGTCGGCGATCGCCCGGAAGGCCTCCAGGTCGCGGGCGACGTCGATGTCGTCGGTGATGTAGGCCAGGTCGGGCCGCCCGCTGCCCCGCCCCTCGCGGGGCATGCGCTGGATGTCGGCGTCGATGATCGCGGCGGCCACCACCGGGTGGGCCAGGGTCGGCCGGCGGCTGGCGATGTGCGAGCCGAGGGCCCCGAGGGCGATGACGACGTCCACCTCGGGCGCGGCGAGCAGCGCGTCGAGCTGGGCGGCGACCGAGTCCACCGACCACGCCCCGTCCCGCTGCAGCTCGGGCGGGAAGAGCACCTGGGCCTCGGCCCCGACCAGCTCGGCGATCTCTTTGGCGATGGCCAGCCGGGCGACGGTGGCGCCCTGCCACGGGCCGTCGGCCAGGGTCGCGACCCGGGCGATCCGGGGGGCGGCCGCGGCGGGCGACGTCACCCCGAGCGCGAGCAGGGCCGGGAGCAGGGCCGCAAGCAGGGCCCGGGTCGGGGTCGGTCTCATGGGCGGCTCCTCGCCGGCTGGGCGCCGTCGGCGTCGACGGGCCGACGGTCACGATTCTGACCGACGTCCGGCGCGATGTCGACTTGCCGGTCGCGTCGGGGGGCTGGTCCGACGCCCGCAGACGGCATACGCTGCCGTTCCGCAGCCCGAGCGAGGCGCCGATGCCGACCCGAAAGACCGTCAAGCGCGCCCTGATCGGGGCCCTCGCGGCGTGCGCGGCGACGGCCGCCGTCGCGGTGCTGATCTTCACCGGCCCCACGGCCACGTTCCTGGTCACGGCGGGCGGATCGGCCCCGACGCTGGCCGCTGACCCGCCGGTCGCCGAGGGCGTGCGCTGGCACGACGACTACTTCGCCGTGCAGGCGATCGACGCCCGGACCTTCGCCATCGGCGCGCCGCCCTATCCGCTGCGGGCGATGAGCTACCTGATCGTGGGCGACGACCGGGCGGTGCTCTTCGACACCGGCCCCGGGCTGCGCGACATCGACGGGGTGGTGGCCGCCCTGACCGACCGCCCGGTGATCGCCGCCGCCTCCCACCTGCATTACGACCACGTCGGCAGCCTGGACCGCTTCGCCGCGGTGGCCCTGGCCGACGTGCCCTCGCTGCGGGCCCTCGCCGATCCGAAGGGCCGGGTCGTGCCCCCCGACGACATGCACCTCGGCGAGGTCGAGGCCGTCGCGCCCGAGCCGTTCACCGTCACCGAGTGGTGGGCCGACGGCCAGCGCGTCGCGCTCGGCGGGCGGGCCGTCGAGGTGTGGCACACCCCGGGCCACACCGACGGCTCGATGATGCTCTTCGACCGGGCGGCGGGGCAGCTCTACACCGGGGACTTCATCTACCCCGGCAACCTGCTGGCGCTCTTCCCCGGGGCCCACATGGGGCGCTACCTGGAGTCCGCCCGGCGGCTGGTCGGGCGGGTGCCGGACGGCGCGACGCTCTACCCGGGCCACCTCGACCTCGAGATCAGCCCCTGGCGGCTGCAGACGCTGGCCCCGTCCGATCTGCGCGACCTCGCCGACGCCCTCGAAGCCCTGCGCGACGGCCGGCTCGACATGCAGGCGCTGATGCCGCCGACCTGGCCGATCAACGATCGCATCCGCCTGATCGGCACCTACCGCTGGAACATGGCGTGGGCGCCTTGAGAGCTCTCCCACAGCGCCCATCGGCTCACACCCCCAGCGCGTCGCGGCGCCGCATCAGGTGGGTCAGCACCCGGTCGATGGCCGCCCCGGGGTCGGCGATGTCGACCACCGTGCCCACCCCGTGGCCCCCCGAGAACCGGTCGGGCGGGTAGCCGTCCCGCAGGAGCCGCGGCGGGTGATGCTCGCCGGGCCAGATCGAGCGGAAGAAGGCCATCATCGGGTCGACCGGGGCCCCGTCGTCGCCGATCTGGCGCATGTAGTCCTCGGGCTCGACGCCGGTCGCCGCGTGGGCGCTGGCGAAGCCGGGCATGGCCAGGCAGCAGAAGACCGCCTGCATGCCCCGGGCCCGCATCATGCGCAGGGCCCCGAGGATGAGCAGCTCGTGGGCGATCTTGGGCTGATCCCCGGAGACCCCGGCGGCGACGAGGTACAGGTTGCGCCCCGCGGGGTCGAAGGTGCCGGTCAGGCGGCCGGCGTCGGTCGCCTCGGCCCAGCTCGAGAAGCCCTTGGGGTCGACCGCCGTGGGCATCAGCACGTACCACGCGACCAGGCGCCCCGCGCGCTCGAGCACCCACAGCCACTTGTCGTCGCCCCCGTTGAGCAGCGCGATCTGATGCCGGATGGACTCGACGCCCTCCACCGCGTCCTCGCCCAGCCAGCCGTACTCCTCGCGGTCCAGCCGGTCGACCTCGACGTCGTCGGCCGGGGTCGCCGGGCGCACGACCCACTCTCCGACGGTCAGCGGAGCGGTCGGCGTCGCCGGGTCGCGGGCGACGCGGGCGGCGGCGGCGAAGGCCGGATCGGTCAGCACGTCGGCGATCGCCGGCGCGGCCGGGCGCACGGCCACCCGCCGCCGGACCAGCGCCTCGGAGCGGGCGATCGTGTGCTCGATGGCCTCCAGGTTCAGGTAGGCCCCGGCCAGCATGATCCCGTCCGCGCCCTGCGCCGCGTACAGCCCGCGACCCACCTCGGCGACCTCGGCCGAGGGCAGGTGGGGGAAGTAGGTCCACCGCCGCCGGGTGTGGATCCGGCGCAGCTTGCCGCCGGCGGCCTCGACGTCGGCCCGGAGGCGGGCCTCGAGGGTCGCGTCGTCGATGAGCGCGCCGTCCGCCGTCTGCCCGTACTGGCTGAGGTGCACCAGCCCCGCGGTCCCGTAGGGCCGCTGGTAGCTCATCATGTGCCCCGCCCGCTCGGGCCCCAGGTTGTGCATCAGCACGGCGTGGTCCGGCCAGTGGTCGGCCTCGATGTCCGCCAGGGTCACGACGTAGTCGAACGTGCGGAAGCGCCCCAGCAGCTCGACGGCGGGGTGGTCCGCCGGCAGCATCCGGGCCGCGGGCCCCGGGGGCGTCGCCACCACCACCGCGTCGGCCGACACGATCTCACCCCCGGCCAGCCGCACGGCGGGTGAGGTTCCACCCTCGACCGCCTCCACCCGGGCCCCGGTCCGCAGCTCGAACCCGTCCCGCCGGAGCAGGTGCTTCGCCTCGGCGTCCCACAGGTCGACGTTGCGCTCGCCGAGGGTCGCGACGTGCACCCCGTTGCGGGACATCGTATTGGCGATGGTGAGGAAGTAGAACGCCGGGATGTCGTCCCCCAGGCGGCCGTAGCCGAAGCTGGTCCACAGGTAGGCCACCCCGGGGGGCATGGGCAGCAGGTCCTTCTCCCGCAGCCACGCGCCGAAGGGCGCGCAGACGTCGGCCGGCATGTCTTCCAGGCCGGCGGCCTGGTCGGGGCGGAAGCCGGCCGCCTCCAGCGTCGCGTGGCACCAGTCGGCGGTCTCGGTGTTGGCGATCGGGGTCGCGCTGCCGTCGGGCGCGAGCACGTGGTTGTCCAGCTCGCCCGGCTTGAGGTCGACGTCCAGCGCGGTGATCCGGGCCAGGGTGTGGCTGTAGCCGGTGAAGAAGAAGATCTGCCCCAGCTCGTAGTACCGGTCGTCGACGCGGGTCCCGGTGACCTTGCCCCCGACCGCGTCTTCCGCTTCGAGCAGGACGACCGCGCACCCCTTGTCGAGCAGCGTGCGGGCGACGGTCAGGCCCGCCGCGCCGCCGCCGACGACGATCACCCGGTCGCCCGCGGTCAGCTCGAGCGCCGGGTCGACCGCGTCGTCCTCGGCCTCGGCGGCGTCCCCGTCGTCGCCCAGGTGGGCCGCGAGCGCCTCGACCGAGGGGTAGCGGAAGAGCAGGGTGACCGGCACCGGGCGCTCGAGCCACTCGCCGAGCGCGCTGCACAGGTCGACGGCGAGCACCGAGCTGAGGCCCTGGGTGAACAGCGGGCGGACCGGGTCGATGTGCGCCGGGCCGGGCAGCCCGAGCAGCGCGGCGGCCGAGCGGCGGATGGCGGCGGCGATCGAGTCGGGGTCCTCGTCGAGCGCCGCCGGCGCGGCGGCCTCGGACAGCGGCGCCGGGGCGTGCTCGGCGTCGAAGTCCTCGACGTGCCACACCGCGGCGCGCTCGCCCGCCCGCCAGGCGGCCTTGCACGCCCGCCGCCGGACCTTGCCGCTGGTCGTCTTGCGCACCAGCCCCCGGGTGCCCACCACGATCGTGCCGCAGCCCACCTCGCACGTCGCCCGGACCGCCTTCTGGGCCGCGGCGGCGACCTCCCGGGCGACCGCGGGCGTCGGCCGGGCGCCCTTGCACTCCACGTAGAGCACCAGCGCGTCGGGCGCGTCCTCGCCGATGTGGTCGATCACGAACGCCGCCAGCCCGCCGGGCCGGATGAGGGGGTGCGCCGCGCGGGCGGCGTCCTCGACGTCCTGGGCGTAGAGGTTGCGCCCCTGCAGGATGAGCATGTCCTTGAGCCGCCCGCAGATGTACAGCTCGCCGTCGTGCAGGAAGCCCATGTCGCCGGTGCGCAGCCACGCCCGCCCCGACTCGCCCCGGATGCGGGCCTCGAACGTCGCCTGCGACAGCTCGGGCTGGCCGAGGTAGCCGGCGGCCTTGCTGCCCGAGTCGCACCAGATCTCACCCACCCGGTCGGCGGGCAGCCGGGTCTCGTCGTCGGGCTCGACGATGGCGACGGCGATGTCGCCCTGGGGGCGCCCGCAGCCCATCAGGGTCAGCGCCTCGACCCCCGGCGCGGCCTCGACCACCCGCCCCCGGGCCAGCGCGGCCCGGTCGACCCGCAGCCGCCCCCGGCCCGAGACGGTGACCCCCACCGTGTGCTCGGCCAGTCCGTAGGCCGGGTTGAACGCCTCGGGGCGGAAGCCGCAGGGGGCGAAGGCGTCCCCGAAGCGGTCGACCGTCGACGCCCGCACCGGCTCGGCGGCGCTCATCGCCACCACGATCCGGCTCAGATCCCAGCTCGCCCGCTGCTCGGGGGTCGTCTTGCGCACCGCCAGCTCGTAGCCGAAGTTCGGCCCGGCGATGTGGGTCGCCTGCTCGCGGGTGATCAGCTCGAACCACAGCCCGGGGTTTTCGATGAACGCCAGCGGCGAGAAGGCGTGGAACTCACCGTTGCCCGCCGTCGCGCTCAGGATGCCGCTGATCAGGCCGAAGTCGTGATACTGCGGGACCCAGGCCACCATCCGGCTCTCGGGGCCCATCGCGAGGTGGTCCCGGTTGAAGTCGAGCTGATGCTCGAGGTTGCCGTGGGTGATCATCACCCCCTTGGGGGCGCTGGTCGAGCCCGAGGTGTATTGCAGCAGAGCCAGCGTATCGGGCCCCACCGCCGGGCCCGGGGCCGCGTCGAACCGACCCGGCTTGACCTTGTCGGTCGCGATCCACTCCAGGCCCTGCCCGGCGCCCTCCCGGCCGCGCACGAAGCTGCGCACCCGACCCAGCCGCCGGCTGCGGGCGTAGAGCCGGTTGGTCAGCGCCACCCGGGCCCCGCAGTTCTGACGGATGGGTTCGAAGGTCTCGAGGCCCTCCTCGAGCTTGAACGGGTTGGGGGGATAGACCGGGGCCGGCACCACCCCGGCGTACATGCAGCCGAGCAGGGCGACGGCGAAGTCCAGCGACGGGGGGTAGACCAGCAGGGCCACGTCGCCCGGGGCCAGCCCGCAGCGGGCCGTCAAGAAGCCGCTCATCGCGCGCATGGCGGCGACCGCGTCGGCCTGGCTCAAGGCGGTCTGCACCCGCCCCTTGCCGTCGTAGAAGCGCAGCAGCGGGGCGTCGGGGCGGCGGGCGGCCCGCTCGACGAGCCGATCGGTGACGGTGCTGTAGCGGGGGTCGCGGGTGCTCACGGTGGACCTCAGTTGTCGACGAGATAGGTGGTGCCGTGCATACCGTCCCGGTGGGCGTCGAGCAGCGCGTCGGCCTCGGGGCGGGTCAGCGCGCCCCGCTGCACCGCGGCGTCGGCGGCGGCGGCCAGATCGGCGAGCACCCGCGCCCGGGGGAAGCGCACGTACTCCAGCACGTCGGCCATCGTCTCGCCCTCGGCCACCTCGTGCACCTCGTAGCCGCCCTCGCACAGCGCGAGGTGCACCGCGTTGGTCGCGCCGAACAGGTTGTGCAGGCTGCTGAGGCTCTTCTGGTAGGCCCCGACGAGGAACGCGCCGAGCACGTACCGCCCGCCGTCGCCCTCGTGCAGCATGACCCCGTGCTCGCCTGCGCCCCGGCCGATGAAGGTCTGGACCATGCCGTGGGAGTCGCAGCTCAGATCGGCCAGCACCGCCCGCCGGGCGGGGGCCTCGTCGAGCCGCTGGACGGGCGCGACCGGGAAGAGCTGATCGATGCCCCAGTGGTCGGGCAGCGACTGGAACAGCGAGAAGTTGCAGTAGTAGATGTCGGCCGGGGTGCGCCCCTCGGCCAGCAGCCGCACCCGGCGCTCGACGGTGTGGGCGATCGCCTCGAAGCGGGCCCGGCCGCGCAGGTCGAGCCGCCCGGCGTTGAACCGCTCGAGCGCCTGCGCCCGCAGGTCGATGAGCCGGCGCAGGGTGTCCTCGGCGTCCCGGAACGGGGCCTCGCCCAGCCGCCACGCCGCGTGGGACAGCGGATCGTCGCCCGGGTCGGGCGGGGGCACCGCCTCGACCGGCTCGGCCCGGTGCACCTCGAGCACGTCGAAGAGCAGCACGCTGTGGTGGGCGAGCAGGGCCCGGCCGGACTCGGTCAGCAGCGTCGGCGCCGGCACCCCGACCTCGGCGCAGATCCGGCCCACCGCGCCCACGATGGCCCCGGCGTACTGCGCCATCGAGTAGTCCACCGTGCGCCCGCCGGTGACCGCGCCGCCGTAATCGACCGCCAGCCCGCCGCCGCAGTCCAGGTAGCGCAGCCTGACCCCCGCCCGGCGCAGCTCGGCGAAGATCCGGCTCGCCTCGCGGGCGGCCTCCTCCACCGCGTGCAGGGCGGTGATCTGGGAGCCGATGTGGAAGTGCAGCAGCTCGAGGCAGTCGAGCATGCCGGCCCGGCGCAGCGCCTCGACCGTCTCGAGCAGCTCGGCCATGTCGAGGCCGAACTTGCTGTGGTCGCCGCTCGAGTCCGACCAGCAGCCGGCGCCCTTGCTCGACAGCTTCACCCGCACACCCAGCCGGGGGCGCACCCCCAGGCGGCGGCAGGCGTCGACCACCAGATCGACCCCGCCCACCCGGTCGAGCACCAGGATCGAGCGCCGGCCCAGCTTCCCGGCGCCCAGCGCCAGCTCGACGTAGGCCCGATCCTTGAAACCGTTGCACACGATCAGATCGTCGGGCGCGGTCGCCAGGCCGAGGGCGATGTACAGCTCGGGCTTGGTGCCCACCTCGAGCGCCAGCCCCCGCCGGCGGCCGTGCTCGACCACCGCCCGGGCGACGTGCCACTGCTGGTTGACCTTGATCGGGATGACCGCCCGGTAGGCGCCGGGGTAGCCGTGCTCGGCGATGGCCTGCTCGAAGGCCCCCTGGAGGGCGTCGGTGCGGGCCCGCAGGATGTCGGTGAAGCGCACCAGCGCCGGCAGGCCGATGCCCTTGGCCGCCAGATCGGCGGCCACGTCGGCCAGGTCGAGCGCCGGCCCGTCCGGGCCCCGGGGGCGCACGAGCATCGTGCCCCGCTCGCCGACGTCGAAGAAGCCCGCGCCCCAGCGCGGGATCCCGTACAGCGTGCGGGCGTCGTCGACGGTCCACGTCGGCTCGGCGAGGCGCGGGCGCGGCGTCGGCTGCGCCCGGCGCTCGCGCGGCGGGTCCTCATCGGTCATCGGCTGGTTCATGCGCATCTCCCCCGGGCGCGTCTGGGCTCACTCGTCCGGCAGCGCCTCCGGCGGCGGCTCGAGGTACCAGGTGCACCCCTTGGGCTTGGGCTCCATGCGGATGCGGAAGCCGATGAAGTGGCAGAACTCGTCGTGGAACGGCCCGTTGCAGTCCAGCTCGCAGAAGGTCTCCCGCTTGGGCCGGACCTCGGGCGGGATGTCCTGCATCGCCGCGACGTAGGGGCACACCGGGAAGTCCGCCCGGCCCCCGACCACCCGCCCCTTCTCGTCGAGCAGCTCGTAGGTGGCGTGCTCCCCGCGGTTGTAGAGGAACTGGTACTCGTGGAACGTGCGCTGCACCTTCATCGAGAAGATCTTCATCGCGACCTTCTCCCGCAGCGCCTTGGTCGGCATGTGGCGGCTGAGGAAGTTCGAGACGCTCAGATCGAGCGCGCCATGCTCGATCCGGTAGTCCTCCTCCATCTTGTGGATCCACTTGATCGCCTTATCGCGACCGAAGTGCTCGTCGATGTACTCGATCGACTTGCCGTACAGCGCGACGTACGGGCCGAGGGTGCGCTTCCACATCTCCTCGTCGGACATGCGCTCCACCTCGACCCGGCGCTCGCGCACCGCGGGCCGGGTATTGTCTCGCTTGCGGGCCATGACTCCTCCGGGCGGCGTCGAGCCACCATCGTTGGATCACGCGGACGAACGGGCCGCCGTCCGCAAAGGGTCGGTGAATCGGGCGGGGCGGGGGGCCGCTAAGGGATCGGCGAGCCCGTCGGGGCGGGGGCGGCTCACGGGCCGGTCGAGGTCCGGCCGTCGTGCGGGCGGGGGCCGGCGTCGGGCAGCACCCGCAGAGGGTCGTCCTCCGCCGCCTGGGCCCCGAGGAGCTGCCGGCGGCGCTTGCGGTACAGGGCCAGCCCCTGGTCGGAGCGCACGAGCACCATCGGCACGTCGTCGACCGTGCCCCCGGTGGTGCCGCCGTGCATCTCGTCGAACAGCGGCCAGTCCTGGGGCTGGAGCACCCGGTACTCGTATTGCAGCAGCGCCCAGGCCATCAGCCGGCGCAGGCCGGGCAGCTTCACGATGTCCTGGTAGTAGCGGATGAACATCCAGGTGCGGGTGTCATCGATCGGCGCGGTGATGATGATCAGGCGGAAGTTGGGCGCGGCGGTGACGTACGAGGTGCACGGCAGCAGGGCGTCGCAGACGAACGGGGTGCCCTTCGAGCCGTCCTCGGCGGCGAGCACCCCCCGGGTCTTGATGCGCAGCCCGTCGAGCTCGGCCGAGTAGTCGTGCATCTTCGGCCCGATCCAGGGCACCCCCTTGTGGTGGGCGAAGGCCAGGTGATGCATGTCGAGGTGGGTCTCCATCAGCCGGGTGTAGTGGTAGTCGACCACGTACGACACCTCGGCCGAGCGCTCGAGCGGCAGCTCGGCGTAGGGGAACAGCTCGATCTCGGGGTACTCGGCCCGGGGCGCGCCGTGCCACAGCCAGATCAGGCCGTGGGCCTCGGCGGCCACCTGCATGTCGAGCTTCAGGCCGGGCGGGATCTTGGCGTCGCGCCCCTCGCACGGCATGAGCGCGCAGTCCCCCGCGCCGTCGAACTCGAAGCCGTGCATCGGGCAGACGATGCGCCCCTCGCGCACCCGCCCCTGGTCGAGCGACACCCCCCGGTGGGGGCAGTAGGCCCCCGCGACGCGCACCTGCCCGTCCTCGGCCCGCCACGCGACGAAGCGCTGCCCGAGGCGGTCGAGCCGCACCGGCTTCCGCTTGAGCTTCCGGGCCTCGAGCACCGGATACCAGACATCTCGGATCATCCCGACCCCTCCACGACTCCCATGTAGTGGCGCAATCAGCGGCCGGAGGCCGCAATCGTCCTTTGGTCCGGGCGGCTCATCGAGGGCCCACCGCGTTGCTCGCCTCCGGCTGTCGCAGCCGGCGGAAGACGCGCAGGACCTGGATGCACACGATCGCCCAGAAGCCGATGACGTAGGCCCACAGCTCGTAGGGCACGATGGGCACCTGGGCGAGCAGCGCCTGCATGTCCTCCGAGAACAGGGTCGGGTCGACCCGCTGGTAGCCGTAGATCACGACCTGACCCAGCAGGAACCCGACGGCGGCGACGAAGACGAAGCTGGCGATCAGGCTGCCGATGAACGACAGCTTGGTCTGGGCCCCCTGAAAGACCCGGGCCCGACGCCGCATCCACTCCAGCTCGAAGCCGCTCTGCTCGAGCAGCCCCTCGACGAGCCGCGGGGTGCGGGTCAGCACGACCGCCGCCCGCTGCACGACCTCCTCGTCCTGGAACTCGCGTCGGATGCTCCGGATCTCGCGCTTGCGCAGGTACTTGTCGAGCGTCTTGAAGTAGTCCATCTGGGGGTAGAGCTCGCGCAGCGACGTATCGAGCGTGATCTCGGCCCGGTTGATGCGCAGGAACGCCCACGCGGTCGGGATGCGGTGGCGGGCGAAGATGCGGGCGATCTGACTGTAGCCGTAGCCGATGGACTTCTGGCCGAAGGGGATGGCCTTGATCTCGGCGTTGTGGGCCCACGAGCGCATGAAGCGCTTGAGGTCGCGGCGCACCGGCTCGAGGTCGATGTCGGGCAGATCGGGCGACAGCAGCAGGAAGAGATCCGCCGCCTTGCCGTACTCCTTCATCGCCATCGCCTTGAGGAAGTCGTCGTAGCGGTCGAGGAAGTCCTTGTCGAGCCAGCCCACCGAGCCGAAGTCGATCAGGGCGATGCGGCTGTCGCGCAGCAGCACGATGTTGCCCGGGTGCAGATCGCCGTGGAACAGGTTGTCCTCGAAGATCTGCCGGTTGAGGGACATCGTCAGCCGCTTGCCGACCTTGGTGCGCTCGACGTTGTTCTCGTCCATCCACTCGGCGAGCCGCTCGGGGTCGCTGTGGTCGAGGCGCAGGACGTCGGACATCAGCACCCCGGTGACGAACTCCATCACCAGCACCCGCTTGGCGCTGAACTTCTGAAAGACCTTGGGCACGTAGATGCCGTGGGCCTTGAGGCTCTTGCGCATCCGGCGGATGTAGTTGGCCTCGTAGCGGTAGTCGAGCTCCTCGGAGAGCGTGCGGTCGAGCTCCCAGTAGAAGTCGTCCCACCGGAAGCTGGGCAGGACGTTGAACAGCTCGGCGATGCGGGTCACCCACCATACGAAGCGGATGTCGCCGGCCACGAGCCGGGCCACGGTCGGTCGGCGGATCTTGACCGCGACGTCGACCCCGTTGTGCCGCAGCCGGGCCCGGTAGATCTGGCCGATGGAGGCGGCGGCGAAGGGCTCCTCGTCGAACTCCTCGAACACCCGGTCGATCGGCAGCTCGAGGTCTTCGGCGAGGATGCGCCGGGTGTGATGGAAGGGGAAGCCGGTGGCGTGATCCTGCAGCGCGGCGAGCGCGTCGCAGAAGGCGTCGCTGAAGAGATCGCGGCGCATGCTGAGGAGCTGGCCGATCTTGACCCACAGCCCGCCGAGGCCCTCGAGGATCGAGCGGGTCAGCGCCGCGAGACGCTCGGGCGTCGCCCGGCCGGTCAGCCGGAGCCAGATGTAGGTCGACAGCCCGCGCAGCATGTACAGGGTGAGGATGACCGGGCGGGCCCGGGAGGGCTTGCGCACCTCGTGCACCACCGGGCGGCTCCGGCGCGTCACGAGGCGGGTGGGGATCCACTTCTTTCGCAGCATGGCTGTCTCGGAGGGGGCACCGACCCGGCATCCCGGCCGCTGCGGCGCGCGACCCCCCGTCGCGTCCTCTGGTCGCCGCGCGCGTCACAGAGCGCGCGAGCGGTGTTCACCCCCGATGCGGCGAGCCACCCCCGGGCCGAAGCCCCGGCGGCCGCCGCGCGGCGCCGATCGGGCCGGTCAGATCGGCCAGCGGTTCTTCTTGCGCTTCTCGCGGACGACCACGATGACCGGCTGGGCACCCCCGGTGACGACGCCCTCGTCCTTGAGCTCCTCCATCGCCATGGCGATGTCGCGCATCAGCCGACCCTCGCCCTTGCGCAGCCGCTTGACCCGCTTCTTCTTCTGCTTGCCGAGGTCGATGATGACCGGGGCGGCGCTCTCGGCCGCGGTCTCTGCCTTCTCGCTCATGTGATTGTCCCCCACGTTTTCGTCGCCGGCCGAATAGACGGACGAGGCCGACACTTCGAGACTCTAGCAGGAATTGCGGAAAATACAGCTACAGTCCGCAATACCATGTACCGCAGGGGGGCCGAGGCCCGCAGGGCCGGATCGAGATGACCGGTCGTACGGACTTGCCAAGTGCCCCCCCAGCGGTGCTACGCTGCGTTCCACCAGTCAGTGGGGGGTATATCCACAATGGCCAACAAACTCGTCAGTCCCAAGTCCGTCCGCCGGATCATCGTCCTCGGTGACGACGGCGCGGTCACCGTGCACAAGCGCAAGGGCGGCAAGAAGCGCAAGCAGACCGCCTGGGTCAAGCCGTTCGAGAAGGCCGAGCGCCGGGTGCTCAAGGCCGCCGAGCGCGCCGCCGGGACCTACCGCAAGCGCCACGATCGCTCGAGCCGCAAGCGCAAGGACGGCTGGATCGACGACGCCCCGAAGAACGCCATGCGCGCCATGCGCAAGGCGGACAAGGCGCTCAAGCTCAAGCGCATCTGATCCCCGACCGGCGGCGCACCCCGCCCGGCGGGGCCCGCCCCGAGACCATCGACACCCGCGGCGCCGTCGGCGAGGATCGGCCCGATGAGACCGTCGCGCATCGTCACCGAGCGGCTCGACGCCTGGCTCGACGCCCGCAGCGCGGGTGAGCGGGCCCTCGTCGTCGCCGAGGCCGCCGCCGGCCTGTGCGCCCTGGGCGTGGCCTTCGCCGCCGCCTGGCGCTGCCTGGCCGCTCCCGGGCCGGCCATCATCACCCTGACCCACCCCGTCGCCCTGCTCGCCGCCGCCGGCTTCGGCTGCGCCGCGCTGGTGGCCCGCCGGCTGCCCGCCGGGCAAGCCCGCTCGCCCGACCTGCGCCCCGCCCTGAGCGACGCGCTCGCCGCGGCGCTGGGCAAGCGCGACCGGGCCGACCTCGAGGCGGTCGTGCGCGACGCGGTCGGCCCCGACCGCATCCGCGCGGCCCTCGAAGAGCAGCTCACCCCCGACGCGCTGTCGACCCGCATCGAAGAGATCGCCCAGGCGGCGCGGGCCGAAGCGACCGCTGACGACGCCGGCGACGCCGACGCGGCCCTCGACGAGGTCGTCGCCGCCCTCGACACCCCCGCCGAGCGGGCCCGGCTGGCCCGCTGGCTGACCCGCCTGCTCATCGAGCGCGAGGAGCTCATCGACGGCATCGCCCGCCCGGTGACGAAGCGGCTGCTGCGCGACGCGTGGTTCGACCGGCCCTTCTCGTGGGGCAAGCTCAACAAACAGACCCGGCGGTTCCTCGACCGGCCCAAGGGCGAGGCGTGGGCCGAAGCGGTGGTCGCCCGGGTGCTCGCCGATCTGAGCGACCGCCCCCCGCGGGCCCGGGCGGTGCGCCAGCACCTCGTGCCCGTCGCCCGGCGGGTCGCGGCCGGCCGCCTGTCGACTTCGATCGGCGACCGGCTGCGGGGCGACGCCCGCATCGAGGGCCTGCTCGAAGAGGGGGCCCGGGCGGCGGCGGGCGACGTGCAGCCGGCGCTGCTCGGGGCGCTGGGGCACATGGTCGACGAGCGGGCGGTCAGCGCGGTCGAGGCCGTCGAGGCGGCCCGCCTGCGCACCCTGCTCACCCGCTCGGCCGCCGCGACGGCCCGCCGGCTGCGGGTGGCCTGCTTCGTCGGCGGCGCGGCGCTGGGCCTGCTGCCGGCGCTGTGGAGCTGATCCGGTGAGCGCGCCCCCGGCCGACGAGCGCCCCACCGGGCTCGCGGTCTCCCCCCGCCGCCGCGCGCTGCGGGTCGGGGGGCTGGTGACCCGCTCCCTCTGGCGCCGACTGGTGCTCGCGATCCGCATCCGGCTGACCTCGGCCGCCCGCCGCCGGCGCCTCGCCGAGCGGGCCCGCATCCAGTCGGCCGAAGAGGTCGCCCGGGTGCTCGGCGAGCTGAAGGGCGCGCTGATGAAGGTCGGCCAGATCATGTCCCTGACCACCGAGGCTCTGCCCCCGGCGGCCCGGGCCGCGCTGTCCAGCCTGCGGCGGGCGGCCCCCCCGATGACCTTCGACCTCGCCCGGGGCGTGCTCGAGTCGGAGCTGGGCGGCGACCTGTCGACGGTCTTCCGCCGCTTCGACGAGGCCCCGATCGCCGCCGCGTCCATCGGGCAGGTGCACCGGGCCGTCCTGCGGGACGGGCGCGAGGTCGCGGTCAAGGTGCAGTACCCCGGGGTCGACGCGGCCATCGAGTCCGACCTGGCCCTGCTCGACACCCTGGGGGTCTTCGCCGGGTTCGCCGGCCCCAACCTCGACCGGAAGGCGCTGCTCGACGAGATCGCGACCCTGCTGCGGGGCGAGCTGGACTATCGGCAGGAGGCGGCCCACCAGGCGGCGTTCGCCGAGTTCTGGGGCGGGCACCCGCTCATCCGCATCCCGCCGGTGGTGCCCGAGCTGAGCCGGCGGCGGGTGCTGGTGCAGGGCTTCGCCCGAGGGCTGACCTACGACGACTTCCTCGCGGTGGCCCGCCCCGCCGAGCGCCAGCTCGCCGCCCGGGTGCTCACCGACTTCACCTTCGACTCGCTCTTCCGCCACCGGGTCTTCCACGGCGACCCCCACCCGGGCAACTACCTCTTCGCCGAAGATGGCGGGGTGATCTTCCTCGACTTCGGCTGCGTGCGGGCCTTCGACGACGGCTTCCTCGCGGCGCTGCGGGCCTTGCTGCGGGCGGTCGTCGCCGACGACCGGGCGGGCTTCGACGGCGCGCTGCGGGCCCTGGGCATGGGCAGCGAGTCCCCCGAGACCGTCGACCGGCTGTGGATCTTCTTCGCCTACCACTTCGAGCCGCTGCGCCACGACGGCCTCTTCACCTACGACCGGGCCTACGCCCGCCGGGCGCGGGAGGTGGTGCACCTCTCCGAGCTGCGCCGGCTGGGGCTCGCCCGGGAGCTGGTCGTCTTCAACCGCATCAGCTTCGGCTTCAACGCGCTGATGGTCGACCTCGAGGCCGCGGGCAACTTCCACCGCATCCACCGGCGCTACCTCGACCCGGCGGGCGACCACCCCCCGGCGCTGGCCCTGGCCGGGCTCGACCTGCCGCCCCGCTTCCTGTCGAGCGCCGCGGGGGCCTGAACGCTACGCCGACCCGTCGTGGGCCTCGAGCCAGTCCACGACGTGGGGGAAGACCTCGGCGTCGGCCCGGACCCCCATCAGCATGTCGAAGTGCCCGTAGGCCATCACCGCGCCGTTGCTGGGGCCCACCACCCGGGTCTCGAAGCGGCCGTGGGTCCGCCCGACCCGGGCGATGGCCTCGGCCGGGCACTGGGGGTCGCCCTCGCCGGCCATCAACAAAATGGGGGGCGGATCGGGCCGGGCGGCGAGCAGCTCGATGAACGGCGGCTCGTCGGCGTGCTGCGAGCGCAGGCCGCCGGGCTCGGTGGCGGTGATGAGCTGCAACGCGACGTCCGGCGAGACCGTGGTGAAGCCCACCGCGTCCAGGCGGCGCACCGCCGACCCGTCGCAGTTGTCGACGTTGATGTTGAGCGCGTCGATCGGGTTGTGCCGCCAGCGCGCGGCGAGCGGCGCCAGGATGCGGGCCAGCCGGCCATAGGGCACCGTCGAGACCCGCTTCAGGGCCGGCTTCAGCCGGGCGTACTCGCCCAGCGCGTGGTCGGTGCCGGCGAACGCCAGCGCCGAGCCGAGCGTGACCGCCGATCGCACGTCGGCCAGCCCCCGGGCGATCGCGGCGAGCAGCACCATGCCGCCCATGCTGTGCCCCACCCAGTGCACCGCCGGGGCCCCGGTCACCTCGAGCGCCCGGGCCACGAGGGACGGCGCGTCGCGCTCGACGAAGTCGTCGAAGTTCCAGGTGCCCGAGACGTGATCGCCGTGCCCCTCGCCGCGCAGCTCGACGACGAACACCTCGAACCCCCGCTCGGCGAGGTACACCGCCAGGGACGGGGTGCCGACCCCCAGGTCGAACGAGTAGCGGTTGCTCGCCAGCCCGGGACACAGGATGACCGGGTGGCGGCGGGTCGCCGCGCCCGGGGGCCGATAGCGCAGCAGCGGCAGCCGGCGGGCGTCGGGGGTGATGGCGAAGACGACGTCGTCGGCGCGCAGCTCGGGGCGGTACAGGCGCGGCGCGAGGGCCGGCCAGAGCCACCACAGGCCTCCGAAGACGACCGCGAGGCCCGCCAGCACACCGATGATCGTCCACATCGTGATCGCTCGATTCGACGACGTCGCGCAGATCGCCGCCCCAGGGGTGGTCCGTCCTGCACGAGATTCGGCGAGCGCGCCGGCGGTCGCGCCGAAGGTGACGTTGATCGCCCGCGCCTCCGGGTCACATCATCCGGTCACGAGGCCGGGGAGGCGAGTATGACGCGGTGGCGATCTCTGGCGCTGCTCGGCGGCGCGCTGCTGCTGTGGGCCTGCGCCGAGGGTCCAGCGCCCGCCTCGCCGGATGACGCTGCGGACGGGGGCGGACGGGACGGCGCGTCGAGCCCGCCGCTGGACCGGGGCCCGGGCGACGCAGACGCGCCCGACGACGCGCCCGACGGGCTGCCCGATGCGCCCGGGCCCGACGCCGTGCCGCTCCGGCCGCCCTCCGACGCCGGGCCGTCCGATGGCCCGCCCGCCCCCGACGGGCCGCCCGACGCCGAGTCGCCGGGGCCCATCGACGACTGCGCCGCCGCCTGCGCCCGCCTCGCCCGCTGCGATCGGCTGGGGGACTTCGGCGACGAGGTGACCTGCCGCGCGCGCTGCGCCCGGGTCGTCGAGCCGCCGACCCATTGGTTCGAGTGCCTCGAAGCCGAGGCCGACTGCCGGCTGGTCCACCTCTGCCGCCCGCCCGAACCGCCGCCGCTGAGCTGCCCGGCGGTCTGCGCGGCGGCGGCCGGCTGCGGGATCGACCTGCCCTTCGCCGACTGCCCCGCCGTCTGCGCGGCCCACGCCGGCCCGAACCCCGATCAACCCCGGTTCGCCCGCTGCGGAGAGGCGCTCGATCCGACCTGCGACCCCGAGGGCTTCCTGGCCTGCCTCGGTGAGCGGGTGCACCCCGAGTGCGGGGTGCACTGCGCCGGCGCCGCGGCGTGCGGCGCGGGGGGCCCCGACTGTCTGCCGGCGTGCTTCGCAGCGCTGCACGCCCCCGACCCGCTCGTGCGCCGGGCCAATACGGCTCGGGTCGGGTGCCTCGCGCTCGCCGGGGACGACTGCCTGGCCGCCGACCGCTGCCTGGACCCCGACGCGCCGGTGGAGCGCGACCTGTTCTGCGCGGTCTGGGAGCGCTGCGAGGCCGGCATTGGGGTCTCGTGCGCGGACGCGTGGCAGCGGGGCCAGGGCCACGCCGACTACCCGGCGTGCGTGGTCGATGCGCTGCTGCGGGGCTGCCCCGCCGAGCCGTTCCAGATCTTCCTGCGCTGCCTGGATGCGCCGCCCGACGCCGAGGAGGACGTGGCCCGGGTGTGCGGCGCGCTGTGCGAGGCGCAGGGGCTCTGCGGGGCGGTGCCGGAGGGCCAGTCGCCGCTGGACTGCGCGCGGGCCTGCACGACGGCGCTATCCGAGGGCGGAGTGGAGGCCCGGTTCCCGGTCGAGCGGCGGCTGCCGTGCGCCGCGTCACCCGACTGCCCGGCGCTGGTCGAGTGCCTCACCGACGCCGATCCGGCGACCGGGTGCGCGGCGCACTGCGCGGCCCTCGACGGGTGCGGGCTGGCCGAGGACGGCTGCCTCGACCGCTGCGTGGGGCTCTTCGCCCGGGCTCGGCAGGCGGCGGCCCGCGATTGCGTCACCGCCGCGGGGGACTGCGCGGCGATGGGCGCCTGCGCGCCCGGCGAGCCGGTGGGCTGCGATGCGATCTGCGAGCGGGAGGCGATGTGCGACCGGGCCGACCCCGACTGCGCGCTGCGCTGCGACGACGCGCACTTCGCCGACCCCCAGCGGGCGGCGCGCCGGCTGGCGTGCGTGGCGGCGGCGCCGTTGTGCGGTCCGGCGGGGGTGTCGGGCTGCGCCGGGGCGCCGAGCCCCGTGGGCGACGCGTGCCTCGGCTGGTGCCGGGCGCAGTCCGACTGCCTCGCGCCCGAGGCGGCGGTGGCCGCGTGCGTGACCGCGTGCGGCGCGGGGTTCACCGGGGACGAGGCCCTGCGCTTCGAGCGGGCCCGCCCCTGCCTCGCGGCCCTTGACCCGTTCGCCCCGTGCCCGATGCTGGCGGCGTGTCTCGGTCGTGATCCGGCGGCCGACTGCGGGCCGTGGTGCGACGCCCTGGCCGGCTGCGAGGGCGCGCCCGAGGGCTGCGAGGCGCTGTGCGACGGCGACCCGCTCGCCCGGTGGCACGCGGTGAGCGAGGGGCCCTGTCTGGCCGAGGTCGACGACTGTGAGGGGGTCGAGCAGTGCCGCGCGGCGCCCGAGGCGGTGTTCCCCCGCGCGGACCGGGAGACGCTGTGCGCGCGCAACGCGGCGTGCGGCGTGGACGAGCTGATCCCGTGCGCCCGCTACTTCGACACCTTCGGGGCCGACATCGACATGCTGCGTTGCCTGCTGCGTGGGCTCGATCCGTGCCCCCCCAACGTCGAGGCGCTGCTGGGGGCGTGCTTCGACGCCCGGCGCCCCGGCCCGAACGCGCTGGCGCCGTGCGCGCTGTGGTGCCGGGCTCACAGCCGCTGCGCAGGGCTCGAGGTGTCGGTGCGGGCGTGCGTGGCGGCCTGCGTGGCGGACGCGCAGGCCGACCCCGAAGGGCCGGGCGTGGCCCGGCTGGCGTGCTCGACGGCGCCGTCGTGCGAAGTGCTGGCGGCGTGTGAGCAGGCGGTCGAGTGAGATATGAGCGGCCGCCGGGCCGGTGGGCGCGGCGGCGGGCGGCAGGGCGCCGCGAGGTGGGCGGGGCCGGCGTCAGCCGGACATCGACTCCAGGAACTCGGCGTTCGTCTCGGTCTTGCTGACCTTGTCGAGCATGAACTCCATCGAGTCGACCACGTTGAGCGGGTGCAGGAGCTGGCGCAGGATCCAGACCCGGTTGAGGGTCGGCCCGTCCATGAGCAGCTCCTCCTTGCGGGTGCCCGACTTGTTGATGTCGAGGCAGGGGAAGATGCGCTTCTCCATCAGCTTGCGGTCGAGGTGCATCTCGGAGTTGCCGGTGCCCTTGAACTCCTCGAAGATGACCTCATCCATCCGGCTGCCGGTGTCGATCAGCGCGGTGGCGATGATCGTCAGGCTGCCGCCCTCTTCGATGTTGCGGGCCGCGCCGAAGAACCGCTTGGGCTTGTGCAGCGCGTTGGAGTCCACACCACCGGACAGGATCTTGCCCGAGGGCGGCACCACGGTGTTGTAGGCCCGGGCGAGGCGAGTGATCGAGTCGAGCAGGATCACCACGTCCTTCTTGTGCTCGACGAGGCGCTTGGCCTTCTCGATGACCATCTCGGCGACCTGCACGTGGCGCTGGGCCGGCTCGTCGAAGGTCGAGCTGACGACCTCGCCCTCCACCGAGCGCTCCATGTCGGTCACCTCTTCGGGCCGCTCGTCGATGAGCAGCACGATGAGGTAGATGTCGGGGTGGTTGGCCACGATCGCGTTGGCGATGTTCTGCATCAGCACCGTCTTGCCGGCCCGGGGCGGCGAGACGATGAGCGCGCGCTGGCCCATGCCGATGGGGCAGAGCAGGTCGACGATGCGGGTCGAGTAGTTCTTGGGGTGGTACTCGAGCACCAGCCGCTCGTCGGGGTACAGCGGCGTGAGGTTGTCGAAGAGGATCTTGCGCTTGGCGGCCTCGGGCTCTTCGAAGTTGATCGTCTCGACCTTGAGCAGCGCGAAGTACCGCTCGTTGTCCTTCGGCGGCCGGATCTGACCGGCGACGGTGTCGCCGGTGCGCAGGCTGAAGCGCCGGATCTGCGAGGGCGAGATGTAGATGTCGTCGGGCCCGGGCAGGTAGTTGTAGTCGGGCGCCCGCAGGAACCCGAAGCCGTCGGGCAGGATCTCGAGCACGCCCTCGCCGAAGATGGGCTCGTTCTTCTTCGTCTGCTCGTTGAGCAGGGCGAAGATGAGTTCCTGCTTGCGCAGGCCCGAGGAGTTCTCGATGCCCATCTCACGGGCCATGGCCGCGAGTTCGGCGATCTTCAGCTGCTTGAGCTCTTTGAGGTTCATGACTTTCCTTGCAGTTCTCGCAGAGGTGTCTGGCCCGGCGCGATCGCGCCGATCGGCGGGATTCCGTGTCGGGAGGCGGCACCGGACATGGGCGCAGACAACTTGAATCTCAGGAGAAGGGGATACAACGGGTGAGGAGGGCCCTCAGACTTGGACTGGTCCCCCGGCTTCGGCCGGGAGGCCGCCGCTCGGGTGGCGCGGACGTTACTGCGGTGATCCAGCGCTGTCAAGGCTTTTGCCGCCGCCCGAGCCGGCGGGCAGGACGACGTAGATGGCGTCCTTGCGCCACAGGTGGCGGATGAACCGCCGGGCGAGCGCGACCTGGGCCTGATAGTCGCCCTGGAGGCCGGCGGCGACGAGCACCTCGCGCACGGTGCGCCGGCCGTCGATGGGGCGGTAGAGCGCCTCCTGGAGCGGATCGCGGGGGTCGTAGGGCAGCGGCGGGTGGCGCACGCCGGTGGGGTAGCGCCGGCCGATGATCCAGTCGAGCAGGTCGGCGGCCCCGGGGTCGACCCGCCACCGCCCGGAGCGGTCGGGGCGGCAGGCGACGAACCAGTGGTCGAGCGGCGCGGTGAGCCGGGCGCAGGCGGCCCACCGCTCGGCGGGCGGCAGCTTCTCGAGCGCGCCGTGGGCCGGGCTGCCGGGCACGAAGAGCGCGTCGGGGTGGTAGGGCCCGTTCTGCAGCCAGCCCTGGAAGGCCAGCCCGGCGGCGTCGACCATCGCCAGCACCGCCGGCACGCCGAAGGTGGCCTCCCGCGCGGGCAGGAACGCGTCGACGAGGTGGGCGTCGAGCGCGCCCTGCTCGCCGGTGCGGGCCATCCACTGCGCGGCGGGGTGGTGCGGGGGCAGCCCGGCGACGACCTGCCGCGCGATCTGGCGGTCGGCCTCGCCCCCCGCGCTGGCCCCCATCGCCCGCAGCGTCGCCTGCACCGCGTTGAGCCCGGCCCGGGCGCAGCGGCCGTAGACCGCCGCCGAGATCACCCCCTGCTTGCGCAGCACGCTGCCCAGCGCGCGCAGCCCGGCGGTCGGATCGGCGAGGTGGTGCAGCACCCCGGCCACGCTGACGAAGTCGAAGGTCTCGCCCAGCTCGCCGGCCCGCTCGACGGCCAGCTCGCGCAGCTCGAGGTTGGCCAGCCCGTGGGTCGCGGCGATGCTGCGCTGCCGCTCGAGCGCCGGGCGGCTGACGTCGATGCCCACCACCCGGGCGTCGGGGTGGCGCCGGGCGAGCGCCGCCGCCTCGACGGTGCCGCAGCCGGCGACGAGCATGTTCAGCCCGCCCCGCCGAGGGCGGTCGGGCCAGTAGAGGGTCGAGAAGGTGCCCGGGTCGTTGACGCCCACCCGCCGGTCGAGGTCGACCCCCGGCTCGGGGTAGGGGTGGGCAGAGTATTGCCGGGTGACGGGGTCGTTCATCGGGCCCTCGGCGGTCGTCGACCGTCGGACAATGCCGGATCGGTAGCAATTTTTCGCGGGGTTGTCGCCGCGGGACACCCCGTGCATCCTGCGCGCGCGACCGCCATCCGCGACCGAGGAGCCGAACATGCCGCTCGACCCCGTCGACCTCGACGACGACCTGCGCCGCTCGATCGTCACCACCATCCGCCTGCTCGCCGCCGACATGGTCGAGCGGGCGAACTCGGGTCACCCCGGGGCCCCGATGGGGCAGGCCGACCTGGCCCTGGTGCTGTGGCACGAGTATCTGCGCTTCGACCCCGACGCGCCCGATTGGGCCGCCCGGGACCGCTTCGTGCTGTCGTGCGGGCACGCCTCGGCCCTGATCTACAGCCTGCTGCACCTGTGGGGCTACGACCTGCCGCTCGCCGAGCTCAAGCGCTTCCGCCAGTGGGGCAGCGTCACCCCGGGGCACCCCGAGGCGCACGAGACGCCGGGGGTCGAGACGACCACCGGGCCGCTGGGGCAGGGGGTGGCCAACTCGGTGGGCATGGCGCTGGCGGCGAAGATGCTCGACGCCCGCACCGGGGTCGACAGCGACGACTTCCGCCCGATGAGCCAGCGGGTGTTCGCGCTGTGCTCCGACGGTGATCTGATGGAGGGCATCTCGGCCGAGGCGGCCTCGCTGGCCGGGCACTGGGGCCTCGACAACCTGGTGTGGCTCTACGACGACAACAAGATCACCATCGACGGCGACGTGGGGCTGGCGTTCTCCGAGGACGTCGCCCAGCGCTTCGCCGCGCTCGGCTGGCGGGTGGAGCGGGCCGAGGGGCACGATCACCACTCGATCCGGGGCGCCCTGAAGGCCGCCGAGGCCGAGACCCGCCGCCCGACCCTGATCATCTGCCGGACCCGCATCGGCTGGGGCAGCCCCAACAAGGTCGACACCGCCGGGGTGCACGGCAGTCCGCTCGGCGCCGACGAGCTGGCCGCGACGAAGGCCAACCTGGGCTGGGCCGACCGGACCCCGTTCCACGTGCCGGGCGAGGTGCGCGACTGGTTCACCGCCTCGAAGCAGCGCAAGAAGCGGGAGCACGCCAACTGGGAGAGCGCCTTCCACGGCTGGCGGCTGCGCAACCCCAAGGCGGCCGACGCCTACGACGCGCTGTGGAGCACCGAGGCCCCGGCCGATCTGGTCGAGCGGCTGATCGACGCGCTGCCCGAGAAACCGGCGGCGACCCGCAAGCTCAGCGCGGCGGTGCTCCAGGCGGCGTACGCCGCGGTGCCGGCCCTGGTCGGCGGCTCGGCCGACCTGACCGGCAGCAACGGCGTCGCCTTGAAGGCCGCCGGGCTGCTCGGCGACCCCCGCCGGGACGACGCCCCCGCCGACTTCGCCTACACCGGACGCCAGCTCCACTTCGGCATCCGCGAGCACGCGATGGCCTCGCTGACCAACGGCATGGTGCTGCACGGCGGGGTGCGCCCCTTCTCGGGCACCTTCCTGGTGTTCAGCGACTACTGCCGCCCGGCGGTGCGCCTCGCCGCGCTGAGCGGGGTGCCCAACATCTTCGTCTTCACCCACGACTCGGTGTTTCTGGGGGAGGACGGCCCGACCCACCAGCCGGTGGAGCACATGTGGGCCCTGCGGCTCATCCCGGGGCTGGTCGACTTCCGCCCGGCCGACGGGGTCGAGGTGGCTCTCGCCTGGGCCTACGCGCTGAGCGAGGCCGACGGCCCGGTGGCGATGGCCCTGACCCGCCAGGGGGTGCCGGCCATCGAGCGGCCGAAGGGCTTCGAGCCGCGGGACGTCTGGCGGGGGGGCTACGCCGTCGTCGAGCACGCCGACCCCGAGGTGGTGCTGGTGGGCACCGGCAGCGAGCTGCACCTGTGCGTCGAAGCGGCCGCGGCGCTGACCCGGCAGGGGCGGCGGGTGCGGGTGGTCTCGATGCCCAGCGTGGCGCTCTTCGAGCGGCAGGACGCGGCCTATCGCGACCGGCTGCTGCCCCGCGGGGCGCGGGTCGTCACCGTCGAAGCCGGGGTCACCGGGCCGTGGGCCGCCATCGCCGGGCGGGACGGGCTGCGCATCGGCATCGACCGCTTCGGCGCCTCGGCCCCCGCGGGGGTCATCGCCGAGCGGCTCGGCTTCACCGGCGCGGCGGTCGCCGCCCGGGTCACCGCGCTGCTCGGCCAGGCGGGGCGCTGAGCCCGGCTCGTGAGACGGCTGCCGGCTGGCATCGCCTCCGCGCACCGGATACCGTCGGCCGTCCCCTTCACCCGGGAGGCCGCCATGAGCCGCGTCCAGCACCGCCCCCTCGACTGCCCCGCCTGCGGCGCCGAGCACCCGGCGACGCTCTTCATCAGCCTCAACGCCCGCCGCCTGCCGCATCACGTCGCCGAGATCGCGGCCGGCGACTTCGAGGTCCAGACCTGCGCCGGCTGCGGCCACCGCTGGCAGCCGGAGCACCGCATGCTGCTGTCGTGGCCCGAGCGGCGGCTGTGGGCGGTCATGCTGCCCCCCGACCAGCGGCCCCGAGCGGCCGCGCTCGAGCGCGCCGTGCTCGACCTGATGCGCCGCGAGTTCGACGCCGCCCCCGATCTGGTCAAGCCCCGGCTCGACGGCAACGAGACGCTGCTCGTCTTCGGGCAGCAGGCGCTCGCCGAGCGGGTGCGGCTGGCCGCTCTGGGGCTGGATCACGGGGCCGTCGAGCACCTCAAGCTCGACCTGCGCGATCGGTGGGCGGTGGCTTCCGAGGCCGACCTGCGCCTCCTCGGCCTCGACGACGACGCGGCCCGCTTCGCGGTGGTCGGGCCGGCGGGCGTCGAGCGGACCGCGGCGCTCGACCGGTCCGCCTTCGACGCGGCGCTGGCCCCCGCGGCCGTCGAGCGGGCCCGCGCCGCGCACCCGATCTTGTTCGACGCCCCGTGGTGTGACGCCCGAAGGGTGTTCGCCGAGGGCGGCCTCGCCCGCTGAGCGGCGCTCGCCGGCCCACGCCACGGTTGCGCCGACGGTGGGCAACCGAGTAGAACCCCCGCGCATCCCATGCCGATCCGTCCCGACCGGGACCGCAGCCGAGCCGAGGAGGTCGCCCATGCAGAAGTCCACGTTCCAGGCCAAGGTGGGCCTCGCCGAGATGCTCAAGGGCGGCGTCATCATGGACGTCATCGACGCCGATCAGGCGCGCATCGCCCAGGAGGCCGGGGCCTGCGCGGTCATGGCCCTCGAGCGGGTGCCGGCCACGATCCGCAAGGAGGGCGGCGTCGCCCGGGCCTCCGACCCCAAGATGATCCAGGAGATCCAGCAGGCGGTGACCATCCCGGTCATGGCCAAGGTCCGCATCGGCCACTTCATCGAGGCCCGCATCCTCGAGGCGCTCGAGGTCGACTTCATCGACGAGAGCGAGGTGCTGACCCCCGCCGACGACGAGTTCCACATCGAGAAGCACGACTTCGCGGTGCCCTTCGTCTGCGGCTGCACCGATCTGGGCGAGGCCCTGCGCCGCATCGGCGAGGGCGCGGCGATGATGCGCACCAAGGGCGAGGCGGGCACCGGCAACATCGTCGAGGGCGTGCGCCACCTGCGGTCGGTCAACGGCCACATCCGCAAGCTGACCCGCATGCGCCCCGAAGAGCTGATGACCGAGGCCAAGAACCTCGGCGCGCCCTACGATCTGGTGAAGTGGGTCGCCGAGAACGGCCGGCTGCCGGTGCCCCAGTTCGCCGCCGGCGGCGTCGCCACCCCGGCCGACGCCGCGCTGTGCATGGCCCTCGGCGCCGAGGCGGTGTTCGTCGGCTCGGGCGTCTTCCTCTCCGAGGACCCCGAGCAGCGGGCCCGGGCCATCGTCGACGCGGTCACCCACTGGGAAGATCCGAAGAAGCTGGCCGAGATCTCCACCGGCCTCGGCAAGCCGATGAGCGGGCTCGAGATCAAGGATCTGAGCGAGCACGAGCGGCTCGCCACCCGGGGCTGGTGAGCCCGCCGCGGGCGATCGGCGTCCTGGCCCTGCAAGGGGGCTGGGCGGCCCACAAGGCGGCGCTGGCCGACCTGGGCCACGCCGCGGTCGAGGTGCGCACCCCGGCCCAACTCGCCCGGGTCGACGGCCTGATCCTGCCCGGGGGCGAGAGCACCACCCACCTCAAGCTGATCGACCGCTACGGGCTCGCTGCGCCGCTGGAGGCGTTCGTCGCCGCCGGCAAGCCGGTCCTGGCGACCTGCGCCGGGCTGATCCTGGCGGCGAGGGCGGTGACCCCCGACCAGCGCAGCTTCGGCTGGCTCGACGTCGCCGTCGCCCGCAACGCCTGGGGCCGGCAGGTGCACAGCTTCGAGGGCTTCGCCGATCCGACCCCGCCGGGGGGGCCGTTCGCGAGCGAGCTGCCCCTGCCGCTGCTCTTCATCCGGGCCCCTCGCATCGAGTCGGTCGGCCCCGACGTCGAGGTGCTCGCCACCCTCGACGGCGAGCCGATCATGGTGCGCCGGGGCGCGGTGATCGGGGCCGCCTTCCACCCCGAGCTGACCCCCGATCGGCGGGTGCATCACCTCGCCTTCGGCGATCCCCCCGCCGGCTGACTCGGCCGATCCTTATACCTCATGCGGTATACAGCCCGACGTAGCCGGCGGGCTTGACTCACCCGAGTTCATCACCACAGGATCTTTCCAGGAGACTCATCACGCGCGTCCGGGCGCCGTCCCGCACGTGCGTCGAGCCGTGATCGCCATGGGGGGCCGAACGGATGCGCGCCGATCTGCAGGGGACCGACGGCTCGGCGCTGCTCGTCGCCTCCCCCGACGAGTTCCGGCCGTTCTTCTCCGAAGACGACGCCTACCGCTGGTTGCAGCCGTTCGCCGGTGATCCGAGCAACGTGTCCACCCTGCGTCGGGCGCTGTCCGAGCACTTCTCGCCCATCTTCATCGGCCGCCTGAGCGACCACGACGTGCTGCGTCAGGTCGCCCGCCTCATCGCCCGGGCCTGCGTGGCGGTCGACCTGCGCACGCTGCCGGCGACCATGCCCGGCCTCGACCCCGACAGCGGCGAGGCGAAGGATCCGGAGAAGAAGACCGACCTCACCGAGGTGGCCGAGGAAGAGAGCGAGTTCGAGGAGACCAAGCCCGAGCCGATCATCCCCCCCGAGTTCCCGCGCATGGCCAAGCGCGAGGCGAAGGCGGTGGACTTCTCGGCCCGCTCGATGGGCGCGCTGCTCGACCTGCTGCGGTTCATCGGCGAGAACCTGCTGCCCGGCTCGAAGGTCGGCGAGGCGCTCGTCGCGCTGGCCAACAACAACGCCATCACGGTCGAGGACGAGGCCGGCGGCTTCGGCGAGGCGATGGCCGGGATCGCGGGGGCCGGCGGGCCGAAGCCCGATCCGAGCGTGGTGGCGACGACCCTGCAACGGGAGGCCAACGGCAGCGCCGATCGGGTGGTCGACATCGCCGATCGCACCGGCGAGCTGCTCGCCAGCCTGCTCGCCGGGCCCCCGAGCGTCGTCGAGCCCAGCGCGGTCGCCCAGCAGATGAAGGACGCCTCGCAGTCGCAGGGGCGCAGCGTCGTCGAGAAGGCGGGCGACACCGCGGCGGTCGTCGACGGGCTCTTGCGCCCGAGCCCCGAGCAGAAGCGGCCCCCGTCCGAGGTGGGCCCGGCGTTCGCCGAGGCGGCGAAGTCCCAGGCGGGGCAGATCACCGAGGCGACCGGCAAGGCCCAGGCGGCGGTCGACGCCATCGGGACCGAGGCGCCGAAGGGCGAGCCGCCGCCGCCCTCGCAGGCCGGCACGGCCATGGTCATGGAGAGCGCGGTGGCCGGCGAGGCGGTGACCGACGCCGCGTCGCAGGCCGGCGAGACGCTCGACGGCCTGGCCGAGACCCCGGCCGAGAAGCCGAAGCCCCGCTCGGGCTGGGCGACGATGAAGCTGGTGCCCGAGAACGAGGGCCTGTCGATGGCCAACATCACGGTGCGGGTCACGATCGACGGCGAGGAGAAGCTGCTCCAGACCGACGCCGACGGGGTCGTCGAGCTGGAGGGGGTGCCCGAGGAGGGCTTCGACATCGCCGCCATCGAGGACGGCCTGGGGCTCGAGGTGGTCGGGGTCGTCGAGGACAAGGCCGGGGCCGCGCCGCCCCCGCCGCCTGCGCCGCCGCCGCCCGCAGAGACGCCCGCAGAGACGCCCGCAGAGCCGCCCGCCGAGGCCCGGGACGAGGCCGAGGCCGAGGACGAGGCGCCGAGCACCGAGCGGGCGCTGTATCCCGAAGAGGACGCCTGGCTGAAGCACACCAACCGCATCCGCAAGGCGCGGGGGCTGACGCTGAAGACCCGCGAGGACATCCCGCCCGAGATCACCGCCAAGGCGGAGGAGCGGCGGGCGCGGCGGGCGCGGCGCAAGAAGAAGAGAGGCTGACCGGTCCGCCGGTGGGGGGGCCCCGAGCGATCGGGGCGGAGAACCGATGGTTTTCGACGCGCGCTCCAAAGCGAAGAAGTACGTGCCCGTCGAGGGCGACACCCTCGATCGGATCGCGGCGCGCGAGACCGAGAACGGCAACCCGCTCAGCGCTGCCGACATCGCCCGCTTCAACTTCGGCACCGCCGACCCCAAGGTCATCGATCAGTGCCTGCGCGACTGGCTGGGGGCCTACAAGCGCGGTGAGGACGGCTTCTACGTCATCACCGACGACCTGAAGCCCAGCAAGCCGCTGCTCATCCCGGTCGCGTTCAAGAAAGAGGGGCTGGCCGCCCAGGCCACGATCACCATCAAGGTGCGCAAGCAGGAGGCGCTCGCCCCCCAGCACCAGGCGTGCCTCTGCTTCGACGACCTCAACTTCGAGTTCGACAAGTCGTTCCTGCGCAGCTTCGGCTCGTCGAACGACGCCGCGATGGACGGGGACAAGAAGGTCGCCGGCGGCAGCAAGGCCGACTACGTCGCCCAGCTCAAGCAGCTCGAGGTGCTGCTCAAGGCCCACCCCCAGTCGAAGATGGTCATCTTCGGCCACACCGACAACTGCGGCAGCGACGCCTACAACAAGGGCCTCGCCGAGCGCCGGGCGCGGTCGGTCTACGCGTTCCTGACCAAAGACGTCGACGAGTGGGAGCGGCTGTTCCACTCCGAGGGCTGGGGCCTGCGGGCCATCCAGGAGATGCTGGCCGATCTGGCGCGGGACGGCGCGTCGACCTTCGACCCGGGGCCGGTCGACGGGCTGAGCGGGCGTAAGACGACCGCCGGGGTCAAGGCGTTCCAGGAGGCCAAGGGCCTCGCGGTGGACGGCATCGTCGGCCCCAACACCCGCAAGGCGCTGTTCGAGGCCTACTTCAGCGGCACCAACCAGGTCGACATCCCCGCCGACCGCTTCATGGATCAGTCGACGGTCGGCTGCTCGGAGTTCAACCCGCTCGAGGTCGGCCCGACGGCCTACGAGCCGCCCAAGCGCCCCAAGCTGCGGCTGCCGAAGACGAAGTACACCCAGGTGGCCCGCAAGGGGTCGGCCGATGAGAAGAAGCGCAACGGGCTCGTCGACGAGATCGAGCGCCTGCGGGAGCAGGCCAAGCAGAAGTTCGCCGCCAAGAAGGCCGAGATCGAGGCCGCCGAGAAGGGCAAGCGCAAGGACTACAGCCAGAACAGCCCGCTCAACAAGCTCAGCCGCGACCAGTACGAGCTGATGAAGCCGGTGCCGACGGCCTACAACCTGCGCACGGCCCACACCGCCGAGTCGCTGGAGAGCATCCGGGACTACCTGAAGAAGGTGCTCGACTACATCGGCGGCAAGGGCAAGGTCAAAGACCGCTACCCCTGCGAGCGCAACCGGCGGGTCGTGGTCTTCCTGTTCCACGAGGGCGTGCTGCCCGGCGGCCGGGCGGGGCTGCCGTGCAAGACCGGTGATCTGGCGCCGTGTCAGCAGCAGATGGACGGCGGCAAGCGCTTCGTCGACACGTTCCGGTGCAGCTTCTACGACAGCATCTCGCTGCCCTGCGACTGCGACGGCGACGCGCCCGACCCCTACCCGCCGCCGCCGCCCGAGCCGTTCAACATCAAGGCCTGCCTCTGCCTCGACGACATCAAGTTCGAGTTCGACAAGTCGTTCGTGCGCAGCTTCGGCTCGGCGTTCGACGCCGACATGCCGGAGGACATGAAGGCCAGCAGCCGCCGCAGCTCGGATTACGTGGGCCAGCTCAAAGAGCTGGAGAAGCTGCTCGCGGCCCACCCCAACGGCAAGATCATCGTCTACGGGCACACCGACAACTGCGGCAGCGACGCCTACAACAAGTCGCTCAGCGAGCGGCGGGCCAGCTCGGTGCACGCGCTCATCGCTCGTGATCCGGCCATCTGGGAGTCGCTGTACAACGAGGAGAAGTGGGGGCTGCGGGCCATCCAGGAGATCCTCAAGGATCTGGCCCGGGACGAGGACGCGGCCTTCGATCCGGGCGCGGTCGACGGGCTGGACGGGCCGGCGACCCAGAAGGGGGTCAAGGCGTTCCAGGAGGCCAAGGGCCTCGCGGTCGACGGCAAGGTCGGGCCGAACACCCGCAAGGCGCTCTTCGAGGCGTACTTCGGCGGCAAGAACGCCATCGAGGTGCCGGCGAGCCGCTTCCTGGACGCGATGCCCACGATGGGGTGCAGCGAGTTCAACCCGATCATCCCCGCGCCCACCGAGAGCCGGCCCCGGCGGCCGAAGCTCGAGCTGCCCAAGACGAAGTACACCCAGGTCCCCCGCCGCGGCTCGGCCGACGAGCGCAAGCGCATGGATCTGGTCAACGACATCGAGAAGCTGCGCGCCCGGGCCAAGGCCGGCTTCGCCGATCAGAAGGCGCAGCTCGAGAAGCAGGAGGCCGGCAAGCGGCAGAGCTATTCGCAGCACACCCCGCTCGCCCGGCTGTCGCGCGACCAGCACGAGCTGATGCGGCACGTGCCGACGAACTACCACCTGCGCACGGCCCACACGGCGAGCTCGCTGGCCTCGATCAAGCGCTACCTGGAGGAGGTGCTGCTCTACATCCGCGGCGAGGGGCCGGAGGTCGAGGTCGACCTGGCCTGCGAGCCGAACCGGCGGGTGCTGATCTTCCTGGTGGAGGGGGATACGAGCCAGATCCCGTGCAAGCTGGGCGATCTGGAGCCGTGCCGGGCCCAGATGGACGGCGGCCCGCGGCTGGTGGAGACGTTCCGCTGCGCGTTCTACGACAAGCTGTCGGCGCCGTGCGATTGCGATGGGCCGGACATCGTGATCATTCCGATCCCGGAGCCGGAGCCGGAGCCCGAGCCTGAGCCGGAGCCCGAGCCCGAGCCCGAGCCCGAGCCCGAACCTGAGCCCGAGCCGGAACCCGAGCCCGAGCCCGAACCGGAGCCCGAGCCCGAGCCGGAACCCGAGCCCGAGCCCGAACCGGAGCCCGAGCCCGAGCCCGAGCCGGAACCCGAGCCCGAGCCCGAGCCGGAACCCGAGCCCGAGCCCGAGCCCGAGCCTGAGCCGGAGCCCGAGCCCGAACCT
>JAUHYW010000009.1 GCA_030426085.1 bacterium | reverse complement strand
AGCGGTACTCCACCTCATAGTCGTCGGGGTCGGGCCCGGTCAGGACGATCTGCCAGGTGTTGAGGAGTGGCTGCGGCTGGCCCTCACGGGGCCGCCGGTCGGTGACCTGGTACCAGGTCGCCACGAAGCGCCCCGAGGCGCCGTCGCCACCGGCTGGGATCTGGCCGACGTAGGCCGGAGGCAGCGGATCGATCTCGCCGAGGTCCCACTGGCTCAGCTCGGACGAATGGTTGAACGACGCGAGGCGCCGCGCGGCGCCCCCGCTGTCCCGAGGGAAGGGGATCGGGTTGCCGGCCCCGGTTCCGTCGCCGAAGCCGAACGAGATACTGCCCTGCCAGTTGACCTTAACCATCTCTTCGGGCCGCTCGGTGTAGAACCGGATCCCCGCAGGCAGCGCCGGCGCGAGCGGGATCGAGACGAGGCCGTCGTGCGGCTCGCCGACCCCGAACGGCCCGCCGAGATCGGCGACCAGCGGCGCGCCGCGCTGAGCGTGCACCGGAGCGCCGCCGAGGCTCCAGGCGACGAAGACGAGCGGCAGCGAGAACAATCGACGGCGCATCACGGCCACCCTATCGGCAGCGGTCCGTCGAGATCGACGCCGCCCCCCAGCGGGCAGGCGCCCGGGCGGCAGAGCTGGTAGATGTCCATGACCCCGTCCCCGTCGACGTCCGGGTCGCAGCGGTCGCCGACGCCGTCTCCGTCCCGGTCGCGCTGCTCGGGGTCGGGTGCCGTCGGGCAGACGTCCACCACGTCGCTCACCCGGTCGCCGTCGGAGTCCCGCTGCCAGTCGCAGTCGGCCCGGCAGGCCACCGCGGGTTGGAGATCACACCAGTCGCCGATGCCGTCCTCGTCGAAGTCGCCCCGCAGCGGGTCGAAGACGAACGGGCACCGCTCCGGGCGCCAGGGGCCCCAGCGGCCGACGAGCCAGTCGTCCCCGTCGGGGTCCCGATCGCAGGCGTCGCCCAGGCCGTCCCGGTCGAGGTCGAGGTTGGCCGCGTCGGCGATCCAGTCGCAGCGGTCGAGGCCGTCGGGCCAGCCGTCGCCGTCGTCGTCCGGGTCGCAGGCGTCGCCCTGCCCGTTGGCGTCGAGATCCTGCTGGCCCGGGTTGGGTACCCGGGGGCAGTTGTCGAACCCGTCGAGCTGGAAGTCGCCGTCGACGTCGGGGTCGCAATGATCGCCGAACTCGTCGCCGTCGAGGTTCTCCTGCAACGGGTTGAAGTCGTCCTCGCAGTTGTCGCTGCTGCGCCACCCGTCCAGGTCCACGTCGCCCAGGACTCCGCCCTCGGCGTCCACCTCGATGATCCACGCCCCCGGCTCGCCGTCGCTCGAACCCTCCAGCAGCCACTTCGCCCGACCCCGCATCACCCCGCCCGGCGGATCGGGGAACAGCTCCAGCACCGTGGCCGCCGCCCCGCCCCGCCCGAAGCGCAGCCCGGCTCGGGGCTCGACGGCCGGCGTCTCGGTCGGCAGCGCCTCGTAGCGCAGCTCCACCGCCCGCAGCGTATCGCCCTCGATGAACAGCTCGACGCTGAACGTCGCCCGCGCGCCCTCACAGCCGGGTGACGCCGCGTCGATCCAGGCGAAGCGCACCCCCTCGGCGGTGTCGGTGCGCCGCACCTCGCCCGGCGGCGCGCCGTCGGGGCACTCGGTGGCCAGCGGCGCCCAGAACGCCGCGACGAGCGAGGCCATCGGCACGTCGCCCAGCGGGCCCGGCGCGCCCACGTCGAGGCCGCCGTCGTCGAAGGTCAGCACGCCCGACCGGCGCACGACGATGTCCCGCACCTGCCGCCCCGCGACGAAGAGCCGCCGGGGCAGGTGCCCGTCGTCTTCCGCGACGATGGACCACGCCGGGCCGTCGCCGGGCAGCGGGACGCCGCCCCGATCGACCGGCGCCGCGTAGGCGGGCAGGGTGAGCGAGGTGAGCAGAAACGCGATGGAGAGGAGACGCATGGTGGGGCCCTTTGCCGCGGTGGCTATACCTTACTCGGGGCAGGTATGACCCACACGCCCGAGAGTGTGTATGGCATCCTGACAGGGCCTCACACGGCGGTCAAGCGCTGGGGCGGGGACGGGTGGCTGCGGGCCGGGTCGGGGCCCCGGGGCGGGGTCAGTCCCCCAGGGCGTCGGTGAGCGCGGCGACCATCTCCGAGGTCTTGGCGCTGCCCCCCAGATCGGCGGTCAGGTGGGCGCCGGCGGTCAGCACCGACTCCACCGCCCGGGACAGCCGGTCGGCCGGCGCGTGCTGGCCGATGTGGCGCAGCAGGTGGATGGCGGGCATCAGCATCGGCAGCGGGTTGGCGACGTCCTTGCCCATCAGGTGGGGCACCCGGCCGTGGATGGCTTCGAAGACGACGCAGTCATCGCCCATGTCCATGCCCCACACCGCGCTGATGCCACCCACCAGCCCCGCGCCGAGGTCGCTGATGATGTCACCGTACAGGTTGCCGCACACCAGCACGTCGAACTGCATCGGCCACTGCACGAGCTGCATGCAGGTGTTGTCGACGATGAGCCCCCGGGTCTCGATGTCGCCGTAGTCCGCCGCGATCTCCTTGCCCACCCGCAGGAACAGCCCGTCGGACTGCTTCATGATGTTGGCCTTGTGGATGATGGCCAGCTTGCGCCGCCCGTTGGCCCGGGCGTAGCGGTAGGCGAATCGGAAGATGCGCTCGGTCGCCGCCCGGGTGACCACCTTGATCGACTCGACGACCCCCGGGTGCACCTCGTGCTCCAGGCCGGCGTAGACGTCTTCGGTGTTCTCCCGGATGACCACCATGTCCAGCGCCGGGTAGCGCGACGCGAGCCCCGGCAGCGAGCGCACGTGGCGCACCCCGGCGTACAGGTCGAGCGCCTTGCGCAGCGCCACCGACGGGCTCTGCTGGTGGCGGCCGGTGGGGGTGGTGAACGGGGCCTTGAGGGCGATGCCGTTGCGCTTGATCGACTCCAGGCAGTCGTCGCAGATGGGCGCGTCGTCGCCGGTGACCTGCTCGATCCACTGCCATTCGACCTCGCCCCCGGAGGCGGCGACGAGCTCGGTGACGGGGCCGGCGAGGTCGCGACCGATGAGGTCGCCGGGCATCAGGGTGACGGTGCGGGCGCCTTTCATTCGGCCACCTCCTCGGGGCTCGGCATCGCGGCGATGATCGCGTCGGTGATCTCGGTGGTCGAGGCCCGGCCGCCCATGTCGCCGGTGCGGACCTCACCGGCCACCAGCACCCGCTCGATGCCCGACTCGATGCGCCGGGCCGCGGCGCGCTCGCCGATGTGGCGCAGCATCATCGCCGCCGAGATCGTCAGGGCGATGGGGTTGGCCTTGTTCTGCCCGGCGATGTCCGGCGCCGAGCCGTGCACCGCCTCGAAGACCGCGCAGTCGTCGCCGATGTTGGCCCCCGGCGCGACACCCAGCCCGCCGGTCAGGCCCGAGCACAGGTCGCTCATGATGTCGCCGTAGAGGTTCTCCATCAGCAGCACGTCGAACCGGTGCGGGTCGAGCACGATCTGCATCGCGACCTTGTCGATGGGCTGCTCCTCGTAGGTGATGAACGGGTAGCGCCGGGCCACCTCGCGGCACATGTCGAGGAAGAGCCCGTCGCTGAGCTTCATCACCGACGCCTTGTGCACCGCGGTGATCTTGGAGCGGCCGGTCCATCGGGCGTACTCGAAGGCATACTCGGCGATGCGCCGGCTGGCGTCGGCGGTGATGATCTTGAGCGCCTCGACGACGCCCGGCACCACCTCGTGCTCCCGACCGGCGTACAGCCCCTCGGTGTTCTCGCGGAAGACGACCAGATCCACGTCGTCGTGGCGGGTCTTCAGCCCCTTCCACGAGCGCACCGGGCGCAGGCTGACGTAGGTCTCGAGCGCCTTGCGCAGCCCGACGTTGACGCTGCGGAAGCCCTTGCCCACCGGGGTGGTGATGGGGCCCTTGAGGGCGACCTTGTTCTTGCGCACCGAGTCCAGGGTCGACTCGGGCAGGGTCTCCATGCCGGCGTCGACCGCGTCGATGCCCGCAAGGCAGCACTCCCACTCGATCTCGACGCCCGTCGCCTCGACGATGCGTACGGCGGCCCCGCTCACCTCGGGACCGATACCGTCCCCGGGCAAGAGGGTGATGGTGTACTTCATTGGGGGATGTCCTCCGTCGACGATCCGCCCGGTGATACGGCGAAACCGGGCCCGGATCAAGCCCGGGGCGCGCAGGGGGCGGTGTGGTGGGCGGGCGTGAGGCGGCGCTCGAGGCACAGGTAGCGTTGTCCGTTGGGGTAGCGCCCGTCGCCCCGCGGCCGATGCACGAAGCCGACGCCGGTGAAGAGGGCCCGGGCGGCGGGGTTGTCGGCGGCGACCTCGAGCCGCATGCGGTCGGCGGCGTCGATGAGCGGGGCCTCGGCGCCGGCCAGATCGAGCGCCGCGTCGAGCAGCAGCCGGGCGATGCCCCGCCGACGGGCGACGGGGTGCACCGCGATGGCGATCAGGGTCGCGGTCGGCCGCAGATCGAGCGGGCCCCGGGTGAAGGCCTGCATGGCATGGCCCACCGGCCCCCGGGTGGGATCGACCGCCAGCGTGGTGCGCACCCCGGGGTGCGCCAGCCAGCCGCCGAGGATGGCCCGGTAGTCACCGAGGTGTTCGAAGCAGCGGGCCGACAGATCGAGCACGAAGCCCCGATCGGCGGGGGTGGCCAGGCGCAGTTGGCAGCGGTCGACGGCGTCCACCCGCGCCGGTTAGCGCGAGGCCGCGGCCGGAGTCAAGGCGCGCGTGTCAGCGGTGCACTCGGCGGGCGATGGCGCTACCATGCCGACGGCGCGCGCGAACACAGGAGGCGATATGCGCATTCTCGAAGGTCACCTGGCGCTGTCGTTCCAGGGCCAGCAATACCGGTGCCCCATCGCCGGGGTCCGGGACACCGCCGGCGAGGTGGAGGTGGCGGTGGCGACGCCCTTCGGCCTGCGGCGGGTGGTCGTGCGGCTCGACGACGGCAAGCGGCTGCTCGAAGCCCACACCTTCGCGTTCGACTACGAGTCGGGCGCGGTGCAGAAGTTCGAGCAGACGATCGTCGGCGGCCCGGTCAGCAACGACGGCCGCAGCTACGCCGGCACCATCAGCGGCGGCGGGCTCGAAGGGCGGTGGAAGGTCGACGAGCTGCCCGGCCGCCCCGACGAGGCCGAGGAGGCCGCAGCGGCCTTCGGCACCGGCGCCCGGGTGCCGGCCGAGGTCACCCCCGCTCCGGAGAAGCCGGAGGGCTGAGGGCCGGCGGCGGTGGTCGGGCAGTCATCGGTGTATGCTCGCCCGAGTCATCGGTGGGAGATCCCATGCGCACCCCGACCCCCGCGCCCCTGCTGCTCGTGTCCGCCCTGCTCGGGGGCCTGCTGCCGGCGCCGCCGGGCGCGCGCGCCGCGCCGATCGAAGACACCGCCGCGGCGCTGCTGGAACGCATCCGGGAGAACACCGGGCCCGCCCGCCGCCTGGGTATCATGACCGACCGCCCGCTGTATCGACCCGGCGACGCGGTGTGGATGCGGATCTGGGGCGCCCCGGCCGGGCTCTCCCACGCGGCGGTGCGGCTCTTCGACGCCCGGGGCCGCGAGGTGGCCGACGCCGCCGTGCCGACGGCGACTGGCGCGGGCGTGCTCGACCTGCCTCTCGAGCTGGCCGCCGGGCGCTACACCCTGCGGGCGTCGGCCCCGGGCCTCGAGACCGAGCGCCCGATCGTCGTCGAGCGGACCACGCCCCCCGCGCTGCGGATGGTGCTGCGCTATGCCCGGGCGACCCACCGGCCCGGGGATCGGGTGGTGGCCGCGGTCGCCGTCCGCCGGGCGGACGATACGCCGCTGGCCGGGCGCCCGGTGCAGGCCACGGTGCGGGCCGGCGACGGGCCGCCGATCGAGCTGAGCGGGCGCAGCGACGATCGCGGTCGGGTGACGCTGCGCTTCGACCTGCCGCAGCGGGCGATGGACGACGCCCGGCTCAACCTGCGATTCGAAGACGGCGGCGCCACGTCGGCCCTGACCCGCCCCATCCCGCTGGCGCCGGCGCAGCCCGCGGTGGCGTTCTTCCCCGAGGGCGGCGATCTCGTCGCGGGGCTGCCCGGCCGGGTCTACGTCGCCGCCACGGACGCCGCCGGGCGCCCGGTGAGCTTCGCCGGGCGGGTGGTGGACGACGCCGGGGTCGAGGTGGCCCGGGTGCGCTCCCGGATCGACGGCCGGGCCCGCTTCGAACTGACGCCGACCGCCGACCAGGGCTACGCGCTCGAGCTGGACGGCGGCCGCTACGCGCTGCCCGCGCCCCGGCGCGGCGGCTGTCGCATGCGGGCGGTGGACGACTTCGCCGGGGCCCGGCCGACCATCGGGCTCGACCTCGGCTGCACCCGGGACGCGGCGCTGATGGTCATCGCATCCCGGGACGACGCGGTGCTCGACGCCCGCGAGGTCTACGTGCGCGCCGGCGGCGAGACCCGGGTCGAGCTGAAGGCCGATCGCCGCCGGGGGGCGGTCCGGGTCACCCTCGTCGACGCCGGTGGGACGCCGTTGGCGGAGCGGGTGGTCTTCCGCAACCGCGATCGGACGCTGCAAGTGACGGTCACCCCCGACCGGGCGAAGGCGGCGCCGGGCGAGGCGGTGCGGCTCACGGTGCGCGCGGCGGACCCCGACGGGCGGCCGGTGGACGCCGATCTGGCGCTGGCGGTGGTCGATGACGGGGTCCTGGCCTTCGCCGACGACCGCAGCCCCGATCTGGCGGCGCAGATGCTGCTGATGCCCGTCGTGCGGGGGTATCTCGAAGAGGCCGGGCGCTACCTCGCCCCGGGCGAGGCGGCCGGGCGGGCGATGGATCTGTTGATGGGCACCGCCGGCTACCGCCGATTCGAATGGCTGTGGCTCAGCATGCCTGACCCCGATCGGGATGGCATCCCATCCCTCTATGACACCTGCCCCGGCGAGCCGGAGGTGTACGATGGGGTCGCCGACGACGACGGCTGCCCCGACGGCCGATCGCCCGAGGCCGAGCGAGAGACCGCGTCGGAGGCCGCCCCCGCGCCGCCGCCGGGCGAGGTCCCCGAGCCCCGCGGTGAGGTCGAGATCGACGGGCCGCTGCGCCCCGGGGCCCGCCCGGTACGGCGCCGTCCCCTTCGGACGGACCCGGGCCCGGGCTCGACGCCGGGTGACGGCCGGGTGATCGTCACCCATCAGCGGATGCAGGTCGTCGAGCGCATCTACTTTCGCGCTGAGCGGGACGAGGTGCTGCCCCGAAGCCTCGTGATCCTCGACGAGATCGCCCGGGTCATGCGGGCGCACCCCTACATCCGGCGGGTCGAGGTGGCGGGCCACACCGACAGCGTCGGCACCCGCCACCACAACCAGCGGCTGTCCCAGCGGCGGGCCGAGGCGGTGCGGCGGCTGCTCATCGAGCGGGGGGTCGAGCCCGCGCGGCTGGTCGCCCGGGGCTATGGCGAGGACCGCCCCATCAGCCCCGAGCACTCCGACGCGGCTCGGTCCCGCAACCGGCGGGTCGAGTTCCAGATCCTCGATCGGGCCCACCGGGGGCCAGAAGCGGTGTATCGGCGGTTCCCCCCGCCCCCGCCGCCGACGGCGGCCCGGGACGACTTCCGTGAGACGATCGCCTGGGTGCCCCGGCTGACGCTGAAGGACGGACAGGGCGCGGTCGAGGTGCGCTTGTCGGACGCGCTGACCGGCTTCCGGGCGACGGTCCAGGGCGTCGGCGGCGGCGCGATCGGGCGGGGTGAGGCGGTGGCGGTCGCCCGGCGCCCGGTGGCGGTCGAGGCCGACGCGCCCCCGAGCCTGCTGCGCGGCGATCGGTTGATGGCGCCGTTGACGGTGAGCAACCACACCGCGAAGCCGGTGCGCCCCCGGCTGGCGTGGCGCACGGTGCCGGCCGGGCTGGCTGAAGGAGATCGCACGCTCGACCCGCTGGCGCCCGGCGAGCGGCGCACGATCCGCATCCCGCTGGAGGCGCAGAAGGCGGCGCCCCACCTGCTCGAGCTGAGCCTGACCGCCGGGCCGTGGCGGGACGCCGTGCAGCGGCAGGTGCGGGTGCTGCCCCGGGGCTTCCCCCACCGGCTCGATCGGGCCGGCATCCTCGACCCGGGCGCGCCGACCGCGGTCCGGCTCCCCATCCCGGCCGCGGCCGAGGGCGCCGAAGCGGCCCTGATCCTGACCCGCAGCGGCGTCGCCACGCTGCTGGGCGCGGTGCAGGCGATGGTGCGTCACCCGACCGGCTGCTTCGAACAGACCACCGCGATCCACTGGCCCAACGTGATGGCGCTGCGGCTCTTCGAGGCGTCCGGGCAGCCGGTGCCGCCGGAGGTGATCGAGCAGACCCGGGCCTACGTCGAGGCGGGGGCCGCCCGGCTGGTCGGCTTCGCGACGGCCGCCGGCGGCTTCTCGAAGTACGGCCGCCCCCCGGCGCGCCCGGCCATCACGGCGCTCGGCGTGGCGCAGCTCATCGACAGCGGGGTCGACCCGGGCGTGATCCGGGCGGCGGTCCACTGGCTCGACGGCCATCGGAAGGCCCGGCGCGACGGCGCCCGGGGGGAGGCGGCGGCGGCGTGGATCGACTGGGCCCTGGCGCTCGGCGGGCGCCCGCTCGATCCGGAGCGGGTCGCGGCCCCGGCCGATGACGACCCCTACGTGCTCGCGGTGCGGATCCTGGCGTTGAAGGCGGCCGGCGAGGTCGCGCGGGCCGGCGCGCTGGCCGACGCCCTCGCCCGGCGGCAGGCCCCCAGCGGCGCGTGGGTCGGGGCCCGGAGCAGCATCACCTACAGCCGCGGCCTGGGGCTCACCATCGAGGCGACCGGGCTGGCCATCCGGGCGCTGGCCGCCCTCGATCGGGATCCCGAGGCCCGCGATCGGGGCATCGGCTGGCTCTTCGCCCATCGGCGGGGCGGGGCGTGGATCAGCACCCAGGCCACCGCCCAGGCCCTGGCCGCCATCCTGACCCGGCCGCTGCGGGCGGGCGATCCCGACGCGGGTCACATCGAGGTGCGCCTGGGCGATGAGCGCGTCGAGCGGCTGGCGGTGGCCGAGCTGGAGGCCGGCGTGCGCACGCTCGACCTCGGCCCATGGCTCGGGGCAGGCGAGACGCTGACCCTGACCCAGACCGCCGGCGCGGGCGCGCAGTGGAGCGTGACCGGCCGCTGGCGGGCCGAGACGGTGCCCCCGGCCGAAGACCCGGCGCTCGCGCTCACGACCGCGCTCGATCGCCCGACGCTGAAGCCGGGCGAGGCGGCGACGCTGACCGTGACGGTCGAGGCTCGGCGCGAGGCCCCCGATCCGCTGGTGCGGGTCGGCCTGCCGGCGGGGCTGGAGCCCGATCGGGAGCAGCTCCGGGCGTGGACCGAGCGGGGCCGGGTGGCGCTGGCCGAGGTGCGCCCCGGCGAGGTCGTGCTGTACCTGGAGGACATGGCCCCCGGCGCCGCGATGACGCTGCCGCTGACGGTCACCGCCCGCCGCCCGGGCCGCTCGGTGGGCCCGGCGTCGAGCGCCTACCCGTACTACACCCCCGACGCCGCCTGGGCCCCGCCGCTCGCCGTGCAGGTCGAGTGAGCCCCGCCGACATCGCGGACCGTGCCTGTCCGCGACCTCCGGCCATGCTGCGCCCGTGACCCGCCGCGGTGGCGGGCGCAGGCACACAGGAGGCCCACATGGCCGGTCAGACCACGCGCTATCACGGGAGCTGCCACTGCAAGAAGGTGCGCTTCACCGCCGACATCGACCTGTCGGCGGGCACGACGAAGTGCAACTGCACCTGGTGCTGGAAGCAGCGCCGGTGGGGGGTGATGATCGAGCCGGCGGGGTTCGAGGCCCTCGCCGGCGCCGAGCACCTCGTCGGCGGCGAGCGGGGCGGCTTCTGCCGCCACTGCGGAGTGAACACCTACGCCTTCGTCGACACCAGCGCCTGGGGCCCGGCCTTCGGCGGCGACCGGGTCGCGATCAACATCGCCAGCCTCGACGACCTGCCGATCGACGACCTGCTCGCGGCGCCGGTGCGCTACCTGGACGGGCTGCACGACGACTGGTGGACCCCGCCCGCCGAGACTCGCCACCTGTGAGGGCTCAGGCGCTCGGGTCGGCCTCGAGCGTATAGCGCCCCGCGCCGAAGGCCGTCCACCGGCCGACGCGCAGCAGCTCGCCGACCACCAGCGCCCGCAGCGTCTCGGGGGCCGGTCGGGCGATTCGGGCGGCGCCCATCAACCCCTGCGCCGGCACGGTGCGCCCCCGGCGACCCACCCGCCGCCAACGGACGGATACCATCTCGTCGGCCAGGACGGTCAATGGGTCGAGCCGGTCGGCGATGGCTTCGTCCGGCGCGGCGCCGAAGCCATCCGCGAGCCGCCGGGCCCGGTGACGCACCGAGACGAGCAGGGCCATGCCATCCCCCAGCGTCGTCCGCATCTCACCCCGCTCGCGCAGCGCCAGGGGGGTGACCGCCCGCAGGCGCAGCGTCAGCGACGGCATCAGCTCGGCCACCCGCTGGTCGATCGTCGCCCCCGTATCGCACCGGGCGCGCTCGACCCGAGATGTGAACCGCGCCCGCCGCCCGCGCCCGAGCAGCGGCTGCCAGCCGACCGCGTTGAACCCGGCCCCCACCAGCGCCGCCGGGTCGGGGTCGGTCCCGAACCACAGCCCGTCGATCGTCATGGGGCGCCCGGCGGGCCAGTCGACGAGGCGATCGGGCGCCGCGTCGGGCTCGAGCCACTGCGGGGTCAGGGTGAACGGCGAGGGCGCGCCGCGGCGCAGCCGGCCGAGGCGCTCGAGGCCCTGGCGCAGCAGGCCCCGCAGCTCGGAGCCGGGCAGCGCGGGCAGCCGGGTCGGCTCGGACGGGGTCAGCGCGAGGCTCAGGCGCCAGGTCCGGGGGACGGCGACGGTGGCGGGGTCGTCGACGGGCATCGCGCGGGCGATCATGGCTCGAAAGCCACCCGGGTCGCCAGCCACGGCGTGCGATCGTTGTCCCACTCGACGACGAAGAAGTCCCGGGCCTGCCCCCCGGCGGCGTCCGAGGCCCGCCAGACGTCGACCAGCCCCGCGGTGAGGGTGAACGAGGCTTCGAGTGCCACGCCCGGCGGCAGCTCGGGGGCCCGGACGGCCAGGGGCACGCGCTTGTCCTTGAGCGGCTTGCCTTTGTCGAGCCGCTTGCGCGCCGCCTGCCACACCTTGCGCGCGGCGAGGAAGTCGAGGAAGCCGGCCCCCCAGGCCTCGACCTCGGGCGGTGGCGGCGGGGGCCCGCTCGGCCCGTTGGAGGTCTCCGGGCCGGGCGGCTCGGTTTCCATCCGCTCCCAGCGCGCCCGCAACCCGCCCAGGCTACGGCCGAACGGCCGCGCGCTCCCCACGACGCGCCGCCCGCGTCGGGCCCCTCGCTCGGCCGCCTCCCGCGCCATCGCCAGCCGCCGCAGCCAGCCCAGCTCGGTGGTCACGACCTCGCCGAGCCGATCGGAGCCGGCGCCGGTGGCCGCTCGATCGAGGTGCACCGCCAGGTGTTGCTCGAGCCACCGCCCGACATCGGCCAGCGCCGCGGATTGATCCTTGCGGCGGGCGTAGGTCGTGCCCTGCATCGACACCAGCAAGGCGAGGCCCGCCAGCGGGTCGTCCGGCGCGCTGCGGGCGGCGACGAGCGCCTCGGTGATGAAGGCGATGTGCGAGCGGGTGGCGAAGCCCGCCGCCAGCTCGGCGAGCGCGCGGTGGGACTCGCGGTCGAGGCGGATGGGATCGGCGCGCTGCATCACCAGCCCCCCCGCCGATGCAGCGCCACCAGCGCGGCCTCGCCCGGCTCCCAGTGGTCGTCGCTCTCCGTGAACGCCGCCCGCCACGCCTTTGGCATGGCCCGGTCGAAAGGCACGGACTGGTTGAGGTGGTCCCGCAGCACGAACTCGGCGCCCGTCAGCCGCAGCCGGCCGAAGCCCAGGTTCTTGCCCGCGCCCAGCTTCACGAGCGGCGCGCCGGGCCCGCCGAGCGCTGTGAGCAGCCCGCCCATCTCGGCCGGCGTCAGGTTGACGAACCGCAGCTCGCCCACCAGCGTCGCGCCGCTGGGGATGGCCTCGATCCGCACGCTGCCGCCCTCTGAGCCACCCGTGCCGCCGTGGAACTTGCGCCCCTTCAGCCGCCGCACGGTGAGCCGCCGCTTGTGTTGATCGACGTGCAGGGCCTCTCGCTCGGCGAGGTGATGCAGCCGGGGCGAGAACTGCTCGGCGATGCCCCGGATCTCGACCGGTCGGTCGGCGAGCAGGTCGCCGAAGGCCACCCGCGAGCGGCGGTTCATCAGCCCGAAGAGCGCGCAGGCGGGGCAGACCGAGGGGTCGGACACACCCGCCTTCGTCCGGCAACTCGAGAAGACCGGGTGCCGCTCGACCTCCGGCGCGAGCGCGCTCGAGAAGCCGTCGAAGGTCCGCGACGTGACCCGCCGCTCGCCCTTGGGCGCCCGCCCGGCGCAGGCCTTGGTCATGGCTTCGAACCGGCTCCGGGTCACGCCCTTCCAACTCGACCCCGGCGCGATCGCGTCCGCGCCCCGCCGGACCTGAGCCCGCACCGGCTTGCCGTCGACGACGACCTTGTGCCCCGCGCCGACGTGCACCGGCTGCTCACACACATAGGTCAGCGTCGCCCGCCCGAACAGCAGCCCCGGCTGCCGCCGATCGAACCGGGCCTCGGGCCGAGCCACCCGCCGGGGCGCGTCGGGCAGGGGGGTGAAGCCATAGCCGCTCATGCCAGCGCCCCCAGCGCCTCTTCGGTCGCCTTCAGCCACCCATCGGCCGCCGGGCCCTCGGCCTCGAAGCGCCGCACGAGCCCCTGCACACGACCCGCGCCCAGCGATGGCAGATCCCGTTCGGGCAGCAAGCCATAGTCATCGCCCGCGCTCAGTCGCCCCACGCCGACTGGCGCCTCGGGCCCGCGGATCGTCTGCTCGAACGTCACCCGCTTCACGGTCACCGACACCACCCCCAGCCCCCGGCTCTTGGTCGAGCCGAGCTGGGCGAAGCCGTCGTCCAGCTCGCGCAGGCCGGCGGCGAGCAGCCCGAGCTGCCACGCCTGCACGTTGGTCAGGGCGATGTCGCCCGCGAACCAGACCCCGGCCGGCACCATCTCCGACTCGAAGGGGCCGACCTTCACCGACCCCGCGATCCGGTCGATGCCGACCCCGCTGCGGGTCTCGGTGCGGTTGGCGGCCACGAAGTTGTCGGTCGGTGCGGTGTCGTCGGGGCGGAAGGGGAACAGGTCGCGCACCGCGCACCGCCCGCGCAGCATCGTCGAGCCGAAGAGCCGGCAGGCGAGACAGTGCCCGGCGTGGATGGCGGCGGTCGACTGCTTCTTCGCGACCGTGCCGCCGCAGCTCGCCCGGTGGTTCAGCGGATCGCACGCCGCCACGACGCCCTTCACTCGGCCCATGCCTCGGATCAGGGACTCGGCGGCGGCCCTGATCACGCCCTTGGCGCTGGAGCCCGGCACGTACACCGTCGACCCCAGCGCCGCGTGGCGGGTGCGCACGCACGACAGGTCGGCCCGGGCCGGGTCGAGCCCGGTGTCGCCGGCCCGGATGAGCAGGGGCGAGACGGTCGTGATCTCGAGCCCGATGCGGGCTCGGTTGAGCGTATGGCGATACATCAGCTCATCACCTCCGCGCTGTGCTCGGCCAGCGCCGCGCGCCAAACGTCGCGGACCGCGTCGTCCACCGATTGCTCCTCGCGGGCGGCGGCGAGCCCGCCCGGGCTCAGCAGCGCGCCCGGTTCGAAGTCCCGCATGGCATGCCATGCGATGTCGACCCGCCCCAGCCCCCGGCTCGTGAAGCCGCCCAGGCCGGTGAAGCCTTCGGCGAGCTGATCGAACCCTGTCATCAGCAGCCCGAGCTGCCAGTCGGCGACGTTGTCGGCGAACACTTCCAGGTCGAAGGCGACCCCCGACGCGACCACCTGGAAGTCGTATTTGAGCCCGCCGTGCACCACGCCGAGGTCGCGGTCGATGCCGACGCCGTCCCGCAGCTCGATGGGCGGCGGCCCGCTGCGATCGCGGCACATGGCGTCGCTGATGCGGACGTGGCTGGCCACCAGGTGGCTGCCGAAGAGCCGGCACATCGTGCAGTGAGCCCGGGTGTCGATCAGCTCCCGCTCGTTCTTGCGGTGGTGGCCGCACGCCCGCCGCGGGCCGTCGGTCGCCAGCGGATCGCAGGCCCACAGTCCGGCGTCGCGCATCGTCCTGGCTTCGGTGCTCTCCGGGTCGGGCGCCAGCCCCCGCAGGAGTGACCCGAGCGTCGAGCGCAGGGTGCCTTTGAGCGACGCCCCGGGGATGATGGGATAGCCCTCGACGTCGCGCAGCACGGGCAGGTCGACCGCGTCCCCCAGGCCGCCGCTGCCCGCGCCGATGCGCAGGCCGGTGCGGGTGGTGAGGGTGCCGGTCAGGCGCACGCGGCGCCTCAAGACATGGAAGTCATCGGGGTGTTCGCTCATCGCGACCTCCGGTTGTCGCTCACCTTCGCGTGCCAGGTGAACGCGCGGGCCAGATAGGTCGCGTAGAGCCGCCAGCGCTTCATCCGAGCGGCGTCGGCGTCATCGGGCACGCTCTGCTGCTCGAACAGGGCTTCAATGCCATCGATGACCGCCGACGCCATCGCGGTGGTCCACGACCCGTCCCGTCGCCCCGCCTGATAGCGCAGGTAGTTGGCGACCTCGTCGTGGCAGGCCGCCTCCTGACAGACCCCGATGAGCTGCGACATCTGGCTCTTGGACAGCCTGCCCCGCATGTCCCGGTCACCGAACGCCTTCGCCATCACCTCCTCGGCGGCTTGGACGAGGGCCCGGTTCTGGGGGCCGCGCGGATCTTCCTTCCGACTCGATCTGCTCACTGCCTGCCTCTCGGGGTGGCTCAGGGCCGGGTCGAACGCGAACACCCGGCCGAATCCGCGGCATCGGCCCTGCCCGACGCCGCCTCGCTCGATATCGGCGACCTTCTCGGCCACCGCGGACCAGTCATCGCCGATCTCGATGACATACACCGCGCCGGCCCGCACGCTGCGGGTCCACGGCGTCGCGTGCTTGTTACGCAGATCCCATCCACCTTCGACGCCGAAGCGGCGCACGCTCAGGCGGACTTCGCCGCCGACCGCCTTCTCGACGCACTTCACGTCGGCCTCGTCCCCGGTCAGCATCAGCGGGCTGGTCAGGGTCAGCGTCAGCAATCGCTCGGCGGGCACCGTGAATCGGGCGTCGAAGGCATCCCGATGACTGCGCAGAGCCGTCATGAAGGCCTCCCGTCGCGCGCTGAGCGGCGACGGCGGCTTCATGTCTTCCACCTCGACCGCGATCTGCCCCCAGCTTCGCGAGCGCCCCCGCCCCAGCGACAGCGGCGCCGCCAACCCCTCGGCCAGCCGGCCCCCGCCGCCCGCCGGGATCTCACGGATCGCGCCGACGTATCGCGTGCCGGCCTCGATCACCTCGTTGGAGAACAACATGCCATCCCGCGCGCTGCGGCGCCGGCCGTCCATCTGGACCCGGGTGACGAGGCGCGTGCGCAGCTCGCGACGCTGCCCCCGGTACGTCGTGACCGGCTCGAGCGGGCCGTCACACGCCGCGCAGCGCGCGCGTTTGGCGAGCGTGTCGACCACCCGCCCGACGTCGTCGGGCTCGGCCAGTCGCAGCGCGAGGCGGTCGAAGAGCACGTCGGTGTGGGGGTGTTCGTCGTCGCGCTTGCACCGCCGCCGGGTGATCGGCCAGGGGCCGGTGATGCCATCCGGTGGCATGCCATCGCAGGGATACAGGAAGTCGAAGATCGCGCCCCCGCCGTCCCCCTCGCGCTCGGCGACCAGCGCCTCGAACGCGTCGTCGGCGCCGCGCGCTACGCCGGCCGCCTTCAGCCGCTCGGCGATGGCCCAGCCCACCGCGCCCCGCAGCGTGGATCCGGGGATGTCGACCCGCGTGCGTCGCACGTTCTCCTGGTTGACCGGCACCCCGATGCACGCCGGCCGCTTCAGGGTGACGACGACCCGCCGATCGCCCTCGACCGGCGGCAGCCCGTCGACCGGCGGCGCAGCCTTCCAGCTCAGCGTGATGTCGATCCGCCCCAGCCCCCGGCTCGTGCCGCCGCCGATGTGCCGGGTGAGGTGGGCTGCGGCCTCCAGCGCGCCTTTGAACTCGTCGCTGTATTCGGTCAGCCGCCCTTCGGCGACGAAGGCCAGCCCCCGCCCCGGCGCGGGCGTTAGCCGGCTGAAGAGCAGGCCCTCGACCGCCGAGCGCTTGCCCCGGTCGATGCCGACGCCGTGGGTCACCGTCCACGGGCGCGGCTCGGGGCCTTCGACCTCCAGCGCGTCGTCCTCGACCTCCAGCGCGTCGCTCAGGACCAGCGCGCCGAAGGGCCGCGGGGCGGGCGCGCCGTCTGCGGCGAGGGCGGTCAGCGAGTCGTGGCTGCCGAAGAGGCGGCACGGCAGGCAGGCGTGGCCGCGGTCGAGGGTGCACTTCCGGGGCTTCTCGGGCTCTTCGTCCGAGCCGCCTCGGGGCTGGTCGCGGGGGTCGATCCCGTCCCCCCCACGGCAGGCCCGGCGCTCGCCGTCGGCCCGGACCGCCGCCTCGAGCGCTCCGCGCAGCGCGCCCCGCAGGGCGGTGCCCGGGATGAGCGCCCGGCCGTCGGTGTCCCGCGCGTGCACTGCGCTCAGTTCTTCGGGCACCGGCGAGTAGCCGCCGACCGCGACCGTGCCCGATGGCACGGTGAGCGTCATCTCGAAGAAGCGATCAACCATCGGTTGATCCTTCCCGCTCGATCCGCTCGATGACGTCGCCGAGCCGGGCGATCTCCAGCATGGCGTGGGTCGGCGCGTGCGCTTCGAGGGTTTCCGCGTCGCGCCAATCCTTCCCCATGGCCTCATACCAACGCTGCCACGCTGGCGACCGCGCCACCTGATAGCGGAAGAAGTTGAGGAACAGCGGGTCGCGCGCGCCGCGGATGTCGGCGTCGCGCCCCAGCGCCTGGAGCACGCTGGCCCGCTGGCTCGTGGGCACCGCCCGCAGGGCCGCAGCGCCTCGACGTGTCGCGTCGAACTGATTCTCGAGCGCTGAGCCCGAACTGCTGATACCCAGCGGGTGACAAGACACGGGGCCGCCTGCGATCAACTCGTCACCCGAGCGCATGTGGATGAAGTCGACAGTGGAGCGGTAGCCTCCAGTCTTACACAGCCGCTTGGCGCTGTCCTCGAGTCGGTGGGCCCGTTCGATGGCCAGCGACGCGGGGTGGTTCTGAGGCCCGACGACCAGGCCGACGCCGAGCCCGATGCGCGCGAAGCGGGCGGCCACCTCGTCGGGGAACCCCAGGCGGGTGGCCCGGTCGTCAACCCGGGACTCGATCTTGTCGACGAGCGTCGCGACGGCCAGGAAGATGCGCTCCGGCCCGGCGAAGAGCCGGATGTCGTCCCCGCCGACGACCGGCGCCACGCTGCGCTTGTCGTCCAACTCGCAGGCTGCCCGGGTCGCGTCGAGCGCGCTCTGGAAGATCCACGACACCGCTTCGCTGGCCACCACGGCGTCGGCGAGGCTGTCCATGGCGCGGAACAGCGCGCCCATCTGGTTGCCGTCGGCCGCGAGGACCGCGAGCCGGTTGGTGTTCGAGAGGTCTTCGAGCATCAGCCCGCGCTCTTCGTCATCCCGTGCCTCCCGGTTGCCTTTCTCGATGATCGCGTGGCACGCATCGCAGACATCCAGCGCGTCGCCTTTCTTCGGCCGATGCCATTTCTTGCCCTCGTGCGGGCGCCGTTGGCACAGCTCACAGCGGTCGAAGGCCTCGGGCCGATACAGCGCCGTGTGCATTGGCGGGGGTGCCTCGTCCTTGGCTGCGTCCAATTCGAGGGCCAGCCGGGTCAGGCTGCGCTGCTGATGGTCCGGCTCGAACGGTACGGCTGCGATGGCCAGCACCTCGCCGTGGGTCGAGGTGGCGAAGCACTCGGACAAGGCCGTCAGCAGCCCTTGTTCTTCGGCATCGTCGGGGGTGCCCTGTACGAGCAGCCGCCCCCGACCGCCAGCGGCGAAGAGACAGTCGCGTTCCTTCTTGGATTTCACCTTGCCGTCGAAATCCTTCACCAGCCCGCTCGCGCCGCGCATGTAGGGCAGTGCGGTGGCACGAGTGACGAACGCCTGGATGCCGTTGGCGTCGTAGCCCACCAGCGTTTGCGGGCCGGGCCGGTTCACCTTTGCCTCGACCTTCTGTCGGATCTCATGGAAGTCCGGGATCTGCGCGTTCACTCGACCTCCGAATCACAACCGGGTCATACGCTAGACGAATACCACGCGTGACTGGACCGCGCCACGAACAGGCGATAACAGCAGCTGAGAGTGAGGAGCACCGACCGGGCCGCTAACGGCCACACGTTAGACGCACAATGTCTGCGCTGACCCCCTACGAGTCGGGGTAGCCGGTGCCCCTCGGTCAGGGTACACCGCCGGCTGGACGAAGGCGACGACATCCTCGCCCTCATCTGGAATTCGACCTCAGCCGGCGCCGCACCACGTTGCCCGAAGGCCGAAGTGGGTCAGCTGTCCGTTCTTGGCACACAATTCGGTGTTGATCCGGGCCATGCGCAACCAACCAGCGGCGATCCGCCAGCGGTTCCAAAACCAGCGATAGAGGAGGAAGACGATGAGGAGCCACCACGCTGGCGTTTCGCACGGGCCGTGGTGGGGAGGAGGGGAAGGGGGGAGGGCGACGTCCGCCGCCTCATGGACTCGAAGGACAGCCTCGTTCATGGCTCGCCTCTGCAATGTCGTGACTCGTGTCCGGTTCTTCACGAGTCGGGGTGGAGGTTATGGTCGTTTCTGGCAACCTCTACCCGCGAGCAGAGGCGTAGACATGTGTCCGTCTGAAGTGTCACCGTTGCGTAGGCAGACGTGCTTCAGCTGTCGTCGAGCGTCATTCTCTTCTCCATCTGCGGGGCCATTGTTGGTCGGCCACGGTATACTCGGTACGAATGCGTTGACGGTAGCGAGGCTGGCGCCGGCCGTCAAGCCGTTTTCTCGGCATGCCCACCGGTGGGTATCACGGCTCGATCACCACGCCGTCTTTGAGATCGACCATCGGCAGGTACAGGGGGTGGGGCTCGGCGTCCTGGAAGAACTCGTGCACGATGACCCGGACCGGGCTCGTCGCGACGCGCAGGCTGCCGCGCATGATCAGCGCCTTGGGCGCACAGGGGAAGATGTGGATGGCCGTCGCGTTCGGGAATCGGGCGCCTGCCATCTGGATGGCCTCGTCCAGCTGCCCCGCCGCGCGCTCGATGTTGTGCTGGTCGAGCGTCGCCTGTCCGGTGCCCTTTCGCGGGACGAGCGATACGAGCCGGATCCGACTGCGGTCGGGGGCCGCAGCGTAGACCAACTCAGCGGCGATGGGCCGACTGACGGCGACGGTGATCGCGATGTCACCGGTGAAGTCCGGCATCGTGTGCTCGGGCCAGTCGACCGGATGGAAGAAGGGCGCGTCGTCCCGCGGGGGCATGGCTTCGACGGCGCCGGGGCCCCAGGGCTCCCACGCCCGCTGCCCCTCGGCGCGCAGGGGCGGCGGGGTCCACTGATAGATGATCAACTCGTGGTTCATGGCCTGGAGCGCGCAGGCCAGGAGCGCGGCGAGGCTGTAGGGGAGGTGGACGACGATATGGACCCGGGTCCAGTCGCCTCGCCGGATCTCGTCGACCGCGCGGCCGATCTCGGCGGCGACGGCGTGCCACTCGTCGCGGTCGGGCCGCCAGATGCGGTGCCATGCGTCCCCCGGCTCGGGCACCTCGATGCGGATGATCCGCGGCGCGGCCGATGGCTTGTGGGGCACGGCGTCCTGCCATCGCTTGACGTTGGCGGTGAGCACGACGTCTCGGAACGAGTCGACGCGCGCGCGCAGGTAGTCGGCGGTCGCGGTGCGCTGAGCGGCGGTCAGGGTCGGCCCGTGGACCGGATCCAGACGGACCCAGTGGGGGTCGATCGTCTCGCGGTGCATCAAGCAGACCTGCTTCTCAGCCCCGGGCGCGTCGATGGCGAGCCGATCTCGGGCTGTTTCGAAGGCGGCCGCCACCGAGTCCCCGTTTGCGAGCCCCTTGTAGAGCGCGCGCATGAACTGGCGCGACGCGTCGATAGGGACGACGCCGCTGGTCGCGAGCACGCAGTCGAAGACGTCGATGAGCGCGTCGGCCTGCTGCTTCTGGTGACAGGCCCCGAGCACGATGAGCCGCAGATTGCGGAAGCGGCCGAGAAACCGGGCGAGCTGGGGACCGTTCGCGGTGACGGCGTGCCCATCGGCGTCGCGCAGCATCAGCCCCTTCGCGCTGTGCCCGTGCGCCGAGAAGTGCAGCACCTGGGCCCGGGGGGCATCGAGCAGCGCGGCGTGCAGGGCGTCGGTGGTGCCTTGCGCGTCGGCGCGGGCCGGCAGGCTGGCGGCGAGGCGATCCTGCGTCAGCTCGTCCTTGATGGCCGCGATCTCCTTCTCGAGCCGGAGGTCGGCGCCGCCGAGGCCGTCGACGCCCACGAAGATGATCCGGATGTCGAGGGCGGGGGTCATCGGCCGGGGCATGAGATCTCTCCGGTGAGGTGGCGCATGCGTCGATTGTCAGGATCCCGGCCGGGAGTGCAAGAACAGCGGATAACAGCCAGCACCTCGGCGCTGCTGTTACGTTGTGTTGTCGGGGATGCCTTGCCGTAGCGGCTGCTCGGCTCGATAGTGGGTCTGCTCGTCAACGGATGTCAGGAGGTGACGATGAGCGACGCGGCGATCGACGCGCAGTTGGTGCAGGATGCCCAGCGGCGGGACAAAGGCGGCAAAGAGGTGCACGGCGACTTCACCGGCTACGTGCTCGATGTCGGGGGCGTGGTCAAAGGCGAGTTCGACATGGACCTGCCCAACGACAAGGTGACCTTCCACTGGAAGGACACCGCCAGCGCGTGGCCGTCGAGCTTCAAGCTGCGCCCGCCGGGGGGAGACACGGTCCCCACCACCGCCGTCTCGGAGACCTTCGAGCACAAGAGCTTCACCGGCAGCGCGGCCAGCCACGATGTCAGCGGGTGCCAGTACGAGATCCAGTACAACGGCACGACCTATGGCTGGATGCACTACTCGAGCAGCGGCACGACGTGGTACGCGCTGCCCACCAAGCTCACGACCGGCGGGCTGATCAACGCGCCCGAGCTGGAGTTCGTCTCCAATACGCAGTCGAGCGCGGTCAACGTGGTCAAGCTCTACGACTCGGTGATCTGAGCCCGGCGCCACGGGTAGGGGCAGACCAGCCGCACGCCGCCCATCGACAGCCGGCCGTCGGGCGGGGCGACATAGCGGCCCGCGGAGCGGCCCGTCTCGGGCTTGGCGGCGTAGCCCCCGCCGCGGAGCATGCGCAAAGCGGTGTCCTCGCCGTCGATATGGGCGGCGGGGTGCAGCCGCTGCACACCGCGGGGCAGCCCTCGGCGGTGGTAGCCGTTGGCGCACCAGTCGCGCACGTTGCCGGCCAGCCCCCGCACATCGTAAGGGCTGACGTCTTCGGGCGGCTCGCCGACCGGCCTGCGCTGCGGCGCGCCGGGTCGGCTGCCGAGCACGTTGGCCCAGGTCGGGTCGAAGAAGTCGCCCCACGGCAGGAGGCGGCCGTCGGCGCCGCGGGCGGCTTTCTCCCGCTCGATGTCGTGCGGCAGCCGCCAGGGCTGCCCGGTCTGCTCGGCGCACCAGCGAGCCCAGGCGACGGCGCCGGGCCAGTCGATGCGGTTGACCGGCCAGTCGGGCGACGCGGCGTGACGCAGCTCGAGCCGGAAGCGGCCGTCGACCCGCTCGATGCTCACCGGGGCGTCCTTGCTCGCCCGGTCGGCTGCCGGCGGCGCGATGGCTTCGGCGAGGTCGAGCCGGCCGGCGTCGAGCATCGCGTTCAGCGCGGGGACGAGGGTGGCATAGGTCAGCGGGTCGCGCTCGATGAAGAAGCCGTCGACCCAGACGCGGCGGCGAGGCATGGCGTCGGTCGCGATGGGATCGCCGCCGCACCAGCACCACCCGGGGGGCACGTAGCATACACCTGATGGCATCCCGTCGGCCGGGGGCAGGGGCACCGCGCCGATGGCATCGCTCGGCGCGCCGGGCGGTGCGTTGCGCCAGTGTTCGCCCCGCTCGAGGTGGATGGCATGGATGACGGTCGTACATCCGGGCCGCTCGATGCGCAGCCGGTGGGCTCCGCGTGGCAGGGGCACGCCGCGCAGGGGGGTGGTGCCGAGCAGACGCTCGGGGCCGGGCACGCGCCGGCGGCGCTCGCGTACGTAGGGCGCGCACCACACCGCGGCGCCGGGGGGGTCGGTGGTCAGCGAGAGGTGGCCGGTGCCGTCGAGGAAGCCGGCCGAGGGTTCATCGTCGAGCGCGATCAGGCGGGCTTCGGCCTCGACGAGCGCCCGGGGGTCCCGGGTGGCCTCGGCCTCGAGGACCCGCTCGCGGAAGGAGGCGGCCAGCCGGGTCCTCGCGTCGGCCAGATCCGGCGCGCGCATCAACGCTGCCCGGAGCCGCTGCTCGAGGTCGATCCGGGCGGCCGCCGCCTTCGAGCGCAGATCCAGCGCTTCGTCTTCGAAGGCCCAGCCGGGCGCCTTCTCGTCCACCGGCGCGTAGGGCGGCAGGCCGCCCAGGATGGCATGGGCCCGGTCTTCGGCGTCCTCGGCGCGGGCGGAGAGCGTGGCGATGCGCGCTTCGATCGCGCCGGTCTGCGCGACGAGCGCCATCGCCTCGGCCCGCCGACGGGCGCCGTCGAGCCACGCGGTCACCGTCCCGGCCAGCGCCTCGGCCCCATCCGGCCGGTCGTTCGGGTCGTCAGCCCGGCAGCGGTCGGCCAGCGCGCGCAGCTCGCTCACCGCGTCGCCCGGAGGCGCCGGCTCCAGGATGCGGTCGAGGACACAGCCCAGGGCGTAGACGTCGTCCCCGCGGTCGGCGGGCGCCCCGGCGGCGTGCTGGGGTGACATGTAGTCCGGCGTGCCGGCGACGCCGCCGTCGGTCGGCTCGCCTTCCCCGCGGGCGATGCCCCAGTCGAGCACGATGACCTCGCCGAACTTGCCGACCATGATGTTGCCCGGCTTGAGGTCGCGATGAACGATCCCCCGCGCGTGGGCGAAGCCGACCGCCTCGCAGACTCTGACGAAGACGGCGAGCAGCCGGCGCAGCGCGGTGGGCGGGTCCTCCGCCCCGGGCAGGTCGCCGATCAGGTCGCCGAGCGGGTGCCCGTCGACCTCGCGCATCGTCAGCCAGGGGCGCCCGTCGGGCAGGATCCCGCCCTCGTAGACCGGCAGGATGCCCGGGTGCTGGAGCCCGGCCGCGATGCGGGCTTCGGCCAGAAAACGCCGTCCGTCGCGGGCCCGGTCGTGCACGATCTTCATCACCACGTCGCGCTCGAGCAGGGCGTCGTGGGCCCGGTGGACCACGCTCATGCCGCCCCCGAGCAGCGGGTCGCCGAGTTGATAGCGGGCCGGCTGCGGCGGGTCGTCGGCGCCGGGCAGGGCGGTGCCGCTGGGGGCCTCGGTGGGCGCGGTGCGCGCCCCGAGCCGGGCGGTGACGGCGGCGACCACCGCCGGCGCGACGCCCAGCTCGCGGGCGAGCGCGGCGATGTCGGGGTCGGTCAGCACGTCGTCGGCCATGGCCGGCCGATTCTGCCCGAACGGACGCGGCGCCGCCACCGTGGCCCCGACCTGCCCTTGACCATCGACCGGCCGCTGCGCACTCTGCCCCCCGACGATGGAGGTGTCATGGGCATCCTGCGCGAGCTGGCGACCGAACGCCGGGTGTATCTTCCGCCGCGCCTGCTCGTGGGCCGGTCGAGTCAGGCCGACCTGCGGCTGCCGGGGGGCTGGGTCTCGAGCGAGCACGCGTCGATCTGGTGGGACGGGCGGGCGTGGCGGGTGCGCGACCTCGGCAGCCGCAACGGCACGCTGCTCGAAGGGCAGCAGATCAAGGGCGGGGAGGGCGCGGTGCTCGTGTTCGGGCAGCAGCTCGCCTTCGGCCAGGTCGAAGAGGCGTGGATGGTCGACGACGACGCCCCGCCGGTGCCGATGGCCGTCGACCAGGCGACCGGAGCGACCCGGTTGTCCGACGACGGCGTGCTCGGGCTGCCCGACGACGATGATCCCCGGGTCACGGTCTACGCCGAGGACGAGCGCTGGTGGCTCCAGCGGGACGGCGGCGCGCCCGAGCCGGTGCGCGATCGGTCCATCGCGGTGCTCGACGAGGCCGTCTGGATCCTGCGGCTGCCCGAGCCGAGCCGGCCCACCGATCGGGCCGCCGAGCCGCCCCGGGCGGCCGACCTGCGGCTGCGGCTGGGGATCGGGCTCGACCAGGAGACCATCCAGGCCGACGTGCTGCACGGCGACGAGCGCATCGGGCTCGACCCGCGCTCGCATCACGAGGTGCTGCACCTGCTCGCCCGCCAGCAGCTCGCCGACGCCGCGCTGCCCGCGCCGGAGCGGGGCTGGATCGATCCCGAGGTGCTGGCGGGGCAGGCGGGCATCAAGCGCAGCGTGCTCAACGTCTATGTGCAGCGGCTGCGCAAGCAGTTCCAATCGTGCGGGGTGGTGGGCGATGTCATCCAGCGGCGGCCGTCCCATGCGCTGCGGCTGGCGCCGATGGCCGTCGAGATCGGCCCCCTGCGCGACGCCGAGGCCCGATGAACCACACCGCCGCCCGGCTGCTGCGCCTGCTCGGCCTGCTGCAATCGGGCCGCCCGTGGTCGGGGGCGGCGCTGAGCGCGCGGCTGGAGGTCGACGCCCGCACGGTGCGCCGGGACGTGGAGCGGCTGCGGGGGCTGGGCTATGCCATCCACGCGTCGTCGGGGCCGGGGGGCGGCTATCGCTTCGGGGCGGGGCACGCGCTGCCGCCGCTGCTGCTCGACGACGACGAGGCGGTGGCGGTGATGGTGGCCCTGCGCACGGCGGGCGGCGGGCTGGCCCGGGTCGAAGAGACGGCGCTGGCGGTGTGGCGCAAGCTGGACCAGATCCTGCCCACCCGGCTGCGGGCCCGGCTCGACGCCTTGCAGTCGGTGATCGTGCCGCTCGACCGGTCCCACGGGCGGCCCGTCGAGCCGGGGCGCTTGACCGTCCTGGCTTCGGCCTGCCGCGATCGGCGGCGGCTGCGGTTCGACTATCGCGATCGTGAGGGGCGGGGCACGGCGCGCACGGTGGAGCCGCTGCGGCTGGTGCACACCGGGTGGCAGTGGTACCTCGTCGCGTGGGACGTCGATCGGGCCGACTGGCGCCTCTTCCGGGTGGATCGGGTGCAGGGCGCGCCCCGGGTCGGGGCCGGCTTCCCGGCGCGGGCGTTTCCGGGGGACGTGGCGGCCTACGTGCAGCGCGGGGTGTCGGTGAACGTCTGGCCCCACCGGGCCCGGGTCGAGCTGCCCGGCCCGGCGGATGCGTACGCGGATCGGGTGCCGGGCTGGCTCGGGGTGCTGGAGGCGATCGACGGTGATCGCTGCGCGCTGACGGTGGGCGGGCCGACGCCGGCGGCGGTGGTGGGGGCGCTGGCCGGGCTCGACGTGGACTTCCGGTTGATCGAGCCGGCCGCGCTGGCGGGCGAGCTGGCGGCCGCCGCCGAGCGGCTGCGGCGGGCGGCCGAGGGCGCCGGGCGGGCCGATCAGGCGGGCTGAGGGCGCGGCTTCGGGGCGGGCTTGCGGCTCAGGGCCTCGGACCAGTCGACCCGGCCGGTCCACTGCATGAGCAGGAAGAGCGTCAGCACCGAGAGCACGGTGACGGTCAGCCCGGTGTAGCCGGCCCAGAAGTGGGCCAGCGAGAAGCCGACGAGGTAGACGAGCTGGGCCGCGGCGGCCTCGACGAACGCGAAGCGGTTGCTGACGACCAGGCGCAGGTAGCTGACGACCAGCAGCACGCTCACCGCGCTGGCCAGGGCGAAGGCGGCCTCGACGGGCAGGTGGTCGGCCGAGTAGGCGAAGAGCAGGTGGAACGCGAAGAAGGCCCCCGCCAGGAAGAGGTAGTTGACCGGGTGCATGCCGATGTCGCGCAGCCGGTCGAGCACGAAGATCACCAAGAAGAAGAAGAGCAGCGAGATGGGGGCCGAGAGCGACAGCTCGGTGGCCAGCTCGCCGGGCTGCACCTCGGTGGGCATCTGCATGCCGACCCCGTGTCCGGTGACGACCTGCTCGAAGGCCCAGGTGAGCGTCCAGCCGGCCTCGGTCCGCTCCCGGGCGCTGGGGGAGAGCGTCTCGTAGGGGTAGTCGATGTCGGCGAAGTCGGTGGTCATGGTGAGCTGGAAGTCCTCGAGGCGGCTGACGCCGTCGGCCGGGCGGTAGCGCCAGCTCTCGAGGCCCCGGCTGCGGTAGGCGGTCTGCAGCTCGATGGTCTGGTCGGGCGCGATCTGCATGCGCAGCGCGACCTGGCCGCCCTCGGGTTGCAGCTCGTCGGTGCGGTCGACCCCGTCGACGACGAAGCGGAAGCCGTCGTAGATGCCGGCGGCGTCGGGGAAGGGGAAGACGACGTCGAGCGGGCCCCCCGGGCCGGTGTGGGTGTAGCGCCAGCCGCCGGAGAAGTCGACGTCGTACAGCGCGTACCACATCAGGCCCTTGCGCCGGGCGTCGAGGCCGAGGTCGACGTCGACCCGGGTGCGGTCGGCCCGGTTGACCTCGGGCACGTAGACCGTCTCTTCGTACAGCACGCCGTCCCGGGTCGAGCGGCGGATGTCTTCCCGGTGGAAGACGAAGCGGGGGGCCTCCTGGGTCTGCATGCGGCCCCACAGCTCGTGCACCGCGCCCTCGAGGTCGCGGCTCTGGGTGCCGGTGCGCATGGATGTGACCCCGCCGAGCACGAACCAGCCGATGCTGGTCGCGCCGAAGATCGCGATGATGCCGAGGATGCGCCAGATGCTCATGATGTGCCTCCGTGGGTGATGCATGGAGGCTAGCGGGGCGATCGGGCCGCAGCGGGGCGGCGATCGGGCGGCTCGGGGGCGAGATCGTGCAGAGCCGGTGCAGGCGGGCGGGGCGGCCGGGGCCGGCCGGGCTCAGCGCAGGGACTTCACCTCGAACTCGAAGTCCCGGCGGGCGCTCGAGACGGTGACCCGGATGGTGCTCGCGTCGACCCGGTCGAAGGTCATCGACAGCGACTTCCCGGCGGGGTGCTCGAGGGTGTAGACCCCGGCCTGGGGCACCGGGTCGAGGGCCCGGATCTCGACCGCGTCGATGTCGAGGGCCCAGGTGCGGCCCGCGCGGCCGGTCCAGGTGCGGTCGCCGTCGATGCGCAGGCCGTCCCGGCTCTCGAGCAGCGACTGCATGCGGTCGCCGGTGCTCGAGCCGGTCACCTCGCCGTCGGTCCAGGCCATCTCGTGCACGACGTGGCGGCTGAGCTGCTCGAAGTTCCAGGTGACGGTGGCGCTGCCGTCGACGGTCAGGAAGCCGTCGCTCAGCGCGGTCCAGGTGTGGCCGACCTCGATCTCGCCGTCGACCTTCTCGACGGTGACCGCGGTGCGGCCGGACCAGTTGCGGCCCTTCCAGGGGCAGGTGCCCATCACCCCGAAGTCGATGGTGACGGTGCGCTCGGCGAGGGTGACCTCGGCGCAGGGCACCTGGCTCTGCACGAAGTCGCGCAGGTTGGCCGCGGCGGCCTCGACCGCGTCGCCGATGGTGAAGTCGGTGGTGAGGGTGACCATCTCTTCGGTCAGCGCGCTGGCCTCGGTCGAGATCTGGGCCTCGACCAGCGCCTCGGACGCCTCCTCCCGGGTGAGCGGCTCCTCCCGGTTGCAGCCGGTGAGGCCGGCGGTGCCCACGGCGAGGGCGACGAGGGCGAGGCGGGCGGGGGTGCGGGTGAAGCGGTTCATGGTGAGCCTCCTGGGTCGAATCGGGGTGTCGATCGGCGTCAACCGGCGACACCGCGGCGGGTTGCGCTGCTTTTTTCTGCTCTCGGTATACGGCGCCGACCCGACTCGATTCGATACGAATCCGTGATCCGGCCTTGCGCTCTGGTCTATGGTGCCGACCGTCGGTCCATCGCACCGATCGGGAGCCCCACCATGTCGCATGCTCTGCGTCTCGCGCCGCTGACCCTCGCCGCGCTGGCCCTGCTCGCCGGCTGCATCGAGCCGCCGGCCATGCAGCCCCGGGCGCCGACCCCGGGCGTGCCCTACGTCACCGTGACCTCGTTCAACGTCGACCTGAAGCGCTTCGAGGACGTCGACACCATCGAGGCCATCGGGGCCACCGACGCCGACGTCGTGTGCTTGCAGGAGGTCAGCGCCGGCTGGCGGGACGTGCTGCGCACCACCTGGCACGAGGCGTACCCGTTCATGGCCTTCGAGGGCGAGGCGTCGAGCGGTCTGGCGGTGCTGTCGCGCTACCCCTTCGTCGACCAGGGGGTGCACGCCGGGCTCGACGGCGGGCACCCGGCGTGGCACATCGAGGTCGACTCGCCGATCGGGCCGCTCCAGATCCTCCAGGTGCACCTGCGGGCGCCCTACAGCCGGCGCACCGGCGTCGGCGGGCTGGTGGGGGTCGACGAGGATCACCTGGCCGAGATCGACACCTTCTCGACCGCCTGCGACGAGGCGCTGCCCACGGTCGTGCTCGGTGACTTCAACGAGGGGGTGGCCGGCCCCGCGATCCAGCGGCTCGAAGACCAGGGCTTCGTCAACGCCCTGCCGGCGTTCCGCCCGGGGCAGGAGACGTGGCGCTACGCGCGCTCGCTGTACGGGCAGACGGTCGACACCCTCGACCACATCCTCTACGACTCGCGGACCCTCGACCCGCTCGACGCCTTCGTGAAATACGTCGGCCGATCGGACCACCTGCCGGTGACGGTGCTGCTCGAGGCCATCCCCCGGGACGACGCGGCGCCCTCCGACGGGTAGGTGCCCGCCCGCCGCTCAGAACTCGATGCCCGCGGTGAGCTGGATGCGGTCGAACGTGCGCTCGCCCCGGCTCCAGCCCATCTCGCCCCACCGCTCGGTGCGGGTGTAGTCCAGCCCCGCCGACACCAGCCACCCGGGCACGGTCACCACCGCCCCCGCCCGCAGCCGCACCATGTCGTCTTGCAGCGACGGGTCGACGGTGACCTCCTCCTGCTCCCGGTCGAGGCCTTCGACCGACTCGACGTGGGTGAACCGGGCCTCGCCCTCGAGCCGCAGCCAGCCCATGTGCAGCTCGGCGAGCAGCCGGCCGCCGATGCCGAAGCCGTAGTAGTAGCCCCGGCGCCGCAGCACGCTGCGCACGGTCTGGGCCGGGTTCTCTTCGAACCAGTTGGGGGCGGCGACGCTGTCGATGGCGTCGAACGTGGGGTGGATCGACAGCCGGATGCGGCCCTCGACCCCGCCGCCGAAGAGCCAGACCCCGGCGTCGGGGCCCGGCAGCAGCACCTTGGCCCACCGGTCGCGGGGTTCGGGGCGCCACTGCTGGAGGTGCTCGTAGCCCGCCGCGAGGCCGATGTAGACCGTCGTGCCCCAGCGGGTCGAGGTGTCTTCCGGCACCCCGGTGATGTCCTGGGCCAGCCAGCCGAGCATCACCGACTCGATGCGCATGTACCACCCGCCGCCCTCGCCGTCGTCGGTCCAGGTGGCCCCGGCCTCGATGTCGAAGATGTTGCCCTCGGTGAAGAAGACGTCGAACGCGCCCGGCCGCCCCAGACCGGGGATGGCGTAGAGGTCGACCGCGACGTCGAAGCCGTCCTGCCGCTCTTCTCTACGGATCCCGTCGTCGACCGCCGCCCGGGCGTAGCTCAGCCGGAACCGGTGGTCGTAGGCCGCGCTGAAGCCCAGCGAGTCGACCGGGCCCGGCGGCGCGACGCGGTCGTCGTACAGCCGGTGCAGCCAGACCGGGAAGCCGAGCGTCGCGCCCAGGATCTGCTGGGGCAGGTCGCCCCCGCCGGGCGCGCTGTTGAAGTAGTGTCCCAGCCGGTAGATGCCCTCGCCGAGGGCGATGCCGCCCAGCGGAGTGAAGAACTGATCGTTGAGGCTGACCAGCTCCCGCCACTCGAGGCCGTACTCCCAGATGGTGGAGCTGAGCAGGGCCATGCCCGACGCCCCGGCGATGCCCATACCGGCCGAGCGGGCCAGGGTATAGTAGGCCGCCCCGGAGAACGGATGGCTGACGTGGTTGATGGTGAAGTGGTTGTCGTCGAACCGCACCGCCGAGAAGTCGAGCCGGGCCTCGAGCCCGGGGTAGTCCCAGTCCTGCGAGTTCTCGGCGGCGTTGGTCCAGTACCACACGGTGCCCACCCCGAGGGCGAAGGCCTGCCAGCCGAAGGCCAGCCACAGGTGCTCCTCCTCGGGCCGCAAGGCGGCCCAGTAGACGTCGTCGAAGTCGAGCCGGTTGCCGTCGAGGTCGAAGTAGTAGCCGCTCATTCGATCGGGGCCGTCGACGGCGTCCATGCCCTCGAGCGGCTGGGGGTCGGGCGGCTCGGGTCGGCGTCGGCCATGGGCCGGGGCCGCCGCGAGCAGGCACAGCGCGGCCAGGGCCAGCAGCGGCGGGCGACGCCGCGGCCGATGGCCCTCGCGGCGCTGCTGTCGACGCTGCTGCTGGCGCTGTTCGTCACCGCCTGCGCCCCGGCGGCCAACATGCGGCCGATGACCCCGTTCCCTCCCGGCAAGCGGGCCGAGGTCGGGCTGGCCTACACCGCCGTCGGCCCCCGCCCGGTGGGGCAGGACCCGTGGCAGCACGGGGGCCAGGCGTGGGCCACCGCCGCGGCGACCACCTGGCTCGACGTGGCGCTGGTGGGCGCGTTCGACGACGCCGGCGGCACCGCCGGCCTCGCCGTGCGCTGGCGGGCGCTGGACCACCACCGGGTCGCGCTGGGCCTGGGGGTCGAGGTGGGCGTCGGCTGGGCCGGGGTGCAGCTCCCGGTCGCCGCCCGGCTGTTCGACGGGGTCTGGGTCTACACCGCGCCCCAGCTCGGGACGTGGGGGGTCGACCTCGCGCCCCGGCTGCCGCTGGGGATCGACGTACAGATCCTCGACGTCGTGCGGGTGCGCACCGAGGCGCAGCTCAACTACCCCGACTTCGACCCCTATCGGCGCCGGCTGCACCTGGGGGTCGGCCTGGGGTGGTTGCTGTGACGGTTGAGCAGTCATCGGGGCTCGTCCGGCTCGAGGAACGGGTTGTGCGCCCGGGGCACGTCGCTGCGGGCCACGGAGCGCAGGATGTGGCGCGCCGCCTGCCAGGGCGGGGGCGCTGTCGGCAACGGTAGATCGATGCGCAGCAGCCCCCCTTCGGTCACAGTGGCCTCGCCGCCGGCCTGATCGACGACGTGGCGCATCGGGGTGTTGTCGGGCAGCACATAGCCCCGGAAGGCGTGGATGCCGTGGGCCCGGGCGTCGTCGGCGAGCACGTCGAGCAGCAGCGGGCCCAGCCCCCGGCCGTGCCATGGATCGACCACCGTGACCGCCGCCTCGGCGACCGTCGGCTCGTCGGCCAGCCGCACGCAGCGGGCGACCCCCAGCCCGGGCAGCCCCTCGACCGTGGGATCGACCGCGCCCCAGGCCAGGTGGTCCCGGTGGTCGACCTCGGTCAGATAGCGCAGGTAGCGCCGGCTCAGCCGGGACATCGGGCTGTGGAAGCGGCGGTAGCGGGAGGTCGCCGACAGCGCCTCGAAGGCGGCGGCGATGCGGGCCTTGTCGTCGGGGCGCAGCCGGCGCAGCTCGACGGGGAAGCCGCCGGGCAGGGTGTACCGCTGGGGCTCCGGCGGCCCGGCGGGCGCGGTCACCGACGGCGCCGGGCGAGCCCGAGCAGACCGAACAGCGCCAGCAGAGCCGCCGAGCCGCCCGCCCCGCCGCCCGGGGTCTGAGCGCAGGCGGCGTCGCCCGGCTCGAGGCTGCTCCACCCGGGGACCGGCGGCGGGGGGATGCCGACGTCGGCCGGATCGCGCACCGCGCCGTCCGGCCTCGGCTCGGGACCGGGGGTCACGTCCGGCTCCGGCTCGGGATCGGGCCCCCCGTCGGGCTCCGGCTCCGGCTCGGCCCCGGGGCGCATGTCGGGCTCGGGATCGGGGCCCGGACCGACGTCCGGCTCGGGATCGGGCCCGGGGCCCGCGTCCGGCTCGGGATCGGGCCCGGGGCCCATATCCGGCTCGGGATCCGGATCACACAGGCTGCGATCGAAGCCGGCGATCGGCGCCCGGTCGATGGCGTCCCGGGTCTGGGGCCCGATCAGGCCGTCGTCGTCGATGGGATCATCCGGCCGGTTGCGGTTCCAGAGCCGCTGGAAGGCCACCGTCGAGAGCTGATCGAGGTCGGCCGCGTCGGGGCCGTCGTAGATCCAGCGATCGCCGCTCTGCACGAAGCCCGCCGCCGCCAGCGCGCCGGCGGCCCCGGCGTCGGCCAGCCGCACCGCCCGCCCGCTGATCACGTCCGAGCGCCCGGCCGGCGGCCGGCAGCCGATGTTGTCCGCCGTCGAGTCGTAGAAGTGGCGCAGGCTCACGTCGCGCAGCGCCTCGCTGATCGCGATGGGCCGACCCAGCGCCCGGCTCGCCTCGGCGAAGGCGTCGAGGGCCGGGGTCGACAGCCACTCCAGGATCGGCGGCGCCGACACCTGAGCGCAGCCCGGCTCACCGCACACCGGCAGCGGCTCGAGCGCGTCCGGCTCGAGGCAGGCCATGCCCCGGGCGACCTGCTCGGCGAGCCCCTCGACCAGCTCCGGCGGCGGATCACACCCCCGCCACGCCTGCTGACCCACCGTCGGCCCCCGCACCGGCCCCGGGCCCACCGGCGGCGGCCCGCCGCCGCACAGGTCGAGGTCGAAGCCCTCCACCGGGGCCTCGCTCAGCGCGTCGTAGGTCGGCCCGTCCAGCTCGGCGGTCAAGGCCAGCTCGGCCTCGGGGTTGTTCTGGTTCCACAGCACCTGGAACGCGTACAGCGACAGCGCGCCCAACCCCACGTCCGGCGCCTGATAGTCGAAGTGCACCCGGTCGTTCGGCAGGTCGTTGCCCCAGCCGAAGCCGCGCATGATCGGCTCCCAGTACTGGTAGTCGTTCAGATCCACGGCCAGCCCGTTCTGGTGGTTCGACAGCCCCGCCGGCGCCGCCACCGCGCACCCCCGGAACTGGTCCTGCAACCAGAACAGGTGCTGGAGCGCCACATCGCGATAGGCCCAGCGCACGACCATCTGCCGGTCGCCGTCGGCCGCCGCGTCCACCAGCGCATCGACCGCCCGCCCGTCGACGAAGTGCGGCCGGTTGGGCTGGAGCAGGCGGATGTCGCCCCCGAGCGGGATCTCGGCCAGGGTGCCCGGCCGCAGGCAGTTGATGGCGTCGACGAGCTGCCGCGAGAGGCCGTCGATCAGCTCCGGTGGGGTGTCGCAGCGGGCCATGGCCACCGCCGAGACGGTCACCGGCGCCCGGGACGTGCCGATGGGCGGCAGCGGGTCGGGGTCGTCGCAGCCGGCGAGCGCGGCCAGGAGGGCGAGGGGCAGCAGAGTGGGGAGCAGGGCGACGCGCGAGGCGTTCGAGGTGGGGGATCGCATGGCGGGAACCTACCGCAACCGGCCGGCCGGGGCCATGGCCGGCGGCGGCGGATGGGGCTCAGTAGAAGTTGATCGACAGGCCCATGCGCAGGCGGGCGCCGGCGTCGCGGTTGGCATACTCGTTGATCCGGGCCACGTAGCGCCCGCTGCGGTTCGGCGCGAAGTCGACGACCTCGTAGGGGTTGTCCCAGGAGGACGAGCCGCCGACCCGCCGCCCGTCGGGGTCGTAGACCACCAGATCGAGATCGCGGCCGATGGGGTGGGCGTCGCCCCGGTGGGCGTGGGTGTAGCTGCCTCGGGTGGCCCAGCTCAGGGCGACCCGCACCCGCGAGGTCCGGTTCGCGTCCACGTCGAACGGGCGATCGACGTAGCCGTTGCCCGGGTCGGAGTCGCGGTCGTCGTACCAGTCGAACGCGTCGTTGCGGCCGTCCCACCAGGTGTTGGTGCCGCTGAAGAAGGCGCTGCGGAAGTCGAACCCGCCGACCCCGACGGCGTCGGCGCCGCCGGCGATGGCGTCGGTCGAGCCGGCGAGCATGAACGCCTTGATGTAGGCCGGGCGGAGCTGGAGCCAGCCGTAGGCCCCCATCAGGTCGGCGGCGGCGGCGGCGGCGATGGGCGACGCGAAGCTGGTGCCGCTCCACAGCCGCCCGTCGTCGGCCAGCGGGATCGACAGCGACCGGCCGGGCGCGCTCAGCTCGGGCTTGGCGTTGCCCACCTCGCCGTCCTGCCAGCTCGACCAGTCGGTGATGGTGTTCGTGCTGTCGTCGTAGGCGCCGACCCCGACGACGTTGAGGGCCTTGGCCGGCGAGTTGACGTGGTCCGGGGCCAGATCACCGTTGTTGCCCGCGGCCACGAAGACCGACACCCGGTCGTCGTAGACGTGGTCGTCGAAGTCCCGGTCGAGGAGCTGGTACTCGGCGGTGCCGTGGCGCTGCCCGCCGAAGCGCCCCGGCATGTTGCCCCACGAGTGGTTCTCGACCAGCACCGCCTCGTTGCCCCCGACCCCGTCCAGATCGCTGGCCCGGGGCAGGGTGAAGCCGCCCCGGCAGTAGATGAAGGACCGGGGCGAGGCCCCGCGCAGGATGCCGGCCACCGCGAGGGAGTGACCGTCGGTGCTGCCCGCCAGGCGCTCGTAGTCGGCGTAGGTGCCGTCGGGGTTGCACCCCTCTTCGCTCATGTAGATCCCGACCCCGCCGCCCTGGCGCCCGTTGTTGGCGAAGACCACCGGGTCGATGGAGACGTCCTGCAGCGCGGCTCGGAGGGCGTTGCTCGGCTTCGGCGCCGGCTCGATGGCCGCCACCAGATCGGCGCTCTCGGCGGCGATGGCCTCGATCTCGGCGCCGGTCAGCTCGAGCACGACCGAGGGCGTGCCTTCGGCGATGGCCTCCGACAGCGCCGGGGCGTCGAGGCCGTGGCGGGCGATCAGATCGCTCCACCGATCGGCGCGCCACGCGATGCGCGCCCGGCGGGCGGCGCGGGTGGTGGCGGCCCGCTCGGCCCCGAGGACCCGCTCGTCGATGACGGTGAGCGTCTCGCCGTCGAGGGTCGCGATGTAGCGCCCCATGTCATCGAAGGTGTGGCTGCCCTGGCGGGACTCGGCCATGGCATCCGGCGTCGGCGCCGCGGTGAGCCCGAGCATCACCGGCAGCGTGTCATCCGATGCGATGTGAGCCGGATGGGACGACGGCCGGGACAGCGCCGCCCGCACCGCCGGGTGGACCAAGGGCGTCGAGCCCCGGGGGATCACCGCCGGGTCGACCGGGCGCCCGGCGTCGTCGGTGATCCGGGTCGCGACCTCGCCGGTGGCGGTGCGGATCTTGAGGAAGGTGAACGTGCGGCCGTCGATGGTGCGGCTGCGGCGGGCGAGCACCTCGCCCTCATCGACGCGCCCGTCGGCCGGCGCCTCCGCCGCCGGGGGCAGCGCCTCGCCCGACATCGGGTCGAGGTCGATGTCGCCGCAGCCGGCGCCGAGCGCCAGCGCGAGGCCGGCGGCCACGAACGAACGGTGGGTGTGATACCGAGTCATCTCTCTGTGCTCCGTGTTGAGCCCGTGTGGTCGGTGACCGAACCCGTCGAACGGCCATCCGATGGGCTCGAAGGTACGCAGCGAGCGGTGGCTGTGCCATTTCAGCGACATTGCGGGGAGATGACACTTCATGACACCCCGGAGCGATGCCCCCGTCGGCGGCGAGGGGTGGGTCGCCGGGGCCGCCGCCGACGCACCGCGGCGCTTGCCCGCAATCCGGCGAACTGGTATCCGACCCCGATACCCCGCCTCGACCGGAGACTGCCTTGACCGAGCTGACGATCGCCGCCGCCGCCACCGCCCTCGCTGGAGACGACCGGGAACCCGACCGGCTGCGGCCGGCGCTGAACGCCGCCGAGCGGGTGGTGCGCGGGCGGGTCTCGCCGGCGGTGGCCGAGGCGGCGGTGGCCGATCTGTGGCGGGCGCTGATCGCGGGCGGGCCCGGCGCGCTCGACGGGGGCGACCCCCAGGCGGTCGAAGACGCCCTGCTCGCCGCCGCGCCCGACACCCCGCTGCCCGAGGGCGCGCTGCGTCAGGCGTGGCTGGCCCTGGTCGACGATCTGGCCCGCACCGGGGACAAGCCGCCCTACGGGGGCAGCGGCGGGGCCGAGTCGTGGGCCTTCACCGCCCGCAGCCGCCCGTGGCCCTTCGTCGACGCCGGGGGGCACGCCGCGGCCATCGCCGAGCGCTTCGGCGGGCCCCAGGCGGTGATCGTGATCCGCGGCCCGGGCACCTCGGCCACGCTGGCCGCCGTGCGCCGGATATTGCTCGGGCGCCACGGGGTCGAGGCGCTGGTGCCGCCGGTGGTGCCCGCCGCCCGGGACGACCTCGCCGATCTGCTCGGGCCCTACGTCCGGCGGGCGCCGCTGCCCGACGAGCTGAAGGCGGCCCTCGACAAGCTGCGCTACGCCGAAGACCTGCTGGGCGTGCTCGGGCGGGCCGGCGAGCAGGCGCCCATCGCGCTGCTGCTCGACGACGCCCACCTCCAGAGCCGGGCGGTGCTGCTGGGCCTGCCGCTGTTCGTCGAGCCCTCGGCCAGCCGCAAGGCCATCGCCGTGCTCGGGGCCCCGGCCGATCCGGCGCACGACGGGCCGCTGGTCGACGTCATCGCCGACGCCCGCCAACGTGAGATCCTGGTCGAGATCGAGCTGCCCCCGTGGGACGCCGAGCGGGCCGAGGGGCTCCTGCGGGCCCGGTTCGACGCCGCGCCCACCGGCTGGGCCCCGGCGCTGGTCGCCGCCACCGTCGGCCGCCCGGCCGAGGCGCTGGCCCAGGCCCGGGCGTGGCTCGACGATCTGGCCGATCCCGACTTCGCCGGCCGCCCGGCCCGGGACGGCCTCGACCGCCTCGAAGACGGCTTCGACCCCGCGCCGCTGATGCCCGAGCACCCCGGCGCCCGGCGGGCGCTGGCGGTGGCCGCGCTGGACGGGCAGCCGTTCCACGGCTTCGCGGTGGGCAAGGTGCTCGGCCACGACGAGGACTGGGTCGAAGACCTGCTGCACGACGACGAGTTCGAACTGGACGGGGCCGAGGTGGGCACCTGCGAGGCGGCCGCGCCGGCGGGCGGCATGGGCTGGACCGACCTGCCCGACGGCCTGCACCCCACCTTCCGCTGGTCCGACCCCCGGCTGCCGGCGGCCCTGCTCGACGTGCTCGACGACAAGGAGACCCGCCAGTCGGCCCTCGGCCTGCGCGACGCGCTGCTGGGGGGCTACACCCCGAGCCACGCGTGGCAGGTGGCCGATCGGGTCTGGCGGCTGAGCCTCACCGCGGGCGACGGGCGGCCGGTGCAGCAGTGGCTGCTCAACACCCGCGACGCGGCCCGGGTCGACGCCGGCTTCCGGCGCATGCTGCCCATCCTCAACGCGAAGTCGGACTACCTGCTGGCGCTGGCCCGGCTCTACGGATCGGCGATGGAGGCCGGCGGCCTGGGCTCGATGACCGGGCGGGTGCAGCTCGCCGATCAGGCGTTCCAGGCGGCGGCGGCGGCGGCCCAGCGGCTGGGGCGCAGCGGGGCGGCGGGCGAGGCGATGGCCCGGCTGGGCGAGGTCCGGCTGGCGCTGGCCCTGCCCCAGCCGGCGATGCAGGCCCTCGATCTAGCCGAGAACCTGATGAGCGGCGGATCCCACGGCCGCAGCATCGCCCGCGTCGGGCTCCTGCGGGCCGAGGTGCGGGTGCTCGAGGGCGACCTCGAGGCGGCCATCGCGCTGCTCAAGTCGGGGGTCGAGGCCCTGCGCTCGGCCGGCGACCTGGGCCACGTCGCGCTGGGGCTGGTGCGGCTGGGGCGGGTGCTCTACGAGCGGGGCGAAGAAGAGGCGGCGACCCTGGCGCTCGACGAGGCCATCCGGGCGGCCGACGAGAGCCGTGAGCCGCGGGCGGCAGGCGCCTCGCGCATGGCCCGGGCCTTCGTGCACGCCGAGAGCGGCCAGCTCGACCCGGCGTTTGCGCTCTTGCAGCAGGCGGTGGCCGCCTTCCAGCGGGTGGGGCTGCCGGTGCACATCCTCGAGGTCGCCGCCGCCGGGCTCCAGCGGCGGCACGGCAACCCGGTCGAGGCCGAGACCCGGCTGCGGGCGGTGGGCGAGCAGTTCCGCAAGGCGCGGGCGGCGGTGCAGTGGGCCGACGCGTGGCAGAGCCTCGCCAGGTGCCTGATCGACCAGGAGAAGTTCACCGACGCGGTCAAGGCGCTCGACGACGTCAAGGCGGTGCGGCTGCGGGCCCGGGACCGGTTCGGGCTGGTACGGCTGTACGAAGACCTGGGCGACGCCAAGGCGGGGCAGGGCGACCGGCCGGGGGCGTTCCTGGCCTACGGGCACGCCCGGCGCATCGCCGAGCGGCTGGGGCTGGTGCGCCGCCTGGGCCGGCTCGACGCCACTCTGGCCCAGCTCGGGCCCGAGCTGGAGGCCCTGCCCGACGTCGACCCCGACGCGCTGCGGGCGCAGGCCGACGACGAGATCGACTCGATGGAGGCGGTGTGGAAGGCGCCGCCCCAGGTGCCCCAGCAGAGCGATCAGGTACACTGAGGGCCTGAGCGCAGCCGCCGGTCCGGCGTCGAGGGGGAGCGTGAGCACATCCAGCCCGATCGCCGGCCCGGCCGCCCCGTGAGCGGGCGCCCCCGCCCCCCCGGGCCCCCTCCGATCCCGGTCGACGACCCCACCGCGATCCACGACACCCTGCGCCCCGACACCCTCACCCCCGACGGCGGCCCGCCCACCGGGGCGCTGCTCGACGCCCTGCGCGACGGCGGCCTCGAGCTGGGCGGGATCATCGGCCGGGGCGGCATGAGCACGATCTACGCCGCGACCCAGTCGGCGCTGGGGCGCACCGTGGCGGTCAAGGTGCCCGGGCCGGGCGACAGGCGCGTCGCGGCGATGGTGGCCGAGGCGGTGGTCACCGGGCAGCTCGGCCACCCGGGCATCGTGCCGGTGCACGCCCTCGAGCTCGACGACGACGGCCGCCCGCGCATGGTGCTCGAGCGCATCGAAGGCCAGAGCTGGGGCGCGCTGCTCGCCGCCGAGCCGGGGGGCGCGCCCGACGACGCCCGCCTCGCCGAGCACCTCCGCATCTGGCTGCGCGTCTGCGAGGCGGTCGACTTCGCCCACGCCCGAGGCATCATCCACCGGGACATCAAGCCGGACAACGTGATGGTGGGCGGCTTCGGCGAGGTCTACCTGCTCGACTGGGGCATCGCGGTGACCGTCGACCCCGGCGCCGACCCCCGCATCCCCCGGCTGGGCCCGCACAACGCCACCGCCGGCACCCCCCGCTACATGCCCCCCGAGCAGGTCACCGGCCGGGTGGACGCCCAGGGCCCGGCCTCGGACGTCTTCCTGCTGGCGGCGACGCTGTACGCGGTGCTCTGCGGCCGCTCGGTGTGGCCCGGGGCGACCGTATTCGAACTGTGGGCCGCCGCCGCCGAAGGCCGCATCGCCCCGCTGCCCGCCACCGTCGACCCCCGCCTCGCCGCGCTGTGCATGCAGGGCCTCGCGCTCGACCCCGCCGACCGCCCGCCCTCGGTGCGGGCCTTCGCCCGGCGGGTCGAGCGGTGGATCGAGCAGCGGCCGGCGCTGCGCCTGCTCGACGAGGTCGGGCGGCAGGTCGACCGGCTCGAGGCCGCCGCCGCCGCCGGCGAAGGCCCGCGGGTGATGCACGAGGCCGCGTTCGAAACCATCCGCTCGTCGGTGGCCCGCATCGAGCCGCTGCTGCCGGCCGACGCGGTGGGCCCGCTGCGGGGGCGGGCGGCGGTGGCCATCGCCCGGATCCTGCTGGCCGACGACGACCCCGACGCCGCCGAGCGCCGCCTCGCGCTGCCCGGCGCCGAGATCGACCCCGCGACCCGGCAGACCCTCGACGCCGCGATCGCCGAGGCCCACCGGGCCCGGGCCGAGCGCCGGGCCGAAGCCGAGCGCCACGACCCCGACGCCGGCCGCCGCCTGCGGGGCCTCGGCATGGGCGCGTTCGGCGCGCTGTGGGTGGCCGGACCGCTGCTCAACGCCCTGACCGGCACCGTGCCCACGCTCGAGGCGGTCTGCGTCGGCAACGCGCTCGTCGGGGCGCTGATCGTGGGCTTCTTCGCCCTGCGCTGGCGCCACCTGGGGCGCACCGTGCCCAACCGGCTGGTGCTCCTGGCCTGCATGCTGCCGTCGTTCGGCCTCGCGGTGATGGACCTGTGGGCCCTGGAGCGGGGCCTCGACCCGACGACGGTCTACGTGCTGCACTTCCTCTTCGTCGCGGCCGCCGTCGCGATCATCGGCGTCGGCACCGAACCCCGCCTGCTGCCCGTCGTCGGCGTGCCGCTGGCCGCGTTCGCCGTCGCCGCCGGGGTGCCCGACGCGATCATGACCGTCACCGCGGTCAACAACTTCGCGCTGATCCTGCTGGTGGTCGCCGTCACCTTGAAGGGCGCCCCGCGCGAGGCCCCATGAGCGACCCCCCGAACCCCCTGCCGCCGACCGCGCTGCCGCCGACGCTCCCGGCCGACGCCACCGCGCCGGCCACCGCCCCCGGGCGGCAGACCATGCGCCCGACCCGGGCCGCGCCGCTGACCGACGCGCTGGACGGGCTGCGGGTCGACGAGCCGCTGAAGCTCGGCGGCGTGCTCGGCCGGGGCGGCATGGGCACCGTCTACGCCGCCGAGCAGGCCGCGCTGGGGCGCACCGTGGCGGTCAAGGTGCCCGACGGCGCGCCCGGCGACCCCGCGGTCGCGGCGATGGTGGCCGAGGCGGTGGTCACCGGGCAGCTCGAGCACCCGGGCATCGTGCCGGTGCACGCGCTCGACCTCGACGCCGAGGGCCGCCCCCGGCTGGTGCTCAAGCGCATCGAAGGCCAGAGCTGGACCGCGCTGCTGGCCGGGCAGACGCCCGAGACCCGCGGCGACGAGCAGCTCGCCGAGCACCTGCGGATCTGGCTGCGGGTGGCCGAGGCGCTGAGCTTCGCCCACGCCCGGGGCGTCATCCACCGGGACATCAAGCCGGACAACGTCATGGTGGGGGCCTTCGGCGAGGTCTACCTGCTCGACTGGGGCGTCGCCGCCACCCTCGACGACGCCGCCGACCCCCGCATCCCCCGGCTGAAGGGCCAGAGCGGCGCGGCCGGCACCCCGAGCTACATGGCCCCCGAGCAGGCCGCGGGCATGACCGACCTCCAGGGGCCGGCCACCGACGTCTTCCTGCTCGGCGCCACGCTGTACGAGATCCTGTCCGGGCGCACACCGAACCAGGGCCGCACCCCGATGGCGATGCTGGTGGCCGCCTCCCGGGGGCAGATCGAGCCGCTGCCCGCCGCCGTCGACCCCGACCTGGCCGCGCTGTGCCGGGCCGCGCTGAGCCACGCGCCCGCCGACCGCCCGCCGACCGTGGCCGCCTTCGCCGAGCAGATCCGCCGGTGGATCGAGCAGCGCCCCGCCCGGCGGGTGCTGGCCGAGGCCGCCCGGCGGGTGGCCCGGCTCGAGGCCGCGGTGGGGCAGGGGCCGGCCCGGGCGCTGATCGAGGCCGAGTTCGAAGCCATCCGGGCCTCGCTGACCCAGATCGAGGCGCTGCTGCCCGACTCGGCGGTCGACGACCTGCGGGGGCGGGCGGCGGTGGCCATGGCCCGCATCGCGCTCGCCGACGGCGACCCCGACGGCGCCGAGCGGCGGCTGGCCCTGCCCGGGACCCGCATCGAGCTGCCGCTGCGGCAGGCGCTGGCCGCCGCCATCGCCACCGCCCGCCTCGACCTCGCCCGGCGGCAGGCCGACCTCGAGCGGCGCGACCCCGGTATCGGCCGCCACCTGCGGGGCTGGATGGCCCTGGTCCTGGGCGCCTTGTGGGTTGCGCTGCCGGCGATCTCGGCTGCGCGGGGCGAGGTCCCGCCGCTCGACACCGTCGCGCTGGGCAACTTCGGGCTGGGCGCGCTGATGGTGGTGCTGCTGTTCGTGCGCCGGCGCAGCCTGCTGAGCACCGTGCCCAACCGGCTGCTGCTGCTGGCGTGGTTCGTGGCGACCTTCGTCTTCGCCGGCATCGAGCTGTGGGGCCACCACCGGGGCGTCGACCCCCGCCAGATCTACGCCTTGCAGCTCCTGATCGTGGGCATCCTCGCGGTCATGGTCGCCATCGGCGTCGAGACCCGGGCCTGGCCGATCGTCATCGGGGCCGGGGTGACCTTCGGCCTCGGGGCCTGGCGCCCGGCGTGGATCATGGCGCTGACCTCGATCAACAACTTCGTGATCTGCGGCACGCTGGTGTGGCTGTCGCTCGTCCGGGAGCGCCGCCTCAGCCGCCCAGGCGGCCCATCTCCATCAGCTCCGAGCGGGCCGCCTCCCGGATGAGGCGCTCGTCGAGCACCGCCTGCCGGGCTGCCGCGAGGAAGGCCGCCCGCAGCATCGCGTTGCGGATGAGGGCCCCGGTCATCTCCCACCGCTCGGCCAGGGCCTGCCAGTCGACGTCGGCCGCGATGCGGCAGCCGGGGGGCACCATCGCCCGCCACAGGCGCGCCCGCTGGGCGGCGTCCGGCGGATCGAAGTGCAGCCGGAAGCGCAGCCGCCGCTTGAACGCCGGATCGATCGCCGTCTCGCGGTTCGTCGTCAGGATGGAGATGCCCTCGAAGCGCTCCATGCGCTGGAGCAGGAAGTTCACCTCGAGGTTGGCGTAGCGATCGTTGCTGCTCTGGACCTCGGTGCGGGTCGCGAACAGGCTGTCGGCCTCGTCGAACAGCAGCACCACCGGCGCCCGGCTGGCCTCGTCGAACAGGCGGGCGAGGTTCTTCTCGGTCTCGCCGACGTACTTGTCGACCACCCGCGACAGATCGACGAGGAAGACCTCGAGCCCCAGCGCCTGCCCGATGAGGGTCGCGGTCATCGTCTTGCCGGTGCCCGGCGGCCCGCTGAACAGGCACGACAGCCCCCGCCCCCGGCCGCCGACCTTGCCCGAGAAGCCCCACTCCTCGAAGACCTCGGTCCGGTGGCGGGCGTGGGCCACGACCTCCTCGATGCGGCCCCGCAGCTCGTCGCCGACCACCAGATCATCCCAGCGCTGGGCGGTGGTGATGCTCGTCGCCAGATCGCTCAGCCGGCTCCGCACCCGGGCCCGGACCGCCCGATCGAAGGCCGGCCGATCCAGCTCGGGGCCGGCGTGCTCGGCCCGCACATCGCGCAGGGCCCGATCCAGATCGCCAGGGGTCAGCCGGTAGCTGTCCACCAGCCGGGTGAGCTGCCGCCGGCTCAGGGCGAACGCGTTCTGCACCAGCAGCCGGGCGTAGAGCGCGCGGCGGGTCTCGCCGTCGTCGGCCTGCATCTGCGCCGTCGCCAGCCGGGGCAGCGCCGCCGTCAGCCGGGGCGCGCTCTCGGCGCTCGCCGCCAGCACCAGCGGGGGGGCCATCGTGCGCAGCAGCCGGGCCAGGACCGCGATCCGCCCATCATCCGCCCGCAGCCGATCGAAGCGGGCGAAGACCACCCCATCGGCCAGCCGGGCGTCGCGCAGCAGGGCGCCCAGGGCCTCCTCGAAGCCGGCCGCGTCCGCCGGCAGCGCCGCCGGATCGACGTTGAGCAGCACCCGCCCCGCCGCCAGCGCGTGGGCCCGGGCCGCCGTGCGCCGCCCGCTGCCCCGCTCGCCGATCAGGATCACCGCCTCGCCGTCCCGGGCCACCCCGTCGAGCAGCCGCCCCAGCCGGGCCCGATCGGCGGCGATCACCGCGTCCGGCGGCGGCCCCTCGACCTCGACCGCCAGCGCGCCTTGCGGCCAGTCGTCGCCGAACGGGGGCCGCCCGGCCAGCAGCCGCTCCACCGAGGCCGCCGCCAGCGCCGGGCGCATCAGCGGCGGCGGATGGGGCCGCCAGCGGCGATCGTCGCCCAGCCGCAGCAGCCGCAGCCGGCGCAGGGGCCAGTCGGGGCCCAGGGCCCGCTCCAGGCGGGCGGCGTGCTCGGGGTCGTCGGCGCACAGCTCGATCAAGAAGCCCGCCGTCGGCTGCCGGGCGGCGACCTCGCCCATCGCCGGGCCGACCATGCGCAGCAGCGGGGGCGTGCTCTGGAGGGCCGCGGTCACCAGCAGCAGCTCGCCGGCCTCGGCGTCCAGCCCCAGCCGGGCCAGCGCGGCGAGCGCCGGGGCGTCGGCGTCGGATGCGCGGCTGGCCGACAGAGCGGCGTCCAGGGCCGCGGCGGGGGGCAGGGCCATCGGGGGCTCGATCATCTCGCCGAGCAGGACCATCCGGGCCTCGTCCAGCGCCGCGAAGCGCTCGCCGACGTGCGCCGGGTCGATCGCCCGGAACCAGTGCCGCCGCAGGTGCCGCTGGAGCAGCAGCCGGCAGCGCGCGACCAGCGCGGTCCGGTGGGCCGTCGGATCGTGGGGGTCGGTCATGGGGGCAGGGTAACCGATCATCGCCTCGCCCGGGCGCATACGGCGAATCACGTAGGCCGCACCCGGGGTCTGCGGCGCGTTGCATAGGGCTCCCCGAGGCGCGGGGAGGGGGTATGCGACGCGTTGCACAGGGCTTCCCGAGGCGCGGGGAGGGGGTATGCGACGCGTTGCACAGGGCTTCCCGAGGCGCGGGGAAGGGGTATGCGATGCGTTGCACAGGGCTCCCCGAGGTGTGGGGAAGGGGTATGCGACACGTTGCACAGGGCTCCCCGAGGTGTGGGGAGAGGGTATGCGACGCGTTGTACAGGGCTTCCCGAGGCGCCGGACGGGGTCGCGAGATGTCGCGGGGGTCTTCCCGACGCGCGGGGACGGGGTCGCGAGAAGTCGCGGGGTCTTCCCGACGCGCGGGGACGGGGTCGCGAGAAGTCGCGGGGTCTTCCCGACGCGCGGGGACGGGGTCGCGAGACGTCGCGGGGTCTTCCCGACGCGCGGGGACGGGGTCGCGAGACGTCGCGGGGTCTTCCCGACGCGGCGGATCGAGGCTGCGAGACGTCGCGGGGCCTCTCCGACGCGGCGGATCGAGGCTGCGAGGCGTCGCGGGGCGTGCCCCGGGCGCCCGGGGCACGCCCCGCCGCGAGGGCCGTTGCTCCCCGGGCGCGGGGCGGCTACAGTGCGGCCGCTATGTATCTCGGACGCGTCATCGGCACCGTGGTCGCCACCGTCAAGTACGAGGGGCTCGAGGGCTATCGCATCCTCATCGTGCAGCCCATCGCCGACGACGGCAGCCCGGCGGGCGCGCCCCACGCCGCCGTCGACGCCACCCAGGCCGGGCCCGGTGACACCGTCTTCCTCGTCGGCAGCCGCGAGGCGGCCCTCGCCCTCGAGCCCACCTTCGTCCCGGTCGACGCCGCCATCGTGGGCGTCGTCGATCAGGTCGACGTGCAGGTCGATCCGTCATGCGTCTCGCTCGGGTGATCGGCACCGTCGTCGCGACGGTCAAGCACCCCGCCTATGAGGGGCAGAAGATCATGCTGTGCCAGCCCCTCGCCCCCGACGGGCAGCCGATGGGCGGGCAGATGATCGCCGTCGACCGGGCTCAGGCCGGCCCGGGGGACGTGGTGCTCGTGCTCACCGAGGGCAACGGCATCCGCCAGCTCTTCGGGGCGAAGGTGCTGCCCATCCGCAGCGCCATCGTGGGCATCGTCGACCATGTGTCGTGCGCCGGCGGGGCGGTCGGGTGAACGAGGCCGCCGTCCGCCGCGATCTGGTGCGCTACAGCCACGCGATGCACGCGGCGGGCTTCGTCGCCAATCACGACGGCAACCTCTCGGCCCGCGTCGCCGACGACCGCATCGTGTGCACCCCCACCCGCTTCAGCAAGGCCGCCGTCGAGCGGGACAGCCTCGTGGTGACCGACGGATCAGGGCGCAAGGTGGCCGGGCGCTTCCGGCCGTTCAGTGAGCTGAGCCTGCACTGCGCGGTCTACCGGGCGCGGGGCGACGTGCGGGCGGTGGTGCACGCCCACCCCCCGCTGGCCACCGCCTTCGGGGTCGCCGGGCGGCCGCTGCCCCACCCGTTCCTGCCCGAGGCGGTGGTGTCCCTGGGGGCCGAGATCCCGACCGTGCCGCTCGCCGCGCCGGGCCCGGCGGCGGTCGAGGCGCTGAAGCCGTTCGCGCGGCGGTGCGACGCGGTCCTGATCGCGGGCAACGGCGTGCTGAGCTGGGGGCCCGACCTCGAGACCGCCTGGCTGCGGCTCGAGCTGGTCGAGCACCTGTGCCGCATCGCCCACGCCGCCCTGCCGCTCGGCGGGCCGCAGCCGCTGCCGGCCGACATGGTCGCGGCGCTGGTCGCGAAGCGCCGCAAGGGCGGGCTGGCCGCGCCCGAGGAGGGCCGCCCGCCGCCGGGGCCGCTGCCCGGCGCGGCGGCGGGGGATGATCCGGCCGCTCGGGCGACCCGGCGGGCGCTGGCCGGGGTGCCGGGGGCCGATCCGGCGCTGGCCGCCCGGCTCGCGGCCGAGATCGCGGCGTCTCTGGAGGGCGCCTGAGCGACCGCAGACCGCCGACCGTGACGGCCGGCGGCCGCCGCTGCTCGAATATGCGGACGCTCCCGCGGCGCACCGGTGCGACCCTCCCCGTGCGCTCGGGCACTCAGCACGCTCAGGAGAGACTGGCCATGGCCGCACTTCCGGGGGACGCCGCCCCGCGCACCCCGCCCGGCTTCCGGGCGCCCGCCGCCTTCGACCCCGCCTTCGGGAGATACGATGTCCGCTGATCAGGCGGCCCCCGCGGTGAACGACCCCGACGAGGCGCCCGGCGTGTCGGCCCGGCCCCGCCTGGTGGTCGGCGTCGGCGCGTCCGCCGGGGGCCTCGACGCCTTCCGCACGCTGCTCGGCGCCCTGCCGGCCGACACCGGCATGGCCTTCATCCTGGTGCAGCACCTCGACCCGACCCACGAGAGCCTGCTGGTCGATCTGTTGCAGCCGTGCACCGAAATGGCGGTGCGCGAGGCCGAGGACGGCGCCCGGCTCGAGCGGGATGTGATCCACGTCATCCCCCCGGACGCGTCGCTGGCGGTGCGCGACGGGCGCATCGTGCTGTCGTCGCCCTCCCTGCGGCGGGGGGTGCGGCTGCCGGTCGATCACCTCTTCCGCTCGCTGGCCGGGCAGTACGGCCCCCGGGCGGCGGCGGTGGTGCTCTCGGGGGCCGGCAGCGATGGCAGCGCCGGCCTGCGCGACGTGAAGGCGGCCGGCGGGCTGACCGTGGCGCAGACGCCGACGACGAGCGCCCACGACGGCATGCCGGGCAGCGCCATCGACACCGGCGCGGTCGAGCTGATCGTCGACATCGAGGCGATGCCCGCCGCGCTCGAGCGCTTCGCCTCGCTCTCCCTCGAGACCCGCCGCCGCCCGGCGGACGACGACGACGACGACGCCGATCCGGGCCCCGACGGGGACGTGCTCGAGCGGCTGTCGACCGTGCTCGAGGCCCACCTCGACTTCGACCTGCGGGCCTACAAGCCGGGCACCATCGAGCGGCGCATCGCCCGCCGCATGGGCCTGTCGGGCTTCACCGGCATCGACGCCTACATCGCCCACCTGCGGGCCGATCCCGTCGAGCGGCGCACGCTGGTGCGCGAGATGTTGATCAACATCACCGACTTCTTCCGCGAGCCGGCGTCGTTCAGCGCCCTGCGCGAGTTGGTGGTCGAGCCGCTGCTCGACGAGGTCGGTCAGGGCTCGCCCATCCGGGTGTGGGTGCCGGGCTGCGCCACCGGGGAGGAGGCGTGGTCGATCGGCATCCTCTTCCTCGAGGCCTGCGCCGAGAGCGGCCGCCGGGTGCCGATCCAGATCTTCGCCACCGACGTGGACGCCGAGGCGGTCGCGGTCGGCCGGGCGGCGATCTACCCCGACGCGGTGGCCACCCGCATCTCGGCCGATCGGCTGAAGCGCTACTTCGAGCGCCTGAGCGGCAAGGGCTACCGCATCCGCCGCCCCCTGCGGGACATGGTGTCGTTCGCGACCCACGATCTGACCCGTGATCCGCCGTTCTCCCGGATGGATCTGATCAGCTGCCGCAATGTCCTGATCTACCTCAACCCGACGACCCAGGCCCGGGTGCTGCAACTGCTGCACTTCGGCCTGAAGCCCGACGGCTGCCTGATGTTGAGCACGTCGGAGTCCTCCGGGCCCCAGCGGGAGCTGTTCTCGACGGTCTCCAAGTCCCAGCGCATCTACCGCAAGGTGGGCGTCTCCCGGGCGGTGTCGGTGGCCCGGGCCCGGCAGTCGCGCTCGACCCGGGGCTTCTCCGGCGACCCCGCCGGGAGCGGTGAGCGGCAGCGCGTGCGCCGCACCGAGGACGCCGCCCGCAAGGCGGTGCTCGCCGCCTGGGCCCCGCCGACGGTGCTCGTCGGCGAGGACGGCGGGGTGCGCTTCATGCACGGCGAGCTCGGCCCGTGGCTGCGCTTCCCCCAGGGCGACGACCCCCGCCTCGAGATCGACGCGCTGCTGCGCCCCGAGATCGCCACCCGGGTGCGGGGCGCGATCTACAAGTGCCGCCGCACCGGCGAGGAGACGGTGGCCCTGTCGAGCCCCGACGGGGGCCGGGCCCGGGTGCGGGTCACGGTGCGCCCGGCCCCGGCCGTCGAGCCCCAGGCGGTCATGCTGTCGTTCGAGCCGATCGCCCCGCCCCAGGCCCGGCAGGCCGAGCCCCGCTCCGACGCCGACGACGAGGCGCTCATCGATCAGCTCGAGCGCGAGCTGGCGGCGACCCGGGAGGATCTGCACAACGCCGTCGAGGAGCTCGAGACGTCGAACGAGGAGCTGCGCTCGGCGCACGAAGAGTCGATGTCGATGAACGAGGAGCTCCAGTCGGCCAACGAGGAGCTCGAGGCGACCAGCGAGGAGCTGCGCTCGCTCAACGAGGAGCTGACGACGGTCAACGCCCAGCTCCGGGAGAAGGTCGAGCAGCTCGAGCGGGCCCACGCCGATCTGAACAACCTCTTCGCGTCCACCCGCAGCGCGACGCTCTTCCTCGACGAGGGGCTCTATCTGCAGCGCTTCACCCCGGCGGCGGGCCGCCTGCTGGGCATCGACCACGCCGATCGCGGCCGCCGGGTGGGGGACATCGCCCGCGAGCTGCTCCAGGACGATCTGGTCGAGGAGGCGGGCCGGGTGCTGGATCACCTCGCCTCCACCTCGAAGGAGGTCCGCACCTCGGACGGCCGCTGGATCGAGCGGCGGGTGCTGCCCTACCGCACCGAGCGCCGCCGCATCGAGGGGGTGGTGGTCACCTTCAACGACGTCACCGAGCTGCGGGCGGCCAACGAGTCCCTCGGCGCCAAGAGCCGCCGCCTGGAGCTGGCCTGGGAGGCGGCCCGGGGCGGGATCTACGAGCACCGGGTGCCGGTCGACGATCGGACCCACCTCAGCGATCAGTGGGCCCGGGTGCTGGGCTATCGCCGCGATGAGCTGCCCGAGCCGGCGCAGTTCCTGACGTGGCTGGTCGAGCAGATCCACGAGGACGATCGCGAGCGGGTGACGGCGTCGTATCGCGACTTCGTCGACGGTCGGGTCGATCACCACGACGTCGAGCTGCGCGTCTGTCACCGGGCGGGCCAGTGGCTGTGGGTCCGGGCGCTGGCCGAGGCCCTCGATCGGGACGCCGACGGGCGGGTGACCCACCTGCTCGGCATGATGATGGACATCACCTCCCACAAGCGCACCGAGGACGCCCTGCGCGAGAGCGAGGGGCGCTTCCGCTCGCTGGCCGAGAGCCTGCCGCTGATGGTCTGGGTCCACGACTCGGACGGGCAGCAGGAGTACGTCAACGAGGCGTTCTGCGACTTCTTCGCCGTCGAGCGGGACGACATGGTCGGCGCCCGCTGGCAGACCCTGGTGCACCCCGAGCAGGCCCACGAGGTGTCGGAGGTCTTCTACGCCTGCGTGCGCGAGCAGCGGCCGTTCCACATGGAGAGCACGGTCCGGGCGGCCGACGGCGAGTGGCGCCAGATCGAGTCGTGGGGCCAGCCCCGCATCGGCGCGAGCGGCGAGGTCTACGGCTTCGTCGGGGCCAGCGCCGACATCACCGCGCGGCGGGCGATCGAGGACGCCCTGCGGGAGAGCGAGGCCCGCTTCCGCCTGCTGGGCGACAACATGGCTCAGCTCGCCTGGATCGCCGACGGTGAGGGGCGCTTCGGCTGGTTCAATCAGCGGTGGTACCTCGACACGGGGACCGACGCGGAGCAGATGAACGCCGAGGGGCTGCGGGCGGTGCTCGACCCCGATGAGGCCGACGCGATCATCGCCCGGATGACCGCCTGCTTCGAGCGGGGCGAGGTCTGGGAGGACACCTTCGCGATGCGCTCGGCCGACGGCGGCTTCCGGTGGTATCTGTCCCGGGCGGTGCCCATCCGGGACGACGACGGCGCCCTCATCCGCTGGCTGGGCACCCACACCGACGTGACCGAGCGCCGGGCGACCCGCCGGCGGCTGGTGGAGGCCGATCGCCAGAAGAACGAGTTCCTCGCGATGCTGGGCCACGAGCTGCGCAACCCGCTGGCGGTCATCCGCTCGGCGACCGATCTGCTGGCCCGCATCGCGACCGACGACTCGGCGGTGGCCCGGGCCCAGAGCATCCTCGCCCGCCAGACCCGGCACATGTCGACCCTGCTCGATGGCCTGCTCGACGTCTCCCGCATCATCCGGGGGCGCATCGAGCTCGATCTGCACGAGGTCGACCTGCGCGCCATCTGCCGGGAGACCGGCGACGACGTGGTGCAGCGCACCTCGGCGGGGGCGGCGGCGCTGGAGATGGATCTGCCCGACGCGCCGGTGCTCATCGAGGGCGATCGGGTGCGGCTGGCCCAGATCGTCGACAACCTGCTGTCCAACGCCTTCAAGTACACCCCGCCCGAGGGCCGCATCCGCATGCGGGTGTCGATACAGGGCGCGACGGCGGTGCTCGAGGTGTCCGACGACGGGGTGGGCATCGACCCCGATCTGCTGCCCCACATCTTCAAGATGTTCCGCCAGTCCGAGCAGAGCCTGGCCCGCTCGGCGGGCGGCATGGGGCTGGGGTTGGCGCTGGTCGAGGCGCTGACCGAGCTGCACGGAGGCCGGGTCGAGGCCCACAGCGACGGCCCCGGGCGGGGGGCCCGCCTGACGGTGCGGCTGCCGCTCGCCGAGCCGTCGGCCGAGGCGAGCATGGACGTGGTCGTCGCCGGCGACGCCACGCTCGACATCCTGATCATCGAGGACAACGCCGACGCCGCGGCGCTGCTGTGCGACGTGCTGCAGCTCGAGGGGCACCGGGTGAGCATCGCCACCCGCGGCCAGGACGGCATCGCGCTCGCCCACAGCGAGCAGCCGATGGTGGTCGTCTGCGATCTGGGGCTGCCCGGGGGGTGCAGCGGCTTCGACGTGGCCCAGGCGCTGCGGGCCGACGCCGACACCCGGCACATCCCGCTGGTGGCGCTCTCGGGCTACGGCGGGCCGCTGGATCTGGATCAGTCGGCCGAGGCCGGCTTCGACGTGCACCTGACCAAGCCGGTGGACATCGACGTCTTGCAGGAGACGCTGCTCGAGCTGCGGGCGGCGGCGCTGGCCCGGGCGGCCGAGGCCGGCGACGCAGGGGGGAGCGAGCCGGAGGCGGGCGACGGGGACGGGGCCGGTGATGCGGCTGAGGCGGGGTCCGATGTCCCCGATCCGCCCGATTCGTCCGAGTCCGCCTGACGCCGGCCGGCGCCTCAGCGCGCGGTCACCAGGGGCCGCAGCGTCTCCACCGTCGCCTCGCCGATGCCCGAGACCCGGGTCAGGTCGTCCACGGTGCGGTAGGGGCCGTTGGCCGCCCGGTCGCTGATGATGCGCTCGGCGAGCGTGGGCCCGATGCCGGGCAGCGCCTCGAGGTGGATCCGGCTCGCCGAGTTGAGATCCAGCCGGGGGTCGCCCGCCCGCTGGGGCAGGTTCCGGTCGTGGGTGACCATCAGCTTGCGCCCGTCGGTGGCGACGGTGATGTGCCCCAGGGTCGAGGTCACCAGCGCCGGCACCCCCTTGGCCTTCAGCCGCTCCAGGGTCTCGGGCGCGGGGTGCCCGTAGGTGTTGTCGGCGCTGCACGAGACCACCGCCAGGGCGGGGGAGACCGCGTCGAGAAAGGGCTGGTGGGTCGCGTACTTGCTGCCGTGGTGGGCCACCTTGAGCACCGTCGCCTTCAGCCCGGCGGCGCCCGCCGCCAGCAGCCGGGCCTCGGTCTCCTCCTCGGCGTCCCCGGTCAGCATGAAGCTCACCTCGCCGTAGTCGACCCGCACCACCACCGAGTTGGCGTTGGCGTCGGAGCGCGACTTGTCGATGAGCGGGTCGGCCGGGCCGATCACCTTCAGGGTGATGCCCTCGTCGAGGTTGACCGTCTGCCCGGCCCGCACCAGCCGCAGCGGGATCTTCTTCTGCTCGATGGCCGCCAGCAGCTTCTCGTAGGTCGCCGTGGGGTGCACGAAGCCCGAGTCGAAGACCCGGCTCACCGGCACCCGCTCGAGCAGCTCGGTGGTGTTGCCGATGTGGTCCGAGTGGGGGTGGGTGTTGATCAGCAGGTCGAGGCGGTCGATGGCCAGCCCGTCGAGGTAGCCCCACAGCGTGGGCCCGGCGCCGGGGGGGCCGGTGTCGATCAGCACGCTCTTGCCGGCGGGGCTCGTCAGCAGGATGGCGTCCCCCTGGCCGATGTCGAGGAAGTGCACGCTCAGCGCGGGCCCCGAGAGGGTCGTCACCAGCCGGTCGCCGAGCGCCGCCTTCAGGGCCGACTGCACGTCGGCGGCGGCCACGCCCCCGGCCGGGGCCGGCTCGGCGGCGCCGACCCGGCCGGAGAGCGAGCAGGCGGCCAGCAGCAGCCCGAGGGCGATCAGCATCGGCGCCGAGCGGGGCGAGGTCGGGATCGACGAGCGCATGGGGTGTCCTCCACGGCCGGCGTCGGGGGGCCGGCCCACGTCTGGATACATCATCTCACCCGGCGACGGCACGGCCGTTTTTTGCCTTGCCAGCCCCCGGAGCCGGTGCTAGTTTCCGCGCCCACGGCTCAGTAGCTCAACTGGTTAGAGCGAGCGACTCATAATCGCTAGGTTCGGGGTTCGAGTCCCTGCTGAGCCACCACGGCGCCTCTCACGACCCCTCCGGCCCCGCCGCGAGGGGTCGCGTCGTTCTGGCCCGGACAGTGCGTGAGTGTACCTGCTGCGCGGAAGACGGCGCCGCCCTCCGCGGTTCGGATCGAGCGAGCGCCGATTCCCCATCGCCCGCCGTTTCTGGTAAGACGAAGCCGATGTCCACGCCCGCCCCCCCCCGCCGCCCGCTGCCCGCCGCCCTCGTCGGCGCGGCGCTCGGGGCGGTGCTGCTCACGGCGGGGCCGGCCGCGGCCGACATGTGCGTGGTCAAGGAGCGCGACGGCAGCACCACCGTCACCAGCGACTGCTCCCGCCGGGGGGCCCGGGTGCTCTACCGCGAGACCCGCCGGGGCACCGCCGCCGCCCGCCCCAAGCGCAGCCCCCGCCGGGCCCGCAGCGAGCCGGCCGACGCCGCCGCCCGCGCCCGGCGCTACACCGCCTTCGTGCAGGCCGCCGCGGCCCACTACGGGCTGCCCGAGGCCCTCATCTGGGCGGTGATGCGCACCGAGAGCCACTTCAAGCCGCACGTCGTCAGCCACCGGGGCGCGCAGGGGCTGATGCAGCTCATGCCCGGCACCGCCGGCGACATGGGGGTCGAGGATCCGTTCGACCCCGAGCAGAACATCTTCGGCGGCGCCCGCTACCTGCGCATCCTGGCCAACAAGTTCGACGGTGATCTGGTCAAGACGCTCTCGGGCTATCACGCCGGCGGGGGCGCGGTGAGCAGCGTCGACGGCATCCCCTACACCCAGACCGCCGAGTACGTCCGCCGGGTGCTCAACAACTACTACGCCTACCAGAAACGGTTGCCCACGCAGCGATGAAGTCCACCCTCCGGGCAGAGTTCGTCAACCTGCCCAACATCCTGACCTACATCCGCATCGCGGCGATCCCCCTGGTCATGCTGCTGATCTGGCGGGGTGAGCCCGAGAGCTGCGCCATCGCCGCCTGGGTGTACTCCTTCGCCACGATCACGGACTTCTTCGACGGCTGGCTGGCCCGCCGCATGGGGCTGGTCACGGTCATCGGCAAGTTCCTCGACCCGCTCGCCGACAAGCTGATGGTCATGGCGATGCTGGTGATGATGGTCGCCCTGAACCGGGTGCCCGGCTGGCTGGTGGTCATCATCCTGACCCGCGAGATGACCATCAACGGCCTGCGGGCCATCGCCTCGAGCGAGGGGCTGGTCATCCCCGCCGGCTGGTTCGGCAAGTACAAGACCGCCCTACAGCTCATCGCGGTGATGTGCCTGCTGGTGCACTACCCCTACACCCTGTGGTTCTTCGGCATCCACGCCGAGGTGGTCGACTTCAACACCGTGGGGCTGTGGGTGCTGGGGCTGTCGGTGGTCTTCAGCGTCATCAGCGCGGTGCTCTACTTCCGCGACTTCTTCCGGGCGCTCGATTCGAAGCGCCGTCAGGCGAGCGAGGCGAGCTGAGTTGAGAGCTTTCCCACAAACTCCGGCGCTTCGCCCAGCACCGTCCCGAGCGCCGATCTCGGCGTCTGTCGGCGCTCGGAATACTTCGAGTATTCCTGCGGCCTCCATCCTGGACCTCGGCGCTCGGTCCGGCACTGTGCTCGACCGTATTTTGTGGGCAAGCTCTTGAGAACTTCCCCGGATCACGACGTCGACGTGCTCGTGCTCGGCAGCGGCATCGCCGGTCTGTCCTTCGCCCTCGACGCCGCCCGCAGCGGGCGGGTGCTCGTGGTCACCAAGCGCGAGCTGGTCGAGGCCAACACCCGCTACGCCCAGGGCGGCGTCTCCAGCGTGCTGGGGGACGACGACAGCTTCGGGGAGCACGTCGCCGATACGCTCACCGCCGGGGCCGGGCTGTGCAAGCCGGACGTGGTGCGGCTGTGCGTCGAGGAGGGGCCGGCGGTGGTCCGCCGCCTCGTCGAGTGGGGGGTCGAGTTCGACCGGGGCCCGGACGGCGCCTTCGACCTCGGCCGGGAGGGCGGCCACAGCAAGCGCCGGGTGCTGCACGCCGGCGACATCACCGGGGCCGAGATCCAGCGGGCGCTGGTGCGCGCCGCCCGGGCCCACCCCGACATTGAGATCCTCGAACACCACCACGCCGTCGACCTGATCACCACCGCCAAGCACCTGCGGGTCGGCGGGCGCAACCGCTGCGTGGGGGCCTACGTGCTCGACGTGCCGGGGCGCCGGGTGCTGACGGTGCGCGCCCGGTGCACGGTGCTGGCCACCGGCGGGGCGGGCAAGGTCTACAAGTACACCAGCAACCCCCCGGTGGCGACCGGCGATGGGGTGGCGATGGCCTACCGGGCCGGGGCCCGGGTGGCCAACCTGGAGTTCTTCCAGTTCCACCCGACGTGCCTGTTCCACCCCCGGGCCAACAGCTTCCTCATCAGCGAGGCGCTGCGCGGCGAGGGCGGCGTGCTGCGGCTGATGGACGGCACCCCGTTCATGCGGCAGTACCACGCGCTGGGCAGCCTCGCCCCCCGGGACATCGTCGCCCGGGCCATCGACCACGAGCTGAAGCGGCGGGGCGAGCCTTACGTGCTGCTCGACATGAGCGCCCGCGAGGGGGACTACCTCGCCGAGCGCTTCCCCAACATCCACGCCCGCTGCCTCGAGCTGGGCATCGACATGCGCCGCGACCCGATCCCGGTGGTGCCGGCGGCCCACTACATGTGCGGCGGGGTGCAGACCGACGTCGACGCCCGGACCAACGTCGCCGGGCTGTTCGCCATCGGCGAGGTCGCCTGCACCGGCCTGCACGGGGCCAACCGGCTGGCGAGCAACAGCCTGCTCGAAGGCGCGGTCTTCGGGGCCCGGGCGGCGCGCACCGTCGCCGGCGAGCTCTCCGAGCGGGGGGCGCCGGGGCCCGACCTGCCCGGCTGGGATCCGGGCGACGCCCGCGAGCCGGACGAGGTGGTGGTCATCACCCAGAACTGGAAGGAGATCCGCCGGTTCATGTGGAACTACGTCGGCATCGTGCGCAGCGACCGCCGGCTGGCCCGGGCCCGGCGCCGCATCGACCTGCTGCGGGACGAGATCCACGAGTACTACTGGGACTATCGGGTGACCCCCGACCTGCTCGAGCTGCGCAACCTGGCGGTCGTCGCCGAGCTGATCGTCCGCTCGGCCTGCCTGCGCAAGGAGAGCCGGGGCCTGCACTACACCATCGACCACCCCGACCGCAGCGACAGCCGCTTCGGCACCGACACCGTGCTGGAGGGCCTGTGAGCCGGCGCCCACCGGGGGTCGCGGGCGCAGCGGGCCGGTGTCCGTATCCGGGCGTCGTGCATTTTTTTCTTGCCCGACGGCATGTCATCGGTTAGAACGCCCTTCGCCGACGCGGGAATAACTCAGTGGTAGAGTGCAACCTTGCCAAGGTTGAAGTCGCGGGTTCGAATCCCGTTTCCCGCTCCCTGACGGCCGAGACCCACCCGGGTCTCGGCCGTTTTTCATTTCGAAGCCGCCCGGACGAACCCCGTTGAGCGCCGACAGCCCCCCCAGCGGCCGCCGCAACGAAGGCGGCTACCTCTTCGTGCGCAAGGGCGCCCGCCGGGTCTCCATCGACGAGGCCCTGCCCGGGCGCACCCCCCGGCTGCCCCCGGTCGCCGAGCTGCTCGCCACCGCGCCCGGTCGGGGCGGCCTGCGCTATGTGCGCCCGGCCCTCGACCCCGGCGCCGTCGACCCCCACCTGTGCTTCTTCCAGAGCCCGTCGGCCCCGATCTGCGACCTGTACCGCTCGGCGGCCGCCGAGCTCGAGGGGCACTGCGCGGGCGTGCGCCGGCTGCTCGTCACCTCGCCCCGGGGCATGGCCGGGCGCACCATCAGCGCGATCAACCTCGCCTCGGCCCTCGCCGAGCGCGATCGGGTGGTGCTCGTCGACCTGCACCGCCGCCGGCCGGGCATCGCCCGGGCTTTCGGGCTCGCCGATCAGGGGGGGCTCGTCGCCGCGCTGCGCCACCGCCGCCGGTCACCGGGCAGCCCGATCGACGTGACCCTGCTCGCCGAGCGCCTCGCCGCGCTGTTCATCGAGCCCGACGCGCCGCCCGACGTGCTGCGCCTCGGCGAGCTGCGGCCCATCCTCGACGCGATCGACGGGGCCGCCGACCGGGTGATCATCGACGGCCCGCCGGTGCTCGACGGCGACGCGGTCTTCGATCTGGCGGCGCTCGTCGAGGGGGTGCTCATCGTCGCCGAGCCGGCCGACCTCGCCAGCGGGGACTACGAGCGCACCCTCGAGCGCTTCGAGGGGCGGCGCATCGTGGGCGTGCTGCTCAACGACCGCGGGGGTCGCTGAGGCCGGCGGCGGCGCATTCGAGGGCCCGGGAGACGCCCGACGCGCCCCGAAGCCCGCCGCCGAAAAAGGCTTTACACCGCCCGGCGCCTCGCTTATGTTCCCGCACCACTCTGCACGCCTCTCGCCCGGGACCTCCCTACGGCCGGGGGGCGCAATCACCAATCCCAGGGAGAAATGCAGGCACAATGGAGTACCGAAGCGTCAGCATTCAGGAACTCCGCGCCCGGACCGAGGTGCCCGAGGACGGCAAGTCCCGCGCCGAGGCTTCTTCGGGCGAGTCGTTCGCCGATCTGTTCGAACAGTATCAGGCGAACCAGCGCTTCAAGGTCGGTGACATCGTCAACGGCCGGGTCCTTTCGATCAGCAAGGACTACGTGGTCGTCGACATCGGCTACAAGTCCGAGGGCCAGATCCCGATCGCCGAGTTCCGCGACGCCGACGGTGAAGTGACCGTCGCCGAGGGGGACACCGTCGAGGTCTACGTCGACCAGGCGGACGAGGACGACGACGCGCTCGTCGAGCTGTCGAAGGACAAGGCCGAGAAGCTGCGGATCTGGGACCAGATCAGCCTCGCCTGCGAGCGCGACGAGCTGGTCACCGGCAAGATCGTGGCCCGGGTCAAGGGCGGGCTCTCGGTCGACATCGGGGTCAAGGCCTTCCTGCCCGGCAGCCAGGTCGACATCCGGCCGATTCGGAACCTGGAGAAGTTCATCAACCAGGACTTCGAATTCAAGGTCATCAAGTTCAACAAGCGGCGGGGCAACATCGTGCTCTCGCGGCGCGTGCTGCTCGAGAAGGAGCGGGCTTCGCTCAAGGCGAAGACCCTCAAGCTGCTCGAGGAAGGCGCCGTGCTCAAGGGCACCGTCAAGAACATCACCGAGTACGGCGCCTTCGTCGACCTCGGGGGCATCGACGGCCTGCTGCACATCACCGACATGTCCTGGGGCCGGGTCAACCACCCGTCCGAGATGGTGCAGGTCGGCGACGAGATCGAGGTCAAGGTCCTCAAGTTCAACCCCGAGACCGAGCGGGTCTCGCTGGGGCTGAAGCAGATCACCGAGGATCCCTGGATCCACGCCGAGAGCCGCTACCGCGTGGGCGACCGCGTGGCCGGCAAGGTGGTCAGCCTGACCGACTACGGCGCCTTCGTCGAGCTCGAGGAAGGCATCGAGGGGCTGATCCACATCTCGGAGATGTCGTGGACCAAGCGGGTCAAGCACCCGAGCAAGATGGTCGCGATCGGGGACACCGTCGAGGCGATCGTTCTGGACATCGACTCCAAGAACAAGCGCATCAGCCTCGGCATGAAGCAGATCGAGCCCAACCCGTGGACGCTGCTGCACGAGCGGTACCCGGTCGGCACCCGCATCCTGGGCAAGATCCGCAACATCACCGACTTCGGCATCTTCATCGGCATCGAGGAAGGCATCGACGGTCTGGTGCACATCAGCGACCTGTCGTGGACCCAGAAGATCAAGCACCCCTCGGAGCTGTTCAAGAAGGGTGACGAGGTCGAGGCGGTCGTGCTCAACATCGACGTCGAGAACGAGCGCTTCAGCCTGGGCATCAAGCAGCTCACGCCCGACGCGTGGGAGGCCGAGATCCCGCAGAAGTACACCATCGGTCGGCTGGTGCGGGGCAAGATCACCAAGATCCACGACTTCGGCGCCTTCATGGAGCTGGAGCCGGGGGTCGAGGGCCTCATCCACGTCAGCGAGATGAGCATCGCCCGGGTCGACAGCCCGGCCGACGTCGTCTCCGAGGGCCAGGAGGTCGTCGCCGAGATCATCTCGGTGGACCGCGAGGAGCGCAAGATCGGCCTGTCGCTCAAGCACGTCGACGAGGGCGACATCCCCGACAACAGCTCGTACCTCGAGAAGCAGGGCAAGAGCACGGCGTCGCTCGGCGACGTGTTCGGCGACCAGCTCGGCGCCTTCCGCGGCGAAGACGAAGAGTAGGCCCGGCGCGGTCCGGCGGGGTGCCTTCGGGTGCTCACCGGGCCGCCCTTCGCAGCCTCCATGGGGCCGGCGGTGCATGCGCACGCCCCGCCGGTCACCCCATTCCATCCCACCTGTCATCCCCGGGAGCGACCGGTGACCAAGAGCGACCTCATCGAGGCCGTCGCGGCCAATATGCCCGAGCACTGGACCAAGAAAGACGTCGAGAGCGCGGTCAACACGATCTTCGGCGCCATGAAGCACGCCCTCGTCAGCGGTGATCGCATCGAGATCCGCGGGCTGGGCAGCTTTCGGGTCAAGGAGCGGCGCCCCCGTATCGGGCGCAACCCCAAGACCGGGGCCCGGGTCGACATCCCGGCCCGCAAGGTGCCCCACTTCACCGTCGGCAAGCACCTCAAGGCGCGGGTCGAGGCCACCTGAGCCCGATCGGTCCCGAGCCGCGCCCGTCATCGTCGCCGAGCCGAGCCGCGAGGCACGCCACCCGGCGCACCTCGCCCTAGGAGGGTGTAGAACGTTGGCCGACGCGTCGCCCAGCACGCCCCCGTCGACCGATTTCGGTGTCCCTCAGCCTCGAAATACGTTCGAGTATTTCTGCGGCTTCGGTCCTTGAACTCGGTCGACGGTGACGCACTGTGCTCGGTCGTCAACGCCCTACACCCTCCTGGCCCGACGGGGCGGCGAAGGTTGTCGCGCGGCGTCGACTCGGTCAGAGTAGCCCCCGCCCGGGGCCGATGAGCGGCCTCGGCCCGGAGCCCGATGGACCCCCGCGATCTGCTCGAGACCTACGCCCTGCCGCTGGCGTCCTTCGCGACGGTGTGCGGGCTGTTCGTCGTCTGGCTGGTCGCCCGCCGTCGAGAGCGGCGGCGGCCGCGCGTCCGGCGCTCGCCGACCGGGCCCGGCGCCGCGCTGGCGCTGGCGCTCGACGGCGATCTGGGTCGGGCCCGGGACATCCTCACCGAGGCGGTGCGCGGCGGTGGCCCCGAGGCGATCGACGCGCTGGTGGGGCTGGTGGCGGTGCTGCGGGCCGAAGGCGATCTGGGGCGGGCCCGGACGATGCTCGACCGCCTCGCCGCCCGCCAGGGGCCGACCCCCTGGCTCGACGCCATGCGGCTGCGCATCGCGCTCGACGACGGCCGCCTGGACGACGCCTGTCGGCTGGTCGACGCGGGGACCGAGGTGCCCCTGGAGATGGCCATCGCGGCCCTGGCTCGGGGTGGGCGGTGGGCCGACGCGCTGCGCCGCTACCGGTCGAGCGCCCCTCGGCGGGGGCGCGACCCGCGGCTGGAGGCGGCGCTGGCCGCGGGCTGCGCCGCCGAGTTGCAGCGGGCCGGCCAGCACCGCAGCGCCCGGCGGGCGCTCAAGCGGGCGCTGTCCCTCGACCCGGAGGGCGTGTTGCCGCTGGCCGTCGCCGCCGATCTGCACCCTCGCGACGCCCGGCGGCATCAGTTGGCGCAGTCGCTCGACGCGAGGCTGCCCGGCCAGGGGGAGGCGGTGGTGCCCGAAGACGTGCAGCAAGCGCAGGCGGCCTACGCCGACGGGCGCCACGAGGAGGCCATGGGCCTGCTGCGCGACCGGCTGGAGCGCGACCCGCGGGATTGGCCGGTGCGCCGGCTGTACGCCCGGTGGATCGTGGAGGCCGGCCGCCCCGACGACTGGCGGGCCGAGCTGGCCGAGATCGTGGGGCTGCTCGCCGTCGACGACAGCGAGCCGGCGCCCGTCGGATGCACCCGGTGCGGGCACGTCGAGCCGGCGCCGTTCGCCATCTGCCCCCGGTGCGACGCGATCGGCTGCATCCGCGTCGTCGCCCGCCGCCGGGACGACCGGATGCATGGCCTGCCGTCGAGCGCGGGGGCCGCGCTGTCCGATCTGCTGACCGCCGGGGACACCCCCGAGGCGGGGCCGGGCGCTGGTTGACACTGTAGAAGCGCCGCTGATAGTTTTCCGAGGACGACCGACCTGGGGCCGCAATGCCGAATCGAACCTTCCACCTCCGGTGCTCCTTCTGCGGCAAAGAAGCGATCGAAGTCCGCAAGCTGATCACCGGTCCGCAGGTCCACATCTGCGACGAGTGTGTGGCGCTGTGCAACGAGATCCTCGCCCAGGACGGCAACGTGGACGTGCCCGAGGGGCAGGAGAGACGCGACCTGAAGCCGAAGGAGATCAAGGCCTACCTCGACGAGCACATCATCGGGCAGGCCCTGGCCAAGAAGACCATCTCGGTCGCGGTCTACAACCACTACAAACGGATCAACGCCGAGGACGCTCAGGACGACGTCCAGCTCTTCAAGGGCAACATCCTCATGGCGGGCCCCACCGGCTGCGGCAAGACGGCGATCGCCCAGGCGCTCGCCCGGCTGCTCGACGTGCCGTTCGTGGTGACCGACGCCACCTGCCTCACCGAGGCGGGCTACGTGGGCGAGGACGTCGAGAGCATCATCAAGTCGCTGTGGATCGCCGCCGACCGAGACGTCGAGCGGGCCTCGCGGGGCATCGTCGTCATCGACGAGATCGACAAGATCGCCCGCCGGGGCGACGGGGCGTCGAGCACCCGTGACGTGGGCGGCGAGGGCGTGCAGCAGGCGCTGCTCAAGATGATCGAGAGCGACAAGGTCACGATCTACCCCGACGGCGCCCGCACCCGGCCCCAGAAAGAGCTCATCCAGATCGACACCACCCATGTGCTGTTCATCCTGTGCGGCGCGTTCGTGGGCATCGACAAGGTCATCGCCCGCCGCAAGTCGCCGGGCACCATCGGCTTCGGCTCCGAGGTGCGCAGCAAGCCGAGCCGAGCCGACTACAACGAGCTGATCCGCGAGCTGACCCCCGAGGACATGATCAAGTACGGCCTGATCCCGGAGTTCATGGGTCGGCTGCCGGTGCTCGTGCCCTTCGAGCAGCTCGACGAGGACGCGCTCTACGAGATCCTCTGGAAGCCGAAGAACTCGCTCGTCAAGCAGTACAAGCGGCTCTTCGAACTCGAGAAGGTCAACCTGCGGTTCACCCCCGAGGCGATGCGGGCCGTGGTGCGCGAGGCCACCGCCCGGCGCAGCGGCGCCCGCGGCCTGCGGGCGATCCTCGAAGAGATCATGCTCGACATCATGTACGAGCTGCCCGATCTCGAGGACGCGCGCGAGTGCGTCATCACCGAGGATGTCGTGGTCAAGGGCGCCCGCCCCGAGCTGGTCCTGGCCAAGAAGAGCGCCTGAGTTCAGCCGGAGCGGCCCGCCGCTCCGGCCTCGACCCACTCCCCCCATCATCCCCCGAAGCCTCGAAGAGCGCCGAGCGTCCCCCGTGCGCGCAGCGCCGAGGCGGACGGATCCGTCGACAGCGGGTCAGCGCGGGTCGGAAGCAGCGGTGAAGGGGAGGGGGCTCGGATGTGACCGAGCGGGCGTGGGCGGGTGCCCCGCGCGGGCGCTCAGAGGCTCTGCGAGAGCGAGAGCGTGTAGCCGGTGTAGGCGCCCTGGCGGGAGTAGGTGTCGAAGAACGGGTTGGTGACCCGGCCCGAGCCGTCGATCTCGTAGAACTTCAGGTTGGTGGCCATCTGCAGCCCGATCGAGGTGCCGGTGTCGAAGGGCAGGGTGTAGCTCACCGAGCCGGTCACCCCGTGGGCCCCGGTCGAGTACTGGTCGCCGGTCTGGGCGTACTCCGAGGTGTACTCGTCATCGGGGCCGACGATGCTGGACGAGCGCACGCTCAGGCGGTACCCGACCGTGACCGACAGGGCCTCGATGATGGAGTAGCTCAGGCTGAGCCCGGCCGACCAGCCGGTGAGCGGCAGGGGCTGGCCGAGGTCGGGCCCCGAGATGCGTCGCAGGTCGACGAAGCGGGGGTCGATCTGCTGGGTCGGATCCTCCCACACGTTGTGGGTGTAGCCGCCGCTGAGGCCCACCTTGAGATCGGCGATGCTGCGGCTGAGCGACAGGCCGGCGGTGAGGCCGATGATGAGCCCCTGAGCGATGCTCGCCTTGCCGGTGGGCAGCCGGATGCCACCGACCAGCCCGACCTTGATGTCCGCGACGGGGATCGTATAGGGCGACCAGGTCGAGCCGATCTTGAGGTCGGTCAGCTCGGTCTCGTAGTTGCTCAGGCTCGAGCCGCTGCCGCCCGACAGGTAGCCGAGGTCGACCGGCTTGAGGGCGCCGATGCCGGCGCTGATCGAGATCTCGTCGACCGGGCTGTAGTTCAGGCCGAGGTCGAGCCCGATGAACTGCCCCGACGAGTCCCACTCCTGGTCGCTCTCGACGAACTCGGAGTGGGCGAAGCTGTGCGAGAGGCTCAGCGAGCCGCCCACCGGGAACTTCTCACCCTCGTCCTCGTCGTCGGACTCGACGATCTCTTCCAGACCGTCGTCGGGCATCGGGCCCGGCTCGGGGTCGGTGTCGTCGGGCGCCGGCGCGCTGGGGCCGACCTGGGCCGCAGCGGGGGCGGCGAGCGCGAGCAGGGCGAGCAGGCAGGCTGCCTCGAGCGTCTTCAGCACGTGATCTCTCCTCCCTCGGGGACGCCCGACTCCGTCGGTGCGGGGCGGGCGCGACGGCCGATACGGGCGCGCGTGGGCGCGGTGTCGAAAAAGATCGCCGCTCGGGCCGCCTCGCGGGTGTAATGCGGTGTCCGGGCCCCTGTCAACCGTCTGTCAACCGTCCTCGGTGCAATAGCCGGCGCCCTCCACCCCCACGATCCGCCCGGCGCACGCGCCGACGGGGCACGCCGGCGCGGTCGGATCGCACAGCGGCGTGCACCGCTCGGCGGGGGGATCGCCCACCTCCAGACAGGCCAGCCCGGCGGCGCAGCGGACCTCGGCGCACGGCTCGCCCGCGCCCGCCGGGCCGAGCGCGACGCAGATCGGATGAGGCAGCGTCGGCGACAGGCCGCACGTCGCCCCGGGGCCGCAGTCGTCGCCCGGGGCACAGCGGGCGGGGCAGACGCCGAGGTCGAGCGCGCTGAGCCGGTAGTCGCAGAGCGGGCCTTCGGGGCAGGGGAAGCCCTCCGGATCGGACGGCGCGCAGAGAGGCCGGCAGCCGAGCAGCCCCTCGACGACCGTACACGCCCGGCCGGGGGGGCAGCTCGCCGCGGCGCAGGCCCGATCGGCCGGGGCCTCGGCCGGCGGGCGGCATCGGGGGCCCTCGGCGGTCACCGCGCAGACCGCGTCGCCCGGGCAGTCGTCGGCCCGCAGGGGATCGCACGCCTCGGCCGGCGCCGTCCGGGGGCCCTCGGCGCACCCGAGGCCCCCGCCGGCGGCGAGCGCGGCGAGGGCGAGCGTGACCGGGAGGATCCCCCGGTCTGGCCGCCGCCGGCTCATCGGGTGGCCCCCGGCGCCACGTCCCCCGCGATCAGCCGGGCGAGGGGCGCGATGTCGGGCGTCGCCCGGGGCCGCCCGTCGAGCGCGCACACCGGCGCGATCGGCAGCAGCGCGTTGGTCACCATCACGCCGTCGGCCCGGCGCAGATCGTCGAGGGTCAGCCGGCGGGACTCGACCGTCAGCCCCAGCCGGGCGGCCCGCTCGATCACCAGGCCCCGGGCCACACCCGGCAGCAGCGCGCCGTCCGCCGGCGGGGTGCGCAGCCGATCCCCGAAGCGGGCGAACACGTTGCACGTCGCGCCCTCGAGCACCGCGCCGTCGGGATCGACGAATAGCGGCTCCTCGCCCGGCTCGACCGCCAGCGACGCCAGCACGCTCGGCAGGTAGCACAGGGACTTGAGGCCGGCGACGAGGCGGTGATGGCCGACCATCGCCCGCAGCCGGACCCCCGCCCGCCGCCGGGCGAGAGCGGGCCCCGGGCGACGGGCGGCGATCACGACGGTGGGCGTCGACGGCCCCGGGCGGGGGCCGCCGCCCGGGCCCCGGCTGACCGTCAGCCGGATCGCAGACTCTCCGGTCTGGAGTCCGTTGGCCGTCAGCAGGGTGTCGATCCGCCGGGTGAGGGTCGCGCCGTCGACGGGCGGGATCTCCAGCGCTGCCAGCCCCCGGGCGAGGCGATCGAGGTGTCGATCGAGATGGCGCGGGGCGCCGTCGATGGCGCGGATGGTCTCGAAGATCCCATCGCCGTAGAGGAATCCCCGGTCGTCGGCCCGCAGGGTCGGGGCGTCGACCGGGTGCAGCCGCTTGCCCACCATGACCCGGGTCGGCGGGGGTTCGACCCCGGCCGGCGGGACGTCAATCGGTATGCGGGATGGCGGCATTCTGCGATCGGACCAACAAGGTTGTGAATCCGGGGGGGGCTTTGTACCATGCGCGACGCATCCAGAATGTGATTTTCCGGGCCGTCCAGCCGCCGTCGGGCGGAACGGATCCTGCGCGTTCGACACAACCCGATCGGGCTGCTCATCGCGGCCTGCTCGGCCCGTCGCCATCGAGTGTCCGCATGGATAAGAAGCTGGAGACCTACCGCGAGCAACTGCAGAGCAACCCGGACGACGCCGAGGCGCTCGCCCGGCTCGAAGCCGCGTTGCTCGAAGCCGGCGACTGGCCGGGGCTCGTCGCCCTGACCGCCGAGCAGGCCGAGCGGCTCGACGCCGAACAGGCGCAGGAGCTGTGGCTCCGGCTGGCCCAGGGGCTCGAGGTGGCCGCCGCCGAGATCGACGATCCCGCGGTGCGCTCCCAGATCTCGCTGACGATCGGCCAGGTGGCCGAGCAGCGCCTCGGGGCGATCGAAGACGCGATGCGCTACTACCAGGGCGCGTTCCAGCTCGACTCGACCAACTTCGAGGCCCTCGACGCGGCCCGGGCGATCTACGTCGAGCGCGAGAACTGGGATCTGGTGCTCCAGCTCTACAAGCTCCAGGCCGACGCGGTCTCCGACCCCCACGACAAGGCGGGCATCTACCTGACGATGGCCGAGCTGTGCGACCAGCAGCTCCAGCAGCCGGCGCAGGTGCTCAAGTGGGCCGGGCGCGCGCTCGAGATCGCCGAGGACCACCCCGACGCGGAGCAGTACCGGGCCCTCGTCGAGGAGGTCGGCCGCGACCGCAAGGCGCGCTACGACGCGCTGCTCGAAGAGGCCAAGAGCATCCGCGACCCGCGGCAGCGGGTGGCGACGATGCTCGAGCGGGCCGCGCAGTGGTCCGACGAGTCCCCCGACGATCCCTATGTCGAGCAGGTCTTCCAGGACGTGCTGGCCCAGGATCCGCGCAACGAGACCGCCCGCCAGCTCCTGTTCGAGTACTACGAGACCAACGAGCGCTGGGCCGAGCTGGTCGAGTACCTCGAGGATCGGGCCAAGAAGACCGCCCGCAAGACCGACCGGCTGGTGATCTACCAGCGCCTCGCCGAGATCGCCCAGATCGTGCTCGGCGACGCCGAGCAGGCGGTCCGCTGGCACCGGGAGGTGCTCAAGCTCAGCCCCACCGAGCAGGAGTCGCTGGAGTACTGCGTCGAGTACTACAGCGCCCGCGAGGCGTGGTCCGATCTGGTCAAGGTCTACGAGGCCGCCCTGCGCACCCGCCACCGCAGCGGCAACGAGCAGGAGATGCTCTTCCAGATCGCGATGATCTACTGGCGCAAGCTGGAGGATCTGAAGGGCGCGGAGAACTACTTCAAGCGCATCAAGCTCAACAACCCCCGCGACTCGATGATGCTGCACTTCTACTCGGAGTTCTACGCGGCGAAGGGGGACTTCAAGCGGCTGCTCGGCGTGCTCGGCTCGCGCCAGAACAACGAGGAGACGCTCGAAGGCAAGGTGGCCATCGGCCTCGAGATGGCCGACGTCGCCGAGACCCGGCTCAAGAACCGCGAGAAGGCGATCGACATCTGGAAGTCGATCCTGCGCCTCGACGCGGAGAACGTGGAGGCCCGCGAGGCCCTGCGCCGGCTGTACTTCGACACCGGCAAGTGGAACGCGCTGCTCGAGTTCCTCAAGGAGGACCTCAAGCTGGTGCCCGAGGCGGACATCGAGCCCCAGGTCGAGGTCTACCGCCAGATGATCGCCATCTACCGCGATCAGCTCGGGCTGCCGGTGATGGTGATCAACACCTACAACCAGATCCTGCAGGTCGACCCCCAGAACGGCGAGGCCCTCGACGCGCTCGAGCAGAAGTACCGCGAGAGCTCGCGGTGGAACGACCTCATCGGCATCCTCAACCGGCGGGCCGAGGCGGCCGACGAGACCGGTGACGAGGGGCGGTTCATCGACCTGTACCGTCAGATCGCCGGGCTGTGGCTGGACAAGTTCAGCAACCCCAACCAGGCGATCCAGTTCCTCGAAGGCATCCTCGAGCGGCGGCCGGCCGACGAAGAGGCCATCAAGCAGCTCATCGACATCTACAAGCACCGCAAGGACTGGCGGGCGCTGTACGGCATCTACCGTCGCCAGCTCGACCTGCTCGACGGCGACGAGCGCACCGAGCGGCTGGTCGAGATGGCCCGCATCGCCGCCAAGCGGCTCGACGAGAAGGCCGAGGCCATCGAGCTGTGGAGCGACGTGCTCGACGCCGATCCCGAGCGGGAGCAGGCGTGGCAGGCGCTCGAGACGCTCTACCAGCGCACCGAGCGGTGGGACGACCTGGCCGATCTCTACGAGCGGCGGGTCAGCCGGCTGGAGGACGAGGGCGAGCAGGCCAACTGGCTGCGCAAGCTGGGCGGGGTCTACGCCGACAAGATCGGCGACGAGGAGCGGGCCGCCGAGACCTGGCGCAAGGTGCTGCGGCTGCACCCCGGCGACCTCAACGCCGAGGGCTACCTGCGTGAGCTGTACCTGCGGCGCGACGACTGGGACGCCCTCGAGGGGCTCTACGGCGAGCGGGGCGACTGGGCGGGCTTCGTGCGGCTGCTCCAGGGATCGCTCGACCGGGCCGAGGACGTCGAGGGCCGGGTGGCGCTGCTCAAGCGGGCGGCGCGCATCAACCGGGTCAACCTCGACGACGAGGCGGCGGCGGTCGTCTGCTGGGAGCGCATCCTCGACGACGATCGGGACAACCTCGACGCCGCCCGCACCCTGGCCCCGCACTACACCCGCACCGAGCAGTGGCCCGAGCTGATCCGGGTGCTCGAGGTGATGCTGCGCAACGACCCCGCCGAGCCGGTCGAGCTGATGGTCGAGCTGGCCCGGGTCAACGAGCGCCACCTCGACGCGCCCGACGTGGCCTTCGACTGGTACTCCCGCGCGCTGCGCCAGCAGGTGGATCGCATCGATCTGCTGACCCAGGCCCGGCGGATGGCGGCGCTCAGCGACCGCTACATCGATCTGGTCGATCTGCTCGAGCTGATGACCGATCTGGTCGACGACGTGGAGATCGAGGTCCGGTTCCGGCGCATGCTGGCCGAGACCTGCGCCGAGGAGCTGGGCCGCTCGGCCGACGCGGCGACCCATTACGAGCGGGTGCGCGAGCTGGAGGGCGAGACCCTCGACGTGCTCGAGGCCCTCAAGGCGCTGTATCAGAAGCTCGGCCGGTGGGACGACCTGCTCGAGGTCTATCAGCGGCAGCTCGAGGCGGCCGACGACACCGGCGAGCAGGCCCGCATCCTGGCGGCCATCGGGCAGCTTCACGAGACGGTGCGCGACGATCAGGACGCCGCCCAGCAGGCCTACGAAGAGCTGCGCATGGTCGACCCCGACAGCGTCGAGGCGCTGCGCGGCCTGCAGCGGCTCGCCGAGCGCTCGGGCGATGTGCTGGGGCTGACGGAGTACGTCTCGGCCGAGCTGGAGCTGACGACCAACCCCGACGACGTGGCGACCCTGCGCTTCCGGCTGGGGCAGCTCGCCGATCTGCAGGGCGACCCTCACGGGGCCCTCGAGGCCTTCGAGCAGGTGCTCGAGGTGCGCCCCGAGCACCCGCAGACGGTACAGGCGCTGCTGATCTACCTCGACGCGCCCGATCTGGCGCCGCGGGCGGCCGAGATCCTCGAGCCCTACGCCCGCAATCAGGAGGACTGGGCCGGGCTGCGGCGGGTCCTGCTGCTGCAGGTCGAGGGCAGCGACGACCCCGAGTTCCAGGCCCGGTTGCTGCGTGAGGTGGCCGAGCTGGAGGAGGCCCGGCTGGGCGAGGCCGAGGCCGCGTTCCAGACCTACGCCCGCCTGCTGACGGTGGATCGCACCGACGGCACCGTGCGCGAGCAGATCGAGCGGCTGGCCGACGTGCTGCAGCGGTGGGAGGAGACCGCCGCGCTGTACGGGCGCTTCGGCTTCGAGGGTGAGCTGGTCGGGCTGGATCCGATCACCGCCGCGCTCTACTCCCGCCGGCTGGCCCGGGTGCAGGAGGAGAAGCTCGAGCGCTACGCCGAGGCCCGGGCGACCCTGGAGACGGTGCTCGTCGAGCAGGGCGAGAACCTGGAGCTGCTCGACGCCGTCGACCGGCTGACCACCCGCCTGGAGGACTGGGCCGGGCTGGTCGAGGTCTGCGAGCGCAAGCTGCGCCTGCTCGACGAGGTCGAGCAGCGGGTGCCGATGCTCATCCGCATCGCCGGGCTGTGGGAGGACAACCTCGACAGCCCCGACTCGGCGGTCGACACCTGGCGCCGGGTGATCGAAGAGGTGCCCGGTCAGCCCGAGGCGGTCGCCGCGCTGGAGCGCATCTTCTACAAGGTCGGGCGCTTCCGCGATCTGGCCGATCTGCTCGAGAGCCGGCTGGCCGACGCCGAGGGCGACGACCGCATCCCGCTCGGCTTCCAGCTCGCCCAGGTGCTCGAGCACCAGCTCGAGTCGCCGGCCGACGCGCTGGATCGCTACGCCGAGGTGCTCGAGGCCGACTCCCGTCACGAGCCGACCCGCGACGCGTTGGAGAGCCTGCTGGCGTCCCACGTCGAGGCCGACTACGAGTCGGTCGCTCTGCGGGCTCGGGCATGCGACATCCTCGAGCCGATCTACGCGTCCCGCGGGGACTGGCAGAACGGCATCAAGCTGCTCCAGATCCGGCTGGGTGACGCCGAGGGCGTCGCCGAGCGGGTGGGTCTGTGGGTCCGCATCGCCCGGGCCTACGAGAGCGAGGCGAGCGACGAGCGGGCGGCCTTCGAGGCCTACGGCGCGGCCTTCGCCGAGGATTACGGCAACGCCGACGTGCTCGCCGAGCTGCTGCGGCTGGCCCATGGGCTCGACGCCTGGACCGAGCTGGCCGGCGTGCTGCGCGCCGGGCTGGACGATCCCGACAAGGCGATGATGCTCGACCCGGTGCTCAAGCGGGACATGCTGGGCCGGGTCGCGGCGCTCTACGAGGAGAAGATCGACGATCGAATGGAGGCGATCGCCTTCAACCGGCGCATCCTCGATGAGGATCCGACCGACATGCAGGCCCTCGAGAGCCTCGATCGGCTCTACCTGCGGGTCGACGACGTGCACGCCCTGGCCGAGATCATCGGCCGCAGGGTCGAGCTGACCCTCGAGCCGGACGCCCGGGCGGCCCTCTGCTTCCGGCTGGGCGAGCTGTACGAGCTGCGCCTGGAGGATCCGGCGCAGGCCATCGACGCCTATGCCCGGGTGCGGGAGGAGATCGACCCCGACGATCTGCGGGCCCACGTCGCGCTGGAGCGGCTGCACACCGGCGCCGGCAACTGGGAGCGGCTGGTCGAGGTCCAGCTCGATCACGCCGAGCACCTCGAGGACGCCGGGGCCCGCATCGCGCTGCTGTTCAGCGCGGCCGGCACCTATGAGAACGCGCTGGAGCGCCCCGACGACGCGGTGATGGTCTACCGGCAGGTGCTCGACCTCGACCCCGAGAACCGGGACGCGCTGGCCCACCTCGACCGGCTCTACGAGATGATGGAGCAGCCGCTGGAGCTGCTCGAGATCCTCGACCGGGAGCGGGAGCTGGCTCGGGACGACGCCGAGCGCAACGGCTTCGAGTTCCGCATGGGTGCTTTGCAGCGGGACCACATCGGTGATCTGATGCGGGCGGTGGAGTGCTTCCAGGCGGTCATCGGGCGGGCGCCGAAGCACGCCGAGGCCCGGGCGGCCCTCGAGGGGCTGCTGGCCGAGCCCGAGGTCCGGCTGCCGGCGGCCCGCATCCTGGTGCCGCTCTACGAGAAGGACGGCGAGTGGGTGAAGCTGCGGGATACCTTGCGGCTGACCCTCGAAGAGCTGGCCGGCCCCGACGAGCAGGTGCAGACCCTCGAGCGCATCGCGCTCATCGAGGAGGCGCAGCTCGACGACCCGGCCATGGCCTTCGGCTCGCTGGCCGAGGCCTATCGCATCAGCGAGGCCGATCCCCGGCTCGAGGCCGAGCTGAAGCGGCTGGCGGCCCTGCTGGGCGATTACGCCGCCTTCGCCGATCTGCTGGCCGACGTGGTCATGCTGGCCCCCCACCGGGCGGTCGACATCCACCTCGAGATCGCGGTCGTGGCCGCGACCCACCTCGACGACGCCCACCGGGCCATCGGCGACTACCGCAACGTACTCGCCATCGAGCCCGACAACCGCAAGGCGCTCGACGCCCTCGAAGCGCTGTACGACGCCACCGGGGCGCCCATCGACCTGGTCGAGATCCTGGAGCGCAAGGCCGAGCTGGCCACCGAGCTGCCCGAGCGCAAGCTGCTGCTGGAGCGCATCGCCGGCATCCAGGAGAACGAGCTGCAGGATCCGGAGGCCGGCATCGAGACGTGGCGCCGGCTGATGCTCGAAGACGAGCGGGACGTGGCCGCGCTGGACAACCTCGAGCGGCTGTACCGCAACACCGAGCGATGGATCGACCTGTCGTCGCTCTATGAGCACCGCATCTCGATCACCGAGGGCGACGCCGCCCTGGCCGAGTTCGAGTATCGCCTGGGTCGGGTCTGCGAGATCCGGCTGGCCGAGGGCGAGCGGGCGCTCGAGCTGTATCGCCAGGTGCTCTCCCGGGCGCCGGCCCACCCGGCGACCCGGCAGGCGCTGGCCGAGCTGTTCGCCGACGAGGACGCCGCGATGCGGGCCGGGGTCGACCGGCTGTCGGTCGCCGGCATCCTCGAGCCCCTCTACCGCGCCGAGGAGGACCACGCCGCGCTGGTGCCGGTCCTCGAGGCGCAGCAGTCGGGGGCCTTCGGCGATCCCATCGCCCGGGTCGAGACCCTCCGGGAGATCGCCCGCCTCGAGGAGCAGAAGCTGGGTGATCCGGCGGCGGCGTTCGAGACCTGCGGGCGGGTGCTGCGGCTGATGCCGGACCACACCGACAACCGGGCCGACCTCAAGCGGCTGGCGGGGGTCACCGACCGCTACGACGACCTGGCGTTGCTGCTGGAGGACGTCGCCGGCGAGACGCCTGATCCGCTGCTGCGGGTGAGCCTGCTCCTGGAGCTGGGCGCGGTGCTCGAGCGCCACTGCCACCGCGACGAGCAGGCCCGGGACGTCTACCGCGAGGTGCTCGGCATCGAGCCGGACAACAAGGCCGCGGTCGGCGCCCTCGTCGAGCTGTTCACCCGCACGGCGGCCTGGGAGGCGCTGGTCGGGCTCTACTCCGAGCTGGCCGACAACGCCCTCGACCCCGACGAGCAGAAGACCCTGTACTTCCGGGTCTGCCAGCTCCTCGAGGAGGTCATCGGCGACGTCGAGCGGGCCATCGTCACCTACCGCCGGGTACTCGAGATCGAGCCCGACAACCAGAAGGCGTTCAAGGAGCTGGAGCGCTTCTTCCGCGAGGGCCAGCGGTGGGACGAGCTGGCCGATCTGCTGCGGGACGAGATCCAGTACGCCTCGGAGGCCGACGACCGCGCGGCGCTGCGGCATCAGCTCGGCGAGGTGCTCTACGCCCGCCTGGGTGACCCCCAGGGGGCGGTCGAGGCGTGGCGCACGGTGCTCTTCGAGGACGCGCCGAGCCACGACGCCTCGCTGGCCGCGCTGGAGAAGGTGCTGGCCGATCTGGCGGCCGATCCCGACGAGCCGCTGCGCCAGGAGCTGGCCCGCATCCTCGAGCCGCTCTACGCCGACCGCGAACGCTGGGCCGACTGGGTCTCGGTCCTCGAGGTGCAGCTGCACTTCCAGGACGACCGCTGGAGCCGGCTGGAGACCCTGCGGCGCATCGCCGAGAAGCAGGAGGAGAAGCTGGGCTCGCCCGAGTCGGCCTTCCAGGCGTTCGGTCGGGCGTTCCGCGAGGATTACGGCAACCCCGACCTCCAGCGTGAGCTGGATCGCCTGGGCAGTCAGCTCCAGGCGTGGAGTCTGCTGGTCGACATCTACGAGGAGGGGATCGACAGCTTCCCCGACGCGCAGGCGGCGGTGGGCATCCTGCTCAAGGTGGCCCACATCCACGACGCGCAGCTCGAGTCGCCCGAGCGGGCGATCGAGAGTCACCGCAAGGTGCTCGAGCTCGATGAGGCCAACGTCGAGGCCCTCGACGCGCTGGAGCGCATCCTCGCCGCCGAGTCGCGCCACGAGGATCTGGTGGTCGTGCTCGAGCGCAAGGCCGAGTTCGCCGCCGATCTGGTCGAGCGCAAGGAGCTGCTCTTCCGGGTCTGCGATCTGTGGGATACCCGGCTGGGCCGGCCCGATCGGGCGATCGACACCTACCGGCGGGTCTTCCAGGACGACCCCGAGGATCTGACGGCCATCGAGGCCCTCATCGGCCTCTACGCCCGCACCGAGGAGTGGGACGCGCTCATCGAGATGCTGCGGGAGAAGCTGGAGACGGTCGACGCCGACGCCGATCGGAAGCCGCTGCTGTACCGCATCGCCGAGACCTACGAGGTCCGGCTGGGCGACGTCGACGAGACCATCCACGCCTACCGCTCGGTGCTCGACCTCGACCCCCGCGACCGCAAGGCGCTCGACGCGCTGGACCGGCTGTTCAGCGGCGAGGGCCGCTGGCCCGATCTGATCGATCTGCTGGAGGGGGAGCGCGACGAGTACCTCGACGAGGATCCGGCCCGGGTCGACGCCCTCGAGCTGCGCATCGGCGATGTGCTGGAGCATCAGCTCGGTCAGCCGGGGGCGGCCATCGAGCGCTACGGCGACGTGCTGCGCCGCTCGCCGGATTCGGTGGAGGCCCGCGCGGCCCTCGAGCGCCTGCTGGACGATCCCGAGCAGCGGCTGACCGCCAGCCGGGTGCTCGAGCCGCTCTACGAGCAGAAGGACGAGCCCGACGCGCTGGCCCGGATCTACGAGCTGCAGCTCCTCGACCTGGACCAGCCCTACGAGCGCATCGAGCTGCTCAAGCGGCTGGCCCAGCTCCAGAACGCGGTGCTCAAGAACCCCCGGGCGGCGTTCGACACCTACGCCCGCGCCTTCCAGGAAGACCCGGCCGATGCCAGCAACTACGAGGAGCTGGACGCGCTGGCCGACGAGCTGAAGCTGCACGAGCCGCTGGCGCTGCTGTTCCAGACCCAGGTGGACGCCGGGGTCGACGGTGAGGTGGCCCGGGTGCTGCACCGGCGGCTGGCCCGGCTGTACGACGAGAAGCTCGAGGAGCACAAGCCGGCGGTCGCCTCGTGGCAGGCGGTGCTGAGCAACGACCCCTACGACGACGAGGCCCTGCGGGCGCTGGACCGGCTGTACCAGAAGGGGCAGCAGTGGAACACGCTCATCGAGGTGCTGCGGCGGCGCATCGAGATCGGGGCCGAGGAGGCCGAGCTGCTCGACCTGCGCTTCCGCCTGGGCTACCTGCTCGAGGCGGTCGAGAGCGACGTCGCGGCGGCCATCGAGCTGTATCGCTCGGTGCTGTGGGACAAGCCGGACCACGCCTACAGCCTCGAGCGCATGGAGGAGCTGGCGGTCCGCATCGAGTTTCGTCAGTCCATCGCCGAGGTGCTCGACCCGATCTATCGGGACACCGGGGAGTGGGAGAAGCTGGCCATCCTCACCGAGATGCGCATCGAGCTGACCGATGACCGCCGCGACCGGGCCCAGCTCTGGGCGATGGCGGCCGATCTGCGGGAGAGCCGGCTCAACGATGGCGCGACGGCCCTCAAGGCGCTGTTGCAGGCGTTCGACGAGCTGCCCGAGGATGAGGAGATCCGGGAGCGGCTGATCCGCATCGCCACCGAGCGTGGCGCGTGGAGCGAGCTGGCCGACGCCTTCGAGTCGGCCCAGACCCGGCTCGAGGATCCCGATCTGATGCTCGAGGATCACCTGCGCATCGCCGAGTGGTGTCGGGGTCGGCTCCAGGATCCGGGGCGGGCGGTCGATCACTACCGGCAGGCGCTGGAGATCGACGAGCTCAACGAGCGGGCGCTCGACGCCCTCGAGGAGCTGTACCGCGGGGTCGAGAGCTGGGAGCAGCTCGCCGACGTCTACCGGCGCAAGGCCGCGGCGATGTTCGACCTCGACGAGAAGAAGGCCCGCCTGCATCAGCTCGGCGTGCTGTGCACCGAGAAGCTGGGCGACGCGGCGGCGGCGGTCGAGGCGTACAACGAGATCCTCGACATCGACGAGACCGACGCCGAGGCGCTCTCGGCCCTGGAGCGCATCCACGAGCTGGCCGGGGACTACGAGGCTCTCTACGACGTGCTCGCCCGCCGGGCGGATACGGTCTACGACGGCGGCAAGCTGGCGGTGATCCACGGTCGTATGGGTGAGCTGGCCCGCGACCGCCTGGAGGACAAGGCCCGGGCGGCGGAGTCGTTCGAGAAGGTGCTCGACCTCGAGCCGGACTCCGCGGGCGCGATGGAGGCCCTGCGCGGCCTGTACCGCGAGATGGAGGAGTGGCACTACCTGCAAGAGGTGCTGGTCAAGAAGCTCTCCATCGTCGAGGCGGAGTCGGAGCGGGTCGAGGTGCTCGCCGCGTTGGGCGACAACGCCGAGCAGCACCTGGACCGGTCGGACAACGCCATCGAGTACTACCGGCAGATCCTGGCTCTGCGGCCCAAGAACGCCGCGGCCTTCGATCGGCTGCTCTCGCTCTACGAGAGCGACGCCCGGTGGTACGACCTCGTCGAGGCGCTGCGCGATCGGGTGTCGGTGCTGCGGGAGGAGGGCGCCGAGAGCGGGGTGATCATCGGGCTGCTGGTCAAGCTGGCCACGGTGGCCAATGAGCACCTCGGCGACGCCGATCTGGCCATCGAGACGCTCAACGAGGTGCTCGACGCCGACCCCCACCACGCCGGCGCGTTGACCGTGCTGGCCCGGCTGTACGAGCGCAGCGGGGAGTGGGAGAAGGCCGCTGAGACACTGGAGCGGGCCCTGGCCCACGCCGAGGGCGACGACAAGGCGACCGCCTGGCGCCGCATCGGGCTGCTGTACCTCGATCAGCTCGACCAGCCGGAGAAGGCGCAGGCCGCGCTGGAGTCGGCGGTGGCCGAGAACGGGGACGACGAGGCGCTCGAGGCCCTGGTCCGCATGGCCCGCGACGCGGGGGACGACGCCCGGGTGGCCGAGCTGCTCGAGCGGCGGCTGGCCGGGGCCGAGGGCGCCGACCGGGTGGCCCTGCTCAGCGAGATCGCCGATCTGCGCACGGCGGCCGGCGATCACGACGGCGCGGTGCGGGCCCTGGAAGAAGCCTTCCGGCTGGCGCCCGACGATCTGAAGGTCGCCGACCAGATGCTGGAGGCCTACTTCTCCGCCGGGCGTCACGCCGACGCCGAGCCGGTCCTGGTGGCCATCATCGAGCAGCTCAAGGCGGCCCGCCGCTACAAGGAGCTGTTCACCTACAACTACCGGATGGGCTGCGTCGCCGAGGAGCGGGGGGACGAAGAGGCCGCGCTGCAGTACTTCACCGAGTGCTTCGAGTACGACGCGACCTATGTGCCCAACCTGGTGAAGCTGGGCCATCTGCACTATCGGCGGCAGGACTGGGATCAGGCGCTCAAGATCTTCCAGACGGTGCTGCTGCACCAGATGAAGCTCGACAAGGCGGGCCGGGTGGACGTGTTCTACCACCTCGGCATGGTCCGGCACGCGCTCGGCGACGCGCGCAAGGCCAAGGACATGTTCCGCCGGGCGCTGGGCCTCGACCCCGCTCATGCGCCGAGTAAGCAGGCCATGGAGCAGCTCTGAGCCGGGCCGGGCTTCGGCCCGGTCGGACTCCAGAGCGCGCCCCGAGCGGACCCCCCAAGTGGATTCCAGAGTGGACTCGACGTGAAAGACGCCCTCCTGATCGGCACCCTCGGCCTGATCCCCAAGAACCTGCTCAGCCGGGCGGTCGGCGCCGCTGCCCATGCCCGGCTGCCGTCGCCCATCACCCGCACCAGCGTGCGGGTGTTCGCCTCGCGCTACGGCATCGATCTCGACGAGGCTGAGCTGCCGGTCTCCGAGTACCGCACCATCGGCGAGCTGTTCACCCGGCGCCTCAAGCCCGGGGCCCGGCCCATCGACCGGCGGCCGGGGTTCGCGGTGTCGCCGGCCGACGGGCACATCTCGAACAGCGGCCGCATCGAGGACGGGCAGCTCATCCAGGCCAAGGGGCGCAGCTATTCGGTGGCCGATCTGCTGCGTGACCGCCACGAGGGCGAGCGCTTCGCCCACGGCTCATGGGTCACGGTCTACCTCAGCCCCCGGGACTATCACCGGGTGCACCACCCGGTGGAGGGCCGCATCGTCGCCTCGCGCTATGTGCCGGGCCACCTGTGGCCGGTCAATCAGGCCGCGGTGACCCGGATCGAAGACCTCTTCTGCGTCAACGAGCGGGTGGTGACCTACGTCGACAGCCCCCTCGGCGAGGTGGCGTCGGTGATGGTCGGCGCCACCTCGGTGGGCCACATGACGATGGCTTACGACCAGGACATCGTGGCCAACCGGGGTCTGCCGGCGGTGCACAAGCTCTACGACGAGGGCCTGCCCATCGCCCGGGGGGACGAGCTGGGCGTCTTCCGGCTGGGCTCGACGGTGGTGGTGCTCTTCGCCGATCCCGACGTCGTGCCCGAAGATCTGTCGCCCGACCAGCCGATCCGGATGGGCGAGGCCATCGCGCGGAAGACCGCCTGATGCGCGAGATGGCGCACAACCCGGTGTCAGGTGTTAGGCTGAGGTGTGCGGTGGAGGCCGGCAGTTGAGCCGAAACGATGATCGCGACCGTCAGCGCACCCCGCCCGGATCCGGCGCGGGGGAAGGCGTAGCGTCGGGGGAGGTCAAGGAGCGCCTCTTCGCCATCGGCGAGAGCGCCGGCGCGGCCCCCCTGGCGGCGGTCTTCAAGACCCGCCGCCGCAGCCCGCGCCGCCAGAGTACACCGCCGCCGACGCCCGAGCGCAACCTGACCGGCGGCAGCCGGGAGGACGAGCGCTATCCGCTGGCCTCCGACCCGCCGCTCGACGTGCTCGACGTGCTCGAGGGCGACGCCCTCGAGATCGACGAGCGCAGCCCCGATGAGTCGTTCGACGTTCTCCTGACCGACGACTTCCGGGTCGCCCCGGGCTCGACCCCGCCGGCGACGAGCCCGGCGCCGCCGCGCCTCGAGGATCTGATCCCGCCGGACGCCGATCCGGTCTGGGCCCGGGAGGCGATCCTGGGCATCGCCGAGCAGAACGCCGGCCGCCACCGCCCCACCGAGGGCGCCTGGTACCAGGAGCTGTTCTCCCAGGATTACATCCGCTCGGAGCCGCCGACCACCGGCGAGCAGCTCCGCACCGAGGTCGACTTCATCGAGTCGGCGCTCTCGGTGCCCTCCGGCGGCCGCATGCTCGATCTCGGCTGCGGGTACGGGCGGCACACCGTACCGCTCGCCCGGCGGGGCTACGAGATGGTCGGTCTCGACTTGAGCCTCGACCTGCTGCAGAACGCCCTGCGGCGGGCCCAGGCCAAGCAGGCGTCGATCAAGTTCGTGCACGGCGACCTGCGCGACCTGGAGTTCGATCAGGTCTTCGACGGCGCGTTCTGCTTCAACACCACCTTCGGCTACTTCACCGAGGCCCAGAACCTCATCGTGCTGCGGGGAGTGTACCGGGCGCTCAAGCCCGGCGGGCGCTTCCTCATCGACGTGGCCAATCGGGATCACGCGATCCAGTCGATCCCGGCGCGCAACTGGTGGGAGGGGGACGGCTGTCTCATCCAGGAGGACGTCGACTTCGACCACCTGACGAGTCGGCTGATGACCAAGCGCTTCCTGGTCTACGCCGACGGCACCCAGCGGGAGTACGACATCGCCCTGCGGCTCTTCAGCGCCCATGAGGTGCTGGCGATGCTGCGGCTGGTCGGCTTCCGTTTCGTCGAGCTGTCGGGGTCGCTGCACACGCCGGGCGCCTTCTTCGGCGCGTCCAGCGAGCGGGTCCTGCTCACCGTCGAGCGCTGAGACCGGTCGGTAAGGGCTCAGCGAGCCCCCGGACGGCGTATCTCCCGCCCATCGAGCCTGTCACGCTGGATTCGAGTGGGAGAGCTGACGGCGCGCGGCGTGCGCCGTCGGGCGGGGGGCGCCGGGTGGCTCAGCGAGCCTTCTCGCCCTCGGGGTCATCGAGACCTTCGATGCTCTCGTGCAGCAGCAGCCCCTCGGAGCGCACGAAGCCGTCGGCCGACTTCTGGGCGAAGCGGCCGGTCACCACGTACTGCTCGCCCTCTTCGAGCTTCTCGACCCGCTCTTCTTCGAGGGCGACGACCATCAGCTTCTTGTCGCCCCCGGCCGGCGAGTCGGCCAGCCACACATGGGGGCGCTCGCACTTGTCGGCGTCCTTGGGGCACTCGTACTTGCCGATGAGGTAGCCTCGGACCAGCACCTTCTGGTCGAGGTACTTGTCCCGCCGGGCGAGCAGCCCGTCGATGCGCATCGTGTGATCGGGGTGCGTCTCGGGCGGGATGGTGCCCTCGAGCTTGATCAGCGGCGGCAGATCGACCTTGGCCGGGGGCAGGTTGCTCTCGGCGGCCTTCTCTTTGGGGGGCTCGACCGGCGGCGGCGTGCAGGCGAAGCCGGCGAGCATCGCCAGAGCGCAGAGCGATCCCAGCGTGCGGGTGCGATCAACCATTGCGGGCGAACTCCACTCGAACCGACCTGTCGTCCAGAGTCTCCCCATTCACCGCGGCGATCAAGTCCTCGGCGAACTCCCGCTCGACCGTGACGAAGCTGTGCCGGGAGTTGACCTCGATGTCCCGCAGATCTTCGGGCAGCAGGCCGCCCAGTTCGGCGAGCGTGTCGCGCAGCTCGTCGACGTCGTAGCCGTCCCGCTCCCCCAGGCTCACGAAGACCCGGCTCATCTGGGGGCCCTTCGGCGCCTCGGGCTCGGCGGGCTCCTCCGGCTCGGCCGGGGCGGCCGCCTGGGGCTCACTCTGCTTCGAGGGGCGTCGCCGACGGCGGGGCGGGCTCTCCTCGGTCGCTTCGGTGGGCTCGGGGGCCGCCTCGGGGGTGCTCTCGGCCTCCGGCTTCGGCTCGGACTCCGGCTCGGGGTCGGGCGCGCGGGCCGGCGTGGGCTCCGGGGTGAGGGCCGGCTCGCGGGCCGGCGCCTCGGCAGCCGCCTCGGCCGCCGGGGCCTCCTTGCTGGCCGCCGGGGCCGCCTTGCGGGCCGCCGGGCCCCGGTGGGCGCTCGTGATCAGGGCCACCCGATCGGCGACCCCCGAGACCGACACCGGCCGGCTGCCGGGCGCGGTGCGCTCCGGGCGGGGCACGTCGTCGAGCACGCCGCCCGCCTTGGGCCCGCTCGCTCGCTGGGCGCCCCGCTGGTTGAAGTGCATCAGCAGGGCCTGCACCACCTCCACCGCCTCGTCCCGCTCGAGCAGCCGCATGACCTGCGCCCGCATGTTGGCATCGGGCCGGGCCCCCTCCACGCTGCCGAGGATCTCCTCGACCAGACCGTCCGTCCGTCGTTCTTCGCGCCGCAACTCGATCTCCGCCTGGGTCGGCACGGTGCGCTCCTGGAGCGCCACGTTGTAGATGCGCTTGAGGTAATAGTAGACCCCGATCTCACGGGGCCCGATGAGGCTGATGGCGGTGCCCTTCGACCCGGCCCGCCCGGTGCGCCCGGTGCGGTGGATGTACACCTCGGGCGACTCGGGCAGGATGTAGTTGATGACGTGGCTCAGCTCGCTGATGTCGATGCCCCGGGCGGCGATGTCCGTCGCGCAGAGGAACCGCAGGTTCTTCTCCTTGCTGAGCTGCATCACCCGCTCCCGCTCCCGCTGGGGCAGGTCGCCGTTGAGGTACTCGGCGTTGTAGCCCTGGCGCTTGAGGTAGCGCGCCACCAGCTCGGAGTCCTGGCGGGTGTTGGTGAAGATGATCGCCGACTCCGGCTCCTCGTACTCGATGACCTGCACCAGCTCCCGCGGCCGGCCGACCCCGCTGACCATGTAGTAGTGGTGCTCGACGTCGTCGGCGCCGACGTTCTCCTCGATGAGGCTGAGGAACTCCGGCTCCTTCATGTAGCGCCGGGCGTAGCGCTTGATGTCCTCGGGGATCGTCGCGGAGAAGAGCAGCGTCTGCCGGTTGCCCGGCACGAACTGCATGATCGCGTTGATCTCCTGGGCGAAGCCCATGCTCAGCATCTCGTCGGCCTCGTCGAGCACGAGCATGCTGAGCTTGTCGAGCTTCATCGTGCGCCGCCGCAGGTGATCGAGCACCCGCCCCGGGGTGCCGACGACGATCTGGGCGAACCGCATCTCGGCGATCTGCTTCTCGAGCGAGGCGCCGCCGTAGACCGCGACCGTGCGGACCCGGGCGTGCTTGCCGAGGCGGTTGAACTCCTCGGCCACCTGACGGGCCAACTCCCGGGTGGGACATAGGGCCAGGGCCCGGATGCCCTGCGGGCGGTCACCGAGCGCTTCGATGACCGGGATGCCGAAGGCGGCGGTCTTTCCGGTGCCGGTCTGGCTCTGCACCATGAGGTCGCGGCCGGTGGCCACCAACGGGATGGCGCTGGCCTGGACCGGCGTCGGTCGCTCGTAGCCCATGTCCTCGAGGGCCCGGTGGATGTTGTCGGAGAGGGGGAGGTCGGTGAATCGGGTCTCGGTCATCGGGCTCTCGGCAGGCGGATGGCGGGCTGGCCCGGCAAGTCCCGGCGGGCCCAACGGCGCCTGCTTTACCACGTTGCGCAGCCCAGGACCAGCCAAGACGCGCCCTTCGTCGACCGCCGCGCTTCGAGACGCCCGCGGGGAGGGCGCCTCACGGCTCCCGCGGGGAGGGCGCCGCCCGCCGGGCGGCGAGCAGTCGTTCGAACGCCGCTCGCAGATCGGGGTCGCCGATGCCCGCGGTGCGGGGGGTCAACGCCGGGGCCGCTTGCGCAGGCGCGGGTGCCGCCGCGTCGCCGGGCAGCGTGTGCAGCCAGATCCGCCGCACCCCGGGGGCGTACCGCCGGACCCGCTCGGTGAGCACCCGCCGCTCGTGGAAGACCGCGTCCCGCCACACCGGCCCCCGGGCGCCGACGTGCAGGGTGCCGTCGCGCAGCTCGAGCGGTTCGATGTGGCGCCACAGCGGCGTGCCGCAGATCTCGGCCCAGGCCAGCCCGATCCGCCGCAGCGGGTCGGAGGCGTCCCGGGCGAGCGGTTCGACGAGCCGGGCGACGACATCGGGCAGCATCGGCGGGCTGTCGCGGCGGGGCATGGGGTCTCCGGGGGTAGGCGGCGATCACACCGCCCGGGCCGTCGGCGGTCAACCCCCGAAAATCACCGCATTTTAGGTTGACGCGTACTCCGGGGCCCTGATAGAACACGCCGCGCTCCACGGGGAGCATTTCAGGCGCGTAGCTCAGTGGGAGAGCACTTCCTTGACGTGGAAGGGGTCGGCGGTTCGATCCCGCCCGTGCCTACCCCAGCGCCCGCCGGCTCAGCCGGCGGGCGCTGTCGTTTCGTCCCGGCCCATCGGTCGGTGAGGGACGGCTCCCGAACCAGATTCGACGAAGGACGGCGAACATGCCCAAGATGAAGACGAATCGCGGGGCGGCCAAGCGCTTCAAGGTCACCAAGAGTGGCAAGGTCAAGTACAGCCGGGCCAACCGCCGGCACATCCTGACCAAGAAGAGCAGCAAGCGGAAGCGTCAGCTCCGCGACCCCGGCTTCCTCGCGACCGGGGACGCCAAGCTGGTCAAGTCCCAGCTGCCCTACGCCTGAAGCGGCGCTGCCAACCACCGCTCGACTGGACGCGCGCGAGAACATCCGGGCCCGAAGATCCCGGGGGCGTGCGACCACAGAGGAGATGAACCATGCCGAGGGTCAAGAGGGGCTTCAAAGCCCGCCGCCGTCACAACCGGGTCCTCAAGCTCGCCAAGGGCTATCGCGGGGCGCACGGTCGCCTGTTCCGCAGCGCCGTCGAGGCCGTCGAGCGCGCCCTGTGCTACGCCTACCGCGACCGCAAGCAGCGCAAGCGGGCCTTCCGCCGCCTGTGGATCGTGCGCATCAACGCCGCGACCCGCAACCACGGCCTGAGCTACAGCCGCTTCGTGAACGGTCTGCGCAAGTCGGGCATCGAGCTCGACCGACGGGTGCTCGCCGATCTGGCGATCAACGACCCGCAGGCGTTCGCCGACGTCGTCACGGCCGCCCGCGCGGCGCTCTGAGGCTCGCGGCGCCGGACCCGCGCCGGCGTGTGAGCCTCCCGGCACGGGAGGGATACGTGGCGACCATGACCAAGGCCGACATCGTCGAGCAGGTCTACGACAACCTCGACGGGTTCTCCAAGAAGGAGTCCGCCGACATCGTCGAGATGGTCTTCGAGTCCATCAAAGAGACCCTCGAGACTGGCGAGAAGATCAAGATCAGCGGCTTCGGCAACTTCGTCGTGCGCCAGAAGAAGGAGCGCACCGGGCGCAACCCCCAGACGGGGGAGGAGATCCGGATCGCGCCGCGCAAGGTGCTGACGTTCAAGCCGAGCCAGGTGCTCAAGAACGCGATCAATACCTGACCGCGCCACCGGTGCGGGAAAAGGGTTGACTGGGGTGCGGAGACACCGTAGATTCCGCACCCGTCTCGGGGTGTAGCGCAGTCTGGTAGCGCACTTGCATGGGGTGCAAGTGGTCGGAGGTTCAAATCCTCTCACCCCGACTCAGGCCGCGAGGTGTTCTCACCTCGCGGCCTTTTTCGTTTTCCGGCCCGCCGCCGGGCCCCCGCTCGGCGTGATGCGAGGAGGCACCGGTGGCAGACCGGCGACTGATCCTGGTGACCAACGACGACGGGTTCTACGCCCCCGGCATCCAGGCGCTCGCCGAGGCCCTCGGCGCTCTGGGTGACGTGGCGGTGGTCGCGCCGGATCAGGAGCGCTCCGGCGTCGCCCGGCTCATCAGCCTCGGCCGACCGCTGCGGGCCCGCCCCCGCGGTGAGCTGCGCTGGACGGTCGACGGCAGCCCCACCGACTGCGCCTACCTCGCCATCCACGAGCTGCTGCCCCGCGCCCCCGATCTTGTGGTCAGCGGTATCAACCGGGGCCCCAACCTGGCCGACGACGTGACCTACTCCGGCACCGTCGCCGGGGCGATGGAGGCGGCGCTGCTCGGGCTCAAGGCGTTCGCCATCAGCCTCGACGGGCGCCCGCCGCTGGATTACGGGCCGGCCACGACGGTCGCGGTGGCCGTGGCCGAGCTGATGCTGAACCGGCGCTGGCCGGTGCGCACCATGCTCAACGTCAACGTGCCCGACACCCGGGGTGAGCCGGTGACCGGCTTCCGCTGGACCCGAGGGGGCCTGCGGGACTACGGCCACACCGTCACCGTGCGCGAGGACCCCCGCGGGCGGCCGTATTACTGGCTCGGCGGCGATCGACTCGGCTACTACCCGCTCGACGGCAGCGACTGCGACGCGGTGGCCGAGGGGCTGGCCGCCATCACCCCCCTCGATCTCGATCTCACTCACGAGAAGCTGCTGGCGGCGATGTCCGAGGTGGATCTGCCCGGCTTCGAGCGCCGGTGATCGCCGGGCCCGAGGGTCGGTGGCCCATCGCCGCGGCGGTCGTGCTGGCGACGCTGCTCGGCTGCGGCGGTCCGGGCCCGGCGGTCTCGCCCGACGACGCGCCGGAGCTGGTGGGGGTCTGGTACACCGTCGAGCGAGGGGACTCGGTCAGCCGCATCGCGGAGCGGAACGGGGTGCCCGTCGAGGACATCGTCGAGCTGAACGGGCTGGTCGATCCCGACCGGCTCGAGGTCGACCAGCACCTGTTCCTCTACGGGATCGACGAGCTGCTCGCCCGCCGGGCCGTCGCCTCGGCGTCGTCCGGGAGCGGGCAGCAGCCGGCCACCGGGGGGAAGCGCCGAGCGCCGACCCGCCCCAAGGTCCGGCCGAAGTCGGGGAAGCCCACCGGGCGGAAGCCGGCGCCGGCCCGCAAGTCCCCCTACATCTGGCCCATCGACGGGGGCACCTTCACCAGCGGCTTCGGCCCCCGCGGGCGGCGGGTGCACAAGGGCATCGACATCGCCGCCGACCCCGGCACGCCCATCAAGGCGGTGGCCGACGGCAAGGTCATCTACAGCGACAACAAGCAGCGGGGCTACGGCAATCTGGTCATCATCCAGCACCCCGGGGACGTGGTCACGGTCTACGCCCACAACCGCCGCAACCTTGTTGACGAGGGCGATACCGTGCGGCAAGGTGCCGTGATTGCCGAGCTGGGCAACACGGGGCGCAGTACCGGGCCGCACCTGCACTTCGAGCTGCGCCTCGAGAGCAAGGCGGTCGATCCGCTCCTGCACCTGCCCGCCCGCTGACAGGCCGCCGAAGGAGACGTGATGATCGACCTGCGCAAGCTGGTCCGCGACATCCCCGACTTCCCCAAGCCGGGGATCCTGTTCCGGGACATCACGCCGGTCCTGGCCGACGCCGACGCGCTCGACGCGGTCATCGACGCGCTGTGCGGCCTCGCCCGGGTGCACGGCGCGACCCGCATCGTCGGGATCGAGTCCCGGGGCTTCATCCTCGGCACGCCGGTCGCCGCTCGCCTCGGCCTGCCCTTCGTGCCGGTGCGCAAGCCGGGCAAGCTGCCCTTCGCCACCGAGCGGGTCGAGTACGATCTGGAGTACGGCAGCGACGCGCTCGAGGTGCACACCGACGCGATCCGGAAGGGTGATCGGGTGGTCATCATCGACGACCTGCTGGCCACCGGGGGCACCGCCGAGGCCACCTGCCGGCTGGTGGAGCACTTCGACGCCGAGGTGGCCTCGGTGCTGGTCATGATCGAGTTGTGCGATCTGGGCGGCGCCCGCCGGGTGGCGCCCCGGCAGGTCTACAGCCTGCTCAAGTACTGACTCCCGGCCCCCATAGCTCAGGCGGATAGAGCACAGGTTTCCTAAACCTGGTGTCGCAGGTTCGAGTCCTGCTGGGGGCACCCCGACGTGGCGGGTCGCCGATCGTGGCGGCCCGCCACGTATGTATCGGGCGCGGCGACGCGGGCGATCGGCAGCATGGCGTGACAGGACGTTGACGGTCTGGCGCTGTGTAGGTATGTGTAGACGATCGATTCACCGGCACCGCCAGCCAGCGGGTCCGGGCGCGAGCGGGTGCTCGCAGGAGGTATGAGATGCGGCTGCGGGATATCAGCGAGCGGGTGCGAGAGGTCCTCGAGGTCTCCCCCGACACGCTGTTCGACAGGGACGTGATGCACGCGCTCGTGCAGGACATTCAGGACGTGCAGAGCGTCTATCGGCCCATCGCGTCCGGCGGCCGCAAGGCGGGGGTCGTGCCCTGGCTGAGCTTCAGCTTCGAGCCGTTCAGCGGCCTCATCGAGCCATTCAACATCTACCCCGGCCGCTTCTGGGCCCTCCAGCGCATCCACCGGCAGCCGTCGGGCCTGCCCGAGCTGGTGACACACGTCGCCCGGGAGCTGCCCAGCGCGTCGGATCCGATCGAGCCCGACCTCTACGCCAGCTTCAGCCACAGCCCGAAGGTGGAGACGGTCCTCAAGAAGACGGGCAAGGATCCCGCCTCGCTGCGCTTCTTCCACCGGTGCAACCTGATCCTGCCCGACCGCACCAAGCTGCCGGCCGAGTTCTGCCTGCCGGGCATCGAGTCGGCGTTGCCCGAGGGCTACATCGAGGACGGGATCCCGGGGCTGGTCGATCTGGACGACGACCGGCTGCTCTTCCTCGGCGAGCTGATCTTCTACAATCAGTTCCGCACGCCCGACCGGGGCAAGCTGCGCAACTTCCTGCTCAACTGCGTGGCGGTCAGCGTCGTGCTGCGCTATGTGCGCGAGATCGTGCGCAAGAACATGGCCGCGAGCTGAGCCGCACGCACCCCCGCCCGGCGCGTCAGTCGTCGGGCAGGAACTCCACCAGCGCCCGGTACTTCATCACCTGATCGCCGGTGTCGGGGAAGGTGGTCTCCCGGATCACGCGGATGACGCAGTCGGCGAAGCCCTCCGGTGTCGCGTGCCGGGCGTGGAAACCAGCGCTGAGCACCCGCCCTCGCCCCCCGATGAAGGTCGTCAGGTGGAACGGCCCGTCATAGCGATACCGGGCTCGACACTGCCGGATCGCGTCCCGCCGGCCGCGGATGGTGGGGTAGCCCCACGACTCGGGCTGCTCGGTGACCGTGCCCCGCGCCGCGGGGTTGATGGGGAAGGCCCGCACGAACCGGGTCTTGCCGCTGCCCCGGGGCACCGGGAACTCCATGAATCGGGCCGCGGTGAGCAGGCAGCGCTCGACGTCGATGCTGCCGACGTCCGACTCGGCCACGTAGACCTGCTCGGTCCGCCCCTGCTCGTCGAGCAGGAAGATGAGCCGGGCGACCCCGCCGACGAAGGCGCCCGGCAGGTTGCGCCCGCAGTTGCTGAACCCGGCCTTCTGCTCGGCGAAGACGGCGTCGACGACGTGGGGGGGCAGCTCGGCGTAGCCGTCGGGGTCGAGCCGGCTGTCGGGCGGCCGCTGGTGCACCGGCCCGTCATCCGCTTGCGGGGCGACGCCGCACGCGGCGAGCAGCGGCAGGAGCGCGAGGGCGACGAGGGGGCAGGGGAGGCGTGTCCTCATGGGGCGACTCTACCGCATGCCGCGCGCCGGCTGAACGGGCTGTGTGCCGAGCTCTCGTATGGCGCGCGATCGTCTACCACCCTCGAAACCGACTCCGGCGATCTGTCATACTCGAAATGTGGGAATTCCGCTCGGAGGTCATCATGCTGCGTCTCGCTCTCGCCGCCGCCGTACTCCTCTGCGTGCCCCCGGCATACGCCGATGAAGCCGACGCCGAGTGGCAGCGGCGGCGTGTCGCCGCCGGGCCGCACATCACCCAGCTCTCGCTGGCCGACGCCGAGACCGGCGCCGAGCTCGACATGGGGGGCATGGGCGGCGCGCTGCGCTTCCGCGCCAGCCGGCGCATCGGCCTCGAGATCGGGGTCGACGTGTTCGCCGCCGACCAGAAGGCGCCGGGCGACGCGGGCCGGGTGAGCCGGATCACCACCCCGATCACCGGCTCGATGCTGCTCTACGGCTGGCCCGACAGCCGCTTCCAGCCCTACCTCATGGGCGGCATCGGCATCGCCGGGCACTCCATCCGCTACGAGGCGCTCGGCGAGCGTCTGGACTTCGCGACGCCCATGGCCCAGCTCGGCCTCGGCTTCGAGTTCCGGTGGAAGATCGTGCGCCTCGACGTCGCGCTGAAGGGGGTGCGCATGTTCCGCGACGGCGAGGACGTCGAGCGCAGCCCGCTGGCAGACGGCACCTTCGAGAAGCGGCCGGTCAACTACAAGCCGCTCACCGGCGACCGTGAGCTGGAGGGGCTCCAACTCAACATCGGCATGCTCTGGGGTTTCTGAGCCCCGCCCCGCTCAATCGGGCTCGACGGGGTGCTCGTCCTTGTCGAGCCGGTGCTCGAAGCCCCGCTCGGGGTCGGCCTGATCCTCGGCGTCGCTCAGCACCCGGATCGACTCCCCCTCGCTGACCGCCATCACCGACGTCACCGCCAGATCGCCCGTCACGTTGACCGCCGTGCGGAACATGTCGAGCAGCCGGTCCATGCCCAGGATCAGCGCCAGCCCGACCTGAGGGATGCCCGAGGCGGTCAGCACCATCGCCAGGGTGACCATGCCCGCGCCGGGCACGCCGGCAGCACCCACCGAGGCCATCGTCGCCGCGAGCACGATGCTGAGCTGATCGGCGATGGTGAGGTCCATCTGGAAGACCTGGGCGATGAAGATCGCGGCGACGCCCTGGTACAGCGCCGTGCCGTCCATGTTCACCGTCGAGCCGAGGGGCAGCACGAAGCTCGAGGTGGCGTTGCTGACGCCCAGGTTCTGCTCGGCGCACTCCATCGAGACGGGCAGGGCCGCCGAGGAGGACGACGTCGAGAAGGCGATGAGCTGCGCCGGGCGGATGGCCCGCATGAAGTCGAGCCACTTCAGCCGGGCCTTGAACACCACCAGCCCCCCATAGACCAGCCCGGCGTGCAGCGAGAGCCCGGCGAGCACCGCGAGGCCATAGACCAGCAGCGCCTTGAGCACGCTGAAGCCGGATGTGCCCACCACCTCGGCCACCAGCGCGGCGACGCCGTAGGGCGCGATCGCCATCACGATGTGGATCACGATGATCATGGCCTGCTGGATGCGGTCGAAGAAGCGCACGACCGGCTGCCCCTCGCCCTGGCCCAGCATGGTCAGCGCGATGCCCAGGATGACCGCGAAGAAGATGATCTGGAGCATGTTGCCCGAGGAGAGCGACTCCATCGGGTTCAGGGGGATGATCGACAGGATGTTCTCGATGGTCGACGGGGCCTCGGCTGCGGCGCTCGCCTTCGACCCGGCGTCCCCGGCGAACTGCGCCACCAGGGCTGCCCGGTCGGCTTGATCGATGAAGTCGCCCGGCTGGATGATGTGGGCGCAGGCCAGCCCGATGGTCACCGCGACGGCGGTGGTGCACAGGTACAGCCCGAGGGTCTTGCCGCCCATGCGCCCCAGCTTGCGCACGTCGCCCAGGCTGGCCACCCCGACCAGCAGCGAGGCGAAGACCAGCGGCACGATCACCATCTTGATGAGCCGCATGAACAGGTCGCCGATCGGGGCCAGGACGGCGATGATGTCGTCCCCCAGCGCGCTGATCGGCTGGGGCGCGGTCTGGATGCCGCCCCCGTCCAGCGGGATCTGTTGCAGCTTCAGCCACGCCGTGACCCGCTCGCCGCTGCGCTTGCCGACCCGCTCGCGGAAGGCGCCGTCCTCGTCGAGCAGAGCCAGCTTCTCGGTGATGGGGAAGTCGACCCGCACCCACTGCACGACCTCGACCTGCGCCCCGGTCGCGTCGGGGACTTCGCCCCGTACGACCTCCTGCACCGCCAGATCGAGAGGCGCCTTGCCCGGCAGCGTCAGCCGGCTGCCCGGATCGGCCCGGTCGAGGTACAGCTCGGCTCTACGGGCGTCCTTGTAGCTGTAGCGGTCGTGCTCGAGCAGCGAGGAGTTGGGGCCCAGCGTCAGCCCGATGACCGCGCCGACCGCCATACCGATGAGGATCTTGGTGTAGACCTGCATGCACCGGTCTTAACCCGAACCCTGCGGGCTGGCAAGCGAGGGCGAGGAGCGGCGCGGCGGTGAGCGCGGCGGGCGGGCGGCGGCGGGCGGACGACGGCCCGACGGGTCGCCTCGGGGCGGCGTCAGGGGGTGAAGGTGGTCGAGGTGACCCCCCAGCTCTTCCACCGGTTGAGGTCGTTGTAGGTGAAGTTGTCGAAGTCGAACGGGCCCTCCGAGATGAAGGGCGAGATCGTCAGGATCATGACCCCGCCGCCGAGCCCGGTGGCGCCGGCCTCCGCGGGCAGCTCGGGCACCTCGAACTCGGTGACGAGGCTGGGGGTGACATAGCGCCACAGCGGCTTCGGCGGGCCGAGCTGCGGCTCCTCGATGGTCACCAGGTTGGCGTGTGGCGGGCGGATGGGGCCGTCGAAGCCGTCCGCCACGCCCCAAGTCACCCGCCGGTCGGGGCCCAGCACGCCGTTGCCGGGGTCGATGACGAAGGGCGCCCCCACGAACGGGGTGATGAAGACGCCGGCCTCGACATCGCGGGTCTCTTCGATGGTCACCGTCATCGGGGTGTTGTCGGCCGTGGCCGAGAAGGCCAGCGCGATGAGGTAGTACGAGATGTCGCCCGGCCAGCCGTCCAGCCGGGGCATCTTGCGCACGGTGATCGCCGGGTCGACCGCGATCGACTGGGCGTCGAGCTCCCAGTAGCCCTCGGCCCCGAAGTTCAGCCGGGGCAGGATCGCGTACAGGTCGGGGCCCGGCGGCGCGCCGCGGGGCGGGTTGTCCAGGTCGGCGGGGAAGAGCAGATCCATCGGGTGGTCGACCGCGAGGTCGAGGCCGTCGATCTGGTCCCCGGGGCTGGCCGAGACGAAGCGTCGGATGCCCATCGCGATGGGGTCGAGGGACAGGCGCATCGACCAGTAGTCGATCAGGCCGTCCTCGTAGTCCTTGAGCGTGTCGCGGTTGATCGCCCCCACCGTCGCCACCAGCGCCAGCTCGCCGGGGCGGGCGATGATCTCGAACGGGCCGTCCTCCAGCAGCAGCCCGCCGGGGCCCGGGGGCGGCAGCCGGTTGCGGTTGTAGGGCGTGGTGTGGGTGGTCTCGACGACCAGGATGTTGACGAAGATGTCGTTGGCCGGCTTGGGCAGCACGTCGAGCCCGGTCACCGTGCCCCGCAGGATCGCCGCCGGCACGCCGGGCGGCGGGGTGCCTTCGCCGTCGTTGGGCTGCAAGAGGATCGTCGTGTTCTCGACGACGACCTCTTCGATGGTGGTCGCCTCGAAGCCCTCCTTGGCGGCGGTCACGTTCACCGGCCCCCGCAGCGCCGGGTCGGACAGGGTGAGCTGCCCCTGCGCGTTGCTCAGCCCCTCGAGCTGAAGCGCGCCGTCGCCCGAGAAGACCAGCACCGACGCGTCGGCCTCGGGGGCGCCGTTGGCGGCGTTGATCACGGTGACGTTGACCGCGCCCTCGATCGCCTCGCCCCAGACCCCGCCGAAGTCGCTGGTGGGGTCGAAGTAGGTGAAGCCGGCGGGGATCGTCGACCGGGAGAACGCCGTCCGGGCCCGGACATCCACCGGCCCCGGGCTGTTGGCCGGGGTCACCCCGACCAGGGTCGTCTCGTCGATGACCTGCACGTCTTCCAGCTCGACCTCGCCCAGGTTCACCGTCATGTCGGGCACGAAGCCGGTGCCGCTGACGGTGACCAACGCCCCGCCGGCCACCGCGCCCCGGTCGGGGATGATGGTGATGATCTCGAGGGTCTGGAAGTAGGTGTAGCCGTCTTCGATGACCACCCGCTCGGCGCCGTCGGCGATCTCGACGTCCACCGGGCCGATGTCGCCCGGCGGGGTGGTGCAGCGCAGCCGGTTGCCGTCGAGCGCGTCGCAGTCGAGCGGGCGGCCATCGAAGGCGACCGTCGTGCCTTCGCCGAAGCCCGAGCCGGCGACGAAGAGCTGCGCGCCGCCCTCCACCGGGCCGCTCGCCGGGGCCACGCCGGCCACCTGGAAGCCCTGGGCGGCCGGGTCGAAGTAGACGAAGGCCCCGGGCACGGTCAGCTCGCCGTTGGCGTTCTCCACCGTCACGTCCACCGGGCCCGGCCCGCCGGCGGCGGGCACCAGCACGTCCAGCCGGCGGCGGGCGTCGTCGGCGTCCTGGACCTCGGCCCCCCGCTCGCCGAAGAGCACCAGCGCGTCGCGGGTGAGGCCGGTGCCCCGGAGGGTGGCGTCGACCCCGCCAGCGGTCGGGCCGATCGGCGGGTCGATGACATCGACGGCCAGATCTTCGTAGTAGAAGAGGCCCCCGGGCAGTGACGCGCGGCCGTTGAAGTTGACCACCTCGATGTCCTGGGGGCCCGGCTCGGCCGCCGGCGCGAAGACGCTGAGGCTGCCGTCGGCGTTGGCCACCACGTTGGCCACCCGCTGGCCGGCGATGGTCACCTGGCTGCCCTCGATGAGCCCGGTGCCCTGGAGCACCACCTCGACGCCGCCCCGCAGCGGCACCCGACCGGGCAGCGCCGCCGCGATCTCGACCGGCTCGAAATAGGTGAAGCCCTCGGGGGCCTCGACCCGCTGCGCGTCGTCGCCGCGGATCCGGCTCAAGGCGACCGTCGCCGGCCCCGCGGCGCCGTTGGGCACGGTGCAGATGGCCCGGTTGGCGCTCTCGACCTGCAACGCGAGGCAGTCCTGGCCGCCGATCGCGACGATCATGCCGTCGACGAAGCCGGTGCCGATGACCCGGATGTCATAGCCCCCGGCGGCGAGGCCCCGGTTGGGCACCAGCGAGTTGAGGGTCAGATCCTCGAGCGGGACCTCGGCGTCGACCGGGGGGCCGGCGTCGGCTTCGGCGTCGGGCGTCACCGCCCCGTCGGGGGCCCCGCCGTCATCGTCGGCGGCGGCGGCGTCGGGTGTGCCGCCGTCGGGCAGGGGCACCACGATGATCGGATCATCCGCGGGCGCCTGCTCCTCTGCGTCGCATCCGGCCAATACGAGCGCCGCGCAAGCCATCGCCACGCAGGCGGTCGGGAGCGTCAACTTTCGCATCGATGCCTCCTTGTCGGGGCGGGCGGTCACTCGGCGGGGGGCGCCTCGGGTTCGGGCTCCGCCTCGGGCTCGGGCGCCGGCTCGGGCTCACCCGGCTCGACCGGCTCGCCGGTCTCCGGGTCGACGACGTCCAGGTTCAGCCCGGCGGGGTAGCCGTACGAGACGTACTGGTCGTAGCCGTAGACGATCACCGACAGCGGCAGGTCGGAGTTGATGAAGTGCACCCCGTCGCCGATGGGGAATCGGGCCACCTTCCACTCGGCGCCGTCGCCGACCGGCTCCCAGTCGGTGGGCACCGGCTGGTCGTCGAACCGCACCTCGGCCGCGACGGGCGCGATCATGCTGACGAAGTCGAACTCGTACTTGTCGGGCGCGAGGAAGACGAAGTCGGGGCGGTACTGCTCTTCGGGGACGGCGAGGATGAAGGCCGGGTCGCCGGTCGCGGCGTCCCCCGGCTCGATGCGGTCGCGCCAGTTGGGGTTCGGAGCGTGCTCCGAGGCGAGGAACTGCCCGAGCAGCACCGGCTTGTCGCTGATCAGCTCGAAGTGCGCCCGGCTGCCGAATTCGAACCACTCCCCGGCGTTCAGGTTGGGGATCGGCACCTGGGGCGGCACGGTCTCGATCTTGGTCTCGTCCTCGAGGGCCAGCACCCGCCAGTAGTCGCTCTCCTCGCCGCGGTCGTAGCTCTTGCTCGCCACGTAGCGCTTGCCCCAGGTCTTGGTGGGGAAGAGCTGCTGCTCGAGGTGGTCGGCGCAGCAGGTGTTGAGGCCCGCCGAGTTGCAGTCGTAGTTGTCCCGGCACTCGGTCAGCGGGATGTCCGGATCGAGCACGGACGCCTGGCAGACGCCCATGCCGGTCATCGGGTCGATGTCGACGCAGCCGTTGGTGTTGGGCACGTTGGCCGCCTCGCTGCCGGCGAAGACGACGACGTCGTCGTCGGCGCTGATGTAGGAGCCGGTCAGATCGGCCCCCGGGGCCCCGCTCTCGATGTTGAGCACGTCGAACTGCCTCAACACCGTCTGGAAGGTGTCGCCCGGCTGCATGGCCGGGATGCCCGGGCCGGGCTGGGTCGGCGCGGTGACCGTCACGTCGACCGTCACCGGCTCGTCGCCGAGGGCGATGACCGTCAGGAAGCCCCGCAGGCGGGCGAAGCTCTGCTCCCGGGTCATGACGTAGTACTCGCCCCCGAGGACGTGGCTCGGCAGCAGCAGCGAGGCGTCGTTGCTGAAGACCTCTTCGTTGTCCAGCGGGTTGAACTGGTAGGCCACGATCGGGATCGAGCTGCGCACCCGGTAGGCCCGGGGGGTGATGCCGGTGCCGTCGATGTCCCGGTGGGGCAGGTTGAAGACGTGCAGCCCCAGCGGCGGGACCTGGGTCTGGGCCGGCGATCCGCTCTCGAGCTGAACCAGCCCCTCGTTGTTGTAGATCGACACCTCGGCGGTGTAGTCCGGGTGGGGGTTGGAGACCACGACCGCGTAGGGCGCCCGGGCGGCGTTGAGGAAGCCGTCGCCCCCCGGCACCAGCGCGTTGTCCAGATCGGCGGCCCAGTAGTCGCAGCCGACGTTGGTCTTGACCTTCTCGTTGAGCACGCACAGCTCGACGCACTCGCCGAGGTCGCACTGCCGGCCGGTGCGGGCGCCGTTGCACGTCTCGACGACGTCCAGCCGGGTGCCCTCGGCGTTGCACTCGACGACGACCTGATCGCCGTTGCACTGCCGCTTGCCGGGATCGCACGCCAACTCGCCGCACGCCGCCTCGCCGTCGACCACGTTGCAGCGGCCCTCGGCGCAGGCGGTCGGCTGCCACCCCAGGCCGTCCATGTCGCAGATCTCGAGCAGCATCGGCCCGGCGCAGCGGGTCTCGCCCGCCGCGCAGACCGGCTCGGGCGCGCAGGCGCCCTCGACGCAGATCTCGCCCTCGGGGCACGGATCGGCGGCGGCCCAGGCCCCGGCGATACAGACCTCGGGGCCGGCGTCTCCGCAGCGGCGGGCGTCGGCCTCGCACTCGGGCCCCGCGGCGTCGACCGGGGTCGGCGCGGGCTCGGCGGGAGACTCGCCGTCGCACGCGGCGAGACCGATGCACGACACGAAGATGACCCAGCGGACCGCCAGCGAGCGGGTGACCGGTCTATACACACCTGACCTCGAAGACTTGAGGGACAGCCGACTGTACGCAGACGCGCCCGGCCCGGTCAACGCGGGGCCCGTGTGGCCGGTGAGCTTGATCGAGAACCACGCTCGGTTAGAATCGCCGGGTCGGACCCGTGGGAGGCGAATGCCCAACGACCAGTTTTCAGCAGCGGACCTCCTCGGGTCGGTCGTCGACGACCGGTTCGAAGTCATCGAGAAGCTCGGCGAGGGCGGCATGGGCGCCGTCTACAAGGCCCGCCAGATCTCGATGGACCGGCAGGTCGCGCTCAAGATCCTGCTGCACGACCAGCGGGGCGACCCCATCTCGGTCGAGCGCTTTCGCCACGAGGCCTACCTCGCCTCCCGGCTGCGGCACCCCAACGCGATCATCATCCACGACTTCGGTCAGGCGCCCGACGGCCTGCTCTACATCGCGATGGAGTACCTGTCGGGCGAGACGCTCAAGCACCGCATGGGCCGGCTGGGGCCGCTGCCGGTGCGCTCGGCGGTCAAGATCATCGGCCAGACGCTGCGCACCATCGCCGAGGCCCACCGGATGGGGCTCATCCACCGGGATCTCAAGCCGGACAACATCTTCCTGACCACCGTCGAGGGCGACACCGACTACGTGAAGGTGCTCGACTTCGGCATCGCCAAGCTCACCGCGGTGCAGGACGGCATCGGGGGCTACCAGGGCGGCCTGACCGTGGCTGGCAAGATCTACGGCACGCCCAACTACATGAGCCCCGAGCAGATCCGGGGCAAGCCGGTCGACCACCAGTCGGACCTGTATCAGCTCGGGGTCATCTTCTACGAGATGCTCGCCGGTCGCCGGCCGTTCGAGGCCCAGACGCCGGTCGACGTCATGATGATGCACCTGCGCGACGCCCCGCCGCCGCTGTCGAGCCTCCGGCCGGATGTGCCCCCGGAGCTCGAGCACACGGTGCTGCGGGTGCTCGAGAAGGACCGCCGGCTGCGGTTCCAGAGCGGCGACGAGTTCCTCGAAGCGCTGGAGAACTTCAAGTTCCAGAGCGGCTTCTACAACGTGCCCGCCCGGATGGCCGCGGTCGGCTCGCGGCCCGACATGCCCGCGCCGCCGCTCGCCACCGCCGAGGCGCCCGACGACAGCATCGTCGAGCTCGGCCAGAGCGCGTTGATGGACGCGATGGACTTCGTCGAAGAGAAGACCGTGCTCGAGTTCGACGACGATCACGGCTTCGACGACCCCGACGAGAAGACCGTCTTCGAGCCCGACGACGACGACGACATGATGACCAGCGCCGACCCGCCGCCGGGCATCGCGTCGATGGGCGCCGCCGCCGCCTCGCTGTCGGCCCCGCCGGCCAGCACGCTCTCCCGGGGCACGCCCCGCGAGCCGTCGATGCTCGACGTGCCCGACGACTTCGAGCACGGCGATCCGTCCCACGTCGTGCCGCTGCCCGACATCGAGGAGATGGGCGGTCGGCCCCGCCCGGCGCCCGAGCGGCGCACGATCGCGGGCATGCCCGGCTCCAACGCGCCGCGCTATGTCACCGGCAGCCCGGCCAGCGGTCCGGTGCCCCAGAAGCCGACCCTCGCGGGGCACCCGGGGGCCGTCGGGCCGCCGCCGCCCCGCCCGGCGCCGCCGGCCTCGCCCTCGACGATCCCCCACGCCGGGCCGCCGCCGGCGCCGATGCCGCCCCGGCCATCGCTGCCGCCGGCGACCGAGGCGCCCGTCTTCCACCCGGCGGCGCCGGCGCCTGCGCCACACGCGGTGGCAGCCTCGGCGGCCGGGGCTCCGGCGATGGCCCTGACCCCGGCCAGCGACGCGCCCGACTTCCATCAGGCCGACGACTTCGAGCCCCAGGTCCCCGGGCGGGGCAAGGGCACCGCGCTCAAGATCCTGCTCGGCCTGCTGCTCGTCGTCGCGACGGCCCTGATCGTGGTCCTCGTCGTGCGCTGGCTCTCCCAGCCGCCGCCGGCCCCGGCGGGCCCGATCAAGCTCGTGATGGCCAGCCAGCCGGACAAGATCGAGGTCTTCGACACCGGGCTGTATCTCAGCGAGACGCCCCTCGACACGGTCATCGACGACCCGAAGGCGACCCACGACTTCAACTTCGTCAACCAGAGCTCGACCTACACCGTGAGCGTGGGCCCCATCACCGAATCGACCTGGATGTGGGTCGATCTGCCCGAAGGCCCCGAGCCGAAGGCGCTCGGCACGGTGCTCGTGGCCGGGGAGAGCGGGGCCGGGGTGACGCTCGACGGGAAACCGATCGGGCAGCTCCCGCTGCTCGTGGTCGGGGCCCCCGACGAGAAGATCGAGCTCTCGGTGACCATCGGCGGGCAGGCGAAGACGATCGTCGCCGAACCCAAGGCCGGAGGCGGACGGATCGAGGCCGCCGGACCGTAGGGAGGGGCGTCCGCCCGGACCGCGTGGGCCGGGGGCGTCAGATTGACTTGCCGATTCGCCCGTGGTTTATACTGCGACAGGTTCCCCGCGGATCGCTCGGAAGGAAGACGGCAACGATGCGGAAACGAGTGCTCATGTGGCTGACGCTCGGTGCGCTGCTCGCACCGCTGCCCGCCTTCGCCGGGCCCATCGAAGACGCCCGGGAGTTCGTCGACAAGGGGCGCAAGCAGCTCGACAAGGCCGAGAAGACCCGCCGGAAGAGCAAGAAGCTCGACCTGCTCGTCGAGGGTCTCAAAGAGTATGCCCGGGCCTACATCATCATCACGAGCCGCAAGCTCGAGAACGACGCTCCCGACCTGCTCCAGGAAATCAGCGACCGCATCAAAGAGGCCAACGAGCGCCCCGAGGTGGTCGAGCGCAGCGACGAGCTGCGCGCCGAGGCCATCGCCGCCACCGAAGAGGGGCGGCTCACCGATGCCTACGATCGCTTCAACGAACTCCGGTTCATCGACCCCCGCAAATGGACGATCAATTACGCCCTGACGGTGATCGGCCAGCGGATGGAGGGCGGCTGATGCACGCCGTTGTGACCCACCCCCTGATCGCCCGCTTCGGCCGGCGCCTGCTCCTGCTCGCCGGGGCGATGACCCTGGTCGCCTGCGGCGGCGGTCCGATCTCGATCGGCGGACGGGTCGTCGACCACCGAGGCACGCCGGTGCCCAAGGCCGAGGTGGCCACCCAGCCCGAGACCGACGTGGTCGTCAGCAACAGCCGGGGCTTCTTCGTCTTGCGGCAGCGCATCAACGACCTCGGCGAGACCGAGCCGATCCCGGCCGGGACCTATCGCATCATGGTGCGCAAGTTCGGCTTCGAGGACCTCGACTTCGAGGTCACGGTGGAGGGCGGCCAGACGCGGGTCGCCGATCTCATCCTCAAGCCGCGCACGCCGGACATCGGCGAGACTGCGCCCGAGGCGCTCGAAGAGAAAGAGATCGCGCCGGATGAATCCTCGATCCCGAAGACGGGTATCTGAGGCGCGCCGACGGGTATGGAGAGGACGCTCATGACGCCGGTCAACGCCATCAGGTACTGCCGCGCCGCCCTGTTCGGGCTCGTCGTGCTCGCCTTCGGGTGCAGCGGAGACCCGCCGGAGCCGCAGGAACGCTTCGTCAAGCTCAACGTCAAGACCGTGGACGTCTCCGGACGGCCGGTCGCGATGGTGCGCTTCTACATCAACGGCAAGAAGTTCGGGATCACCGACGACGACGGCAACTTCCAGGGCAAGTACGAAGCCAAGGACGGGGAGGTCCTCGCGTTCAACGTCGAGGCGCCCCAGGGCTTCAGCGTGCCGCCCAACACCGACCAGAGCCAGTGGCAGATCACGGTCAAGTACCCCAAGAACGGGCGGCTCGAGGTCGACTTCAGCGCGACGCTGCAGCGGCCGGAGCGGGACTACCTGTTCATGGTGCGCACCGGCGAAGGCGGCCAGGGGGTCAAGGTCAACGGCACCCTGGTGGGCAAGACCAGCCCCGCTGGTGACGCGCTGCTGCGGGTGAGCGGGGTGCCGGGCACCAAGTTCACCGCGACCGCCGGCAAGCTGACCATCAAGGGCGGCGTCTTCGCCGAAGACGACGAGATCTACCTGCTCACCGACAAGAAGCAGGGCCCGCTCGGCGGGGGCGACGCCGACGAGCCGGCGGCCGACGAGCCCCCGAAGCCCGACCCGCCCAAGGTCGATCTGCCGACGACGGTGGCTCAGAACGACCCGCCCAAGGAAGACCCGAACCCGTTCGCCATCGGCCGGGATCCGAGGCCGGCGCCCGATCCGGAGCCGGTCGCCGAGCCCGAGCCCATGCCCGACCCGGCGCCGATCCCCGACCCGGCGCCGATCCCCGACCCGGCGCCGATCCCCGACCCGGCGCCGATCCCCGACCCGGCGCCGATCCCCGACCCGGCGCCGATCCCCGACCCGGCGCCGATCCCCGACCCGGAGCCGGTCGCGGCGGAGCCCGAGCCGGTGCTCGAGCCGGAGGGGGACGACTTCGGCGACCTCTTCGCGGTCGAAGATCCGCCGCCGGCCGACCCGCTCCCGCCGGCCGATCCGCCTCCGCCCGCCGTGGACACCACACCCGAGATCACCGCGACCGGGGTCTCCCGGGGTCGGACCCGCAAGGCCGAGGCCGAGGGCCAGCTGCCCGAGGGGCTGCTCGGGGGGGAAGGCGCCGAGGTCGATCCGAACGCGATCGGGGAGGGCACGGCGGTCACCGACACCGACAACCCGTCGGTGGCGGCGATGAGCCGGCAGGAGATCAGCGATCGGCTCGAACAGATCAACGCCCGCCTCGACCAGAGCGGCGTGCTCCAGCGGGCCGACGTCAACTTCCTCGCGGGTATCGACCGGACCCACCCCGGCTACTACGAGGCCAACCGCCTGCTCGCCGAGTTCTACTTCCAGCTCAAGGACTACAAGCGGCAGTCGACCGCGCTCGAAGAGGCCACCCGTCGCGGGCGTTACAAGCACGACCCCGCGATCCTGCTCTCGCTCGCCAAGTCGTACGCTCAGCTGAAGAGCTACGGCAAGGCGCTCAAGACCATGGGCCGGGTGGAGCGCAAGATGCGGCGGCTGCCCGCGCGGCAGAAGGGCGACGCCTACCGGTTCCACGCCGAGATGCTCGAGTTCGAGTTCCTGCGGCAGTACCACGAGGATCCGAAGCGAGCCAACGTGAGCCTCGTCGACAAGGCGATCGCCAAGTGGGAGCGCTACCGGACCTTCTCCCAGGGCAGCAACCCCGGCGCGGTCTCCCAGGCGAACAAGAAGATCGAGAAGCTCTCGGGTCTCAAGCGCGAGATGGAGCTCTGACGCGGATGGGCTCTCTCCTCCACCGCCGGGCCGCATGGCTCGCGGTCGCGGGCGCCCTCGCGCTGAGCGGCTGCCCGAAGAAAGTCGAGCCGGATCCGGCCCGCGAGGCCGAGGAGGCCGCCGAGAAGAAGGCGGCCGAGGCCGAGAAGGCGCGCTTCGAGTCGAGCTGGCTCGTGGGGCTCGCCCGGGATCCGAAGCCGCTCGTGGAGCTGGCTCAGAGCAGCCCCGGCTGGCGCGCGCTCTTCACCGGCCAGACCCGGGAGGCGCTCGAGGCGTTTGAGGAGGACGCCGACAAGTCGCCGACCGCGCGGACCGGGGCGGCGCGCACCGCGCTCGAGCTCGCCCGGGCCCACGCCCGCATCGGCTTCATGATCCGCGCGCTCACGCCCGATCTGCTCAAGGTCCAGGCCAGCCGCCCGGGCGCCGAAGCCAGCGCGCCGTGGCGGGCCTACATCGAGGCCCGGCTGGCGCAGTCCCGCGGCGCCGATCCGGCGGCCGCCCTGGCGCGCATCCCGGCTGACGCGCCGGCCGCGCCATGGGCCGCTGCGCTGAAGTCGGGGGCCGATACGCCGCTCGGCGCGCTGTTGCGCGGTGAGGCCGCCGGGGTGGACGCCGAGCTGCCCCCCGGGGGCACCGAGGCCTACGAGATCCGGCTGCGAGTCCGGGCTCTGGTGGCCGCCGGGCGGGTGAAAGAGGCCCGCGCCCGCTACGGCCGCCTCGAGGCGAAGGCCGGCGATGTCATCCTCGGCGAAGGCAAGGAGCGCGTCGCGCTGCGTGATCCGGCCGCCGCCGATGTCGGCGCCCGGCTGTACGCCGCGCTGACGGTCGAGTTGCTGGCCGACGCGAGCGGCTGGCCGCTGCTGCTCAAGGCCGACGCCCAGCGCATGCTCGGGCAGCCCGACGCGGCGTTGGCGACCCTCGACGCGCTGGGCGCCGCCGCGCCCGCTGCGCCCGGCCTGCCGATGCTGGTCCTCTCCGACGCGCTCGACGCCGGCGATCTGAAAGAGCAGGCCGCGGCGCTGCGGGCCCGGCTGCTCGCCGAGAAGGGCGACGAGCCCGGCGCGGGCAAGGCCGTCGACGGACTGGCCCGGGGCACCATCGGCCAGCGGGTGGTCCAGGCGTGGGCCGGCAGCTTCATCGGCCGGGTGGACGCCGAGGCGTTCCCCGAAGATCGCACCGTCTTCAGCCGGGCGCTGATCGACGTCGTGACCGCCGTGGGCGAGGACGCCCCGGGGGCCGCGACCCTCGCCGAGCTGATGCTGGTCGATCGCTATGTCGACGCCGTGCAGCGGCGCTTCGCCGATGCTCTGGTGCGCATGGATCGCCCGGCGCTCGCCGTCAAGATGCGCGACGCCGCCGAGGACAAGACCTCGGCCCAGGCCCCGTCGGCGCGAAACGCCCTGTCGGCCCTGACCGCCGCCGCCCTCGACAACGTCGGCATCGGTCGGCCGCGGGTCGCCCTCAAGTACCTCAGCCGGATGAGCACAGCGCTCCCGGCTGCTGACGGTCCCGCCGAGATGCTCCGCGATCTGCTCAGCCACAAGGCGATGGAGCAGGGCAGCGGCGTGACTTCGGGCCAGTGAACGTGTCTGCCAAGGAGCCGTTGCAGAGATGATGAACCGTCTCCTCTCGAGCCTGCTCGTATCGTGTGTCGTCGCTGCGTTCGCGGCGCCGGCCGATGCACAGGTGTTCCGCTATCCGGAAGATGCCCGGCCGACCTCGCTGCTCCCGTTCTTCGCCGAAGACATGAGCTCGGTGCGCATGGTCGAGCTCATCTTCGACTCGCTGGTGATCATCAACAAGCGCGGCGACCTCGAGGGCTCTCTGGCCACCTCGTGGAAGACCGATCCCGACAACATGGGCATCCGCTTCGTGTTGCGGGAGGGCGTCAAGTGGCACGACGGCAAGCCGTTCAGCGCCGAGGACGTCGTCTTCACCGTGCAGGCGGCCCAGAACCCGAAGACCGTCTTCAACGCCAAGAGCAAGTTCGGGTTCATCCGCGACGTCAGCGCCGAGGGCCAGTTCGGGGTGCACTTCACCTTCAACCGGCCGATCAACGAGCCCGAGCGGCGGTTCCTCTTCAAGGTGCTGCCCAAGCACGCGTTCAAGAGCACCCGCATCAGCCGCAAGGATCGCTTCGGGCGGAAGCCGGTGGGCACCGGGCCGTACAAGGTGCAGAAGTTCGGCGCCCGCTCGGTCTCGCTCGAGGTCAACCCCGACTACTGGGCCCCGGCCCGCATCGGCGAGGTGCTCATGCAGCACACGCCGGACAAGTCGGCTCAGGTCAGCCTGCTGCAGTATTCGGGCAAGCAGGCCGGCGTTCAGGCGGTCATCTTCCTGCCGCCGAAGAACGTGCCCATCTTCGAGAACAGCGATCAGGTGGTGCTCGAGCCGTATCACACGGTCTCGTGGTGGTACATGGCGTTCAACCACAAGTCCCGGGGCCTCGAAGACCCGGTCGTGCGCGACGCCATCGCCCTCGCCATCAACCGTGAGGAACTGCTCGAGGCGCACCTCGGTCGGGGTGACATCCTCGGGGGCCCGTTCACCGAGTCGAGCCCGTTCTACAACTTCGAGGTCGATCCCCGGGAGCAGGACATCGCGCGGGCGAACAAGATGCTCGACGACGCGGGCTACAAGAAGAAGGGCAGCGTGCGGCGCAAGGGCCGCACCAAGCTCCAGTTCACGTTCGTGATGGACAAGGAGCTGGCCAGCAATCAGGCGCTGCTGCTCGGGATCGAGGCCCAGCTCAAGAAGATCGGCGTGCGGGTGAAGGCGCAGTACGTCGACCACGCCCGCTACCGGGAGCAGGTGTTCAACCGCAACAAGTTCGACCTGACCCTCAACGTGTGGTCGTTCGAGGAGGTGGAGGACGTCTACCCGCTGTTCCACAGCAAGGGGGTGATGAACTTCATCAACTACTCGAACAAAGAGGTCGACGAGCTGCTCGACACTGCCAAGTCGACCCGCGATTACAAGAAGTACAAGGAGTACATGAAGCAGCTGCACGCGGTGCTCAACCGCGACCTGCCATACTACTTCCTGTGGTCGCTCGACGTCTACTCCGGCCTCAGCCGGCAGCTCAAGGGCACGTTCATCCAGCCCTACTACTACTTCACGTCATTCGAGGAGTGGGAGCTGAGCCCTTGAGCCGAGCAGCGCGCCTGGCGATCGCCGCCCTCCGGCGCGCGGCAGGCGGCCTGCTGCTGCTGGTCGGCGCGACGTTCGTCATCTACATCACCATCCGGTCGGCGCCGGGCGACGCGATCGACGCGATCAGCCCGATGGGCACTCCGCCCGACGTCAAGGCCCGGTTGATGGAGGAGTTCGGGCTCGACCGCGACCCCTTCACGGGATACATCGCGTGGCTGATGCGGTCGCTGTTCGGCGACTTCGGCGAGTCCCTGGTCTTCTCCCCCGGGGCCCCGGTGATGGAGGTCGTGCTGCCGGCCTTCGGGCGCACCCTGCTGCTCTCGGCCTCGGCCCTCGTCGCCTGCCTGATCCTGGCGATCCTCGCCGCCCTCCTGCTCGGCGAGCCCAGCCGCCGGCAGCAGCTCCTGACCGGCCCGCTCTACGTGGCCACCGCGGCGCCGTCGTTCGTCGTGGCGGTGGTGTTCGTCCAGTTCGTCAACTGGGGCATCAAGGCTTTCCTCGTCGAGGGGGGCTATGTACCGCCGAGCTGGTATCCGCTCGAAATGTACACCGAGTCGCTGGTGCCGTACGTCTTCGCCGGGTTGACCCTGATCGCCGGCGATGGCCTGTTCATGGACTTCTTCAACTCGGTGCGCGCCGACCTGAACGCCCTGCGCAACGCGCAGTTCATCGCGGCGGTGAAGGCCAAGGGCGCCCGCACCCTGGGGCACATCGCCCGCAACATGGTGATGCCGCTGCTGTCGGGCTACGCCGCGCGCCTGCCGATCGTGCTCGGCGGGGTGGTCATCGTCGAGTACGTCTTCACCCTCGACGGCGGGGGCTACGTGCTGCTCGAGGCGGCCCGCGAGCGCGACTTCCCGGTGGTGGTCGGGCTGAGCGTGCTGTTCACCGCGACGATCATCGCGGTCAACCTGCTGACCGATATCATCCGGGCCCTCGTCGATCCCCGTGAGGTGGCCCATGGGGGATAGCCGCCTGCGTGTCGGGCTGTACCTCAGCGGGACCGTCGTGGGGCTGGTCCTGCTCCTCGGCGTCATCGCCCCCTTCGTGCCCTACGACCCGGCCGACGCGGTCGACTACGACCAGCTCCTCCAGGCGCCGGGCATGGGCCACATCTTCGGGACCGACGGCCAGGGTCGGGACGTGGCGATGCGGCTCCTGAAGGGCACCGAGGCGTTCTTCCTGCCGGGGCTGATGGCGGCGGCGCTCGCGACGGTCTTCGGCGCGCTCTGCGGCGCGGTCTCGGGCTACGCCGGCGGCTGGCTGCGCGGGGGCGTGCTGGGCACGATGCAGCTCATCGATACCTTGCCGCGGTTGGTGTTCATCATCCTGGTCTGCACCATCCTCAACCCGTCGATCTACCTGATCGCGTTCGTCGCGGCGGTGCTGTTCGTGCCGTCGATCGCGACCGTGATCCGCCGACGGGTGGAGGCGCTGGGCAGCGAGGATTACATCCTGGCCCATGTGGCGCATGGCTTCCGGCCGGTGCGCATCCTGCTCTACCACATCCTCTGGTTGCAGTGCCGGCCGCTGCTCATCCGGCAGGCGACCTACGTCTTCGGCTATGTGCTCTTCGTCGAAGTCGCCCTGTCGTACCTCGGGGACTACGGGGTGCAGGAGCCCGATCCCTCGTGGGGCAACATGGTCGCCCAGGCCCGGGGACTTCGCGGGGTGAGCGCGTGGCCGTGGGCGGTGCCCGCGGTGGCCATCGTGGTCACGATCGCCGGCTTCCTCGCGTTCGGCAACCTGCTCGCCCGAGCCGACGAGGAGGAGGTGCGATGAGCCCCCTGCTGTCGGTCGAGGATCTGGTGATCGAGTTCGACACCGCCCGCGGGCGGCGACGGGTGGTCGACCGGGTCAGCTTCGACCTGGCGCCGGGCGAGGTCCTGGGCATCCTCGGTGAGTCGGGCAGCGGCAAGACGATGACGACGATGGCGGTGCTCGGCCTCGTGGCCGGCGAGCCGGGGGTGATGGGCGGCTCGATCACGCTGCGCGACGGTGACGACGAGATCGGGCTGCTGTCCGATCTGGAGCAGGTCATCTCGCGCAAGGGCAAGCGGGTGAGCAAGAACTGTCGCAAGTGGCGCCGCATGGTGCACGCCCGCATGCGGCCGCTGTGGGGCCGCATGATGACGGCGGTCTTCCAGAACCCGCGCCACTCGCTCGACCCGCTGATGACGGTCGGCGCCCAGGTCGAGGAGTCCATCGCCCTCGCGCTGCCCGATCTGACCGCGGCCCAGCGGGGGGAGAAGGCCGTCGACTGGCTCGACCGGGTCCAGATGAACGAGCCGGGCCGGGTGCACGGGTCGTATCCCCACGAGCTGTCGGGTGGCATGTGTCAGCGGGCGATGATCGCCGTCGCGCTCGCCCGCCGGCCGAAGCTGCTCATCGCCGACGAGCCGACGACCGGCCTCGACACGACGGTGCGGGCCGAGATCGTCGAGCTGTTCCGGGCGCTGCTCGAAGAGGAGCGGCGCTCGATGATGTACATCTCCCACGACATCCGCGAGGTGCTGTATCTCGCCGATCGGGTGATCGTGATGAAGGGCGGCCGGGTCGTCGAGACCGAGACGGCCGAGAACCTGCGGCTCGGTCGGGGGCAGCGGGCGGATTACACCGCGATGCTGCTCTCGGCGGCCGATCTGCCCAGCGGAGCGGCGGCGTGAGCGAGAGGTCCGATCTGCTCTCGGCGCGAGGGCTCGTCAAGCGCTTCCGGTCCCGCAGCCTGCTGCGCGGGGGGCAGACGACCATCGCGCTCGACGCCGTCGACCTGGACGTGCACCCCGGTGAGGTGGTGGCGCTCATCGGCGAGTCGGGGTCGGGCAAGACGACGCTGGGCAAGGTGGTGACCCGGTTGACCGGCCTCGACGAGGGGCAGGTGCTCTTCGAGGGGGAGGATCTCTTCGCCGTCGACCGGGGCGAGCTGCGCGAGCGGCGGCGTTCGTTCCAGATGGTGTTCCAGAACCAGACCGCCAACCTGCACCCGAAGATGAGCGTGCGGGAGATGCTCGACGAGTCGCTGCGCCTGCACCGACCGGGGCTCGGCGAGGGAGAGCGGCGCCAGCACGCCGACGAGCTGCTCGATCGGGTGGGGCTGCTGCCCCGGGCCGATCAGCGGCCGGCGAGCCTGTCCGGCGGCGAGAAGCGGCGGGCTGGCCTGGCGCGCATCCTGGCGACCAAGCCCAAGCTCATCGTGGCCGACGAGCCGACGAGCGGGCTCGACGCGGCGATCAAGCTCCAGATCATCGATCTGCTCAAGCAGCTCAAGGGCGAGAAGCTGACGTACCTGCTCATCAGCCACGACCTGGGGCTGGTCCGGCGCATCGCCGATCGGGTCCTGGTCATGCTCAAGGGCCGCATCATCGAAGAGGTGCCCGCGCCGCTGCTGGGGCAGACCCGGTTCCATCACCCGTATACCGGCCGGCTCATGCGGGCGGCCGATCTGGCCCGCGACCGCCGCCGGCCGCCGCGCGAGCGGCGCGACCCGCCGCGGGTGACCCGCCCCGACGAGGCCGAGGCTCGCGGGGGGTGCGTCTATTCGCCCGACTGTGCTCTGGCCGAACGACTCGGTATCCTGAGCCGCTGCCGCCGGGAGCGCCCCCCGGCGCAGGTCGTGGGCGAGTCCCATTGGATCGCGTGCTTCGGCGCGCCGTCCGAACTGGCGGAGGAAGACGAATGAGAGCGCTCGCGCTCGGTGCGGCTCTGTGCATCCTGGGGGTCGGGTCGGCCCCGGCGCTCGCCGAGGCGCCGAGCGCTCCGCTCGACGATCTCAAGGCGCAGGGCAAGCTGTACCTGAAGCGGGGCTTGCCCAAGCAGGCGCTGAGCACGATGGATCGAGCGTGGGCGACGCCGGCCGGCAAGCAGGACGCCGAGACGGCGCTTCTACGGGCGCGGGCGGCCTACGAGCTGCTGCTGCTCGAGGTGGCGTTCGAGATGGTCGACACGTCGCTCGGGCTCGCCGAGGGCGACGCCGACGTGCTCGAAGACGCCCAGGCGTTGAAGGGCGAGATGTCGGGCCTGTTCGGCGCCCTGCACGTCGAGGCGAGCGAGGGCGAGACCAACGAGAAGGGGCGCATCTTCTTCGAGTCGAAGACCGGCATGGTCAACAAAGAGAAGAAAGCCCACTTCGAGTCGATCCGCACCCGCTTCCGCGAGACCGACATTGAACTTCCGCGGACGGTATTTCTACCCTATGGGCACTACACGGCGAACAATGTGCCCTTCGAGATCGTACAGGGCGCGCCTTCGCCGACGGTGAAGATCATCCTGCAGATCCGCAGGGACGAAGATGACGACGACTCGGCCCTGTGGTGGTACCTCGGCGGAGGCGCGGTCGCCGCGGCCGCCGTCGCGGTCGGCGTGGCGTTCTTGGTGGCGGAGCCCGACCCCGAGGTCCGGGAAGCTGTCAGATTGCAGTGGTAATGATTCGATTGACGACGGTGTCGAGATGAAGAAGACGATCGCCCTCGCAGCTTGTGCCCTCCTCGCGCCGACCCTGGTTTCGGCCGAGGTCAGCTCGCCTCGCCAGATCGCCGATCGGCCGTCGGCACATTGCCAGGCCCCCCGCTGGGCGCCCGACGCCCAGCAGATCGCGTTCGATGTCTACAACCCCAAAGCCGACACCCGCGAGACCTGGATCGCCCGGTTCTCTGCCGATCTGCGCAAGCAGGGCGAGGACGAGGTGACCACCGGGCGCAGCGCGGCTTCGGCGATGCTCGGGGGCAAGAAGCCGCCGGTCGTCGAGCTGACCTGGGCCCCGGACATGAAGCTGCTGTCCAAGCCCTATGTGTTCAGCAGCCGGGGGCCGAAGAAGAACTTCGACCTCTTCGCCGACGGGAGCTGGCTGACCAACAACCCGGGCAACGACGGCCAGCCGGCGTGGAGCCAGGACGGGCGGTTCATCGCCTACGCCTCGCAGCGGCGCGACTCGGGCGACATCTACGTCATCGACCTCGCTGGCGACACCGAGAAGCCGCTGCAGGCGACGACGTTCCAGGGGTCGACCGAGTTCCGGCCCCGGTGGTCGCCGACCAAGAGCTATCTGCTCTTCACCCGGGCCCGGCCCGAGAAGGGGCAGGACATCGGCCTCGTCATCGACGTGACCCGGCCGGCGGACACCACCAAGATGATCACCGCCTGGACCGGCGACGAGATCCGGCCGAGCTGGTCGCCCGACGGGCGGCGGGTGGCGTTCTACTCGAACAAGGGCAACAAGAGCGACAAGGTCTTCGACCTGTGGGTCATCGACATCAGCGGCGAGAACGCGACCAAGCTGGCCGACGACATCGTCGTCGACGACCACGACGGGCCGCAGTGGATGCCCGACGGGCAGACGGTGCTGTACGTCAAGCGCGACTTCAAGCGGAACAACCCGGTGATGTGGGTCCGGACCGACGGCTCTGCCCGCGGGCGGCTGAACACCGGGACCCAGCTCAACAGCGACTTGTCGCTGATGGCCCGGGGCGAGCAGATGCTGCTGGCGTTCAAAGCGCTGGGCCAGACCGGGTCGAGCAACAAGACCTGGGAGCGGCTGTACGTGGTGACCTTCACCGCGGCCGATCTGACCGCCGAGTGAGCCGGCGTCGCGCCTGCTTCGCCGCCCTGGCCGTGGCGCTCGCGTTGCCGGTGAGCGCCGGGGCGCAGTCGAGCGAGAAAGACACCCGGGAGGCCGTGATCCTGGTCTTCGCCCGGGATGACGCCGATCCCAACACGGCGGTCCGCATCGAGCGCGATCTGCGCAACATGTACGACTATGCCCGGGAGAACGACGCGCAGCGGGCCCGCAGCTTCCCCATCGAGCCCCGCTTCGACGTGGGCTATCTCAGCAAGAGCGACATCGAGAAGGCCCGCCGGCACTTCAACGACGCGCAGCGGGCGATGGAGAAGGACGACGCCGACGAGGCGATCGATCAGCTCTTCCGGGCGCAGCGCTTCTACACCAAGGCGATCCCCTACGCGTCGGACACGGCGCTCTTGCGGGGCATCTTCTTCTACTACTATCTGGCGCGCAGCGCGGCGGGGCAGGTCGAGAAGGCGGTCGAGTCCTACTGTGCCTATGTCTCGCTGACCCGCAACATCGCCGGCAGCGCCGGGCCGCTCGAGCAGTTCGAACCGCTCGCCGACAAGTGCGGCGAGAGCACCATCGCCGGCACGGCCGAGCTCCAGGTGACCGCCAACGTGGACGGGGCCCATGTGTACGTCGACGGTCGGGCGGTGGGGGTCATCGGGCAGAACGTGCCCTACGTGAACCCGTTCATCCCCGCCGGGCCCCATCTGGTCGAGGTCCGCAAGGCGGGCTACGTGCGCTGGGGTGATCTGGTCAGCCTGGAGAACGGCAAGAGCGAGTCGGTGCGGGCCCGGCTGAAGGACGCCCGCAACAAGGGCGACGAGTACGACCCGCTCGCCGGGCTGCTGTATCGGGGCGAGGACGCCTTCAGTGACGGCTACATCAACGACCTGATGTTCACGATGACCGAGACCTTCGGCGTCTTGGAGCTGGTGGCGGGCTACATCAACCCGCTCGACGACGGCCAGATCCAGCTCACCATCTACAGCTTCGGCGACTTCGGCCTCGAGCGCTTCGACGCGACGTTCCCCGCAGAGGTGGACGGGCACCGGGCGGCGCTGACAGAGTACTGGAAGGCCCGCTTCGACGAGACGCTCGATCCGGCTGACGCCCTGCCGACGCCGGATCGCTTCGCGCCGACGCTTTTCCGGGTCGAGTAGAGGCACCGGGAGGGACACGCACATGGGCATCAGGGGCATCTGGTTCGTGCTGCTCGGGGTCTGCGGGCTGGGGTGTGTCGAGCCGGAGGTGGCGTACCGCGCCACGAATGGCCGGATCTCGATCGATTTCAGGAGTTGCCTCGAGAACGGGGACGAGTGCGGCGCAGCGATGCGCAGCCGAGCAGATGGACGTGAGATCGCGGGTTGCCTCGTCCTGGATTCCAATCTGGATGAAGTGGGCGCCGCGCCGGTCCGGTGGCCGCAGGGCATGGGCGTAGGCAACGCCCGTATCGAGATGGACAGCGCTCGCTTCGACGTGTCCCGGGATGCCATCCGCGACGCGGCCCTCTTCGTCTTCGATGTCAGCGTGGAGAACAGCGCACTGGCCGACTGTGAGCGCGGGCGCGTCCTGCCGATCACAGCGTGTCGTGATCTGGCGGGCTGCATCCTGCGCTTGTATCGGGCGTCGGTCGAAGTGCAGCCACCACCCGATGGGGGGGTGGGCGGGGGGACGATCACCTTCCTCGGCCCCGATGACAAGTGCGATGTCCAGTGGAGGGGGACCCCGCCCGAGGAGAACTGCGACCCTCTGGGGGCGGACGACGACTGCGACGGCCTGCCCGACGAGGGGTGTGAGGTCTGCGACGGCGATGACGACGACGATGATGAAAGCGTTGACGAGGGCATCACCGAGTCATGCTGGGATGTGGTGCCCCCAGAGCAGCAGACAGGAGCGTGCATGGCGGGCACCCGGGCGTGCGTCGATGGCGACTTCTCGGGCCCGTGTGTGGGTGAAGTGGGACCGGCTCCGACGGTGTGTGACAACGGCATCGACGAGGACTGCGACGGCGACGCCGACGAGTTCAACGTGTGCGGTGCGTGTGGCCCAGTACCCGACGAGGCGTGCAACGGCGTAGATGATGACTGCGATGGGTCCACTGACGAGGGCTTCGACCTCACGTCCGACCCGCTCAACTGCGGCGCGTGTGGCACCGATTGTCACCAGTCCGGGGGGCAGCCGCGCGCTGGGATCTTCGCGTGTCAATCGAGCGCTTGCGTCTTGACCGGGTGCCCCGAGGGCAGCTTTGATCTGGACCGTGACCCGGCCAATGGCTGCGAGTGCGTGGTCGGGCCAGAGGTGCAAGAGGCGGTCGACTTCACCGATGGTGACTGTGATGGCGTCGAAGATGGCAGCCGCAGCGAGCTGTTCATCTTCGTCGCCCCGTCGGTCGGCGCGCGTCCAGATCACACCGGGGCCTCCTACGTGGGCACCGACGCGGACGGCGATCCGGTCGCCCCGTATATCAGCCTCGGCGACGCGCTCGCCAAGGCCGAGGCGCTCCGCGGCGCTGGGGTCGAGGGCCCCCTGACCATCGTGCTGGAGACGGGGGAATACCCCCTGCTCCTGGGTCTGGAAGTGCCCGATCAGGTCTCGATCCTCGGGGGCTATCGCTTCGATCCGCAGGGCGGCGACGTCGACATGCGGCAGGCACCGGAGGACGTCGTTCGCCATACCTGGAGCCGGGTGCGCAGCGCCGCGGGCGAGGGGGTGACCCGGCTCACCGGCCATCGGGTGCTGCTGCGCTATCGGCGGCTCACTGGGCGCACGGTGCTGCACAACGTCGTCGTGGAGGCAGGCGATGCGGTGGATGCATCGGACAGCAGCGCCGCCGTGCTCGCCGTCGGCGTGGGCGAGCACTTGCAGATCGCGGACAGCCGCCTGATCGGAGGCGCTGGCGGCCCCGGACGGGACGGGGCGAATGGCGCGGTTGGCCCGTCGCTCGATATCGCGGCCGGGGGTCAGGCCGGCATGAACAGCAACCATGTCGACCGGGCCGGTGAGGGCGGGGCCGGCGGGCAGGCGCCGGCATGCGCGACGGATCTGGAGCTGGTGGGCGTCACGCTGCCTGCGGCCGGCGGGCGCGGTGGCGATCATGGCGAAGATGGCGCAGGCGGTGGGATCACGTTCATAGATCAGCTCCTGGGGGCTGGTGGCGCGGGTAGTGATTTGGTGGGGAGGCCCGGTGGATCGGCAGGGCCCGGTGCTCGAGGGTCACACGGCGCGCCGTCGATGCCCGGCGTGGCCGCTGGTCGAGTGGTCGACAACCCCGGATTCCCTTGGATGCCGAGCGACGGCGCCTCGGCCGGCGCAGGACTGCCGGGTGGTGGTGGGGGCGGCGGCGGAGGGGGTTCTGCCCCCAACGACAGCCCGCCCGGCGGCGGCGGCGGCGGCGGCGGCGCGGGCGGCTGCCCCGGCGCTGGGGGCGGTGGAGCCGGGGGCGGTGGGGGCTCGTTCGGCCTTGTGGTCCGGGGCGGGGTCGTGCGGCTGCACGACGTACGCATCGAGACCGGCCAGGGAGGCCCGGGCGGCGCCGGGGGAGACGGCGGCGCGGGCAGCGCGGGCGCGGCAGGTGGCTCGGGTGGCTCGAACGCTGGCTGCGACATGTGCACCGTCGGGGGTGCCGGGGGCGACGGCGGCCCCGGTGGCTGCGGCGGAAACGCCGGGGGGGGCGCGGGCGGCCCGTCGGTGGCCGTGCTGCGGTTGCATCCCGTCGACGGGGAGTTGGCCGATTCGGATATCCGCTTCGTGACCGGCGTCGACTCGATGGAGGACGAAGACGCGGCCGGGCGGGCCCAGGCCCTGCTCGGCTTCGTGCCGGGCGCCGGCGGTGACGGCGGACCTGGTGGCGCGGCTGGGAGCGATGCCGGCGAGGGGGGCATCGACTGCGGGCCATCGCCGCCGACCCGCGCCGAGGACGGTCCGAGCGGGCTCGAGATCAAGATCGGATGCTGCGCCGACGACGGCTGCATCAGCGGCGGCGCGTCGATGGCCTGCCCTTGATGAGGAGACGCACCCGATCCCGAATGGAGGCACTGCGATGAGATCCCGGTTCGACATACGCGCCCTGGCTCTGTGCGCGATGGCGGCGCCCGTGCTCGGCGTGCCCCAACGGGCAGCGGCGACCGAGTCGGACGAGCCGGCCGTGGTCGCCGAGATGGAGCAGCTCGACCAGGCGACGCTCGATCAGGCCGAGACGCTGTTCTTCCAGGCGCTGGCCCACTATCGGCAGGCGCGGTTCGAAGAGGCGGCGGTCGACTTCCAGAAGGCGTTCGTGCTCACCAACCACCGGGACCTGCTCTTCAACATCGCCCGCAGCCGCGAGAAGCTGGGCGACGGCGAGGGCGCCATCGAGTGGTACCGGGCCTACCTGGCGACGACGCCGGCCGACGAGACGGCGGTCATCCACCGTATCCGCCAACTCGGCGGAGAGCCGGTGCCCAAGGAGGTCGACCTGGGGGACGTCGCCCGCAAGGTCGGCATCCAGACCCCGCTGGCCGTCGAGCCGAAGACCGACCCCTGGCCGTGGGTGGTGGCCGGCGTCGGCCTCGCGGCGGCCGGTGTGGGGACGTGGTTCGGGCTCGACGCGCTCGACCAGGCGTCCCAGGCCCGAGCGGCCGAGACCCGGGACGACACCCTCGAGTTCAAGGACGGGGCCGAGCAGAGCGCGCTCATCGCCGACATCGCCTTCGCGACCAGCGCGGTGGCGGTGGGCACGGCCATCTTCTTGTGGACCCGGGCCGATCACGCCCAGCAGGACGCCCGGGTCGAGGTCGGGCTCGCGCCGGGCGGGGGCTATCTGGGCTACAGCCTCGACTTCTGATCCGGCGCGCGAGGTGGCGCCGGGTTCCCGACCCCGAGCTTCGCTCCGGCCTTCGACCCCCGGGCGAACGCCGTCCCTGCTCGGCGGTGGCGTGCTATCCTCCGCGGCCGATGCTGCCCGATCCTCACGTACGCGCCCTGCTCGGGCCCCGCTGGGGCGCCGTCCTGCGGCTCACCGCGTGGGCCGGGCTGCTCGCGGCCTGCACCGCGGCCTACGGGGCGTTGGCCGGGCCGGCGCTGCGGGCGCTCTTCGGGGGTGACGGGCTGAGCTGGCCGGGCTGGCTCATGCCTCATCTGCCGCCGCCGCCTGATCTGTCCACGCTGCGCGCCGGCCTGCCGCTCGTGATCGTCACCGTCGCCTTGCTCAAGGCGCTCGCCTTCCACCGCCACGCGGTCGGGCTCGCCGAGCTGGGCCAGTCGGTCGTCGCCGAGCTGCGCGAGCGGCTACACGCCCGGATCCTGCACCTGCCGCCCGATCTGGCCCGGGCGTGGGGTCTGGGCGACCTCGTCAGCCGGGCCACTCACGACGCCGACGCCGCCGAGCGGCTGCTGGTCGACGGGGTGGCGGCGGTGATCCGTGACGGCTTGCAGGCCCTGGCCCTGATCGCGGTGTGCGTCGCGCTCGATCCGGCGCTGGCGGTGGTCGCGTTCGCGGTCTACCCCCTCGCGTTCTGGCCGGTCGCCCGCTTCGCCCGCCGGCTTCGGCGGGCCGCCGGCGACGCGCACGCCGAGCGGGGGGCGCTGACCGTCGAGATGACCGACCAGCTCGCCCGCCTGTCCTTGATCCAGCTCAGCGGGGCCGGACGCTGGGCGGGCGCACGGGCCTCTCGGGCGTTCGACGCCGTGCGCCGGGCGGTCGTGCGCTCGGTGCGCATCCGGGCCTTCGCCTCACCGTTCACCGAGGTCCTCGGCGCGGCGGCTCTGGCCGGTACGCTGCTCTACGCCGCCGGGCGGGTGGCGGACGGCGATCTGGCGCCTGAGAGCGTCATCGGCTTCTTCGCCGCGCTGATGATGCTGTATCAGCCGGTGAAGGGGCTGGTGCGGGCCCAGGAGGTCATCCAGCCGGGGCGGGCGGCGCTGGCCCGGATCACCGAGGTGCTCGAGCGCGCCGAGCGGCTGCCCGTCGGGGGCCGACGGGCCGCGCCCGAGCGGGGGCCGACCGTCGAGCTGCGGGGGGTCGTCGCCCGACGGGGCGGGCGGGCTGTGCTCGACGGCCTCGATCTGACGTTGCCGGCGGGTCGTATCACGGCGCTGCTGGGGCCCAACGGCTCGGGCAAGACGACCACCGCCTGGCTCATCGCCGGCCTGCTCGGCCCCGACGGTGGCGGGCTGCGGGTGGACCGGGTGCCCCTCGCCGAGCTGGACGCCGACGGGTGGCGGGCCCGCATCGGGTGGGTGACGCAGGGGCTGGATGTCGGCCGAGGCACGCTGCGGGAGAACGTCTTGTTCGGCGACCCGCCCGGCGGCGCGGACCGCCTCGAAGATGTGGCGCGCCTCACCGGGCTCGATCGGATCGTGGAGCGCCTGCCCGCCGGCTGGCAGACGCCGCTGGGCGACGGCGGCGCGGGCCTGTCGGGCGGCGAGCGTCAGCGGGTGGCGCTGGCCCGGGCGCTGGTGCGCGATCCGGCGCTGCTCGTGCTCGACGAGCCCGACGCCCACCTGGATGCCGAGGCGCTCGGCGCGCTGCGCCAGACCTTGCCGGCGGTCGCCGACGGCCGGACCGTGCTCTTGATCACCCACGACCCGGCCGTCGCCGCGCTCGCCGATCGGGTGGTCCGCCTCGGCGGGGCCGGTGCTCCAGCCGTCGCGGAGGCCTCGTGAGCCGGCGTTGGCTGGCGCTGCCCGCCGCTCTGCTCATTCGCTCGTGGTTGTTCACGCTGCGCGCCCGGCGCGTCGGCGCGCCGTTCGACGGCCCGGGGCTGGTGGCCTTCTGGCACGGCGATCAGCTCCCTCTGCTCGGTCATCGACCCTGCGGCCGGCTGGTGGCGCCGGTGAGCTTGAGCGCCGACGGGCGGCTGCAGGCCCGCATCCTGACGCGCCTGGGCATCGGGCACGTCTCGGGCTCGAGCAGCCGGGGCGGCGCCGGCGCCCTGCGCGGTCTGTGGCGGGCGCTGCGGGGCGGGGCGCTGGCGCTGATGGCGGTCGACGGCCCGCGCGGCCCGCGGGGCACGGTCAAGCCGGGCGTGATCTACCTCGCCCGGCGCACCGGGCTGCCCATCTGGCCGGTGGGGGTCGCCGTCTCCCGCGGCTGGCGGCTGCGCCGGGCGTGGGATCGCTACCTGTTGCCGTGTCCATTCGCCCGCGCGGTCGTCCGGGTCGGGGCGCCGTGGCACCCGCCGGCCGACGGGTCGATCGAGGGCGCCTGCGCCGAGTTGGCCCGGCGCATCGACCGGATCAACGCAGCCGCCCGCCGCGATCTGGCGCGCGGCCGTGGCTCGGAGAGGGCCGGTGCCCGCCGGTCGGGGTGAGCGGGGCGCCCCTCTCGGAAAACCTTGTCACGACGGTGGTTTTCCGGTTCTCATACATATCGAGCCGGTCCGGCAACCATTGCATCATGCCCTGACATCGATGTCAGTGTCCGGGCTCCGCAGCGGTCCGGCCGCCGCCGAACGGCCGCGCAGCCGGCGCGCGGCGACGCGACTCAGGCCCTCCGGCGGCATCTCGATCTCGCATGGTGCGGGTGTTGCATCGTGCGAGCGCCGTCAAGCCGCCCGAGAACCCGGCCGGGCGACAGGAGGTTCCGATGTCCGACGCGAAGCGCACCCGAACCCAGGACGGCTCGGCCGAGAACTCCCGCAAGCGGGCATCCACCCGGAAGAGCACCAGCAAGACCTCCCGCCGGGGCCGCAAGGACCGCGAGCCGGACGCCGGGGAGCTCGACAGCGTCCGGATGTACCTCTCCAAGATCGGCTGCGTCGACCTGCTCACCCGCGAGCAGGAGGTCGAGATCGCCAAGCGCATCGAGGCCGCCCGCGAGGGTATGCTGGCGGGCATCCTGGCGACCCAGGCCGGGGTCAACGCCTTCGTCGATCTGCCCCGCCAGGTGAAGAAGGGCCTGCGCAGCCTGCGCGAGATCCTCGACGGCAGCAGCAGCTCCCAGCCCGACGAAGAGACCGGCCTGACCGGCATCGACCGCACCGAAGACATCGCCAAGCGCATGAAGAACGTCGCCCGCTCGCGGGCGCGGGCCCAGAAGAAGGGCTCGACCAGCCGCCGGGACTACGAGGGCGACCTGCGGGCGCTCGTCGACCGGATGAAGGTGAGCTGGAACGTGATCGCCGAGATCGCCGAGCAGCTCAAGAGCGCCCGGGACGAGATGCGCGACTGGCGGCGCTTCATCGAAGAGTGCGAGGTCATGGCCGGGGTCGACGTCGACGCGCTCGTCGCCGGGTGCGAGCCGACCGCCGAGAGCGGCCTCGACGTCAAGCAGTGGACCGAGCTGACCCGCAGCGCCAAGAAGGCCCTCACCCGCATCGAGGAGCTCGAGGTCGTCGCCGGCATGGACTACGCGGCCTTGCGCGAGGTCGTCGCCGGCATCCAGCGGCACGCGCGCAACCTCGAGCGGGCCAAGAGCGAGATGATCCTGGCCAACCTGCGGCTGGTGGTGAGCATTGCCAAGCGCTACCTCAACCACGGGCTGCACTTCCTGGATCTCATCCAGGAGGGCAACATCGGGCTGATGCGGGCGGTCGACAAGTTCGAATATCAGCGGGGCCACAAGTTCAGCACCTACGCCACCTGGTGGATCCGGCAGGCGATCACCCGGGCCATCGCCGATCAGGCCCGCACCATCCGCATCCCGGTGCACCTCATCGAGACCATCAACAAGATCACCCGCGTCGCCCGCCAGATGGAGCAGGAGCTGGAGCGGCCGGCGCTGCCCGAGGAGATCGCCGAGCGGCTCGACATGACCCCTGAGCAGGTGCGGCGGGCGCTCAAGATCAGCCGGGCCCCGGTCTCGCTCGAGACGCCGGTGGGCGACGACGACAGCCAGCTCGGTGATTTCATCGAGGACATCAGCCAGATCAGCCCCGACTCGGCGACGACCGACATGATGATGGGCGAAGAGACCGCGAAGGTCCTCGAGACGCTCAGCCCCCGCGAGGCGCGGGTGCTGCGGCTGCGCTTCGGCATCGGGGTGCGCAGCGATCACACGCTCGAAGAGGTGGGGCAGGTCTTCGAACTCACCCGCGAGCGCATCCGTCAGATCGAGGCCCAGGCCATCCGCAAGCTGCGCCAGACCCACCGCAGCCGCTCGCTGCGCACCTTCTTCGACAACACCTGAGCCGAGCCGCTGCTCGGCCCGTCAGCCGGTCAACCCCAGCAGCCGGGCGAGGTTCGCGCCCAGGGTGCGGCTGGCCCGGCGCAGGCTGGCCTCCTCGGCGTCGGTGAAGGTCTCCCGGCCCAGTCGATCGAGCAGCTCGAGCACCCCGAAGATCTTGCGCCCCGCCAGGATCGGCAAGCAGACGATCGAGCTGGGGATGTAGCCCACCTTGTCGGCGATGGTGCGTGAGAAGCGCGGGTCGCGGGGTGGATCGGGTACGTTGAGCGAGCGCCGGGTGCGCACGCAATGCCCCACCAGCCCGACCTCGAGCGGCACTTTCTGATCGACGAGCATGTCGGCCTTCGACCCCCGGACCGCCGCGAAGTACAAGCAGCGCGCCCGCGGGTGCACGAGCAGCACCGATCCGGCGGCGCACGGGACGTGGTGCATCGCCCGATCGAGCAGGAACGCGGCGGCCTCGGCCGGGGCACCGTCGAAGCGGTCGAGGGCCGCGACATCGCTCAGCAGCGGGTCGTCGGTCTGGGCCGCGCGGGTCTCGACGCTCTCGTCGGGTGACGGGCCTTCATGGAGCCCGCGGGCGCTGCGGGCCGGCTCTTGCGCGTCGAGCACGCCTGGCGCGGCGGGGGCGTCGGCAGGCGAGCGGATCGCCCGGCGGTAGGGGCCGAAGGCCATGGCCGACAGGCGCCCCGCCCGCCGTGGGGCGTGCCGGGGGCCGGGCGCCGCCTGGACCGGCGGGCGGTAGGGCAGGCTCGGCTCGGCGTCCCCCTCCTCGGCGAACGGATCGTCCACCGGGTCGACGATGGGCACATCGATCGGCCCGGTCGTCGTGCGGGTCGGCTGGGTGTCGGCGACCGGCACCACCTTGTAGACCCGGCCCGCGTCGGCGTCGGTGATGTCGACCGCCCCGCCGGCGCCGAAGGCGACACCCAGGTTGCGGTTGGGGGCGGGCAGGCCGGCCGCGGCGAGCCCGCGGCGCAAGGCGTCGAGCCAGTTGTCGCCGTGCACCCGCTCGACGCGGCCGCCGTCCTCGCCGGGAATGTGGATTTCGTATCGGGTCACGGTCGGCGATGATGCGGCAGATGAGAGCGCGCAGCATAGCACGGACGGCCCCGGGCGCGGCAGCGATGAGCGCAGGCGGTGAGGGCGGGATCGATCGGCCCGACCCCCGGGCGCGGCTGCGGCGCCGGGTTCAGGGCTGGCTGCACCGGGGGCACGCCGACCCGATCTCCCGAGCGCTCGGCGCCGGGGTGGGTTGGGTCGCGCGGCGTCGGGCCCGCCGGCCCCGGCCGCCGGCGCCGACGGTGCCCACGATCGTCGTCGGTGGGCTGTCGGTGGGCGGCGCCGGGCGCACCCCGGTCGTCGAGTGGCTCGCGCGGCGGCTCGCGGCCGACCGCCGGGTCGTGATCGTGGGTCACGGCTACCGGGCGGGGGTCGAGCGGCCGACGATCGTCGACGGCCCCGACGCCGCGCGCTTCGGGGACGAGGCCGCGGCGCTCTTCGCAGCGCTGGGTGACGTGCCCCGGGTCCGGATCGTGGTCGGCGGCGGCCGTGGGGCGTGCCATCGGGCGGCCGCTTCGAGGGCCGACCTCATCGTGGTCGACGACGGCTTCCAGGATCCCGACCTGCCCCGGACCCTCGACCTCGTGGTCGTCGACGCCACGGCGGGCCGGCGGGTGATGCCGGCGGGCCCCCTGCGCGAGCCGCTGTCGGCGCTGAGCCGGGCGGACGCGGTCTGGCTGAGCAAGATCGACGAGCCCGGCGCCCGCCCGCTGCCCGGCCCGGTCGACGTCACCAGCCGGTATGTCGTCCGCGGCGTCCGGCTGAGCGACGGACGATTGGTCGACGCCGGCTGGCTCGCCGGGCGCGCGCTGCGGCCGCTGTGTGCCATCGGTCGGCCGGCGTCGTTCCTCCACCGCCTCGACGCCTGCGGCGTGCGGATCCTGCCGGGCTGCGTGCGCGCCGATCATCACCGGTTCACCACGGCCGAGCTGGCGCGCCTGCCCGACGGCCCCTGGGTCACGACCGCCAAGGATCGCGCGCGGCTCCCGCCCGGGTTCCCGGCCGCCGTCCTCGAGGTCGAGGTCGAGGTCGTGTCCGGCGGCTCGCGGCTCGCCGCGCTGCTCTCCCGCGGGCTGCGGTGAGCGCAGCCGCCTCGAAGACCCGCGTCGCGATCGCCCGGGCGGCGCTGTGGCCGATCTGCGCGCTGCTCCGGGCGCTGCCTCATCGCTGCAGCGACGCGCTGGGCCGGCTGCTGGGCTGGGGCTGGTACCGGTTGGTCCCCATCCGGCGGGCGGTCGCCCGGGAGAACGTCGCCCGGGCGCTGGCCCTCGACCCGACCGGCACCGAGGCCGTCGTGCGCGGGATGTATCGTCACCTGGGGCGGTCCTTCGTGGAGCTGCTGCGCTTCGGCGGGCGGCCGCTGCCGCCAGAGGCCGTGCGCATCGAAGGGCGGGCGCACATCGCGGCGGCCGGTGCGCGGGGGGTGCTCGTCGTCACCGCGCACCTCGGCAACTGGGAGCTCCTGGTCCGGGTGGGCACGCTGCTGGAGCGGCCGGTCTCGGTGGTGACCCGGCGGTTCCGGGCCGGCTGGGCTGAGGCCGCGTGGCGCGCGCTGCGCCGGGGCGGGCCGCGGCTCCTGCCCGCCGGCGCCTCGGCCCGGCAGGTGGTCGCGGCGCTGCGGCGGGGCGAGATCGTGGGCTATGTGCTCGACCAGCACTGCGCCGAGGCCCGGGCCGTGCGGGCGCCGTTCTTCGGGCGGATGGCGTCCACCAGCCCCGATCTGGCCCGGCTGGCTCGTATGACCGGCGCCGTGGTCGTGCCCGCGTTCACCTGGCGGGCGGGTCGGACACACGTCGTACGCTTCGACCCGCCGCTGGCCCTCGACCACACCCCTGATCGGGCGACCGACATCGACCGCAACACCCGGCTGTGCCTGAGTGTCGTGGAGTCGGCGATCGCCGCCCACCCCGATCAGTGGCTCTGGATCCACCGCCGCTGGAAGCCGGCGACCGGGCGGCCGGACACCCCCGACTGAAGGGCCCATCCGCGACTTTTTGTCGGGGCGATGTCGATTCTGCGCAACACGGGCGCCGATTGATCGATGGAGTGCCCGAGGGCTCGCGATCGGCGCGGGCGTGCGCGAACGGGGGCCGATGCGAGATCGGAGCAGGCGGGACATCACCTCATCGGGCGCGGGCTGGCGCAGCGCGCGGGCGCTCGTCGCGGTGCTCGCGCTCGGCGGGCTGGGCGCGATGCGCGGCTGCGATCCGCCGGCCGCGGAGCCCGAGGTGGCTGCCGGGCCGTGCGCGGCGGTCGTGGTCCACGACGCGCGCGGCCGCCCCCGGTTGCTCTGCGATCGGGCGGTGGTGGCGTTGCTCGTCGGGATCTGCCGCCCCGGCGCGCCCGTTCATCGCGGCGACCGCCTGCGTCTCGAGCCGTCCGGCGGGCGCTGCCGGGTCGTGGTCGAGCCGCTCTCGGCGGCCCATCGCTTGCGCCTCGGCCTGCGCCTGGACGTCAACGACGCCTCGGCGGCCGATCTGGCGCAGGTGAACGGCATCGGGCCTCGCACGGCGGGGCGTATCGTCGAGGGTCGGCCGTGGGCGTCGGTGGACGCGCTGGACGCGGTGTGGGGGATCGGGCCCGCCCGGCTGGCGCGGATCGCGCCCCGGCTCAGGGCGTCTCCTCGGCCTCGGCTTTGGCCTTCTCGGCCGCGGCACGCCGCTTCATCTCCTCGAAGACCTTGAGGTTCTCTTCGAGGGTCTGGCGGTTGAGCTTGATCCGGTTGAGGCTCTGCTCGATGGGGCGTTCGAAGACCGTCGTCTTCCAGGTGTCCTCCTCGAGCACGAACTCGACCGTCTCGCCGCTCTGGGTGGTGACCGTGGCCCGGTCGCCGTTGATGTTCGGCCGGCCGAGGGTGCTCATGCCGAAGGCGAGCCGCTCGTCGCGCTCGAGCTGGCCGAGCTCGACCTTGGTCAGCGCGGTGAACAGGGCCACCATGTCGTCCGCTTCGAGCACCCCCGGGGGGAAGGCGACGGCGGTCTCGGTCCGGTGCTCCTCGGGGTAGCGCTCGGCGATGGCGGTGCGCTGCTCCTTGAGCAGCGTCTGCAGCTCGGCGAGCAGCTTGTGGGTGCGGGCCGACGAGGCGTCGAGCAGGCCGGAGACGTCCTCGTCCATCAGCGCGTCCCGCAGGACGTGCATCGCGCCGTCGGGCGTCGCCGGGTCGCGGTTCTCCTCGCACGCGGCGAGGGCGAGGCCCATGAACAGGGCGAGCAGGGCGGACAGGATGCGCATGCGATCAGTGTGTCGCCACCGGGGGCCCGAGTCAACGGCCGGCCGCGACCGGACACCGCGCCCGGGCTCGCACCGACCCCCGGGGTTGCGCGCTGGTCGAAAGGGGGGGCATCATCAACCGGTGGGACGCCTCTCGATCAGTTTCGCCGTGGCTTTCGCCCTGCTCGGCTCGTCCGGTTGTGGACCGCCGCCGAAGGATCCGGCGGTGATCGCCTTCGAGGGGTTGTTCGCGGCGATGGCCCGGGGCGACGCCGAGCGGGTCCATGCCCTGCTCGGGCCGGCCAGCCGACAGGCCCTCGCCGAGGGTGTCGGTCTGGCGCCGGATGCCGACGGGTCGGCCGTCGCCGAGCGGCTCGCGGTCCGGCCGGGGTGGACGTTCATCGTCGACCGCAGCCACCGGGCGCGCGTCGATCCGGCGCGCGCGCTGGCCGAGCGGCGGATCGTGATCGGGTCGCTGGCGGGCCGGTTGCAGGCGGTGCCGGTGATCCGGGTCGGCGAGAGCTGGCGGGTGGAGCTGGTCGAGGCACGGCCGAAGCCCGACGCGGACTCGTAGCGCCGCGCAGCCCGGGGGTGAGCCGGGCCGGCGCCGAAGATGGGGAGTGATTCACAGGTGGACAGCGTGCAGACGCCGACAACCGAACGAGCGCCGGACCCCGTCTCGTCGGGCGGGGGGCCGCTCCCCCAGGGGACTGTGGTCGGCAATCGATTCGTGATCGACGAGCGGGTCCTCGCCGACGTGCACGGCACGCTCTATCGGGCGGTGGACGAGAAGACGGGCAAGACGATCGCCATCTTGATGATGGAGCCCGACGTGGTGGGTGATCGGGCGGTCACCGAGAAGGTGCGGGCGTCGGTGAAGCTGGCGACCGAGATCCGCCACAAGAACCTGCTCGGCGTCTTCGGGATGGGCAAGGAGGGCCAGCACCGCTACGTGGCCCGGGACTTCGTCGACGGGCAGACGCTGGCCGATCTGCTCGACAAGAAGGCCTCGTCGGGCAAGCAGTTCACCCTCAAGGGCGCCTACAACCTCGTGGCCCACGTCTGCAACGCCCTCCAGTACGGGCGGGGGCAGATGGCCCACGGCACGCTGCGGCCGTCGGTGGTGCTCATCAACCGGCTGGGTCGGGTCAAGCTGGCCGACTTCGGCTTCGCCGAGCTGCGGGGGGCCTTCGTCGAGCGCCGCGATCGGCTCAACCGGTGGGATCAGCCGTGCTTCCCCGACACCGAGGGGGTGCCGGCCGACGACCTGCACAGCCTGGGGATCATCCTCTACGAGCTGCTCGTCGGCGCGCCGCCAGCGTCGGTCGACGTCGCGGCCGAGGCCAGCAGCCGCCTGCCCGAGCCCCTGTCGAGCGTGGTCGTCCGCTGCTTCGTCGGCGCCCCCGAGCGCTTCGACGACCCCCACGATCTCAAGGCCGAGCTGGGGCGGGCGATCGAGAACACCTCGGCGGCGGCCCGCTCAGCGGTCGGCCCGCCGCCGAGCGAGGGCGCCCCGCCCCCGCCACCGGACGAAGACGAGGCCGAGGACGAGGAGCCGGAGGTGCGCCCGGTGGCCGGGCCGGGGCCCGACGCCGAGCCGAACGGCGAGTCGCGCAAGTCCCGCAAGGGCGGCGGCTTCGTGATCCCCGACCTCGGGCCGGCCGGCGGCGGCGAGGACGACGGCACGACCCAGCGCTGGCTGATGGAGCGGGATGGCATCGACTACGGCCCGTTCACCGGCAAGCAGATGGTCGAGAAGCTCTTCAAGGAAGAGATCGACGCCAGCACCATCGTCTTCGACATCGAGACCGACCGCCGGCTGCCTCTCAGCGAGATCGACGTCTTCGAAGACACGATGGTCGCCTGGGTGCACGAGAAGGACAAGCGCGAGAAGCGGCGGGCCGAGGAGGCCGAGGCCGCTGCGGCCCGTCGGCGCACCCGCATCGTGCTGGGCACCATCCTGTTCCTGCTCGTGACCGTCGGCGGCGGCTTCGGCGGGTGGTTCTTCTATCAGTCGACGCTGCCGACCCCGACCAAGGCCAACCTCGCCGGGGTGGTGACGGTGATGAAGGTCGGCCTGCCGCCGGTGAGCCTGCCCGAAGAGCTGCCCGAGACGGCGGCCGAGATCCGCGAGCGGCGCGAGAAGGAGCGGGCCGACCGCCTCGCCCGGGCCAGCGCCGCCGAGCGGGCCCGCATCGCGCGGGAGGAGCGGCTGGCGGCGTCGAGCAGCCTCAACGCCGAGGCGGGGGGCAGCGGCCGCTTCGACCGGGGCGCGTTCGACCGGGTGATGGCCGGGCGCCAGGGCAAGATGGTGCGCTGCCTGCAGAACGAGGTGCGGCGCAACCCCAAGCTCAAGTCGCTGACGGTCGAGATCACCGTCATCCCCAGCGGCGAGCTGATCAACGTCAAGATGCCCGGCAGCAGCGGCCGGGGGCAGTCCTGCGTGCGCGGGGCCTTGCGCGGGCTGCGGGTCCCGGGCTTCGCCGGCACCAACGTCAAGGTCAAGCTGCCGTTCCAGTTCCAGTAGTCCGTCGGCACGCCGTTTCGATTCGGGTAGTCCGCGGGGCGGTGATTCGTGATATCGAGCGGCACGCGGCGTCGACCGGCCGCGCAGTCGATATCGCCATCCCCAGCCGAGGACGCCCCGCGCATGATCCGTCGAACCGCGCTGACCGCCTGCCTGCCGCTCGCCTTGTGTTGCCTGCCACTCGCCTTCTTCGGATGCGACGACTCGACTGACGGCGACGGCGCCGGGGGGTCGGGCGGCGCAGGCGGGGTCGTCGAGGGGGACGGCGGCATGGGCGGGTCCGGTGGCATGGGCGGTGCGGGCGGCATGGGGGGCATGGGCGGGGCCGGCGCGTCGTGCATGGCCGACGACGGCTGCCCGCCCGGGGCGCGCTGCGACACCGCTCAGGGGATCTGCCGCCCGTCGTGCGGCGACGACCGGGACTGCGGCCCCACCGCTCGATGTACCGTCGGCGGCTTCTGCGCCGAGCTGCCCGCCTGCGCCGGCCCCGACGACTGCGCCGCCGGCTCGGTGTGCGACTGCAACGGGGTCTGTGTGCCCGCGCCGGGCGACCCGTGCGAGGTCGACCTGCAATGCGACACGGTGGACTATTGCGACCCGTGCACCGGGACCTGCACCCCCCGGGCCCGCCAGTGCGAGCCGTGCGCCGACTCGAGCGCGTGCGACCGCCGGGCCAACTGCCACCCGGTGGGCGCGGCCGGGCTGGGGCACTGCCTCCAGCGGTGCCAGGGCAACTGCGCCCGCTTCGGCCCGGGCTACGAGTGCCTGCCGGTGGACGACGACACCTCGCTGTGCGTGCCGGTCACCCGCCAGTGCGACGCGATCGACGAGTGCGAGGCCGACGCCGACTGCCCCGGCGGCCGCATCTGCAACGACGGCTTCTGCCAGATCGGCTGCGCCGACGACGCCAACTGCCCGGTGGGCGAGATCTGCAACGCCGGGCGCTGCGGGCCGCCGTGCGAGGGCGACGGGCAGTGCGAGGCGCCGGCGGTGTGCCAGGACGACGGCCGCTGCCGGGTGCCGGGCGGGTGCACGACCAGCGCCGACTGCCCCGAGCCCGCGACCTACTGCGACCGGGCGATGGGTATGTGCGTGCCCGGCTGCGAGGTCGACGACGACTGCCAGGACGCCACCCAAGAGTGCAGCGCCGGGAGCTGCGTCGTGCGCGGCTGCACCGGGGCCTTCCAGTGCGGCTTCGGCGAGATCTGCGACCTCGAGACCAACCGCTGTGAGATGGCCGAGGGACGGCACTGCGAGCCGGGCTGTGATCCGATGGAGGAGAACAGCTGCGGCGGCGAGGGGCGGCGGTGCCTGTCGCTGCAGGAAGAAGACGAGAACGGCGAGGTGGTGATGCTCGGCGACTTCTGCTTCGAGCCGTGCGCCGAGCCGCCCAACGCCTGCCCCCAAGGTTACCAGTGCGTCGAGCTGATGGATCAGGACGGCAACCCGATGGGCGACGTCTGCATCCGTCGATGCGATCTCGACCCCTTCAGGTGAGGTGATATGAACCGCGAACTCTTCGAGACGATCCTCTCCGCCGAGCCGGCCCTCGACCGGGACGGCGACGCGTTCGACGTGAACCGCAAGAGCGGCCTGTCGGTGCTGCTGCAGGCGACCTCGGGCGGCCCGGTGCCGTTGACTCGCGTCCAGCGGATCACGCTCTCCGACGCCATCGCGCGGATCGAGACCGAGAAGGCGACCTATACGCTGCCCTATGAGCACCTCGCGGGCCTCAAGGTCGACCGGGCCGACGAGGTGCGCACCGGGCGGGCCGGCTTCGGCGCCTGAGCCGGGCGCGGGGCAGGGGAGGAGCGATGAAGCGCATCGTCGTGGCCGCGGGCCTCATCCGGGGGCCGGTGGAGGGTCCCCGATCCGATCGGTACCTGGTCAGCCGGCGCCTCGCCGATGCCCACCTGGCTCACTCGTGGGAGCTCCCCGGGGGCAAGGTCGAGCCCGGAGAGGCGCCCGACGCGGCGCTGGCCCGGGAGATCGTCGAAGAGCTGGGCGTCGAGGTCGCGGTGGGGGACATCTTCGCCGTCGGGCATCACGTCTACCCCGAGAAGGAGGTCATCCTGCTCGTCTACGACGCCCGCATGATCGCGGGCACCCCCGAGTGCCTGGGGGTGGCCGAGTTCGCCTGGCTGACCGCGGGCGAGATCGTGGCCCTGCCGCTGCCCCCGGCCGACGTGCCGGTGGTGGAGCGTCTGCGGCGGGAGCGCCTCTGAGCGGGGGTGTTCGCGCAGTGATCGCGGAGTGAGCGCACCATGAGCGAGATCCGATTCGAGCGGTATCTGGCCGACGCCGAGGCCACCGCGGCGCTGGGCCGGCGGCTGGGCCGGGCGGCGCGGGCGGGGGACGTCGTCGCGGCCGTCGGTCCGCTCGGCGCGGGCAAGACCTGCCTCGCCCAGGGCCTCGCCCGGGGGCTCGGCGTGCCCGACGAGCACTACGTCAACAGCCCGACCTTCGCGATCATGCAGGTGCACCCCGGGCGCCTCGACTTCCATCACATCGACCTGTACCGCATCGCCGATCCCGACGAGGCCCTGGGGCTGGGGCTGGAGGAGGCGATCGGGACCGATGGGGTGGCCTACGTCGAGTGGCCCGGGCGGCTGCCGGAGGCCATCCCGGGGGACGCGGTCTGGCTGTGCATCGAGCCCGCCGGCGACGGTCGGCGCATCCGCCTGATCGGTCGCGGGCCCCGCTCGGGCGCCTGGCTCCGGCGGGCGTTCGAGAACGAACGCCCCGACACCGACCTGGGGAATACCGGGATTTCATAGTTATTTCGGTGGCTTGTGGCAGTCCGAGGTTCGCTGACACACTCCCGTCGCACTGGTACCGTTCTTGCATCGCCCCCTCCCGCGCGGCGCCGATCGCCGCTCGCACGCGACGGAGGGGAAATGAAGGGGCTGATTCGACTCGCAGTCGTTCTCGGATGCGTCACCGCGGCAGCAGAGGCCGCGCCGGAGGCCCGCATCGTGTGCAGCGGCGAGCCCCGGGTCGAGGGCGCCGACAAGGCCGGGGTCGAGATCTCCACCGACGCCGTGGGCCTCGTCCGGGTCGTCGACGGGCTCGACGAGGGCGACGACGCGCACTCTGAGAAGGGCGACCCGGTCCTCACCGCCGAGGAGTTCTGCGCCAGCCACGAAGGCATCGACACCTTCATCCTGCCCGCCCCCCGCATGATCGACACCCCGCGCCCCGGCGAGGAAGGCGACCTCGAGCTCGAAGAGCCCGGGCGGCGCGAGATGGACGACAAGGGCGACGATCAACTCGAAGTCGAAGACGACGACAGCGGCGGGGGCGGCGGCGAGCAGTCCTCGAAGAGCGCCAGCGGGCTGCCCTCGATGGACGGGCACTACAAGTCCATCGACCCCCAGATGCAGACCAGCGCCGGGTGCAGCCAGGCGGCGGACCACGCCGAAACCGGCTGGTGGTTCGCGCTGCTCCCGCTGCTGCTGCTCGTCCGGGTCCGCCGGGAGGGGGACCGATGAGCGACCGCCTCGCCCGCACCGCCCGCCCGCTGACCGTCAACCCGGCCCTCGTGCGCTTCCGCAGCCGGCTGCGCCAGGGCATGGCCCGCGGCTCGACCGACCCCGAGCGGGTGGCCCGCCGCCGCGCGGTCCTCAGCCTCGTCGAAGAGCACATCCAGGGCGCCGACACCAACACGATCGGCTGCTTCGAGGCGGTGCTCAACGGCAGCCTCGACCTCGGCTACCGCGCCCGCCCGCTCGCCGCGTTCACCTTCGAGTGCCTGCACCGCCGCTTCGCCTCCCGCATCCGGCGTCGACTGGCCGCCTCGGGGCAGGATCCGGACTCGGCCGAGGTGGCCGATCTGGTCTCGGCGACTGCCGAGGCGGTGCACACACTCATCCGCGGCGCCCGGCGGGAGCGGCACACGCTGCGCTATGCGCTGCTGGTGTCCATCGCCGATCACCGCACCATCGACTTCCTGCGCCGCAAGCGGCCCGAGTATCGGGAGACGATGGACGATCGGGTGGCCGAGCCGGACGCCGCTCACTGGACGCTGGGCACCCGCCGGGACGACCCCGAGCAGCGCATCGTGCGCCGGGAGCGGGTCGATCTGGCCCGCCGGCTGCGCGAGGCGGTGCTGGGGGTGGTCAACGGCCTGCCCGACGTGGAGCGGGCCGCGCTGGTGCTGGTCGAGATCGAGGGCCTGGGCTACGACGCGGTGGCCGAGAGCCTGGGGCTCAAGCGCACCGACGTGGGCAACGTGGTGCGCCGGGCCCGGCTGAAGCGCGACCGGCAGCTCATGCCCATGCTGCGCACGATCCCCGGCCTCGAAGGGCATATGGGCTTCTCCGAGATGCAGAAGCACCGCGCCCTGCGGCTCAACATGCTGCGCTGGACCACCGAGATGGGCGACGGCGTCTGCGCGGCGTGCCTCGGCCGGCATCATCACCTGCACACCGCCGCCACCCCGTGCGTGCCGGCCGAGGCGGCGAGCGCCGCCGTCTGACCGCGCTCCGCCGTCTGCGCATCCCCCGGCCGGCGGCCGGCGCGATGTGCCCCCGCGCCGGCCGCCGGATCTGATAGGCTCCCCTCGGATCGTCAGGGGAAGCCCATTGAAAGCCACCGCGCTGACCTGCGCCCACGTCTCGGCCGACCTCGTGCGGCTGCTCGACGGCGAGTTGGACGCCATCCGCGTGGCCCAGATCAGCGCCCACTTTCAGCGATGCGCCAGCTGCGCCCGGTTCTACCAGTCCCTGCGCGAGCAGCTCGTGCTGCACGAGTGGGCCGTCGACGAGGCGTTCGAACTCGACGAAGCCGAGGACTGCCTGCCCGGTGACATCCCCGACTACCAGGGGCTCGCCGATCGCCTGCGGGATGCCGATCTGGCCGGGCTGGGGCGGGTGCTCTACGAGATCCTCAAGGCGGAGTTCCTGTTCGACTACGGGGACGGTATCGCGGCGGCCCGGCAGCCGATCGACGACCCCCGGGCCGAGCGGCGGCGGGGGGTCGACCTGGTCGACGAGCTGCGCGACTGGCACGACGCCGATGAGGTGGCCGGGGTCGATCTGGTGGAGATCGCCCGCCGCTTCCGGCCCCCGACGGTCGACGACGACCGGCTCGACCAGCTCGTGGCCGGCATGGGCGCGGTGGGCCAGCTCAACCCCGAGATGGCGCTGCCGGCGACCTACTATCAAGCGCTGGCCCATGTGAAGGCCGGGCGGGAGGCCGCGGCGACCGAGCGCTTGCAGACCATCCTGGCCGCGGGGTCGTCTCCGCTGGAGCGGGCGGCCCGGATCGCGCTGGCGACCCTGCCGGCGTTGCTCGGGGGGCGGCCGCAGGAGTCGATCCCGACCCTCGAGGCGTGCCTCGTCGGCGACGCGCACGACCCGATCGTGCACTACAACCTGGCCAAGGCGCACTTCATCCGGGCCGGTGGGCGGCTCGACGCCGACGGCCTGCGCCACCTCGAGGCCGCCCGGCAGGCGAACCCCGAGCTGGTGCAGCGCCAGATCAGCCTGCGCTCCGAGCGCCCGCTGCGTCGGGCGTGGCAGGCGGCGCTCAGTCGATCAGCGTCCGGAAGTCGATGAGGAGCTGCCCCGCCAGGTAGACCGCCGACGCCTCGTCGCCCCGCCGCCGGGCCCGCAGGAAGGTGTTCACGATCCGCCCCGACCGTCGCCGGGCGTGGGGATGCCCCGGGTGAACGACGATGGCCCGCACGGCGCCCCGGGTGACCGCGACCGCCTCGATCGCCCCGTCCGATCGCAGACCGCGTACGATCCCCAGCTCGGCGGCGCCGCCGGCCCCGTGGAAGAACGCCAGATCACCGGGCGCGGGCCGCTTCACCCGACGGCTGTTGCGTCGGGCCGAGGACAGCGACGCGCCGGGGGCCCGCACGCCCGGGAGATCCTCCAGGGCCGCCCCGAGCAGCGCCATGTCGGTGGCCGGGCGCTCTCCGATCCGGGCTTGACCTTCCAGCTCGGCGAGGCGCTGAACGATCGCTGCGCGGGCGGGCTCGGCGCCCGACGGGCTGTCAATCGCGGGGGTCGGCGGGCTCTTGGGCCCCACGGGCGTCGGAGGGGCGGCCTCCCGCTGCGGCTCGACGGCCACCGACTTCGGCCGGCTGCGGCGGGGCGGCGCCCGGTGGGCGAGCGGCAGCAGCCGGGTGCGGGGCGCGACGCCTTCGAGCAGCGGGTGCGAGGCGGGTCGCAGATCGGATGGTCGGGACAGCCCGGCGCAGCCCACCAGACCGCTCACCGCGAGCGCGAGGAGTGGGATCAGCCGACGCCGGGGGCGAATGCTCATGTGTGCGTTCTACACCTACATGTATGATCGAGCAAGAATTGCGTCTGCAACCCGAACGGATGGCACGTATCCAACCGCTGCCCCGCATCGTGGGCGCGCTGCTTGATCCCGCGAGGCGGGATGGCTAGGGTCGGCGGCCGGTCGACCGGGAGAGGGAGTCTCAGATGACCAGGAATCGGACCGTGGCGCCTCCGGAATCGGGGCCGTTTTATGCGTGCACCCGCCTGCCCACCTGCCACGGCGTCTTCGACGTCCGGGTCTTCCGCGAGGGGGACAAGGAGCACCTCGCGATCTCGGTCGGTGAACTCGACGGCGCCGAGGCGGTGCCGGTCCGGGTGCACTCGGAGTGCCTGACCAGCGAGGTCCTCGGCTCGCTCAAGTGCGACTGCAAGCCGCAGCTCGACTCGGCCCTGGCGCTGATCCAGCGCGAGGGGCGGGGGGTGGTGCTCTACATGCGGCAGGAGGGCCGGGGCATCGGCCTCGGCAACAAGATCCGGGCCTATCACCTGCAAGAGCAGGGGGTCGACACGGTCGACGCCAACCGGTTGCTGGGCTTCGAGGACGATCTGCGGCGCTACGGCGCGGCGGTGGAGATGCTCGAAGGGCTCGGCGTGCGCTCGGTGGCGCTGATCACCAACAACCCGCTCAAGGTGGACGGGCTGCGTGACGCGGGGGTGGCGGTCGCCGACCGCATCCCGCTGGTCACCGGGGTCAACCCGGTCAACGTGCACTACCTCGAGACGAAGCGGGTGCGCATGGGGCACCTGTACTCGGCCGACGAGGTGCACCTCACCCCGGGGGAGACGCCGGCTCGAGCCGGCTGAGCGCAGACGCCCGATCCGGTCGCCTTCCATCCCAACTCGCCATCCCAACTCGCCAATCGGCAGCCGCTCGACGAAGACGGGGCCGGCCACGCCGGTCGTGTGGCGTGCGGTCGGCGATGGCTGTGAAGCCAGGGCAGGGCGCTTCGAAAAGAAAACGGCCTCCCCGCATGTGCGAGGAGGCCGTAGTGACCCGTACGGGACTCGAACCCGTGTTACCGGCGTGAGAGGCCGGCGTCCTAACCGCTAGACGAACGGGCCACGACGCGGTCGCTCGCCGTCGATGGCTCGGGGACTAGGATTCGAACCTAGATAGACAGGACCAGAACCTGCAGTCCTACCATTAGACGATCCCCGATCAGGGCGAACGAACGCGCCGAATGACAAAGATCCACGTGTGGCCGCCATAGCGGCTGACGTTGATCCCACTCCAAGCCGTCGAACCCGACGGGGATGGAGCGTGGGCGGCGATGACCTCGGGGAGATCGATCACCCGCTCGAACCGGACCTTCACCCCTTTTCTGGCCAGGGCCCTCTCGATCGAGCGAATCGTCGAAGGGTAGTCGGCCGGGGACTGGTAGCGGTCCTCGCCCTGCGCCGTCGTGCCTTTGGGCAGCGGTACGCCCATGGCAGTCGTGGCAGCAGCCGGCAGCGCGAACAGCAGCAGGGCGAGCCCTGCGAGCCAGGCCGTCGCTGACGGATGGGCGTTATCTCTCAGACTGCGGTGGCGGGTCAACACAAAAATCCGGCGCGGGTGATTTTGCTCGGTCACGCCCCGGGAGCATGGCCCGCCGGGCGCGCCGGCGCAAGGCCCGCGGCGCCGTCCGAGGGTCGCGCGGCCGGGCGGCGCGGCGTGGATGACGGCCCGCGGCGCGACGTGCTATACCGCCGTCGGCGGCATGTCGGACAGTCGAGGAAGGCGCATGGGTGAGGGCGCAGGCACGAGTCGGGGGCACTTCACCGGGGCGGCCGGGCGCTCCCGGTCGGTCACGACGACGATCTGGTGCGCCGGCTGCGGGACGTGGTTCGGCGGGCAGTGGTGGGCGGCGATCGACGCCGGGCACGACCCGGGGCATCTGCACGCCCTGCTCGACGCCGGCTTCGCCGGGCTGAACCGCAACCAGTGTCCGTCGTGCAGCGCGGTCTACGTGATCAAGGAGCCGATCGTCGTGCATCGCCCCGAGGCGGGGCAGCTCCTGCTCGTGGTGCCCCCCCGGCGCATGCATCGGGCCCAGCAGGCCCGCGCGGCGCTGATCTCTGCGGTGGCCGACGACCCCGGCGAGCGTCCGCCGCCCTACGCCCGCGAGCCGACGCTGGTTGCCGGCGTCTCCGGGCTGCGGGGGCTGGTGGGGGAGGTGACCCGGGTCTCCAAGCGCCCCGAGCCGGGTGAAGGCGCCGCCGAGTCCGAGCCGGGTGCGCGCCCGACGGCCGATCCCGACGCTTCCGATCCGGGCGTGATGGCCACCTCGCCCGGCAGCCCACTCGACAGCCTGCCGGCGACGGCGGGCGCCGTCGGGGCCGTGGGCAGCGAGGACATGACCATGGAGGTCGAGCCGATCGCCGAGCGGGAGCCGGCGGAGGCCGAGGAGGCGGCCGCCGAGCCCCAGGGCCTCATCGCCGCCTTGATGCACCACGAGCCCGCCGACTCCGAAGAGCGCCCGCCCGAGGACGCGGCCGGGCGCTGGCACGACGCGTGGTCGCTCGACGGCGCTGAGGGGCGCGAGCCGGACGGCGCCGTGGAGCACGAGCCGACCCGGGTCAGCCGGATGGTGACGCCCCGAGCCCGGCTGCCCGAGGGTCGCGGCACGCGGTTGGTGGTGGACGACGGCGATGTGCTGGCGCTCTTCCGGGTGCCGAGCGCCGATCACGCCGATCGCCTGCTGACCGACGAGGCCGAGCTGCGGTTTCAGCTCCACCGCACGCCGCATGGCCCGGCGATGAGCCTGACCCTGGTGCCGGCCGATCCGGACGGGCTGGTGTGCTGGCCGATCGATCCGGTGGGTGAGGGCGAGGCGCTCGACGTGCTGGCCCGGCGCTTCGCGGTGATCATCGAAGCCATCGACGGCGAGGGCGCCCTGGTCGGCCGGCGGGTGTTCGACCCGCCGCTCGCGCGCAACGTCGCGGCGGCCCGGCTCCAGGTGGAGCGCCGGGGCGGCTCGCCGGCGGCGGCTCGGGAGGCGGTGGCGACAGGCGCGGTCGACCGGGTGGGCCAGCTCCGGCACAACTTCCGGGAGGACGCCTTCGCCGGCTGCCGTTCGATCTCCGAGGCCCACCTGGCGCTGAGCATCATCGGCTTCTGGACCGAGCCCGAGCGCGAGGCCTACCTGTACGAGATCCAGAGCTTCCCCCGGGTGTGGTTCGAGGCCATCGTGCGCCGGGTCCTGACGGCGGCGGTGGACTTCGGGCTGATGCCCCCGGCCCACCTCGAGCCGCGGGCGATCGAGATGGGGCTGGCCGGCGATCCCCGCTCGCTGGTGAGCCGGGCGCTGAGCGGCTTCGCCGAGCTGAACCTGAGCACGTCGCTCAAGGGCAACGACCTCGACCCCATCGACAACTACGAGAACTGGGAGCGCCTGCTCACCCGGGCCGAGGGGCTGGGGCTGGCGGTGGACGCCGGCCTGCGGGGGCTGGCGCTGAGCGCGATGGAGGCCGCCCGCCACGCCGCGGAGGCGGCCGACGCGTCGGAGGAGCCCATCGAGCTGGACCTGGACGACGCCATCGAGCTGGAGTCCATCGACGAGCCGGGGCCGCTCGAGCCGATCCCCGAGGCGCCGGACGATCAGACCGAGCCGCTGACCGATCTGATCGACAGCGCGCTGGTGGGCCTGCTGGATGAGGCCGGCCAGCGGGCGTCGGCGGCGGCGGTCCTGCTCCAGCGGGGCGAGCCGGGCTTCGCGGCCCCGGTGGCGGCGGCGCTGCTCGAGATGAAGCCCACCGAGCTGATCCGGGTGCTGCCCCTGGGGCTGCCCCAGGCCGACGCGCTGGCGGGGCACCTCGCGGGGGCGCTGCGCAGCCCGTCGGCCCCCCTGCGGCGGGCGGTGACCCTGTTCATGGCCGAGGCTCGCCGGCCGGAGGCGATCCTGGCGCTGGTGGATCAGCTCCTCGACGCCCGGGACGGCGGCTGGCGGCCCCTGGCGGTGGCCCTGGCCGGCTACGGGGCCGACGTGCGCCACATCGTGGCCGGGCTGCCGCTGGAGGGTGGGGGGCTCGAGCGAGCGGCGCAGGTCCTCGCCCGGCTCACTCCGGCGGTGCGGGAGACCGTCTTCGACGCCGGCGCCCGCCGCTCCCCCCGGGTCCGGCGCTGTCTGGAGCACGCCGGGCGGCTGGCGGATGCGGGGCCGGTCACGCCGGGCTTCGCCCAGCGGCTCGAAGAGGCCCTGTCGGACCTGCCCGCGCCCGACACCCGGACGCCGAGCCCCGCCGTCGGCGGGCGCGACCGCGGCGTGCGGTAGCGCATCGGCTCGGGCGTCCGGCATCGCTCGGCGGCGCCCGATCGGGTGGAGCCCTGCGGGCAGGCGCGGGGAAAGCCTCGGCGCAGCAGGGGCGCCTACCCCGGATGCTGCGAGCAGGGACCGGGGAGAGCCGCGGCCCCTCGTTCGGCGCAGCAGGTGTACTTGCGCCGGGATCTGCTAGACTGCTGATCGACCGTGGCTCGGGAGGGGGGCACGGCCGGCGGATGCGAGACAGAAGGCGGCGCATGCGGATCGGGATCATTTCGGACATTCACGCGAACCTCGAGGCGCTCGAAGCGGCGCTGTCGGTCTACGACAGCCACCCGGTCGACTACCTGGCCTGCCTGGGGGACGTGGTGGGCTACGGGGCGCAGCCCAACGAGTGCTGCGATCTGGTGCGCAAGCACGCCGACGTGACGGTGCTCGGCAACCACGACGCGGCGGTGTGCGGGCGCATGGACTACAGCTACTACCGGGCCGCCGCTCGGGAGGCGCTCGACTGGCACGCGCGCCAGCTCTCGCCGCACAACATGGAGTGGCTGCGCTCCTTGAACTACGCCGCGCGCCTCGACGAGCACGGGATCGCCTTCTGCCACGGCTCGCCGCTGGCCCTCGAGGAGTTCGAGTACATCTTCGTGCTCGATCAGATGCGGGACGTGGTCACCGCCCACGCCCGGCAGGCCCCGGTGACGTTCATCGGGCACTCCCACCTGTGCAAGAGCTTCAGCTACGACGAGCGCTCGGCCGAAGAGGTGCTCAACACCCGCTTCGGCCTCGAAGACGACCGCAAGTACATCATCACCGTCGGCAGCGTGGGGCAGCCGCGGGACTACGACACCCGGGCGTGCTGCGCGGTGTACGACACCGACGCGCGCCGCTTCGAGTACCACCGGGTCAACTACGACATCGAGAGCGCCGCCCGGAAGATCTTCGAAGCCGACCTCTCGGTGGCCTTCGGCAAGCGGCTCTTCCTAGGCGTCTGATCGGCGGCGGGCAGCTCAGCCCACCAGCGCGAGGTGCCCCCCGAGCAGGTAGCGGGCGACGGCGTCGTGCTCGGCGATGGCCAGATCACCGTCGGGCCAGACGTGCAGCCGCTCGGGCACCAGCTCGTCGCAGTCCACCCGGTGCACCACCCGCCCGTCGGCCGGGTCGACCGCGCGGATCGTGGTGCCCGGCACCAGCAGCAGCCCCCGGCAGGGCACCGGGGGCGGGTTGACCCGCAGCGTGAGCTCGGGGTCGTCGCTCGCCAGCCACCAGCGCAGGGCGCCGTCGCTTCGGTCGAGGGCGGCGGCCGATCCGTCGACGTGCTTGACCACCAGCAGCTCGCCCAGCGGCCGGACCACCGGCACGTCGGGGCCGTCCAACCGCCGATGCCAGCGGATCGTGCCCTGCGCGCCGTCGAGCACCGCGAGCATCGGCCCCGGTCCGTGCTCCAGCACCGTCAGCACCGCGTCGTCGGCGGCGACCGGCGGCCGGCTGAGGTGCCCCGGCAGCGCTGTCGACCACCGGGTTCGGCCGGTGAGCGGATCGAGGCAGGCCAGCCGGGAGCCCGAGCCATCGGGCGCGTCGAGCCCCACGAGCAGGCCGCCCGGCGTGAGGCGGGGCCGGCCGTCGAGGCCTCCGGCGGGGTTGACCGCGAAGCGCCGCTGCCCGTCTTCGAGGTCGAGCCCGTGCACGAAGCCGTCCTCGGCCGTCAGCCACGCCAGCCCGCCGCGGACTGTGGCGCCGAGCACCTCGCCGTAATGGGTCGTGTAGCGCCAGCGCGCCCGCCCGTCGGCCGGATCGAGGCCGTAGACCTCCCGCCCGGCGGTGACCGCGAGGATCGCCGGCTCGCCCGGGTGCAGCGCTTGCAACGGCGCCTCGCCTTCGGGCGGCGCACCCCGCCAGCGGATCGCCCCCCGCGCGTCGAGCCGGATCGGCCGCTCCTGCGCGTCCACCGCCCCTCGCATCGGGGTCGGCCCGTCCAGCCAGCGCAGGCCGGGGTGATCGAAGCGCACAGCGCCGTTCACCCGATCGAGGATCTGGAGACCGCGGGCGTCGAACACGGCCACCCGCTCGGGATCGGCGGCCATCTCGACCAGCCCCGGGGCCTCGTGGCGCCACGCCCGGCGGTAGGCCAGGTGATAGAGCGTGCCCACCGGCAGGCGCGCGGCGGGGATGATCCGCGCGGGGCGGGCGGCGTCCAGCCGGGCGGGCGGGGGAGCGGCCGGGGGGGGCTCCTCATCGCCGTCGAGCGCCTCGGCCCAGCCCACCAGCGCCCGCAGGTCGGCCCCGCGGTCGTGGTTCGGCGCGCTGCGGCCGACGAAGGCCTGGACCGCCCGGGCGAAGCCGGCGAGCGCCAGCGGCTGGGGGGGCACGACCGGTCGATCGTGCACGTCGAGCAGGCTCAGCTCGAGCCCCTCGGCGCGGTGGCGCACGCCCAGGCGGCGGGTGCCGGCCTCGTCGAGCGCCAGGCGGTGCTGACCCCCGACCACCGCCCGGCTGCCTAGCACTGCCTCCAGGCCCGAGATCAGCGTGGTCTCGAGCGCCGGGTCGACCGGGCCGGCGTCGACCCGGCGGGCGCCGAGGGTCACCTCGAGCCGGCCGCCGCGGGTGTCGAAGTCGAGGATGGTGCCCGCGGGGTGGGGCGGATCGGTGGGCGGGGGGATCATCGGCGCATCCTCGCACGGCGATCGGGGCGCGGCAACCGGCGACGCGCGCGCAAAGCGCGGCCGCCGCCGGCTTTCTGACGCGGATGACTTTCGGTCGCCGCAGCTCTCTGGTAGTGAAGCCATCCAGATGCGGCCGTCGGCGACCCGCAGGCGGCCCCCCCTGACGACTCAGAGACAGCATCGAGAGCGCCATGACAGCCAGTGCCCGCGACGCCCGCCTGTTGCAGACCGCTCGCCGGATCCTCGAAGACGCCGGCCGCCCGTTGAACGTGCGCCGCATCTTGCGGACGGGCGAGCAGGACGACCGCTTCGAGGGCGAGCCGAGCCTGGAAGATCTGCGGGCGGCGCTCGTGGCCGGCGTGGCCGAGGGGGTCGTCGTCGAGGCCCGCCGGGGCATCTTCACCGTGTCCGACGGCTCGGGCCCGGCGCCGTCCACGCAGGCCCCGACCGAGAAGAAGCCCGAAGCGAAGGCCGAGAGGGCGCCCGAGGCGAAGCCCGAGGGCGACGACGAGAGGCCCCGCCGCCGCCGCCGACGCCGCGAGGAGCCGACACCGACGGGCAGTGAGACGCCCCGCTCGCTCGACGAGGCCGCCGAGCTGAGCGCCAGCGCGTCCGACCGGGACGCCCTCAAGGGCAAGCTGTGGGAGCGCCTGCGGCGCAAGGCGTCCGAGGTCACCGACCAGCCGGTGAGCGAGGGGTCGGCCGCCGAGACGGTCGAGAAGAGCGACGACGAGAGCGACGACCGCCCGAGCGAAGGGCGCCGTCGGCGCCGTCGGCGGGACAGTGGGGAGCGCAGCGGGCGGAGCGGAGACAAGCCCCGTCGCCGCCGGGGCTCGAAGGCCGACGAGGAGTCGCCGAAGGCCGACGCCGCGCCGCAGAAGCGCCCCGAGGCGCAGAAGGCCCCCGAGCCGCAGAAGGCCCCCGAGAAGGACGAGCGATCGGCGTCCGACGCCGGGGATGATCCGCGGGCGCGCTTGAAGGCGCGGCTCCGGCGGACCCGCCCCTCCAAGGCGGCCGAGGCGACCCCCGATTCGGCCGGGTCGACCCCGGCGCCGACCCCCGCCGAGCCCGCCCCCGCCGCCGAGGGGACCCGGGCCCTGCTCAAGAGTCGACTGGCGACGCGGATCGCCCGCGACGAGGCGCCCGCCGAAGAGAAGAAGGAGGCCCCCCGGAGCAGGCGTCGCCGGCGGCAGGGCGGCCGCGCGGAAGACGCGGCGCCCGAGGCGACCGGCCGCGGCCGCTCGAGCGAGACGGCGGATGTGAAGGCAGCGGTGAAGGCCCGCCTCGCCGCGCGCCTGGGTCGGAGCGCCGCCGCCGAGGAAACGCCCGCTGAGGCCCCCGCCGCCCGCGAACCCGCGGCGAGCCCGGCCCGGAGCGGGGATCCCCGGGCCCGCCTGAAGGCCCGTCTGGCCGCGCGGCACGGGGCGAGCGCCGACGCCGCCGAGGCCCCCGCCGCTCCGACGAAGACGGCAGAGCAGCCTGCGAAGGCCGAGAAGGCCCCGGCGAAGGCGCCGAGCGCGCCCCCCACCCGAGGCGGGTCGGTCGATCCCCGCGCGGCGCTCAAAGCGAGGCTGGCCGCGCGCGGCGGGGCTTCTCGACCGGCGCCGGCCGAGCCGGCCGCAGCGCCGACCGCGGACGCCGACGCCGGCGAGGCTCCGGCGGGCGGTGCCCGGGCGGCGCTCAAGGCGAAGCTCGCCGCCCGCCGCGGGTCGGAGCCGGCGACGCCGAAGGCCGATCCGTTGGAGGTCCCGCTCGCCCAGAGCCGCCGGCCGTATCGCGAGAAGCGCAAGGCGCAGGTCGAGCCGGAGAGCGAGCGCCGCGCTCCGGCGCTGGCCGAGGTCGGCCCCACCAGCACCCTCGTCTCGGCGGCCTTGGCCGCGCTGCGGGGGCACGGCTCCCCGATGAGCATGAGCGCCCTCGCCGAGCAGGTCGACGCCACCGCCGAGAGCGGCGCGGTCGGGCTGCGGGCGGCGCTGCGGGCCGACAACGTGCACCGGGAGCGGGCCGGGCTGCGGCCGCAGTTCGTGGCTCACTACGGCGGCGACGTGGGGCTGACCGAGTGGGGCCTCTCGGCGCGCTATCGGGCGCTCGAGAAGCAGATCCACGAGGCCCTCGCCGAGCAGCAGGAGCTGGTGCGCCGCGACCTGCTCGCCCGGGTCGGTGATCTGACCGACGCCGGCTTCGAGCAGGTGATGGTGATGCTGCTCGAGCAGCTCGGCCACCACGGGGTCAAGGTCGTGCACCGCCAGACCGGCACCGTCGCCCTGACGGTCAGCCGCCCCCTCGGCGGCGGCAGCCGCGAGGCCATCGCCGTCGTCGCCCGCCGCTCGTGGGGCCCGATCAAGGACGGCACCATCCGCCGGCTGCGGGACTCGCTGGCCAACTTCGAGGCCGACTCGGGGCTGGTCGTGACCGTGGGCACCTTCGCCGCTTCGGCCCGGGCCGAGGCGCGGCAGGACGGGCTGGCTCACGTCCGCCTCATCGACGGGGCCGGCCTCGCCGGGCTGCTCTTCGAGCACGGCATCGGTCTGGCGAGCCACCAGCCGGTGATGCGTCACCTCGACGCGGCGTTCTTCGAGAGCCTCGAAGGGTGAGCCCGGCGGCGCCGAGCGCCCGCGGGAGCACCTGAGCGTGTGGCGGGCCCTGCTCGGTCGGCGGGCGGTGTTGCTCGCCCTCGCCATCGGTGCGGCTGCCGCAGTCTCGCTCCACCGCGCCGGTGAGCGCCCCGAGGCGGGCTATCGTCAGGCCGCCGACACGCCGCTCGACGGGCCCGTCGTCCGGGACAACCTCATCGCCCACCTCGAGGCCCGGGGGCTGACCGTCGATCCGGTCGATCTGCGTATCGTCGAGGTCGCCGACGGCCCCGTCGGCGCGGGGCGCCCGTTCGCCGCGTGGTTCACCGCCGGCCGGGGCGCCGCCGATCTCTACACCCTGCGCGGCCGCCTCGCTCCGACCGGCGTGCCCGTCGTGCTCTCCGAGCCGCGCAACCTCAGCCGGACGCCGGATGGCCACGAGCTTCTGCTCGACGCCCGCGGGGAGCGGGTGCTGTACGCGGTGCGCGTCGGCGAGCGCATCCCCGGGGTGACCCTGCTCGACTTCGGCCGGAGCTGGCTGCCCGACGGCGTGCCGTGGAGCACCCGCCTCGCCGCCGCCATCAACGCCCGGCAGGCCTTCGGCACCTGGGACGGCCCCCGCCGGGCCGACGTCGTGCTGCGCCGACCGACCGGGATCATCGTGGGCCGGCTCACCGCCGAGGGCTTCGCGCTGACCACCGACGACGCCGAGATCGCCGTGCAGCCCACCGCCGAGCGGATCGCGCCCCCCGAGGCGGCCGAGCTGCTCGTCGGCGCCCCACCCGAGCAGGAGCCGCTCGGCCTCGCCGCCGACGCTCTGCGCCGCTCGGCGGTCGTCGGCGCCCGGCGGGTCATGGCGGTGGAGGACGCCCTCTTCAGCGTCACCGACTGGCTGCGCCGCCAGCGACACCGCGTGTTCCCCACCGCCGCCGACCGCCTGCCGGTGACCCCCATCATCGAGGCGGCGGCCACCGAGCGCCGGTGGCCGCCGCCCGCGATCGACATCGGCGAGGCCGGCCTGCCCGGCGAAGGCCGCTGGCAGCCGGTCGAGACCCAGGTCGAAGACGGCGACCCCGCCGCGCTCCAGACCTTCGTGCGGGTCGATCCCGAGCGGCCCTACGAGCGCACGCACCTGTTTGCCTTCGACATGCGCCGCCTGGGCCTGCACTTCGTCGCCGGGACCCGCCACCCGCGCTCGACTACCGGGGTGCGGGGGTCGGGCCGGATCGAGCCGGCGCACCGGGCTCGACTGGTGGCTGCGTTCAACGGTGGGTTCAAGGCCGAGCACGGCCGGTTCGGCACCATCGAAGGTCGCCGCCCGCTCATCCGCCCGGTGCGGGGGCTGGCGACGGTCGTGACCGACCCCGACGGCCGGGCCGGCTTCGGGCTGTGGGACGCCGAGGCGCTCGCCCCGCCGTGGACCGACCTGCGCCAGAACCAGGCGCCGCTCATCGAGGCCGGCGTCGTCAACCCCCGACAGGTCCGCCGTTGGGGCAAGCTCGTCGCCGATCTGGACGCCGCCCGCACCCCGCGCTCGGCGCTGGGCGTCACCGAAGACGGCGTCTTGATCTACGGCTGGAGCCGAGCCATTGGCGCCGAGCGGCTCGGCGAGGCGATGCGCCGGGCCGGGGTGGTCTTCGCGCTGCACCTCGACATGAACCCGGGCCACATCGGCCTCGAGCTGTACCGACCCGAGGGCGAGGGGCTGGCCCCGGCGCGGGGGGTGCCGGCGATGGACCACCGCCTCGGCCGCTGGCTGGGGGTCGACGCCCGCGACTTCTTCTATCTGGTGCGGGCCGATCGCCGGCCACCCGATCTCACGCTGGAGGACGCCGCGCCCGGGGAGGGGCGCTGGCGGCCGATCCATCGGCTCGACGGCGCCGCGGCGGTCTCGAGCACCTGGATCGACGGCGTCCGGGTCGGCGGCCGGCGCCAACTCGGGGCGCTGCTGCTCGAAGCCGACCGCCTGCGGCCGCACGTCGTGCCCGGCCTCGCCGAGATCCGGCCCACCACCGGGGTTCCGCCGGCCGGCCTCAGCCTGCCCGGGCCGCCGGTGATCTGGATCGACATCGGCCTGCGGACCGACCCCTCGCCCTACGGGTTCATGGTCGACGGTCGGCCGTGGCGCCCGCCGCAGCCGGGGGTGATGACCCTCGCCGCCGACGTCGACGGCGCGCTGCACATCGGCCGCTACGGCGCGGGCCTGCCGGTCGACGGGCGGTGGACCGATCTGATCCAGGGCCCGGCGCTGCTCGCCGGCGGGGCGCTGGCCGAGGGGGCCGAGGTGCGGGGAACAGCGCCCATCTCGGCGCTCGGGATCCGGGCCGACGGCCGGGTGGTGCACGTCTCCGAGCCCACCGGTGATCGGGCCGCCGCCGCCCGGGCGCTCCAGCTCGCCGGGGCGCTCGACGGGCTGCTCCTCGGCGAGCGGGGCACCGTCGACACCGGCAGCCATCGGCTCTACTTCGCCCGCGGCGAACGCCTGTGGATGGCCCGGGCCCCCACCGGCGCGCTGCGCCCGGCCCGCCTCGCCGCCGGGGCCGGCACCGCGCTCGTCTTCACCGGGCGCCCGCCGCCGCCCGCCGCCCGGGTGCTCGACACCTTCGTCGCCGACGACCCGCCGGTCCGCTGAGCCCGGCCCCCGGGTGGGCGCACAAAGCCGTTGCATCGCCCATCTGACTACACTATCTTACATCTGCACACACGATGTCCGCGGAGGTCTCCCCATGGCTCGCCTGTCGCTCCCGATGGCTCTGCTGGCCCTGATCGCGCTCGGCTCCACCGCCGCGGCCGAGCCCGCCGCCGACGCCGACCACCGGCTCGAGGCCGAGTCCGCCGCGCTGCCCACCCCGTCGCTCGCGACCCGGCTCCAGGCGCGGGCCGCCGCCTACCGGGTCGTCCTCCAGACCGCCGAGCAGCTCGGGTTCGACGAGGGCGCCGTCGAGCAGATGGCCCGCGCCCGGCGGGCCCCGGTCGTCGTCGCCGCCCGGGCGCCCCGCGACTGACCCCACCGCGCCCGACCCGCTTCTCGCCGACGCGCGGATGTGCTAATCCGCCGCCATGTCCATTCGCAGCATGACCGGCTTCGGCCGGCGCACCGTCGACCTCTCGGGCATCGAGCACACCATCGAGCTGCGGGCGGTCAACCACCGCTTCCTCGACGTGCGCTTGCGCCTGCCGCGGGCCCTCGCGATGCACGAGTCCGCGCTGCGGGCCCGGGTCGCCGAGCGCCTGCACCGGGGCCGCCTCGACGTGACCGTGACCGCCCTCGGCGGCGACACCCCGCCGGCCCGGGCGGTGCGGGTGAACTGGCCGCTGGCCGAGGCGGTGCGCGCCGCCCACCGGGAGATGGCCGCGAAGCTCGGCGTGCCCGACGGGTGCGACACCGCGACCCTCGCCGGCTGGCCGGGTGTACTGGCGACCGTCGCCGACGATGACGAGGCCGACGACCCGGGCCCGCTGCTCGCCGGGCTCGACGGCGCGCTGGACGCCCTGATCGCGATGCGGGCCCGCGAGGGCGCCAGCCTCGCCGCGGTGGTGAACGGTCACCTGGACGCCATCGAGACCCACCGGGCGGCCCTCGCCCGCGAGGCCCCGGCGCAGGCCGCCGCCTGGCGGGCCCGCTTCGAGAGGCGCCTGCACGAGACGCTGTCCGCCGTCGGCCGCGAGGTGGACGAGGCCCGGGTGCTGCACGAGGTGGCCCTCTTCGCCGAGAAGACCGACGTCGCCGAAGAGCTGGCCCGCCTCGCCAGCCATATCGCCCAGGGCCGCGAGCTGCTGTCCGAGGGGGCCGCCATCGGCCGGCGGTTCGACTTCATCTGCCAGGAGATGCTGCGCGAGACCAACACCGTGGGCAGCAAGGTGCAGGCGGTGGAGATGACCCGCCGGGTCGTCGAGCTCAAGGGCGAGCTCGAGCGCCTGCGGGAGCAGATCCAGAACGTGGAGTGAAGCGATGGTCCTCTTGATCCTCGCCGCGGTCAGCGGCACCGGCAAAGGCACCGTCGGTCGGGCGTTGCTGGCCCGCAACCCCGACCTGAAGCTCTCGGTGAGCCACACCACCCGGGCGCCCCGCCGCGGTGAGCAGGGCGGGGTGCACTACCACTTCACCGACCACGACGACTTCCGGGCCCGCATCGCCGAGGGGGGCTACGTCGAGTGGGCCGAGTACGTGGGCAACCTGTACGGCACCGCCCGGCAGACCATCGAAGACGCCCGCGCGGCGGGCCACGGCCTGCTGTTCGACATCGAGGTCAAGGGCGCGGCCCAGATCGTCGAGGCCTACCCCGACGACGCGGTGTCGGTCTTCCTGCTGCCGCCCTCGTGGACCGAGCTGGCCGACCGCCTGCGCAAGCGGGGCACCAACGACGAGGCCGACATCGCCCGCCGGCTCGCCCGGGGCCGCGAAGAGCTGGCCGAGGCCCGCTGGTTCGACCACCTGGTGGTCAACGACACGGTCGAGCGCGCCGTCGACGAGCTCGAGAGCATCTACCGATCAGCGAAGACGCGCACCGCCGGGCGGCTCGAGCTGCTCGAGGCCTTGCGCGCGGAGTCCGCGTGAGCGGTGGCGCCCGGCGGTGGGCACGCCCGCGGCAGATGCGCTAACATCGGCCCCGCTCGACGGCAGGAGACCTACATGATCCGGCTGGACGACCTCATCGACGAGCTGCGGCGGCATCACCCCGACGCCGACGTCGATCGGGTCCGCAAGGCGTACATCTTCAGCGCCCAGGCCCACCGGGGTCAGACCCGGGTCAACGGCGAGCCCTACCTGATCCACCCGCTCGAGGTCAGCTACATCGTCGCCCAGCTCCGGCTCGACACCGCCTCGATCTGCGCCGGCCTGCTGCACGACACCGTCGAAGACACCGTCGCGACCATCCAGGAGATCGAAGAGCAGTTCGGCGACGACATCGCCTTCCTCGTCTCCAGCCTCACCAAGCTCGAGAAGATCAACTTCGAGAGCGCCGAAGAGGCCCAGGCGGAGAACTTCCGCAAGATGCTCATCGCGATGAGCCGCGACCTGCGGGTGGTGCTCGTCAAGCTCGCCGATCGCGTGCACAACATGCGCACGCTCAAGTACCTGCGCGAAGAGAAGCAGAAGCGCATCGCCCGGGAGACGCTCGACATCTACGCCCCACTCGCCAACCGGCTGGGCATCAACTGGATCAAGACCGAGCTCGAAGACCTCTGCTTCAAGTACCTGCACGGCCCCGAGTACAAGCGGCTCGCCGAGCGCATCAAGAAGACCCGCACCGAGCGCGAGCAGTACATCGAGCGGGTGATCGCCGACCTCGACCGCTCGCTGCGGGAACACGGCATCGAGGCCCAGGTCACCGGGCGGCCCAAGCATCTGTGGTCGATCCGGCAGAAGATGAAGAACTCCGGCCGCGATCTGGACCACCTCTTCGACATCCTCGCGTTCCGCATCATCGTCGACCGGGTCTCGACCTGCTACGAGGCCCTGGGCATGGTGCACAGCCTGTGGCGCCCGGTGCCCGGCCGGTTCAAGGACTACATCGCGCTGCCCAAGGACAACAACTACCAGTCGCTGCACACCGCGGTGATGGGGCCCGAGAACGAGCGCATCGAGATCCAGATCCGCACCGGCGACATGCACCAGACCGCCGAGTTCGGCGTGGCCGCCCACTGGACCTACAAGGAGGGCCAGTACGGGCTGCACAGCAAGGGGGCCGACGCCCGGTTCGGCTGGCTGCGGCAGCTCCTCGAGTGGCAGCGCGACCTCAAGGATCCGACCGACTTCATGGAGACGGTCAAGGTCGACCTCTTCGCCAACGAGGTCTACGTCTTCACCCCGGAGGGCGACGTCAAAGCGTTCCCCCGGGGGGCCACCCCGGTCGACTTCGCCTACACGATCCACACCGACCTTGGCCACGAGTGCGTCGGGGCCCGGGTCAACGGGACCCAGGTCTCGCTGCGCTACGAGCTGCAGAACGGCGACATCGTCGAGATCCAGCGGCAGAAGGGCAGCAAGCCCAAGCCCGACTGGCTGAAGTTCGTCAAGTCCGGCCGGGCGGCGACCAAGATCCGGGCCTTCTTGCGCCAGGAGGAGAACGCCCGCGCGTTCCAGATCGGCCAGGAGGTGCTCGAGAAGGAGCTGCGGCGCTACGGCATCGGCCTCAACAAGCTGCGCCGCACCGGCCAGCTCGAGCAGGCGCTCGACAACCTCAAGTTCAAGACCGAGAAGGAGATGCTCGTCGCGCTCGGCTACGGCAAGGCCCGCCCGGAGTACCTGCTGCCCGAGCTGCTGCCGGCGGACAAGCTCACCGAGCCCGATCCGGAGCCCAAGCGGGAGAGCGCCTTCCAGAAGCTGGTCAAGAAGGTGCTGCCCCGGCCCAAGGGCGGCATCATCGTCGACGGCCTCGAGGGGCTCGCCCTGCGCTTCCCCAAGTGCTGCTCGCCGGTGCACGGGGACGACATCATCGGCTTCATCACCCAGGGCCACGGGGTGACCATCCACCGCAAGGACTGCGCCCGGGTGCTGGACTACGACCCCGCCCGCCGGGTGCCGGTGCGGTGGGACACCGGCGGCCGCCAGGCCCGCCCGGTCGAGATCCGGGTCTGCAGCAGCGACAGCCCGGGCATCCTGGCCAGCATGAGCCAGTCGTTCCACAACGCCGGCATCAACATCACCGAGGTCAACTGCAAGACCACCCCCGATCGGCGGGCGGTCAACAACTTCACCGTGCTCGTCAACGACCTCGAGCAGCTCAACCGGGTGATGCACATGATCGAGCGCATCGAGGGCGTCTCGTCGGTGGAGCGCATCGCGAGCTGAGCCGCGCCGGGCGCGCCGCTCGGGGCATCAGTCCAGGAAGCCCGCCAGCCCCGTCGCCAACTCCAGGGCCTCGGCGTCCGTCGGCCCCGGCCCGTCCTCGCCCCACAAGAGCTTCAGCGCGTTGAGCCGATAGACCTTCGCCAGCGTCTCCGGCGACAGCCCGATGCCGTCGATGCGCCACCGCCCCTGGATCGGCGTCGGGTGCTGCATGCTGCGATCGGCCCGCTCCAGCCAGCGGAAGTGCACCGCGTAGTACCAGAACACGTCGATCAGCCGGGGCCGCTCGCGCCCCACCGAGCCCAGCATGATGCCGCCCCGGTGGAAGCCCAGATCGGTGCCGAAGAGGATGCGATCGGCGAAGCGCTCGAACAGCGCCCGGATCTTCGATGGGTCGTGGCGCCCGATCTCGGGCAGCCGGGCCGCCAGATCCACGTAGAGGTTGGGATTGTCGGCCAGCAGCTTCGCCACGTAGTCCGGATCCTCGGGGTTGTTGCCGAAGTGCACCCCGATGAAGGTGGTGCCCCGGTGGCGGGCCACCACCCGATCCCGGGCGGCGAGCAGCTCTGCCCGCCGGGGGTACTTCGGATCGGCGAAGGACCACTCCGGGTGCACCCCCAGCTCGTCCATGCGCTCGTTCTCCGGGCCGAGCGGCTCGAAGAACGCCTTCGGATCACCGGTGTGGATGAAGACCGGCAAACCCAGCCGCCCCGCCGCGGCCCAGATCGGGTCCAGCCGGGCGTCGTCCACCGCCATGTAACGGCTCTCGTCATCGGGATCGGGCACCCCCAGCCCCAGCGCCTTGGGGATCTTGAGGCAGCGGGCCCCCAGCGCCGCCCCGCGCTCGAGCAGCGCCACCTGCTCGGCGGCGAAGTCGGGGTCGGTGTAGCTGCGCCAGCGCACGTTGGCGCACACCGCGATGCGCCCCTCGAACGGTTCGGCCGCCGCCAGCGCCTTCTCCAGCCCGAAGCCGGCCACGCCGCCCGACAGGTTGACGAAGCGGGTGACGCCGGTCGAGGCGAGCACGTCCGCCAGCAGCCCGTACTGGCTCGGCGCGGTGTGCACATGCACATCGACGATCGGCCCCCGCTCGGCCGGCGCGGCCCCCGCGGGGTTCACCGGGGTGACCGCGAGCGCGAGCATCAGCGCGAGCCCCGCCACACCCCCCGGCCCCGATCGGCGTCGAGGGGGGGCGTAGACCGGGTGCAAGGCGACGTTCATGGGGACGTTCTCCCGCCGTGAAATCGGGCCTCGGTGGCCACTCCCGGGGCAGACTACCGCCGAGCGGCCCCGACGGGAAGGGGCAAAGTACCTGAAAAACAGGGGTTTACGCATTCGTTGCGTCACAGGTTTGCGCTCGGCGGCGCGTGGGATATACTCGCCGAGATGACCGGCTCGATCCGCTTTCGCTTCTGGGGGGTTCGCGGCAGCATCGCTACGCCGGGGCCGAAGACCGTCCGTTATGGCGGGAACACGCCCTGCGTCGAGGTGCAAGCCAGCGATCACCGCATCATCCTCGACGGGGGCACCGGCCTGCGGTGCCTCGGTGAGGGCCTCATGCGTGAGGGCCAGCCGATCGACGCCGATCTGGTGCTGACCCACACCCACTGGGACCACATCCAGGGCATCCCCTTCTTCACGCCGGCGTTCATCCCCGGCAACACCTTCCGGCTTCACGGGCAGAACAAGGGCCCCTACAGCCTCAAGAAGGTGCTCGAAGGGCAGATGACCGACCCCAACTTCCCGGTGCCGCTGTCGATCATGGGCAGCGAGCTGAGCTTCCACGAGCTCGAGCCCGGCGACAGCCTGAAGATCGGGGACGACGTCCTGATCAAGACCCGCCCGATGCGGCACCCCAACGAGTGCCTCGGCATCCGCATCGAGCACGCCGGCCGGGTGCTGGTCTACTGCACCGACACCGAGCACGACCCCGAGAGCGGCGAGCTCGACGAGAACGTGCTCGCGCTCGCCGACGGGGCCGACGTCTTCATCTACGACGCGATGTACACCGAAGAGTCGTACCGCAACGGCAAGGTCGGCTGGGGTCACTCGACCTACACCGAGGCCCTGCGGCTCGCCCGGGCGGCCAAGGTGCGCAAGCTCTTCTTCTTCCACCACGACCCCTACTCCGAGGACGACTTCCTCGACGACCAGCTCCGCTGGGCCCGGGCCGAGACGGTCTCCGAGCCGCTCGAGGTCTTCATGTCCCGCGAGGGCCCCTCCTACGAGATCTGAGGGCGTCCCCGCCCGCTCGACCCCCGGTCGACCCTGTGCACCCGACCCCCCTCATCGCCGCTGCGTCCGCCCGCCCCATGGCCGGGCTCGCGCTGCTGATCGCCCTCGGCTTGCTTGCCGGGCCCGCACGCGCCGCGCCCGACCCCGCCCGGCTCGACGGCATCGCGCTCTCGCTGTACTTCGAAGGCCCCACGCCCGACCGCAGCTACGAGGCGATGATCGACCGCATCGCCGCCGCCGGCGCGCCCTCGGTCTCGATCGTCGTGCAGTGGGCCCAGCCCGACGTGCTCGCCAGCGAGATCGGGCCCCACCCGACCGAGACCACCCCCGACGCCGACATCCGCCGGGTCATCCGCCACGCCCGGGCGCGGGGGCTCGGGGTGCTTCTGTTCCCCATCCTGTGGGTCGAGAAGCGGGCCATCGGCCAGTGGCGGGGCACGCTGAAGCCGGCCGACCCCGACCGATGGTGGGCCAGCTACCGCCGCTTCGTGCTGCACTACGCCCGGATCGCCGCCGAGGAGAAGGCCGACGCCTTCAGCGTGGGCAGCGAGTTCGCCTCACTCGAAGGCGAGACCGCCCGCTGGCACGGGATCATCGACAGCGCGCGGGCGGTGTTCCGCGGGCGGCTGATCTACTCCGCCAACTGGGACCACTACCGCGAGGTGACCTTCTGGGACCGGCTCGACGCCATCGGCCTCACCGGCTACTACCGCCTCACCGAGAGCCGCGACCCCGACCTCGCGGCGCTCACCGACGCCTGGCGCCGGATCCACACCGAGCTGATGGCGTGGCGGGCCACCGTGGGCAAGCCGCTGATCTTCACCGAGCTGGGCTACCCCAGCATCGACGGCGCGGCCCACAGCCCGTGGGACTACACCGGCGAGTGGCCGATCGACCTCGAGGAGCAGCGGCGGTGCTTCGAAGCCTTCGACCGGATCTGGGGCGCCGAACCGCACCTGCACGGCGCCTTCTTCTGGAACGGCTGGGGACCGACCGACGGCCGCAATACGTGGTACACGTTCTGGGGCAAGCCCGCCGAGGCGATCGTGCGCCGGTGGCTCGCCCGGGGGCGCCCCAAGCCCCCGCTCGAGCGGGCGCCGATCGAAAATTAGCGCCCCAGCAAGATGTAGGATAATGTAGGCAGACGACACCGGAACCCCGACCGGAGGCGGCTGACATGCGTGATCTCGACCGGGTGCGCGACAAGATCGAAGTGCGGCTCGAGCCCCGCCAGGTGGTGCTGCTCGCCGTGGGCACCATGCTCTTCTCGGGGCTGCTGTTCGCCGCCGGCTTCATGCTCGGCCGCAGCCGGGCCCCCACGCCGGCCCCGGCGCCGCTCGCGATCGGCACCGTGGCCAGCGAGGCGATCGAGGCGGCCGACACCGCGCCCGCGCGGCCGGCGGCGATCGGCGAGGTCACCTTCGAGTTCCCCTCGATGCTCGGCTCGCGGCCCGGCCGCGAGGTGACCCGTCGGCGGCCGATGCGACTGTCGAAGGGCGTCGTGCCCGTCGCCGGGGCGAAGGCCGAGGCACCGGCCGAGGCGCCCGCCGAGGAGGCCGAGGCGCCCGTCGGGAAGGCCGAGGCGCCCGCCCCCGAGATCGCGCGGATCGATCCCCCCGCGCCCAAGGCTCCGGTCGATCCGCCGGCGCCCGCGGCCCCGTCGCCGGCGCCCGAGCCGATCGCCGCGCGCCCGACGATCGCCCCGATCCCGGCCGACCCCGAGCCGATCGACGAGGACGATCCCGACGCCGCGCCTCCGCCGCCGGCGACGCCGCCGACCGCGGCGCCGGAGCCCGTCCGCCCGCCCGAGCCGGCGGCCGACGCCCGCTACACGCTCCAGGTGAAGGCCGCCCGGGACAAGGCCGAGGCCGACGCCTTCGTCGCCGAGCTGCGCAAGGCCGGCTTCGCGCCCCATGTCGTGCTCGCCGACATCCCCGGCAAGGGCCGCTTCTTCCGCATCCGGGTCGGCCGCTTCGGCTCCATGGCCGAGGCCCGCGTCTTCCAGCGGCGCTACAAGCGCCAGAGCGGCCAGCCCGACGGGGGCTTCGTCACCGACCTCTGAGCCGGGGGCCCGCTCACACACCTGCCCGCTCACACACCTGCCCGCGCACACACCTGCCCGCGCACACACCTGCCCGCTCACACCTGCCCGCCGCCTCGCACCCACGGCTGGCCTGACACCAGAAATCTGCCCCCGCCGCTTGCAATCCTTCGGGGGTGGGCGTAGGTTCAGACCACCTGGTCGAAACGGAAGTCCAACGGCCGGTCGGACCCACAGCCCACGGAGACGCCCTGCATGCCCCTGGCGCGGTTTCACAAGCTCGATGCCGACAAGCAGCATCGCATCATCGAAGCCGCCGCCGAGGAGTTCTCCGCCAACGGCTTCGAGGGGGCCTCGCTCAACAGGATCATCGCCGCCGCCGGCATCTCCAAGGGCGCGGTCTACTACTATTTCGAGGACAAGGCCGACCTCTTCGTGACCACGGCCGACGTCTACACCCGGCGGGCGGGCTTCGACCGCAGCGTGGTCCTCGGCGCCGCCGACGCCGACGCGTTCTGGGCCCACATGCACGACCTGCTCGAAGAGGGCTGGCGCTTCACCTGTGACAACCCGCTGTGGGTCGGCCTCGGCCGGGCGTTCTCCCAGATACCGCGCGAGATGTGGGCCGACGGCCCCATCGGGGCCTACATCACCGAGCAGCTCGGCCTGCTCGGGCGGATCCTGGCCCACGGGCAGCGCCTCGGCGCGGTGCGGGACGACCTGCCGGTCGACGCGCTCGTGCAGGTGGCCATGGGCCTCAACGAATCCTTCGAACGGTGGATGTTCGCGCAGTGGGACGACCTCGACGCCGCCGGCCAGAAGCGCATGTTCCGCATCGGCCTCGAGAACTTCCATCGCCTGTTCCTGCCGTTCCCCCGCGATCTCTTCGATGCCTGGCATCCATTGGAGGATGAGTCATGATCCCATCACCCCATCGCCTGGCGCTGATGGCCGCGCTGCTCGCCGCGCCGCTCGCCATGGCCCAGACCCCCCCGCCGGCCGACGCGCCGACCCCCGGCGACAGCCGCCCCCCGCTCTCCGAGATCAACAAGAAGTTCGACGCGCTGTATCGCTCCGCGAGCAGCAAGGGGCGCATGACGATGACCATCGTCACCCCCAACTACGAGCGCAGCCTCACCATGCAGATCTTCACCCGTGGCATGGATGACACGCTCATGCGCATCGAGGCGCCCCGCAAGGAGAAAGGCACCGCCACGCTCAAGAAGGGCAACGAGATGTGGAACTACGTGCCCAAGATCAAGAAGCTGGTCCGCATCCCCCCCTCGATGATGATGGGATCGTGGATGGGCAGCGATCTGACCAACGACGACGTCGTGCGGGCGTCGAGCTGGGAGGACGACTACACCGCGAGGTACATCGACGAGGGCGCCGCGGCCGACGAGTGGTGCGTGGAGTACGTGCCCAAGCCGAGCGCGGCGGTGACCTGGAGCCGGGTCGTCGGCTGCTTCGAGAAGGGCACCTTCATGCCCCGGCGCCAGATCTTCTACGACGAGAAGAAGCGCAAGGCGCGCACGATGCGCTTCTCCGAGGTCAAGGAGATGGACGGCCGCACCTTCCCTTCGGTGATGGTGCTCGAGCCGCACCTCGAAGAGGGCCACCGCACGACGATCCGCTACGACGACATGGACTTCGACGCCGCGCTGCCCCCCAACACCTTCTCGCTCAACGCGCTGAAGCGAGGCCGGTGAGGCGCCCGGGCCGCCTCGACCCCGAGGCGGCCCGCCCCCGAAACCGGCACGCCCGAGGAGGCTGGCATGTGGATCACGTTCGTGATCGGGCTGCGCAACCTGCGCCGCAGGCCCGGTCGCACCTTGCTGACCATCGGCATGATCGCCACGAGTACGCTGCTCGTCGTCTTCAGCATCGGCCTGCGGGAAGGCTCCTACGCCCAGCTCATCGAGCTGGCCACGGGCACCTGGAGCGGGCAGTTCCAGGTCGCGGCCGACGGCTACCGCGAGACCCCGTCGCTCTATGAGACCATCGACGATCCGGCCCCGCTCATCGAGCGCCTCGAGGCCCGGCCGGAGGTCGTCGGGGTCACCCCCCGGGTCAACGGCGCGGGCCTGCTCAGCGTCGGCGACCGCACGGTGGGGGCCATGGTGACCGCGGTGGTGCCCGAGGCCGAGAAGGCGCTCTTCACCGTGCCCAACGCGGTGAAGCAGGGCACCTGGCTCGGCGCCCCCGACGACCCCGAGGCGCTGCCCATCGTGCTCGGCATCGGCGCCGCCCGCCGGCTGCGGGCCGACCTGGGCGACGAGGTGACCTACCTGGGGCAGGCCGCCGACGGCTCGATCGCCGCCGAGCTGTTCACCCTGGTGGGCATCATGGAGTCGGGCGACGCCACCCTCGACGCCGGGCTGGCCTTCATCCGGCTGGGCGACGCCCAGGCCCTCTTCGAACTGGGGCAGCGGGTGCACAGCCTGCACGGCAAGGTGCACGACATCGACCGGGTGCAGGCGTTCACCGGCGCCTTCGCCGTGGGCGAGGGCCTCGAGCTCGCCCCGTGGATGGTCGTCGCGCCGGGCCTCGAGCAGACCATCACCGCCGACCGGGTCGGGGGTGACATCTTCCTGGGCATCATCCTGTTCGTGGTGGTGCTCGGCATCCTCAACTCGATGCTGATGGCGGTCTTCGAGCGCACCCGTGAGCTGGGCATCATGCTGGCCATCGGCACCGCGCCCCGGCGGCTGGTGGCGGTCATCGCCGCCGAGTCGGCCTGGATGTCGCTCGTCGGGGTCATCGCGGGCACCCTCGGCGGGGTCGGTGTCATCCTGGCCCTGAGCGACGTCGGCATCCCGGTGGGCAGCGAGCCGGTCGAGATGGGTGGGGTCCTCATCGACCGGATGACACCCATCAACACCCCGCTGGGATCGCTCATCTACCCGGCGATCATCTTCGTGGCCGGCACCCTCGCTGGCCTGTGGCCCGCTCGGCGGGCGGCGAAGCTGGACCCGGTCCATGCCATCCGCGAAGGCTGAAGGAGGCCCGGTATGATGACTCTGAAGCTGGCCTGGCGGAACATCTGGCGCAACCGCCGCCGCACGCTCATCACCGCGGCGGCCATCGGCCTGGGGGTGGCGGCGCTCGTCTTCACCCAGGGCCTCGTCGACGGCATGTTCGGGCGCATGGTGGGGGTGGCCACCGCCTCGATGAGCGGCGACGCCCAGATCCACCTCGAAGACTACCGCAAGACATTCGACGAGCGGCTGGTGCTCGAAGAGCCCGGCCCCCTGCTCGACGCCGCCCGGGCGTTGGACGGGGTGAGCGCCGCGCCGCGCACCTTCGGCAACGGGCTGGTGGCCATCGGCGACCGCTCGCAGGGGGTCCGGGTCATCGGGATCGACCCCGTCGCCGAGCAGAAGGTCACCAACTGGACCGAGCGGCTGGCCCGTGGCCGCTACATCGAAGGCCCCGGCGAGATCATGTTGGGCATCGAGTTGGCCGAGAAGATGGACCTCGAGCTCGACACCCGCATGGTGCTGACGATGGCCGACATCCACACCGGCGAGGCCCGGGCCGAGGGGCTGCGCATCGTCGGGTTCCTGTCGACCGGCGACCAAGGCATCGACAAGCAATCGGCCATCGTCGACATCGGCCTCGCCCGGCGCATGATGGGCGTCGGCGGCGCGGCCCACGAGATCGCGCTCGACCTCGGCGTGCCCACCGACCAGCAGGCGGTCGTCGATCGCATCATCGCCCCCTTGCAGGCCGATGGCATCGAGGTCGTGTCGTGGCACGTCGTCAATCGCATGCTGGCCCAGGTGGTCGAGCTGCAAGGGGTCTACATGGGCCTCTTCATCGGCATCATCTTCTTCATCATCGCGTTCGGCATCATCAACACGCTGGCCATGTCGCTCGCCGAGCGGTGGCACGAGTTCGGCGTGCTGCGCGCCATCGGCACCACCCCCGGGCGGCTGGGCGGCCTCATCCTGGCCGAAGCGGGCTTCATCGGCGTCGTCGGCTCGGTCCCCGGCGCGCTCGTCGGTGTGGGGCTGGTGGTCTACTTCGCCGGGGCCGGCATCGACATGAGCGGCACCAGCCAGTACGGGGTCACCTTCACCGAGCCGCTCTACCCCGTGCTCGACCCGCTCGATCCCATCTGGCTGGGGGCGGTCTTCACCGGCCTGACGGTGCTCGTCGCCGGCATCAGCGCGTGGCGGGCGGCCCGGGTCGAGCCGGTGGAGGCCATGCGTCGATGAGATCCCCGATGTCACACCCGAACCTCTTCATTCCATCTCTCCGCGTACCCGGGAGGCAATGACATGGTCACTCCGACTCCGGTGGTCGTCTCCGTCGCCGACGCCCACCGTCACTACGAGACCCGGGCCGGCGCCGTGCGGGCCCTCGACGGCGTCGACCTCACCGTGCAGAAGGGCGAGTTCATGGCCATCGCCGGGCCCTCGGGCTCGGGCAAGACCACCCTGCTCAACCTGATCGGCGCGCTCGACCGCCCCACCTCGGGGCGGGTGCAGGTCAACCAGAAGCGGGTCGACGAGATGTCGGCCGCCCAGCGGGCCGAGCTGCGGCGGGACGCCATCGGCTTCGTCTTCCAGGCCTACAACCTCATCCCGGTGCTGACGGTGATCGAGAACGTCGAGTACGTGATGCTGCTGCAGGGCCGCGCGGCCGATATGCGGCGCAAGGCGGCCACCGAGGTGCTCGAAGCGGTGGGGCTCGGCGACATGCTCGACCGGCGCCCGGCCGAGCTGTCCGGGGGCCAGCAGCAGCGGGTCGCGGTGGCCCGGGCCATCGCCGCCGGGCCGGCGCTGGTGCTCGCCGACGAGCCCACCGCCAACCTCGACACCGCCACCGGCGACGCGCTGCTCGATACGATGTGGACCCTCAACCGGGAGCGGGGCACCACCTTCATCTTCTCGACCCATGATCCCAAGGTGATGGAGCGGGCCACCCGGCTCGTGCGGCTGCGGGACGGGCGCATCGAATCCGATGAGCGCCGGTAGCCCCCGCCCCTCGGGGTGGCCGGCGCTGTGTCTGATGGCATCGATCGTGGCATGCCCGACATCGTCGGCGGACGCGCTCGAGCTGCAAGGGGAGAGCGCCGGCCTCGACGCCATCACCCACGCGCGGACCTACACCCTGCTCGTGTTCGAGCCCGACCCGCTGCCCGGCGCCGACGAGGACCAGGCGGCGGTGGTCGAGCGCTTCCGGATCGTGCTCGACGCCTGGGCCGGCGACGCGTGGTCGGCGAGCGTGCACTACGACCTCATCCCGATCTTCGGCAGCTTCGCCACCGAGGGCCTGCTGACCGCCGCCCAGAACCCGCTGCGCCGGTGGGACCTCGACCCGGCCCTGCACACCGACGACGACTGGACGCTCAACCACAACCTCGATCGGGCGGTGATCCGCTTCCTGCACCCCGCCTTCGAGGTGCGGGTGGGCCGGCAGGCCATCGGCTTCGGGCAGGCCCGGCTGTTCAACGCGGCCGATCTCTTCGCCGCGCTGGGTCCGGCCTCCATCGACAGCGAGTTCAAGGGCGGCATCGACGGGGTGCATGTCATCGCCCCGCTGAACGAGTTCCACGAGATCGGGCTGGTGGCGGTCGCCCACGGCGACGACCTGAAGAGAGGCATGCTGCTCGCCCGATGGCAGGGTGCCTTCGACGGCTTCGACGCCGCCGCGCTGGCCGGGATGACCTACGCCGCGCCCACCGTGGGGCTCTCGGTCGCCGGCGACCTGGGCGGGGCGGGGTGGTACGTCGACGGATCGGCCCGGTTCGACCTCGACGCGTTCGAAGACAGCCCGGTCCGGGTGACCGCCGGGCTGGACTATCACTTCCAGACCGGCATCCGGCTGATGGGTGAGCTGCATTACAACGGCGCCGGGGCCGACGACCCCGACGACTTCCTCGCGCTGCGCGAGACGGCGCCCTACGCCAACGGCGAGGTGTACCTGCTCGGCGAATTCTACGCCGGCGCGCTGGCCTCGTTCGAACTGCACCCGCTGGTGAACCTGAGCGTGAGCTGGCTGCAGAGCCTCACCGACGGCTCGGCCCTCGTCGGCCCCGGGCTGGGCTGGGACTTCGCCCAGGAGGTCAGCCTGGGTCTGGGCGCGCTGGTGCCGGTCGGCGAGCGGCTGAGCGTGGGCGAGGGCTTCGCGCCGGAGGTCGGCAGCGAGTTCGGGCTGTACCCGGTGCTGGTGTTCACCGACGTGCGCCTGGCGCTCTGATCCGGGTCGACTGTCGGCGGGCTCTCAGCGGACCCGCTCGTCGACCGGGATGGACTCCTCGGGCGCCGTCGGCGTCGTCTCGGGCGGCGTCTCTTCGATCCACTTGTCGGGGTCGGGCCGCCCGTCGCCGTCCTCGTCCGAGCCGGTGCGGGTCAGGCGGCCGTCCTTGTAATACTCCCAGTAGTCGACCCGCCCGTCGCCGTCGCCGTCGCCCTCGAGCCGGACGAGCACCCCGCCCTCGTAATACTTGAAGACGTCCGGTCGCGCGTCGCCCTCCAGGTCCAGCTCCTTGCGCACCAGCGCGCCGCCGGCGTAGACGCTCGTCACGTCGGGCTTGCCGTCGCGGTCCATGTCCATCTGCTCCCGCTGCACCTCTTCCCGGGCGTCGAAGAAGCGCCACACGTCCACCTTGCCGTCGAAGTCCAGGTCGAACTCCTTGCGCCGCACGACGGTGCGCCCGGCGACCTTCGCGCTGAAGGTCCAGGCGTCGGGCACCCCGTCGCCGTCGAGGTCGAACGCCTGGCCGCCCTTGCGGTCGGGCACCTGATCGGCGCCCTTCTGCGGGCCGCCGCAGGCGAGCAGCAGCGCGCATACGAGCAGCGCGCCGACGAGCGGGATCGGGGAGGGGCGGGCAGGCTGCGGGCGGGGCATCGGATCTCCGCGGGCGACGGGTGCCCTGCATTCATCGATCGGCGGCCCCCCGGAGTCAACCGCGCAGCCCGCTTCTCGCCCGGCCCGCCCCTCGGAAGGGCCGCGACGGGGCGGGCCCCGGTTGCAATGGGGGGGCGCCGTCCCTATGATGCGCCGAAATTTCGACCACGCGGGGCGCCCCCCGCGCCGAAGTCGCCCGGCCGGGCGACGCTGGCTGCACGATGCCCCGTAGAGTACGCAACTTCGCCATCATCGCTCACATCGACCACGGCAAGTCGACGCTGGCCGATCGCATCCTCAGCCTGACCGGCAGCGTCTCCGAGCGCGAAGAGCGGGCACAGTTCCTCGACTCGATGGACCTCGAGCGGGAGCGGGGCATCACCATCAAGGCCCAGGCCGTCCGGCTGTCGTGGAAGGCGCAGGACGGCGAGCTCTACGAGCTCAACCTCATCGACACCCCGGGCCACGTCGACTTCACCTACGAGGTCTCGCGCAGCCTCGCCGCCTGTGAGGGCGTGCTGCTCGTCGTCGACGCCTCCCAGGGGGTCGAAGCCCAGACCCTGGCCAACGTCTACCTCGCGCTCGACAACGACCTCGAGATCGTGCCCGTCCTCAACAAGATCGACCTGCCCGCGGCCGACGCCGATCGGGTGCGGGCCGAGATCGAGGACGTCATCGGCCTCGACGCCAGCGACGCGCTGTTGACCTCGGCCAAGACCGGGCTGGGCGTCGAGTCGGTCATCGACGCCGTCATCGAGCGCATCCCGCCGCCCGAGGATCACACCGACGCGCCGCTGCGGGCCCTGATCTTCGACTCGTGGTACGACAACTACCGCGGGGTCATCATGCTCGTGCGGGTCGTCGACGGGGTGATGAAGTCGGGCAGCGAGATCCACATGAAGGCCACCGCCCAGGACTACGAGGTCATCGAGGTGGGCGTCTTCACCCCCCAGGCGGCGCGGGTCGAGCAGCTCCAGTCGGGCGACGTGGGCTTCGTGATCGCCAACATCAAGGAGGTCCGCCACGCGCGGGTCGGCGACACCATCGTCGACGCGACGAAGGCGAAGCAGCTCGAGCCGCTCTCCGGCTTCAAGGAGGTCGCCCCGGTCGTCTTCTCGGGGCTCTTCCCCGTGCAGAGCTCGGACTACGGCGATCTGCGGGAGGCGCTCGAGAAGCTCAAGCTCAACGACGCCGCCTTCAACTTCGAGCCGGAGACCTCGGCCGCGCTCGGCTTCGGCTTCCGCTGCGGCTTCCTCGGCCTGCTGCACCTCGAGATCGTGCAGGAGCGCCTCGAACGCGAGTTCGACATGGACCTCATCACCACCGCGCCGACGGTGGTCTACGAGGTCGACACCACCGCCGGCGAGACCCTCAAGGTCGACAACCCGTCGCTGTTGCCCGAGGCGCCCGAGATCGCCGAGATCCGCGAGCCCTACATCAAGTCGACGATCCATGTGCCGCCGGACTACGCCGGGCCGGTGATCGCGCTGTGCGAGGAGCGGCGGGGCGAGCAGATCGGGCTGGAGTACGCCGGCCAGAGCCGCATGCAGATCAAATATCTGCTGCCGCTCTCGGAGATCGTCTTCGACTTCTTCGACCGGCTGAAGAGCATCACCCGGGGCTACGGCAGCTTCGAGTACGAGGTGGCCGGCTATCGGGCCTCGAACCTGATCAAGCTCGACGTGCGGCTCAACGGGGACGTGGTCGACGCGCTGTCGATCATCGTGCACCGCGACCGGGCCTATCAGCGGGGCAAGGCGCTGTGCGAGCGGCTGCGCAAGGTCATCGAGCGCCAGCAGTTCGACGTGGCGATCCAGGCGGCCATCGGCAACAAGATCATCAGCCGCGAGACGGTCAAGGCGCTGCGCAAGGACGTCACCGCCAAGTGCTACGGGGGTGACATCAGCCGCAAGCGCAAGCTGCTGCAGAAGCAGAAGGCCGGCAAGAAGCGCATGAAGCAGGTGGGCAACGTCGAGGTGCCGCAGGAGGCCTTCCTCGCGGTGCTCAAGGTGGACTGACTCCGAGAGGCGAGGCGATGAGCGATCGGCCCCGTCCGGGCAAGGCGCGCAAGCAGGCCCGGGTGGCGATCAAGCAGGCCCGGCGGCTGCTCAAGCAGTACGGGCCCAAGGTCGCCGAGGCCCACCGGGCCGAGGTGAAGGCGGCGATCGAGGCCTTGCAGGCGGCCGTCGCCCGGCCGATGGCGGCCGACGACTACGTCGAGCGGGTGCAGGCGGCCGAGGCCGACGTCTCGAAGGTGGTCGACGCCCGCCTGGGCCACGTCCGCAAGAGCCCGACCCGGGAGTACCTGGAGTCGATCGGCTTCGCCATCGTCATCGCGCTGCTCTTGCGGGCCTTCATCATCGAGGCGTTCACCATCCCCAGCGGATCGATGATCCCGACGCTGGCCGTCGGCGACTTCCTCTTCGTCAACAAGCTCTCGTACGGGGTGCGGCTGCCCTTCGTCGACGAGATGATGATCGAGTGGTCGGCCCCCGAGCGGGGCGACGTGGTCGTCTTCGTCTACCCTTGCAACGAGACCCAGGACTACATCAAGCGGGTGGTCGGGGTGCCGGGGGACGAGGTCTTCGTCGACCCGCTGCAAGGCTTCGTCTGGGTCAACGGCGAGCAGGCCAGCGAGAAGCCGCTGGGCCAGTTCACCGCGCTCGACCGCTACGGGCCCGACCAGACCGGGATGTACGCCGCCGCCGGCGTGCTGACCGAGTACCTGGCCAGCTTCCCCGGGCAGAACTTCTCCACGCTGCATTATGGCGTGCCCCGCCCCGGGCAGGGCGCCCCGCCGAACCCGGCCAGCGACTGGAACGGGGTGCCCGACTTCCGCGCCTGCCGCGGGGGCCAGGAAGACCCCAGCCGGGCCCCGCGCATGCCGTGGGTGGTGCCCGAGGGCCACGTCTTCGTGATGGGCGACAACCGGGGCAACTCGGCCGACTCCCGGCTGTGGGGCTTCGTGCCCTACGGCTCGATCAAGGGCAAGGCGATGTTCATCTGGATGAGCTGGGACGGCACGAAGTCGTTCAGCCGCCCGTGGGAGAAGATCCGCTGGAGCCGGCTCTTCCAGGGGGTGCACGCCGAGCCGGAGAGCAGCGCCGGGCCAGGTGTCGGAGAGGCCGATGCCCCGGCGCAGTGAAGGCCGCTCCGTGCGGCGCACGGTGCTCGACGCCCGCGACGTGCGGCGGGCGGTGCGCCGCATCGGGCATCAGCTCGTCGAAGGGGTCGACGACCTCGAGTCGCTGGTGCTCGTCGGCGTCCGCACCCGGGGCGTGCCGCTCGCCCGCCGCCTGCAAGCCGTCGTGGCCGCCGCCGAGGGGGTGAAGCCGCCGGTCGGCGAGCTGGACATCACCCTGTATCGGGACGACGTCTTCGAAGGGCTCGACCTGCCCGTCGTGCGCCCCACCGTGCTGCCGTTCGAGGTGCAAGGGCGCCACGTCGTGCTGGTCGACGACGTGCTCTACACCGGCCGCACGACCCGGGCCGCGCTCGACGCGCTGATGGATTACGGCCGCCCCCGCTGCATCCGGCTGGCGGTGCTGGTCGACCGGGGCCACCGCGAGCTGCCGCTGCACGCCGATCTGGTGGGGGCCGCGGTCGACACCGCCCGGGACGAGACCATCGACGTGCGGCTCGCCGAGATCGACGGCGAGGATCAGGTGCTGCTCTACGGGGCGCCCGAGAGCCCGGGGGAGGCCGACTGATGCGGACCCGTCGCCACCTGCTCGAGCTGGCGTCGCTCGACGCGGCGACGATCGGGCAGCTCCTCGATCTGGCGGAGACCTTCGGCGACATCAGCCGCCGCCCGATCAAGAAGGTGCCCACCCTGCGCGGCCGCACGGTGGTCAACCTCTTCATGGAGCCCTCGACCCGCACCCGCACCTCGTTCGAGCTGGCGGCCAAGCGGCTGTCGGCCGACACGCTCAACATCAGCGGCGGCTCGAGCAGCGTGGTCAAGGGCGAGACCTTGCTCGATACCGCCCGCAACATCGCGGCCTACGCCCCCGACATCATCGTGCTGCGCCACCAGGACGCCGGCGCCCCGCACCTGCTCGCCCGCCACATCGAGGCGTCCATCGTCAACGCCGGTGACGGGGCCCACGAGCACCCGACTCAGGGCCTGCTCGATCTGCTCTCGATCCGCCAGCACAAGAAGCGCATCGAGGGGCTGCGGGTGGCGATCATCGGCGACATCGCCCACAGCCGGGTCGCCCGCTCGGGCATCGTCGGGCTGAGCAAGCTCGGGGCGGACGTGATCGTCTGCGGCCCGCCGACGATGATCCCGCCCGGGGTCGAGGCCCTCGGCTGCGCGGCGACCTTCGACCGGGCCGAGGCGCTCGACGGGGCCGACGTCGTGATGATGCTGCGCATCCAGAAGGAGCGCCTCGAAGAGGAGCTGTTCCCCAGCGACCGGGAGTACGCCCGGGCCTACGGCCTCGACCCGGACGGCCTGCGCCGGGCGAAGCCCGACTGCCTCGTGATGCACCCCGGCCCGATCAACCGCGGCGTCGAGCTCGACCCCCGGGTGGCCGACGGGCCGCAGTCGATCATCCTCGAGCAGGTGCACAACGGCATCGCGGTGCGCATGGCGGTGCTCTACCACTGCGCGGGAGGGGCCGGGTGAGCGGCGAGCGGCTGCTGATCTGCAACGGGCGGGTGATCTGCCCGGTGTCGGGGCGGGACGAGGTCGCGACGGTCGAGGTCGTCGACGGGCGGGTCGCCGCGGTGCACCCCGGCCAGGGGTCGCCGGGCCCCGGGGGCAGGGTCTACGACGCCCACGGCGCCATCGTGGCCCCCGGCTTCGTCGACCTGCACGCCCACCTCGGCGAGCCCGGTTTCGAGCACAAAGAGACGCTGGCGTCCGCCGGCCGGGCCGCCGCCCGGGGCGGCTTCACCGCGATCTGCGCCCGGCCCGACACCGCCCCGATCAACGACACCCGGGCGGTCACCGAGTACCTCGTGCGCCGGGGCGGCGAGGTCGCGGCGGTCCGCATCTGGCCGGTCGCCGCGCTGACGGTGGGCCGCGAGGGGCGCCGGCTCACCGAGATGTACGACCTGCGCGAAGCCGGGGCGGTGGCCTTCGGCGACGGCGACCGCTCGGTGGCCGACGCCGGCCTGCTGCGGCGGGGCATGGAGTACGCCCGGGCGGTCGGCGCGCCGGTCTTCGAGTACTGCGAGGACACCCGGCTGGCCCGGGGCGGCGTGATGCACGAGGGCCCCGAGGCGACCCGGCTGGGCCTCAAGGGCGTGCCCGCCGCCGCCGAGGACGTCTGCGCGCTGCGGGCGTTTGCGCTCGCCCGCCAGACCGGGGCCCCGATCCACATCGGCCCGATCAGCACCCGGGGCGCGGTCGAGGCGGTGCGCATGGCCAAGGACGCCGGCCTGCCGGTCACCTGCGCCGTCGCCGCCGCCCACCTGCACCTGACCGACGCCGCCGTCGCCGCCGACTGGTCCCCGAACCTGCACCTGCGCCCGCCGCTGCGCAGCGCCGACGATCGGGACGCCCTGCGCGCCGGGCTGGCCGACGGCACGATCGACGCGATCACCAGCGGCCACATGCCCCAGAGCCCGGTCGAGAAGGACGAGCCGTTCGGGCGGGCCGCGCCGGGCATGATCGCCTTGCAGACCACGCTGGGCCTCGTCCTGCGGCTGGTCGACGAGCAGGTGATCACCCTCGTGCGGGCCCTCGAGCTGCTCTCGCCGGGCCCGCTGCGCGCGCTGCGCCGCGCCGACGGGGTGCACGGGGGCCGCATCGCGCCCGGCGCCGCCGCCGATCTGGTGGTCTTCGACCCCCGGGCCAAGGTCCGGGTCGACCACGACACGCTGGAGAGCCGGGCCCGCAACACGCCGTTTCTGGGCCAGGCTCTGCCGGGGCGAGTGCAGCTCACCCTCGTCGGCGGCCGCCCCGCCCTCTGAAGCCTCCTCGCGCCCCTGAGATCGGAGTCCGCAGACGATGAGCGTCCTGACCCGCGAGCCCGCCGCGCTCCTCCTCGAAGACGGCACCCTCTTCGAAGGCCACGCCTTCGGCGCCCGCGGCGAGACCGCCGGTGAGGTCGTCTTCAACACCTCGATGACCGGCTATCAGGAGATCCTGACCGACCCCAGCTACAAGGCCCAGATGGTCACGATGACCTACCCCCACATCGGCAACTACGGGGTCAACCCGGCCGACGTGGAGAGCGGCGCGGTGCAGCCGGCGGGCTTCATCGTGCGCGAGCCGTGCCCCGCGCCGTCCAACTGGCGCTCGGAGCAGTCGCTGGAGAGCTGGCTGGCCGAGAGCGGGGTGGTGGGCATCTCGGGGGTCGACACCCGGGCGCTGGTGCGCCGCATCCGCGAGAAGGGCGCCATGCGGGGCGCCATCATCAGCGGGCGGCCGGCCCGGGGCGCGCTGATCGCCCGGCTCGACCGCGAGCCGCCGATGATCGGCCGCGACCTGGTCGCCGAGGTCACCTGCGCGGCGCCCTACCGCTGGACCGAAGGCCTGTTCCGGCTGGGCGGTGAGGCCGAGCTGCGCCCCGAGCCCCCGCGGCCGAAGCGCCCGTATCGGGTCGTGGCCTACGACTTCGGGGCCAAGTTCAACATCCTGCGGCTGCTCGTCGACCACGGCTGCGACGTGACGGTGGTGCCGGCGCAGACGCCCGCAGCCGACGTGCTGGCCATGGATCCGGAGGGTGTCTTCCTCAGCAACGGGCCCGGCGATCCGGCCGCGGTGGACTACGCCGCCGACGCGATCGCCGATCTCATCGGCAAGCGCCCCGTCTTCGGCATCTGCCTCGGCCACCAGATCGCCGCGCTGGCGCTGGGCGGCAGCACGTTCAAGCTCAAGTTCGGCCACCGCGGGGCCAACCAGCCGGTCAAGGAGCTGGAGACCGGGCGGGTCGAGATCACCAGCCAGAACCACGGCTTCGCGGTCGACCCCAGCCGGCTCGACGCCGGGGTCGAGGTGAGCCACGTCAACCTCAACGACGGCACGGTCGAGGGCCTGCGCCACCGGGCGGCCGAGCTGATCACGGTCCAGCATCACCCCGAGGCCAGCCCCGGGCCGCACGACGCCGACCCGCTGTTCGGCCGCTTCGCGTCGATGATGGAGGCCCACCGATGAAGCCGATCCTCGCCGCCGCCGTGGCCCTCGCGGCCCTCGCCTGCACCCGCGGCGCCGATCCCGAGGCGCCGACCGCTGAGGCCCCCGCGACCGAACCGGCCAAGGCCCCCGGGGCCGCGGAGGCGACCGGCGGCGCGGCCGGCGGCCCGACGACGAAGTCCGCGACCGCCCGGCCCGCGACCCCGAAGGCCACGCCGCCCGCCGGGCAGGGGACCGACGCCCCGCTGCCCCCCAGCGACCGGGTCTTCGTCGCCCCGCTCGCCGACGGCGTCGACCACCTGATCGGCGCCGACGCCGACCACCTGTGGGCCGTGCGCCCCACCGCGCCCGGCCGGGGCGTGCTGCTGTGGCGCGTCCAGGGCCCCGGCGTCGCCCACCGGGTGGCCTGGGGCGACCTGGGCGACGGCCCCAAGCTCTTCGTCGCGTGGGGCGTCGGCCGCGGCTTCTTGCAGGCCCCGCTGGTCATCGACGCTCTCGACCCGAAGACCGGCGCCCGCACCGAGCTGTGGCGCGAGGCCGGCGAGCGCAACGAGGCGGCCCACCTGCAAGTGGCCGACGTCGACCGCGACGGCGCCCCCGAGCTGGCGTTCGCCCGCTACGCCAGCAAGTACATGGTCGAGCCCCGCCCCATCGAGAAGGACGGGACCGCGACCCCCGGCGCCCCGATCCGCATGGCGTCGAGCTGGCTGTACGCCGACCTCGACGGCGAGCCGGGCCCCGAGGCCGTCATCGGCCGGGTCTACGGCGACGCCCGGGGCCTGCCCGGCGACCTGCGCATCCGCACTGCGGCCGGCGAGATCCCCGTGCCCACCGACCGGGGGGTCAAGACGCTGATGTACGGCGCCCCCGGCGGCGAGCCGCCCGCGCTGTTCGTCGTCGACGGCTGGGAGGCGGACTACGGCAAGAAGGCCACCGCCCGCGTCAAGCGGGTGCGGCTGGTCGACGGCGCGCCCCAGGTCGAGACCATCGGGCAGTCCCCGGACGAGTTCACGTTCTTCGCGCTGACCGAGGTCGACCTCGACGGCGACGGCGTCACCGAGATCGCGGCCCAGGGCAACAAGCGGGTCACCCACTTCGCCCGGGTCGACGGGCAGTGGATCACCCGCCCGCTGGCTGATCTCGAGCCGGTCATCAACACCGCCATCGGCGAGGGCCCCGACGGGTACACGCTCTACGTGCCGGCGCGCCCGGTCACCCGGGCGACCCCGCTGCGCGCCCGCTGAGCCGGGAGGACACCCCGATGCGCATCGTGCTGGTGCACCCCGAGATCCCGGGCAACACCGGCAGCATCGGCCGCCTGTGCGCCGCCACCGGCACCCCGCTGTGGCTGGTCGAGCCGCTCGGGTTCAGCCTCGAAGACCGCTACCTCAAGCGCGCCGGGCTCGACTACTGGCCGTGGATCGACGTGACCGTCGTCGATGACTGGCGCGCGGCGCTCACCGACGATCGGCTCTGGCTCTTCACCGCGCACGCCGAGCAAAGCTACGTCGACGCCGACTTCGCCGAGGGCGACGCCCTGGTCTTCGGCTGCGAGTCGGTGGGTCTACCGGCCGAACTGCTCGACGCCTTCCCCGCCGAGCGGCGCCTGCGCATCCCGATGGTGACGACCCATGTGCGCAGCCTCAACCTCGCCCAATGCGCGGCGATCACGCTCTACGAAGCGCGCCGACAAGCCGGCCTGCTCACCTGAGCCGGCCCCGACCCCCGGAGGCCCCGTGACCGACGACACCCCCTGGCTGGAGAACGCCGCCACCGAGTTGGCCGCGGCCCGTGACGCGTGGGCGACCGGGAACGCCGGCCGGGGCCGGGTCTGCGCCCGGCGGGCGGCGGGCATGGCGCTCAAGGCGTGGCTGGCCACCGGCGCGGGCGACGCCGCCGCCTACCGCACCTCGTTCATGCACCACCTCAACGCCCTGGCCGACGACCCCCAGCGCCCGGCCGCCGTGCGCGAGGCCGCCTGGCGCCTCGCCGCCCGCAAGGTGCCCCCGGGCGGCTTCACCGCGCCGCTGCCCGAGAAGCTCACCCCGGCGCACGACGCCGAGCTGATCATCGGGTGGTGCGCCGACCGCGTCGCCGGCTGAGACCCGGCCCGGGGTCCCCGCGCCGGCGGCGGGCACGATCGGCGACCGGAGACTCGGGCCCGCACCGCGCCCGGGCGTGCCTCGCGACCGGAGACTCGGGCCCGTACCGCGCCCGGGCGTGCCTCGCGCCTGCCGAGTCGGGGACGCCCCGGTGGAGGGCGTGACGGACGGTGGTCGAGTGAGGGGCGCCCCCCGGTGCAGGCGCGCCTTCGAGGCTGCATGACGGGGCCGGAACCGGTCCGGGCCCCAGCCCCCGGGTGCGCGGCGGGCCGCCAGCGGGGCCGGGCCCGGTGACGCGGCCGCACGACGCGCCCGGGAGCGGTCCGGCGTCGAGCGGGCGAGCGCGGACGACGTGCCGACGGGCGGCAGCGCCGATCGCCCCGGCGGAGAAGGCGACCGCGACCGCGTACGAGGGCGATTTGCAGATCGCAAAGCGCCTCTGTCTCGGCGCGCCTCGGTCCATCGGATCGGGATCGCCCACGCCGACCCCGCCCGCCGTTGACCGCCCGCCCGCCACCGGCCAAGGTGATCCGGTGCGCGACCCCCTCGACAGCCTGATCGCCCGCCTCGACGCCCCATCGGCGGCGGCCCTCGACGCCGCGGCCGCCTCGGCGCAGGGCCGCGCGCTCACCATCGAAGACCTGCTCGCCGCCCTCGCCGAGCACCCCCGGGGCCTCGACCCGCCGCTCGCCCGCTTCGGCCTCGACGCCGCCCGCGCCGCCCGGGCCCTGCGCCGGGCGCCCGAGGACGACGGACGCGCCCCGGGGCGCCCGACCGTCGGCCGCCTCGTGCACCGCGTCCTGCGCGAAGCGTGGCTCGTCGCCAGCCTCGACCTCGACGCCGGGCGCATCTCGGGCGGGGTCATCCTGCTCGTCGCCCTCGACCTGCCCGACGTGCGCAGCCGGATCGTGCGCGCCGCGCCGCTCCTCGCCGGGGTCGACCTCGACGCCCTGCGCCGCGCGCTGCCCCGCGGCGACGGGCCCGCCCCGCCCGAGGCGCCCCGGGGCACCGCCGCCCTCGACCGCTACGCCGTCGACCTCACCGCCCAGGCCCGCGCTGGCGCCATCGACCCGATCATCGGCCGGGACCGCGAGATCCGGCGGGTCATCGACATCCTCGCCCGCCGCCGCCAGAACAACCCGATCCTGATCGGCGAGGCCGGGGTCGGCAAGACGGCGGTGGTCGAGGGCCTCGCCCGGCGCATCGCCGCCGACGACGTGCCGCCCAACCTGCGCGGGGTGCAGCTCCGGGCGCTCGACCTCGCCGCCCTGCAAGCCGGCGCCAGCCTGCAAGGCGAGTTCGAGCAGCGCCTCGAGGCCTGCATCGCCGAGGCCCGCGACGCGCCGGTCGTGCTCTTCATCGACGAGGCCCACGCCCTCATCGGAGCCGGCGGCGCCGAGGGCCGGGGCGACGCGGCCAACCTGCTCAAGCCGGCCCTGGCCCGGGGCGCCCTGCGCACCGTCGCCGCCACCACCTGGGCCGAGTACAAGCAGCACATCGAGCCCGACGCCGCCCTGACCCGCCGCTTCCAGCCGGTGCGGGTCGACGAGCCCCCGCTGCCCGTCGCCGTCGACATGCTGCGGGCCATCGCCCCGACCCTCGAAGCCCACCACGGCGTCAGCGTGCTCGACGGGGCCATCGTCGCCGCCGTCCGCCTCTCGGCGCGCTACGTGCCCGACCGCAAGCTGCCCGACAAGGCCATCGCCGTGCTCGACACCGCCTGCGCCCGGGTCGCCCTCGGCCAGCGGGCCACCCCCGCCGCGGTCGAGCAGGCCGCCCGCAGGGTGGAGCGCCTCGACGCCGAGATCGAGCGCGTCGAGCGGGAGCACGCGACCCTCGGCGCCCACCGCGCCCGCCTCGGCGAGCTGATCCCCGCGCTGGAGGCGGCCCGCACGGCCCACGCCGAGCTGAGCGACCGCTGGCAGGCCGAGCGGGCGCTGGCCGCGCGGATCATCGACCAGTCGACGGCCCTCGCGGCGGGCGAAGGCGACGAGAAGGCCCGCCGGGCGCTGCTGCGCGATCGGGAGAGCCTGGCCTTGTTGCAGGGCGACGCGCCGATGGTCCCGCTCGAGGTCGACGCCCCGACGATCGCGGCCATCGTGCACGACTGGACCGGCATCCCCGCGGGCGAGCTGCGCCCCGACGCCCGCGCGGCGCTGTCCGATCTGGCCGGCCGGCTGAAGCGGCGGGTGGTCGGCCAGGACCCGGCGCTCGAGGCCATCGTGCGCCGCCTGCACATCGCCGGGGCCGGCCTCGAAGACCCCGATCGACCGCTGGGGGTGTTTCTGTTGGCCGGCCCGAGCGGGGTGGGCAAGACCGAGACCGCCCACGCGCTGGCCGACGCGCTCTTCGGCGGGCCGCCGATCACGATCAACCTCAGCGAGTACCAGGAGCCCCACTCGGTCAGCGGCCTGCGCGGCGCGCCGCCGGGCTACGTGGGCTACGGCCGGGGTGGGGTGCTGACCGAGGCGGTGCGTCGGCGGCCGTACAGCGTCGTGCTGCTCGACGAGATCGAGAAGGCCCACCGGGATGTCATCGAGCTGTTCTATCAAGTGTTCGACAAAGGCACCCTCGAGGACGGCCAAGGCGTGCCGGTCGACTTCCGCCACGCGGTGATCCTGGCGACGAGCAACGCGGGGGCCGATGTCATCGCCCGGGGCGGCGCGCCGGATGCCATCCACGGGGCGCTGCGGGGTGACTTCCCGGCGGCCTTCCTGGGGCGGATGACGGTCGTGCCCTATCACCCGCTGGCGCCGCCCCACCTCGCCCGCGTCGCCGAGCTGGGCTTGCAGCGGATCGCCCGCCGCTTCGCCGCTCGCCACGGGTGCGCGCTGCGCTGGGATCGGGCCGTGGTCGAGGCGCTGGCCGACGCGGGCACGGGCGACGCCGGGGCCCGCGCGGTCGGTCAGCGGATCGAGGGCGCGATCCTGCCAGCCATCGCGGCCCGGGTGCTGGCGGGCGCGGCGGGCGATCTGGCGATCGGGTGCGATACCGGCGGCTTCGTGGTCGAGGCGCAGGGCGAGGACGCGGGGGATACGCTGCGCCAGCCGGTGGTCGAGCTGTAATGGTCGGGCTATTGTCGGGCGCGGGGCGGGGATCTACGGTGGTCGGCGATGGCTGACGACGCCCCGGATCACCCGCTGGATCGCCTGCACCCCGTCGGCGGGCCGCTGCTCGGCTTGGGGATCGGGCTGGCGCCGGCGGCGGTGATCGGGGCCGGGTATCCGCTGCTGGGCGCGGGGATCGGGTGCGGGCTGGCGGTGGCGGGGCTGGTCGGGGCGCGGCGGGTCGAGGTGTCGGCGCCGGTCGAGGAGGCGCCGGCTCTGCCTGTCATCCCGGGGTGGTCGGCTGAGCGGGAGGAGCCATCGAGCGCGCCAGCGCCCGAAGTCATCCCCGAATCCGAGCACCGGCCGGCCTTGATCGCCGTGGCGCCCGGCGTGCATGTCATCGGCAGCCCCGAGGGCGAGGCCGGCAGGCTGTCATGGGACATGCCTCGCCGCGAAGTGACGCTGACCCGGGGCTACCTGATCGCCGAGACGCCGGTGACACAGGCGCAGTATGCGGCGGTGATGGGCCGCAACCCCTCATATTTCCAGGGCACTCCCGAGGACGCCCGGCGCCCGGTGGAGCAGGTGAGCTGGCTGGACACGGCGACGTACTGCAACCGACTCTCGGAGCTGGAAGGGCTGAAAGAAGCCTATGTCATCAAGGGGACGGACGTGCGCTGGGAGGACCCGGAGGCCGGCGGCTATCGCCTGCCGACGGAGGCCGAGTGGGAGGTGGCGGCGCGGGCGGGCGCGACGACGGCGACCTACGTCGGCGACCTGGACATCCTGGGCCAGCGCAACGCGCCCATCCTGGACGCCATCGCGTGGTACGGGGGCAACAGCGGCTCGGCGCACCCCAAGGCGCTGGACTCCAGCGGCTGGGAGGGCAAGCAGCACCCGCACACGCAGGCGTCGACCCACCCGGTGAAGGGCAAACGGCCGAACGCATGGGGCCTGTACGACATGCTGGGCAACGTCTACGAGTGGACCTGGGACTGGTACGCGTCGACCCCGCCGACGGCCGAGGCCGACCCGTCGGGCCCCGCCCGCGGCGGCTGGCGTGTCATCCGGGGTGGGTCGTTCGACGACAATGCCCACAGGGTGCGCGCCGCCTTCCGCATCTGGTGGTCCCCCGGCGGCCGGTACTGGGTCCTCGGGTTCCGGCCCGTGCGCTCCACCCCCCGAGTTCGGCCGTAGGACCCGGGTTCAACCGCCGACCAGCCTTTCGCCCCGCCGCCGCCCGTCGTAGATTGCCCCCCATGAAGTTCTTCAACGTCGCCGGCCCCTGCGACCCCCGCTTCCACTACATGATCCCGCCCGCGCCTCGGCTGCCCGAGGTCCCCGACCTCGTCGCCCAGGGCGCGTACTTCGCCCTCCACGCCCCCCGCCAGACCGGCAAGACCACCACCCTCCGGGCCCTGGCCACGCAGCTCACCGCCGCGGGCGACGTCGCCGCCCTCTACTTCTCGTGCGAGGCCGCCCGCATCCGCCAGGACGATCTGCCCGGCGTACAAGCCGCCCTCCTGCACGCCATGCGCACCCGCGCCCGCCTGCACCTGCCCCCCGACTGCCAGCCCCCCGCCGCGTGGCCCGAGGCGCACGAGCGCTTCTTGCTGTCGGCCGGCCTCTCGGCGTGGTGCCAGCGCGCGGCCCGCCCGCTGGCCCTCTTCTTCGACGAGGTCGACGTCCTGACCGGCGACGCGCTGATCACGGTGCTGTCCCAACTCCGCGACTTCTACGCCGACCGCCCGGACCACGCCCCGTGGTCGGTCGCCCTCTGCGGGCTGCGCGACGTCCGCGACTACAAGGCGGCCGCCGGCGGAGACCCGCAGCACCTGGGCTCCAGCAGCCCGTTCAACATCAAGACCCGCTCGCTGCGGCTCGCCGACTTCACCCGCGATGAAGTCGCCGCGCTGTACGCCCAGCACACGGCCGACGGCGGCCCGACCTACGCCGACGCCGCCATCGACGCCGTGGCCCGCCTCACCGGCGGCCAGCCGTGGCTGGTCAACGCCCTCGGCCGTGACCTCGCCGAGCACCACGCCGACGCCGCCGAGGTCGGCCCGGCTCGGGTCGACGCGGCGGCGGGGCGCCTCGTCCGCGCGCGGGCCACCCACATCGACAGCCTGCTCGCCCGCCTGCGCGAGCCGCGGGTGCGGCGCATCATCGAGCCGCTGTTGGCCGGCGCCAGCGCGGCCAGCCCCACCTACCGCGAGGACTTCGAGTACACCTGCGACCTGGGGCTGGTGGTGGCCGATCCACAGCTCCGGGTGGCCAACCCCATCTACCGCGAGGTCATCGCCCGCGAGCTGGCGGTGGCCGTCGAGCAGGAGCGCCTGCCCGGGCCGAAGGGCTTCACCGCGCCCGACGGCCGGCTGGACATGCGGGCGCTGCTGGAGGCGTTCGGGGCGTGGTGGATCCAGCACGGCGAGGCGGTCGCGGCGCAGTTGGACTATCACGAGGTCGCGCCGCAGCTCGTGCTGATGGCGTTCTTGCAGCGGGTGGTCAACGGCGGCGGGTTTGTCGATCGGGAGTATGGCATCGGACGGGGTGCCATCGATCTGCTGGTGCGCTGGCCGCTGCCGGATGGGTCATGGCAGCGCGAGGGGCTGGAGCTGAAGGTGTGGCATGACAAGAAACCCGATCCGCTGGAGGGTGGGTTGACGCAGTTGGATGGCTATCTGGCCCGGCTGGGGCTCGACTCGGGGGCGCTGGTGATCTTCGATCGGCGGTCGGGGCGGGCGCCGATCGCGAGCCGGGTCGGGCTGGGGCAGGCGACGAGCCCCGGAGGGCGGGCCATCACGGTGCTGCGAGGGTAGGTGCTGCCCGGCCGACGGCGGGATGCCGAAGACAGGGCCGGTGTGATAGAGGCACCTCCCCGGAGCTGCCCAGTCCTACGGCCGAGTTCGGGGGGCTGAGCGGACGGGTCGGAATCCGAGATTCCTGTGCCGACCCTTGGGTGCCCATCTGTCACGAACAGAGGCGCGTACCCGGTGGGCGATTCCGACGAAGGCCCCACCCCTGATGACGCGCCAGTCGCCATGCGCTGGACCCATCGGGTCCGCCTCAGCCATCGGTGGAGGGTCGGCCCAGGGGTCCCATGTCCATTCATGGACATTGCCCAGCATGTCGTAGAGACCCAACCTATTCGGATTCTTGGTCCTCACGGGGTGTGTCGACGCCCCATCGTGGGGGTGTTGCTTCTCGTTCCAACCAGCGGAGTTCACCGCCCTTCGATGTGCTGAGCCGCTGTTGCCCCCGTACCACGCGATCGCGTCCAGCACGGGGGCGTTGCGCCTGCCGAGGATGTCGAGGTCCCCGGCATATGTTGCTGTCGTTGTACCCGCCCGCGCAGCGACCTCCCACTCGGCTTCCGTCGGCAGGCGGTAACCGTCGGTCTCTGGGACCCACCGCACGCCCTCGTCCTCGATGGTATAGGCCGGGCTTCGTCCCTCCAACGCCGACAGACGGTTGCAGTATGTCACCGCATCCAGCCAACTCACCGACTCTACCGGGCGGCGAGCGTCCTCGGATGTGCCTCGGAAGTACGAGGGAGCACGGTCCATGACACGCTGGTACTGCGCTTGGGTCACCTCGGTCTCGGCGATCAGATAGGTGAGGGTCAGCGTCACCCGGCGGCGAGGCATGTCATCTGAGAAGCGGCCTGCTTCGTTTGGAGGACTGCCGATGGTGTATGTGCCGGCCGGGATTCGTACCATACGCGGATGATGGGTACCGGTGAGGTCGCGGGGTGGTCGGCGGTTGGCGTCGGGGGGTGGGCCTGCATCGGCAGACCGCGAGGGCGCTGTGTCCGGCGGGTCACCATCCACGGTCGGGCGGAGGCTCACCCGGTCTAGGGCGATGGTCACGCCGGTGGCATCGGCGTGCAGGCGAGGAATGAGCGTCAGCGGCGGGATGCGCGGGCGGACATAGACGTGATGGTCGTTGCTGGCCTCGACCGCGGCGATGTCGGGATCCGTCCTGGGGAGATGCTCCCGCTCGAACGGCCAGCGAGCGCCGGGGAGCGTGACCAGCAGCATGCCGTTGCGGTAGATGGCCTGCGGCCGCAGCGGCGTCGCCTCGGGGTGGGTGACCCGAATGGCGAAGGCTTCAGGGCCGGCGTCGATCACCTCGACGCTCGACAGGCGCAAGAAGGGTGAGCCGCCGTCGGGCGCCGCGTCGGGGGCGGCGTCCGGTCTGCGGGACGCGGCGTCGGGCTCGGGCAGGGCCGCGTCCGGCGCCGCGTCGGGGCCCGCGTCGACCACGTCGGCCCCACCGAGCAGCCAGCCCTCGCCCCGCTCGACCGCGGGCCAGACCTCGGCCAATGGCATCGGCGCGTCGCCCAGCGCGGCGGCGAGGCCGCGCACGCCATCGGCGCGCACGCAGGCGGTGGCCTGCGCGGGGCAGGCATCGACGCCGCGGACGACGGCGATGCGCTGGTCGGCGGCGTCGGCGGATGGCAGCGCGCCCCACCAGATGGCATCCGCCGCGCCCGAATCGAGCAGGGCCAGCGCCAGCTCGGCCGCGGGTAGCTCTTCGGATGGGATGAACAGCCCCACCGCGCTGCGCTGCGGCCAGCTCGGGTGGGTGGGCCGCGCGGCGACCGCCGTCCCGCAGCGCCAGACCTCGGCCGACAAGCCGTCGCTCGCGGTTTCGATCTGCACGCAGGGCGCGTCGACCGTCGTCTCGGCCCGGGGCGCGACGAGCAGGCCGAGCCCGACGGCGGCGAGCAGGCCGAAGGCGAGCCCCAGCAGGGCGTGGCTGCGCGGCGGACGCTCGTACTCGTCCTCGGGCAGCCCGCCGACCGCCGCGGCGAGGCCCAGCCGGCGCAGGCGACGCCTCGTCTCGGGGTCGGGGATGTCCTGCCGGCGCCATGGCAGTCGGATGGCATGCTCATGCGGTGGGTTGTCGGCCGGGGCGAGGTGCCCGATCAGCGCCCGCACCCGCGGATCAGCGAGGCGCTCCAGCGTCGCCGCGTGCGCCTCCACCTGCGCTGCGGTCGGCTCATCGTGGCCCGGCGCCCACAGCCCGATGACGGCGGCCTCGGTCTCCCATCGACGATCGCGCGTCCCGCCTTGGCTGCGGGTGGCGTCGAAGCGGGCCCCCCACCAGCGCAGAGCCGCGCCTCGCATCTCGGGCGCGTGCGTCGACAGCCACCCGATACGCTCTGCCCGCGCCTCCGGCCCCCACTCCAGCCCGCCACCCGCGTCGCTCCGCAGGGCCTCGATGGCCGTCGGCGGCGCGCCCCGCAGATCGAGCGCCCGACGCAGTTCGAATGCGTCGTCATCGGTGGCCCCGCATGGCGCCAGCGCGCAGGCGCCGGCCCAGATCTGCATCTCGCGGGGGTCGACCACCGGCGGCGGGGTCGGCTCGATCTGGACCAGCCACTCCAGGAGCGACGCGCCGGGGTGCACCTCGACGCAGCGCCCGAGGTGCTCGGCCAGCGCCTCGGGGTCGAGGCGGCCGAAGACGAACACCGCCAGATCCCGCCAGCGGGTCAGCCGGTCGAGCAGGCGGCGGTGCGCTCGACCGCTCGCCCGCATCAGCGAGCGGCCGTCGGTGATGATGGCGACCCGGGTGTGGTTCCGATCGGCGGCGAGCCCGTCGACGCTCAGCCGGCGGCCGTCGGCGACGAGGCGGTCGGGCAGCCCGGTGAAGTGCATCGCGGTGGCCGCGACGCCGCCCCGCTTCAGCGCGGCGCGCAGCTCGTCGACCGCGCGGGCCAGGGTCGGCGTGCGGCTGCGGGCGGGCCAGTCGATCCACAGGTGCAGCGGCTCGGGGCGGCGCAGGGGGCGGAAGCGCAGCGTCGGGATCTTGCCCGCCCGGCCGGCGGTGGCCCGGACCGAGGCCGGCACGTCGAGCGCCCGGCGCTCGGGGTCGGCGGTCGTCCGGCCGCTGCCGGCCGCCAGCCGGGTGTCGGCGTCGGGCGGCAGGATGCGCGGCGGCGGGTTCGGCGGCGGGGGCAGCGGCGTCGGCGGGTGGGTGGGCGGCGGCAGCTCGATCGGGTCGTCGCGGCGCAGGCGTTCGAGGGTCCACGCCCGGACGCCGAGCAGCAGCGCGGCGAAGAGCAGCGCGCCGAGGGCGGCGAGGGTGTCGGCGGTCGGCCAGGCGCCGGGGCGGGTCTCGGGGGCCGACGCCAGGGTCGGCCGGGGCGCGAGCGGGCCGAGGTCGGGCGCGTCTGGGTTGGCATCGGGCAGCGCGGCGTCGGCGGGGGGCGCGTCGGGGATGGCATCTGAGATAGGGTCGGAGATGGTGTCGGCGATGATATCCGATGCCACCCCACCGTCGGATGCCTCCGTCGGTCCGGCGTCGCTCGAAGGCGGCGGCTGATCCCCGCTCCAGGGCTGCCAGACCGCCGCCGCTGTCACGAGGCCCACGAGCGCGAGGCCCGCCGCCCATGGTCGACGGGTCGGCTCTGGCTCCGGCTCGGGCGGTGGGGCCGGCTCGGCCTCGGGCGCGGCCGGGGCCCGGGCTCCGAGGCCGGCCGCAGGCATCGCCGGCCGCCGCTGCACCGTGGGCGTCACCGCCGGCCGGAGCGTCGCCAGCCACGGCCCGATGGCATCCACGAACGCCGCCCGCGCGTCGCGCTCGGCGCTCTTCAGGCACACCGCGCACACCGCCCGCCCGACGCCATCCCGCGAGCGAGGCGCCATCCGGGCGAACGCCGCCCGCAAGCGCAGCTCGACGTCGGCGCCGCCGTCGATCAGACCCCGCCCGCGCAGCGCGGCACACAGCGCGGTGATGTCATCGCCCGTCGGCCTGAACAGCGGCGGGTTGTCGCTCATCGCTTCACCGCTCGGTCACGCCCGCCGCAGCCGGTCCAGATCGTCGTGGCTCTTCACCAGCGCCGACAGGCACGGCAGCGCGCTGGGCGGCGCGTCGGCCAGCGCGCGGGGGTCGACCGCTTGTTGGTGCAGGGCGTGCAGCCAGTTGAGCAGCTCGCCGGTCGAGGGCCGCTTGCGCAGCTCCAGCGCGTCGTCGCGCAGCTCCAGGAACCGCCCGATCGCCGCGTCCACCAGCGCGCCGTCGGCCTGCAAGTCATCGGCGTGGGCCTGCACCACCCGCTCGACCAGCGCCTGATCGAACTCGATGTGATGGTAGATGCACCGCCGCAGGAAGGGATCGGGCAAGCGGCGCTCGGTGTTGCTCGTGATGACCACCAGCGGCGGCGAGATGCCATCGTCCAATCGCACCTCGTCCTGGGTCTCGCGGATCATGAACCGGTGCTGGTCCAGCGTATCGAGCAGGTCGTTGGGGAAGTCCCGGGGCGCCTTGTCGATCTCGTCGACGAGCACCACGCTGGCCCCGTCGGCCTCGCGATAGGCGTGGTACAGCGGGCCCTTGACGTAGAACCGCTTCTTGTCGAGCACGACCCCCTGCTTCTGGTTGAGCGGGTCGTGGGCCGCGTGGAAGTAGGCGATGGTGTCCAGCCGGGCAGTCAGGTCTTCGGCGGTGCTCGACGAGCGCACGTCCATGCGAAAGACGCGCGCCGGGGGCACCTCGTAGACCCGGGCGAGGTAATACGCCGCCTGGGTCTTGCCGGTGCCCGGCTCGCCGGTGACGAGCAGCGGCGCGCCGAGGGCCACGGCGACGTCGGCGGCGTCGAGCAGGCCATCGGGCGGCTGGTAGGCGTCGGCCGAGGCCTGCAAGTCGCGGAAGCGGGGCGGCTTCGGCCGCCCGTCGAGGGGGATGCGGGGGGTCACTCGAACTCCTCGTCGTCATCGTCGTCGGACGCAGATTGCTCCAAGCGGGTCAAGAGATCCTGCCAGCCGATGCGCAGACCGAGCTCGAGCTGTTCGACGAGTCGCTCGAAGTGGCCGTCGGGCACCGCGTCGTGTAGGGCGCGGGTGAGCCTGCCGACCTGCTCCGGCTGCACCCGGCTGTCTTCGGGGCTGTTGAGGTAGGTCCTCAACTCGTCAATCCCAACCGCGTTGAGCGGGCCGAGCGTGGCGAAGTCGATGCTGGTCAGATCGGTCTTGAGCACCGCGGCTGTGACTTCAGCCTTGATGGCATCGATGGCTCTCGACGTCTTCGTCTCGCACGCGATGAAGGCGGCGACGCGCACCCCGGCCGCCCGGGCGCTGTCGGCGAACTGGACGTGCCAGTCGAGCCAGGCTCTCAGCTCGCTGGGTTTGAGCCGCCGCTGGCACGGCGCATCGTACCCGAAGGCACCCCAGTCGAGCCAGACGATGCGCTCGGTCCCCCGCAGGTGGCCGTGGGTCAGGTGCCGGGCCAGACCGGCGGTCGCATGGCCCACATCGGCCTGCATGCATTGCGCGACGGCCGCGGTGTGGAAGGCGCTCGCCGCGTGGATGTCATAGGTGCCGGCCCGAGGCAGCGTCGGCCGCCACACCTCGAGATGCAGCGAAGGGCGCAGCTTGGCGATGTGCTCTTCGAGCTGTTCGCTCAGCAGGTGGATGCAGTTCTCCCGCGGCCCCGACGCCACGAAGACGACCATGTGATGGTGCGCTTCGGGTCCCATCAGCAGCCGCAAGCGATCCATCACCCGGTTGCGCTGGGCGATGCGATCGAGCACCAGCCCCGGCGGCGGCGGCTCGTCCCGGCGCACCCGACCTGGGCGCCAGCCGGCGTAGGCGGTGCAGATCGGGTGGGCCTCGCGGCGTGTCGAGTCGAGGCGGTCGCCGTCGTGGGCCGCGATGACCGGGTCGGTGTCTTCGAGCAGCACCCGCCGGAGCCACGCCTTGGCCGCGTCCGCGTCGGGGACGCGCACGACGACCGGGGCGCGGGCCAGCAGCGCCGCGGGCGGGGTGGTCGGGCCACCGACGAGGCACAGCGCGGCGGGGGCGTGCCGGGCCGACGCGTCGACCCGCAGCAGCCCGCCCAGGCGCGCGCGCTGGTCGGCGTCGAGGGCGGCCACGACCACCGCCCGGCGGCGCGAGCCCAGCAGGCGGGGCAGCGCGTCGAGGCGCTCCGTCCCGACGACGTGGTTCGGCCGGGCGTAGGTCCGGCTGGCGATCACCAGCGACTGGCGGACGCCGTCGGCGGTCAGCGCGCCGTCGTCGGCGTCGAGCACGACGACGTCCGGGACCCGGGCCAAGGCGACGTCGAAGGCCGGCTCGACCTGCCCGACGAGCTCGATCGTCCACGGGGACTGCCCGTCCACCAGGCGCTCGCCGTGCCAGCGCAGCTCGCGCCAGGGCAGTCGGGCCCAGGCCGGGTCGTCGGCGCAGATTCGGAGGCGGGCGTGATAGCCCAGCGGCGATGGCGAAGGGCCGAGCGCCAGCATGACCGGCTCCGGCTCGGGCGGGCGGCCGTCGGCCAGTGGGGGGAAGAGCGCGTACATCAGCGCCTCGGGCGGGGGCTCGTCGAGGTGACGGGCCGGGTAGCGTCGCGGCGCGAGCCCCAGCGTGCGTCCGCCGACATGCCAGCTCACCTGGACCTGATCACCCTGCCGCTCGAGCTGGACTGTCAGCTCCTTGCCCCGCAGCCTATGTGGCCCCAGCCGGCGGATCAGGGCCAGGTCACGGCGCCGGTCGACCGCTCGGATCAGCTCGGCGAGGCGCTTCACGGTCGGATCTTCGGGCGGCCGCAGCGAGAACGCGTGCCGCAGGAAGGCCATGAGCGGGTCGCGACCGTCGGTGGCGGGGAGCTGGTCCAGCTCGATGAGCGCAGCCACAAGCCGATCTCGCGGGCGCGCTGCGCTCGGTATCCGCGCGCGCAGATCGCGCAGCGCGCTCGGGGCCCACAGCAGGTGTTCGGCGTCCGGCGCCCCGAACCCCAGCGCGATCAGGCACTCCAGGATCGCCCCGCGGCGCTTCTCGTCCAGTCGAGCCATCGTCCCTCCCGAGCGTCGGCGCGCCTGTCAGGGGGGCATCGTAGTGGCCCTCACCGCGCCTCGCCAGGGCGGGGGCCCGTCTGTCATGGCTCTGTAATACCCGGCCGCCCGGGGCACCCCACCTCAGCGGCAGTGCGCCTCGAGGATCGCCCGCAGCGCCGCCGCGCCGTCGGGGAAGCTCAGCACGTTGTGCCGGGTCTCGGGCAGCAGCGCCCACGACGCGTCCAGCCCGGCCGCGGCCAGCCGCTCGGCCCAGAACGCGCCCTCGGGCACCACGCCGCTGCAATCCCCGTCGCCCAGCAGCACCCGGATCACCGGGCGGGCGCGCTGGCCGGGCACCCGGGGCGCGTCGTCGGCCAGCAGGGCCAGCGCCTCGTCGGACGGGCCGTCGCGGGCGCCGCCTTGCGGGTTGCACGGGTCGACGCCCTCGCCGAAGGCCGCGTCGATCAGGTTGCGGGCGCCGCCGCCGAACGCGCAGCGGCGCCCGCCGGCTGCGCAGGTCGTCGCGCCGGCGGCCACCTGCGCGCTCCACCACGCCTCGCACTGCGCGAAGTAGTCCGGCCGGTCGACCTCGCCCCAGCAGGCGTCGCGCAGGTCGTTGGCCGGGCCGCTGGTGGGCACGACGACCGCCGCGATGCGGCCCAGACCGCGGAAGAGGGCGTAGCCCAGCTCGACCGATCCGCCGGAGTTGCCGGTCACGCACAGCGCGCCGCCCCGGGGCACGTAGCGATCGCGGATCCAGCGGGCGAGGGCGGCGTAGCGGTCGGCGTGCAGCGTGAGGCCGCCCGCGCCGCCGCCGAACCAGCCGCCGGGGTCGCCGCCGGACCACGCCCGCTCGATGACGGTGAGGCCGTCGGCGACGAGGTCGTCCGCGAGCCGGGCCAGATCGGAGCCGACCATGCCGTCGAGGACCCACGCGCCGCCGCCGGTGCCCGATCCGAAGACGACCGCGCCCCGCGCGGGGTCGGCCTCGCTGATGCGCAGGACGGCGTCGATCGGGGGCAGCCCGTCGACCTCGACCCGCACCCGCTCGCAGCGGGCGCCGGGGCGGTCGACGCCGGGGTCGCAGTCGCCGACGAGGGTGGCCTCGGCGGCGGGCGGCCCGCCGTCGGGGGCGGCGTCGGGGGGCAGGCCGTCGGGCGTAGTCTCGGGGGCCATGTCACCGGGGGCCATGTCACCCGGCGTCATGTCTGCGGGCGGCATGCCATCCGGCGCTCGGGCATCCGGTGGCAGGATGTCCGATGCCAGGGCGTCCGATGGGCTGCCATCCATGGGCGGCGCCGTGTCTCGGGGCGAGGCATCGGGTGATCCCATCGCGGCGTCGGCGCCGTCGGGCATGGCATCGGGCGTGGCGGGGGTCTCGGCGGCGTCACACGCGGCGAGGGCGCAGAGCACCAGCGGCAGATAGCGTTTCATGGCGCCAGGATAGCCCCGCTCCCCGCGCCGGGGCCAGCGCTCAGGCCATCAGCGCGTCGAGCGTGCCGCCCAGCACGACGTCCCGCCGCATGCCTTCGAACGGGCCGGTCCGCACGACGCCGGGCACCGTGCGGGCGGCGAACTCGATGGGGCCCAGCTCCATGCCGGCCCACAGCGACTCGAGCAGGCGGGTGTGGGGCACGCCGCAGAACTGGCGGTCGCGGCCGAAGACCGTCGGGGTGTCCTGGGCGAAGCGGATGTAGCGCCCGGCCCGGAAGGCGCCGCCCAGGTCGCCCACCATGACCACCGGCCACTGGTCGAACTCGTGGTTGCCATGAGTCATCTCGTTGACCCAGACGATGGCGGTGTGATCGAGCACGGTGCCGTCGCCCTCGGGCATCGCCGCCAGCCGGTCGGCGAGCAGCGCGATCTGCTGAGCGTGCCACTGCATGTGGCGGGTCATCACCTCGACCGCCGCAGCCCGGTCGCCGCCGACGCCGTTGCGCTGGTAGTCGGGGCCGGCGGGGTGGGCGTAGCCGCTGTCCAGGTCGCCGCCGGCGCCGAACAGCGTCGTCGGCGGATCGGCGAACTGGATCGAGGCCACCCGGGCGATGTCGCAGCTGAAGGCCATCGCGATGAGATCGGCGAAGCTGCGGCTGGTGGCCTCGTAGCGGGCAGCGGCGTCGCCCGCGTTCGGTTGACCCACGCCCTCGGGCACCGCGCACACCGAGTCGCCGAGCGCGGCGTCCCGGGCGGCGAGATCGCGCAGCAGGTCGCGGTGCAGCTCGAGCCGGGCCCGATCCTCGGCGCCGACCCGCCCCGCGATGCGGGTGTATTCGAACGACAGCGCGTCGAGCACGTCGGTGCGCATCGCCTTGAGCCGGCCGTAGCGGGGGGCCACGGTGCCCGGGGCGAGGCGGGCGAGGGCCGCGTCGACCCGGGTCTCGCCGGGCACCGGCACCCCGCCGCCGACGCCGTTGTCGAGGAAGCGGAAGTCGTAGTTGGGCCCCACCTGCCCGAAGCGCCCCATCTCGGGCAGCACGGTGAACGAGAGCGCGGCGAGGTCGGTGAGCCGGGGCTCGAGCACCCGCAGGCGGGTGGCCATGCGCTGGTCGAGCGAGGGCAGGCCGTTGTTGCGCCGGTCGAAGCCGCCGGCGCCGCCGCTGATGGCCACCGCGTGACCGATGCGGTGGGCGTCGACCACGCTGCCGGCCCCGGCCGAGTGCAGGCCCAGGCCGTCGAGCACGGTCAGCCGCCCGCTGTGCCCGGCCAGCGGCGCGAGCGCCGGGCTGAGGTCGCCGTGGCCCATGCCGGCGAGGTCGAGGGTGTAGGCGTCCTCGTCGGGCAGGCCCATGGCCACCGGATCGGCGAACCACGGCCCGGCGTAGCGCCCGAACTCGGGCGGCGCGTCGGGCGGGCGCATGCGCAGGGTGTCGGCGACCCAGCCCAGCTCGGCGAGCACGAAGACGACCCGCCGGGGCGAGCGGCCGGCCTGGGCGGCGGCGAGGCGGGGCAGGGCCAGGCCGCAGCCCATCGCGCCGGCCCCGGCCAGCCCCATCGCCCGCAGCGCCTGGCGGCGGTCCATTACGAAGCGTCGGGTGCGGCGGCTCATCGGTCGGCCTCCGAGGTCAGGTTGCGGGCGAAGCGGGGGTGCAGGACGATCGACCACACCATGCGGGACAGCTCGATGCGTCCGAAGGCGTCGCGGGCGGTGGCCGCCGCGATCAGCTCGGGGTCCCGGGCCGCGTCGGCGTCGCCGAGCAGATAGCGCAGCCAGTGTCGGGCGAAGCACTCGGCGACGGCCTCGTCGGCGGCGAGCAGCTCGGCGAGCTCGACCGACTCGCCGAACGGGCGCCCGTCGGGCAGGTGCCCGCGGGGGTCGATGCGCTGGCCGAGATCGGTGTAGCGCGTGCGGCCGAGCGTATCGAAGTGCTCGAAGGCGAAGCCGATGGGGTTGATGAGTGAATGGCACCCGCTGCATGGCTGGCGCCCGGTGATGGCCTCGGTGCGCTCGCGGGTGGTCAGCGGGCGGCCCTCGGCCTCGCGGGGGGCCTCGTCGCCCAGCGAGTCGGCCGGCTGCTCGCCCAGCTCGATGCACAGCAGGCGCTCGAGCACGAAGACGCCCCGCAGGATGGGCGACGTCTCGAACGGGTGGGCCCGGGCGGCGAGGAAGGCCCCCCGGTTGAGGAAGCCCTCCCGGCCCCGGGGCAGCTCGACGACCGCCGTCTCGCCGGCCGGCGGCGGGTCGACGCCGTAGAGCGCGGCCATGCGGGCGTCGACCCGGGCCACCCGGCTGGTGAGCAGATCGGTCAGGGTGCCCTCGCGGTGCAGGAGCTGGCGGGCGAAGTCCTCCATCTCGGCCCGGTAGCTGCTGCGGGCGGCCTCGTCGAAGCCGTCCTCGGGGGCCTTGGCCGCCCGCTCGAGCCGGTCGAGATCCATCCACTGGCGGAAGAAGTCGACCCACCGCTCTTCGAAGCGGGGGTCCTCGGCCATGCGCACGACCGCGTGGCGCAGCCCGGGGCCGGTGTCGAGGTCGCCGTCCCGGGCGGCGTCGAGCAGCGCGTCGTCGGGCATCGTGCCCCACAGCGCGTAGCTCAGCCGGGTGGCGGTCTCGTAGGGGGTCAGCGCGTGGCACGGGCCGGCGTCTTCGATGCGGTAGAGGAAGGTCGGCGATTGCAGCATCGCCTGCACCATCGCCTGGATGCCGAGCACGAAGTCGCCTTCGCCCCAGTCGAAGTAGAGGCCCAGCAGGAACTCGTGCTCGGCGTCGTCGATCGGGCGGCGGTAGATCCGGCGGCCGAAGGTGTCGATGAAGTCCCGGGGGCACCACGGATCGGCGTGGTCGCACTGCACGAGCAGGTCGATGTGCTGCTCGATGCCGGCCGAGATGTCGAGCGCGGCCTGGGCGTACTGGTCGACGAGCAGCGCCGAGGGGGCCAGCGCGTCGGCGTCGTTGTCGAAGACGTCCCGCGGATCGGGGGCGACGTCGAGGCGGGGCAGGGGCACGCCGGGGAAGAGGTCGGCGATGGTGGCCAGGTACTCCCGGCGGTTGAGCCGGCGCATGCGGGGTGGGGTCGGGCAGGCGGCCGCGGGCTCATCCGGCTCGGGGTCGGGCTCGGCCTCCGGCTCGAGCACCGGCTTCGGCGGGGTCTCGTCGGGGTCGTCGGCCGCCGGCGGTGGATCGTCGGCCGGCTCCGGCTCCAGGGTGCCCGGGGCCGGGCCTGGATCGGGCTCGGCGGCCGGCGGGGCCTCGGGTGCGCAGGCGACGAGCAGCGTCGCCAGCAGGAGCACCGGCAGCCGGGTGCGGTTCGATGGCCCGGTGAGCGGAGCGATCATGCGTCCTCCTCGCGTTCGCCCCTCGTCAGAGGCGCTCGCTCTTCGAAGCATCACATGTCGCGCCGGGAAAAGGCAGATCACTGCGATCACATCGCCCGGTCGGCGCGTGCGGTGGACCGTCAGCTCGCCGCGCGGGCCCGGGTGCCGACCATCGGCCGCAGGAAGCGCCCGGTGTAGCTCGCCTCGACCTCGGCCACGTCCTCCGGGGTGCCCGCGGCGACGATGGTGCCCCCGCCGTCGCCGCCCTCGGGGCCCAGGTCGATGATCCAGTCGGCGGTGCGGATGATGTCGAGGTTGTGCTCGATCATCACGATGGTGTTGCCCTTGCCCGCCAGCCGCTGCATCACCTTGAGCAGCTTGCGCACGTCCTCGAAGTGCAGCCCGGTGCTCGGCTCGTCGAGGATGTACAGCGTGCGCCCGGTGCTGCGCCGGGCCAGCTCGCGGCTGAGCTTGATGCGCTGCGCCTCGCCGCCGGACAGCGTCGTCGACGGCTGCCCCAGCTTCACGTAGCCCAGCCCCACGTCCTGCAAGGTCTGGAGGATGCGCTTGATGCGCGTGTGGTTGGCGAAGACCTCGGCCGCCTCGTCCACGCTCAGCTCGAGCACCGCGCTGATGGTCCGGTCGAGGTACTTCACCCGCAGCGTCGCGTCGTTGAACCGCTTGCCGCCGCACGCCTCGCACGGCACGTACATGTCGGCGAGGAAGTGCATCTCGACCTTGGTCACCCCCGCGCCCTGGCAGGTCTCGCAGCGGCCGCCCTTGACGTTGAAGCTGAACCGCCCCGGCTTGTAGCCGTAGGCCTTGGCCTCGCGGGTGCCGGCGAAGACCTTGCGGATGTCGTCCCACACCTTGGTGTAGGTCGCCGGGTTGCTGCGCGGGGTGCGCCCGATGGGCGTCTGGTCGATGTCGATGACCTTGTCGAAGTGGTCCAGCCCGACGATGCGCTCGTGGGCCTTGGACAGCGTGCGGGCCCCGTTCAGCTCCCGGGCCGCCGACGGGTAGAGGATGTCGTTGATCAGCGTGCTCTTGCCCGCGCCGCTGACCCCGGTCACGCAGGTGAACAGGCCGACCGGGATCTCGGCGGTGACCGACTTCAGGTTGTTGGCCGCCGCGCCCTCGATGCGCAGCACCTTCTCCGGGTCGAACGGCCGCCGGGTCTCGGGCATCGGGATGACCTTGCGCCCGGCCATATAGGCTCCGGTGAGGCTCGCCTCGTGGGCCTTGACCGCCTCCGGCGGCCCGCTGACGACCACCTCGCCCCCGTGGATGCCCGCGCCGGGGCCGAAGTCCACGATCCAGTCGGCGCTCTCCATCATCTCGGCGTCGTGCTCGACGACGATGACCGAGTTCCCCAGGTCGCGCAGGTGCTCGAGGGTGCCGATGAGCCGCCGGTTGTCCCGGGCGTGCAGCCCGATGCTGGGCTCGTCGAGGATGTACAGCACCCCGGTCAGCTCGCTGCCCATCTGGCTCGCCAGCCGGATGCGCTGCCCCTCGCCGCCGCTGAGCGTGGGCCCCGGGCGGTCGAGGCTGAGGTAGGTCAGCCCCACGTTCACCAGGAAGCTCAGCCGGCCGACGATCTCTTTGAGCAGCTCACCGGCGATGAGCGCCCGGTTGCCGCCCAGGTCGAGGCCATCGAGCAGGGCGTGGGCGTCGGCGATGGTCATGCCGGTCAGGTCGACGATGCTGCGCCCGCCGATGAACACCGCCCGCGACTCGGGCCGCAGCCGGGCCCCGCCGCAGTCGCTGCACTCGGCGTCGGTGAAGTACTGCGCGTAGCGCATGCGGCTGTCTTCGGACTCGGTCTCCCGCCACAGCCGCTCCATGCGGGGCACGATGCCCTCCCACTCGCAGGGGTACTTCACCGTGCGCTTGCCCCGGCGGAAGCGCACGTCGTACTGCCGCTTGCCGGTGCCGTGCAGGATGACGTCCCGGTGGGCCCGGGGCAGCTCGCCGAACGGCAGGGCGAGGTCGATGCCGTGCTCCCGGGCGACCGTCTCGAGCACCCGCTTGAACCAGCGGGCGGTGGCCAGGTTGAAGCCCTTGACCGCGCCGCCCTCGACCGACAGCGACGGATCGGGCACCACCCGCTCGGGGTCGATGCGCAGCGCGGTGCCCAGGCCGTTGCAGCCGTGGCACATGCCCAGCGGGCTGTTGAACGAGAACGACTGCGGCGACAGCTCGGGGAAGCTGATGTCGCAGTACGAGCAGTAGCGGTGCTCGCTGTACAGCTTGTCGTGCGCCGCGTCGCCGAGCACCGCCACGATGAGCTTGCCCTCGCCCCGCTTCAGGGCGGTCTCGACCGAGTCGGTCACCCGGGGCCCGATGCCGTCCTTGGCGATGAGCCGGTCGACGACCACCTCGACGCTGTTGCGCTTCTTCTTGTCGAGCGCGACGTCGTCCTCGAGGCTGACCACCTCGCCGTTGATGCGCAGGCGGGAGAAGCCCGCCCGGCGCACCTCTTCGATCAGGTCTTTGTGCTCGCCCTTGCGGTTCGAGATGAGCGGCGCGAGCAGCAGGTACTTCGTGCGCGCGGGCAGGCCCAGGATCGACTCGACGATCTGCTGCGCGCTCTGGGGCTCGACCGGCCGCTCACAGCGATAGCACCGCTGCTCGCCGACCCGGGCGTAGAGCACCCGCAGGTAGTCGTGGATCTCGGTGATCGTGCCCACCGTCGAGCGGGGGTTCTTGCTGACCGTCTTCTGCTCGATGCTGATGGTCGGCGACAGCCCGCGGATGGACTCGTAGCGCGGCTTCTCCATCTGCCCGAGGAACTGCCGGGCGTAGGCCGACAGGCTCTCGACGTACCGCCGCTGACCCTCGGCGAAGAGCGTGTCGAACGCCAGCGACGACTTGCCGCTGCCCGAGACCCCGGTGAAGACGACCAGCTTCTTCTTGGGGATCGCGAGGTCGACGCCCTTGAGGTTGTGCTCCCGGGCCCCGCGCACGGCGAGGTGGTCGAGCTCGGTGACCATGCCGGCGGGCGGCGGCACGACGGCGGGAGAGATGGGCGGCGGGGCGTCGGACATCGGGGGGACCTCTGGACGCGTGTTCAGCTTTCGATTCGGCGGGGCGTAAGATGCAGCGGCCTCGGGCGGCGTTGCAAGCGATCTTTGGGGGGCCGGCCGAGATGTCAGGAGGTCGGTCGCAGAGGGCCGGATGCGGTGGGTGGACAGTCGTCGGTCGGGCGGATCGCGGCTCAGCGCCAGTCGCCGGTCAGCACGAAGGGGGCCCAGGTGTAGGGGTGGGGGTCGCGGGCCGGGGCCGCGTCGGGCAGGCCGATCTTGCGGTCGGGGCCGCCGACGCCCGGCCGGCCGAGTACGGCGAGCTGCGCCCGGCGCAGCGCCTCGGCCATGCTCACGTCGGGCAGGGCGAGGTTTGCGTAGAACGCCCGCATCAGCGCCGCGGTGGAGTCGTCGGAGACCGGCCACAGCGAGGCGAGCACCGCCCGGGCGCCCTTCTCCATCGCCAGCGCCGCGAAGCTGTCGATCGGCTGGCCCGGGGCGAAGGTGCCCACCGCGGTCTCGCAGGCCGACAGGGTCAGCAGCTCGACCCCCTCGAACGGGTAGTCGGGGCCGGCGAGGCGCCGCATGTCCAGCCGATGCCCGCCGCCGAGCGTCAGGAAGGACTCGGCCGGCGAGCCGGGGTGGAAGACGAAGTGACTCGCGATGTGCACCAGCGTGGCGTGCGTCGGCGGGCCCCCGCCCGGGGGCCCGCCGGCCTCGGCCAGCGCCGCGCGCAGGTCGGCCGGGGTGAACGCCCCGTCGAGCGAGACCCGCCCCGGCAGCGCGCCGATGGGGTCGTACGGGCCGTCGCGCACGATGCCGTCGAGTTCGAATGGGACCGAGGGCAGCGGGCTCAGGCCGCCGCCGGGGGACGCCGCGCCGAAGGCCAGAATCCGCCGCGCGTCGGGCAGCGGGGGGCGGTCGAAGACGTCGGCGCTGAGCCGCGGCACGGCCCGCACGATGGCCCGCTTCTGGATGGCGTACTCGCCTTTCGGCGTGCGCAGGGCGGCGAAGGGTACGTAGCGCAGCGCGCCGCCGGGGGCCACCATCAGCGTCCCGATGCCGTCGAGGTGCGGGTCCACCAAGGCCAGCAGGTCGGCGTAGAGCGCCGCCGCGAGGTCATCGGCCGCGGGGTCGCGGGCGCGCAGCGCGCGGTAGAAGTCGAAGGCCCGGCGGTTCAGGGCCGCCCGGCCGATGGGGCTGGGGATGACCCGGCGCCCGGTGGGCGTGGTCAGCACGAGCCAGGTCACGTCGGGGGTCGGGATCACTTGCAGCAGCGCGGCGCCCAGATCCTCCGTACTCAGCTCCTTCATGCGGTCGACCAGGTCGTCTTCCGGCACCTCTGCCGGCGACGGGTCGTGCGCGGCGAGCGCCACGTCGGCGTCGATCAGGGCTTCGGCGAAAGACAAAGCGCTCTGGGGCTTGCGCCGCACCCGAAGCGCCTCGACGGCCTCGCGCCGGGCGTCGCGCCACGCCTGCTCCGGCTCCGAGTAGGACGTCGGGTCGCCTGTAGGCGCCGTCGCGCGGGTGAGCCCGGCGACCCCGATCCGGCTCAGCGCGCGCAGGGCCGCGTCTGCCTCGTACAGCCGGTCGTGTTCGACGAGCAGCCCGGCCAGCGCTTCGTAGAGCGGCGCGCGCGCGCGGAGGAACATATCGTCGGCTTCGACCCCCAACTCCGCTGCGTCCTGCCGCACGCGCTCGGCAGCGTCGACAGCGGCCTTGGCCCACGCGATGGCCACGCCCGGCCAGCCCCGGGCTTGGCTGCTCTCCGCGAGGGTCGACAAGGTAAGCCACGACCAGTTCGAGCCGCCGCGGTGCGCTTGAACGGCCAGCGCCAGATAGGCCATGGCGGCCGCCTCGCGGAGCTGCTCGCTTCTGGCTTCCGGGTCTGGCTCCGTGGGACGCCGGTAGTCATCGTTCGCGGGGATGCGATCGAGCAGGTGGACCGCGTGGGCTGCGGTGTGAAGCTGCTCGCGCTCAAGGTCGCGCTTCCGGTCTCTCGCCGTCGAACGCGGGTCCGCGTCGCCCCCGTAGGCCCGGGTCAGCAGGCGGGCTCGCCAGGTCGTGGACTCGGACAACAGCGGGTCCCCATCCGACCACTCTCCAGGCACCGTGAGATTCCACTGGTCGACGAGCTCGAGGGTTTTGGCCGAGTCGGGGTCGGGGATGTGCCAGAACGCGCGGAAGATCTGTATGCCGGCGCCCGCTATGCCTCGGACGGCGGCGGTCTGGTCCCAATAGCGAAGCCGAAGGGTCTCCTCTTTCGGCACCCGCCGCAGCCGTGCTCCCTGTCGGCGAAACTCAGATGCCAGCTCGACCAGCGCGTTTTCCAGCCGCCCCCACTCGCGGGCCTCGGCGAGCGCGCCCATCACCTGCGTCCGTAGGCGAAGCCAGTCTGCCGCGCGAGCGTGCCCCACTGCGTCGCCCACCTCCCGGGCCAGATCCAGCGCGTCGGCTGCCTCCTCCGGGCGAGCCAGCGCCCGCAGGATCGTGCCCCGGCGCCAGAGGGCCCGGACCCACGCCGGGCCGGCGTCGCGCACGGCCTCCGGCCACGCCGGCGGAGCCCAGTGCGCCAGGGCCGCCTCGATGTGCGTCAGGGCGGCGACCCGCTCGGCCCGGCTCCAGTGCAGCTCGGCCAGGCGCACCCGCTCGGCGACCGCGCGGGGGTGCCCGTCGCCCAGGCCCCGCGCGAAGACATCCAGCAGCGGCGCGCATGCGTCCGGGTGATCGAGCGGCCGTCCGTCCAGCGCGGCGAGCTGCATCGCCCGGCACGTCGCCGCGAGGGCCGGCACGTCGGCCTCGGGTCGGGGCGTGTCGTGGGCCACGGCCAGCGTCGACAGCGCCCCGAACGCCCGCGCCGGATGCCCCGTGCGGCGCCCGATCCAGGCTTGGATGGCCGCCGCTTCGATCGCGATCGGGTCGAGCGGATCCCCCGCCGCGGCGCCCGGCGCCTGCTCGGCGAGCGCCCCGGCGACCTGCTCGGCGCTCAGCCCGGCGGCGAGCTCCTGGTCCCATGCGATCAGCAGCGCCCGGGCGTCGGGGCTGCCCAGCAGCGCCACGAGCAGGGCGCTGGTCAAAGCGGTGGTCATGCGAGGCCC
>JAUHYW010000153.1 GCA_030426085.1 bacterium | reverse complement strand
CGGCCCGGCGTGGACGATCACGCTCGAAGACGACGACCACCTGCCCCAGCGCCTCTTCGTCGGCGGCCAGCGGGTGCGGGACATCGTCGTGCGCCGGTCGGGCGTCGTGACCTTCGACGACGGCGGCTTCGACCCCGGCGCGCCCGGCCCGCTGGGCGACGTGGCCATGGCCTCGCTGGTCGCGCCCTTCTGGGCCCCGCTGGCGGACGCGTGCCCCGACGGATCCCCGCCGGGTGAAGTGCGCCGGACCGACACGCCGGAGGGCGTGCGCTTCGCCTGGATCGACGCCGCGCCGCCCGGGTGCGACGGCGCGCGATCCACCTTCAGCGTCGAGCTGTTCATCGAGGGCGACGCGCTGCGGGCGGTCACCTTCCGCTACGAGGCCGTGCCCCTCGAGACCCCGGCCGTCGAGCCCCGGGCCGGCGTGCGGCTCGGGCGGGGCGGCGGCGCGGCGACGGTGATGGAGCTGTTCCCCGACCCCGAAGACGGAGTCATGCGGGGGCGGGCCAAGTGGCTGCTGGAGGGCTCGAGCGACGGCGAGCCGGGGGTGTGGATCATCGAGCTGGACGCCGAGGGCGGCATCCGGGGCGACCCCGACTTCGACGGGCGGCGCAGCGTCGACAACTGCGAGCGGGCCTTCAACCCGCTGCAGGAGAACCTGGACGGCGACCGCGACGGCGACCTGTGCGACGACGACGTCGACGGCGATCTGATCCGCGACGCGCTCGACAACTGCCCCCGGGTCGCGGACGCCGACCAGACCGACCTGGACCGCGATGGGCTGGGCGACCCTTGTGACCCCGACGACGACGGTGACGGCTGGCCCGACGACCTCGACGACTGCCCGCGCATCGTCGACCGGGCCAACCTCGACCTCGACGGCGACGGGCGGGGCGACGCCTGCGACCCGGATCCCGACGGGGACGACCGGGCGGCCGGGCGCTGGACGGCTCGGCCCGACCTCTGCCCCTGGGCCCCGGATCCGTTCGGCCGTGATACCGACAAGGACGGCCTGGGCGACGCGTGCGATCTGTCCCCCCGGACCCCGTGCCGCTGGGGCTGCTGGTGGCAGTCCGACGCCGACGGCGACGGGGTGGGCGACGCGCTCGACCGCTGCCCGTATACCCCGGACCCCCAGCAGGCCGACTTCGACGGCGACGGCGTCGGCGACCGCTGCGACCCGGACCGCGACGGAGACGGGGTCTTCGACCTGCTCCAGCTCTGCGTCGGCGACGCTTGTCCGCCCCTCATCCGCCCCGATATCGTCGACTGGCCATCCGCGGAGCCCTTCTGATGCGCGCCCTCCTCATCGCGGTCTTCGTCATCTGCCCGGGCGTGGTGCACGCCCAGCGCGGCGCGCCGATCGTCGACGGGCTCGGCGGCCCGTTTGATGTCGGCGAGCCCCACGAGGACCTCTTCCCGGTGCCGCTCGCCCCGGCGCTGCCCGACGGCATCCGCTTCTACGGGGACGACCTCTGGGACGAGATCCGGGTCAACTGGCGGGGCAGCCTGTCGCTCGAGCGCTACGACGATCACGCCGGCACCCCGATCCCGGGGCCGTTCAACGTGCTCGGTATGGGCACCCGGCGCATGGCGCCGTTCCAGCACACCTCCGAGCTGACCCAATATGATATCGGGCTGCCCAACCCCCCGACCTACGTCGGCCAGCGCCCCCCCGGTGACGACGGCACCCCCGGCCGCTTCGTCGCCACCTGGTATCAGGTCACCGACCGCCCCCCCGAGCCGGGCACCCTGCGCAACACCTGGCAGGCCATCATCACCGGCCCCGACCCCGACGACTACGAGGTCGAGTTCCGCTACCACCGCTGCGAGTGGGCCCGGGGCCAGCTCCGCGAAGAGGGCTCGGCCATGGGCTTCGACGCCGGCGAGGGCCCCGACGGTCGGGGCTGGATGTGGCCCGGATCCCTCTCCGACGACGTCACCCTCCTCTGCCGCCTCTCCAACGTCCGCGAGCCGGGTATCTTCCGCTATCGCATCATCGATGGCATCCCCACCGGCTGCGGCATCGGCCCCGATCCGCCCCCGGGTCCCGACCGCTGCCTCGACGACAACCACCTGCCGGGCGACGGCTGCTCCCCCGCGTGCTACATCGAGCCCGACATCGACGGCGACGGCCGCTACGAGGCCCCGCACCCGGACTCGGTCGACCCCCGCGGGGTCTACGACGACTGCACCGACATCGACAATCCGCTGTGCAACGACGACCCCGACGGCGACGGCTTCGCCTCGCTCAATGACAACTGCCCGGATGACTTCAACCCCGAGCAGAAAGACTACGACAACGACACCGTCGGCAACGCCTGCGACCCCGACGCCGACAACGACGTCCTGCCCGTCCCAGCCAACCCCGACCTCCAGAACCGCCCGGAAGACATCTGCCCGTTCGTCTACAGCGACGGCACCCGCCGGGTCGACCCCGAGCGCCCGTCGTTCGTGCAGCAGCCCGACATCGACGGCGACGGCCTGGGCGACGCCTGCGACCCGGACGACGACGGAGACGGCGTCCTCGACTGCGGCGGGGATGGCATCTGCCACCCCGAGGACGACGGCTACGACAACGACCGCGACGGCTACGTCGACGAGACCTCGGAGTGCGCCCCGGGCACCGACTGCCGCACCGGCTGGCGCGACCTCTTCGACAACGACGCCGACGGCTTCGTCGACGAGGTGCACGAGCGCGACTTTCCCTTCGCCGAGTGGCCCGGCCGCGACGCGCCGCCCGCCGAGCCGGAAGACAACTGCCGCCGCATCTTCAACCCCGATCAGACCGACACCGACGGCGATGGCATCGGCGACGCCTGCGACCCCGACATGGACGGAGACGGCGTCACCAACTGCGACGATGGCATCTGCGGCCCCCAGACCGATGGCCGGGACAATGACTTCGACGACGCCGTCGACGAGGCCAACGAGTGCGCGATGGGATGCGATCCCACCAACGACCGGGTCGACCAGGATCGCGACGGCTGGGCCGACGAATACTACGAGGTCGAGCAGGCCGCCGAAGACATGGCTGTGATCGGCGCCCCCCGGGACAACTGCCCCCGGGTCGCCAACCCTGATCAGCTCGACCGGGACGGCGACGGGCGAGGCGACGCGTGCACCGACGCCGACGGAGACGGCATCACCGGCGACCTCGACAACTGCCCCGACGTGGCCAACGTCGAGCAGTTCGACCTCGACGACGATGGCATCGGCGACGCCTGCGACCCGGACATCGACGACGACGGCACCCTCAACGCCTCCGATCGCTGCCCGCAGATCGCCGACGACCAGACCGACACCGACGGGGATGGCATCGGCGACGCCTGCGACCCGGACGACGACGACGACGGGGTCAACGACCCGTTCGACCTCTGCCCGCTGGCCCACGACCCCGATCAAGCCGACCTCGACGGCGACGACCTCGGCGACGTGTGTGATCCCGACGACGACGAGGATGGCACCCCGGACGCCGCCGATGTCTGCCCGCGGCTCGCCGACGATCAGACCGACACCGACGGCGATGGCATCGGCGACGCCTGCGACGAGGACGACGACGGGGATGGCATCGGCGATGAACTCGACGGCTGCCCGATGACGGTCGACCCCGAGCAGCCCGACCTCGACGGGGATGGCATCAACGACGCGTGCGACCCGGTCGACGACCGCCCCTTCGAGGCCCGCAGTCGGGAAGAGCGCTGCGCGATCCTGATCGAGCAGCGGGCCCCGACCGCAGAGCGCTTGCAGCACTGCCCCCGCTCGAAGGACGACGGCTGCACCGCGGCTCCGGGTGGGCTGCCGTCGAACGGGTGGTGGCTGCTGCTCCTGATCGGCGTGCGGCGCCGCCGGGCGCGCCCGGCGTGATCACCCGGCGGTCGGCCCCCGCCAGGGCGCGAGCAGCGACCAGTCGACGTCCCGCGCGCGATCCCAGCCCCGGGCGTCCCCTGGCAGCTTGGGGCGATCGGCGCGCTCGGGGATGAGCGCCTTCAACAGCGCCTCGTAGATGCCCATCTGGGCGTCCTCGTCTTCGTCGGCCTCGAGCTGCATCACGAGGTGGCGCAGGATCTCGTCGCGGGTCTCTGGGAAGGACCCCGACAGGCCCCCGAGCAGGGCGGCCGCCGAGATGCGCACCCGCCAATGCGGATCGCCGTGCAGGATGGCGAACGCCGGTGGCAGACGCTCGGGTGAACCGCGCCAGAGCAACAGAACCGTGAGAGCGGCCTCGCGCAGTAGGGGTGCGGGGTGGCCGAGCCATGCCTCGGCGTGCGGAATCAGCCGGGTCGCGTGCCCGTCCGCGCAGAGGCGCAGCATCGCGCCTTCACGGTCGTGGGGGGCCGCGCTCTCGTCCGCGAGCAGATCCCAATCCTCGGGGCGGCTCTTCCCCGGGTGCCTCTCGCTGCTCATCGCACCTCCAGCAGATCGTCCACCCGTGCCGCGAGCTCCTCGATCGCATCACGGTCTCGGGATATTCGAGAGAAGGCAGCCGAACCCGGCGCATGAGAGCGGGTGACTCGCTTGAGCTGTACCCCGGCGCGTTCGAGGGAGCGGACCGAGTTTCGTACTTCGTGCAAGTGGTCGAACGGTCGACCGCCCCCTCTTCGAGGAATCGGCGCACCGTGGAGGTCCCGCAACGCGCCCGCCAGGTCGGATGGCTGCAAGTGTTCGACGAGGGCCCGTCGCGTGCTGGCGAGCACCCCCAGCGTCTCATCGTCGAAGAAGCCCTCTGCGCTGTACCGCTGCAACCGCGTGATCAGCTCGACCCGGCCGGCGTTGATCACCTTGATCTGCTTCGCTGCCCGCCGCGCCGCCGCTTTGCTCATCCCCCGGCGACGCAGCTTCTTCATGCTGTGGCGGACCGTCTCGTCCACCGCCCCCTCGGCCCCCTCGCGGATGGCTTCCCGCGACGCCACCCGCCCGGCTTTGAGGAAGTCCAGCCCCGGGATCACCGCCAGCAGGTTGATGCCCAGCCGACCCCAGGCCCCCGGCGCGCCGTCGAGCACCTCGCCCCCGGCCGCCGCGATGTCCCGGGCGTCGCCGAGCTGCCCGAGCACCGGCACGAAGCCGGCCGCCGTCTGCCCGGCGAGCGCGCTGTAGCTGTCGTTCCCGGCGAGGTTCCCCACCAGCGCGCCGGTCAGGAACGAGACGATCCCCTCTTCGTCGCCGGCCTCGACCAGATCCGACAGATCGACCGCGACCTCGCCCGCGCCCGGCGGATGCGCCAGGAAGTCACCCACCGGATCGCCCGGCGCGCTCGGATACCCATCGCGCCGGGTCACCGTGTGGGTCAGGCGCCCCTCGACGCTCACCCCGTCGGCGCTCCCGAAGCGCAGCGTGCAGGTGAGCTGACCGCTCCGATGATCCAGCGCGGTGTCGAGCACCAACTGCGCGTCAGGCCGCTGCAAGCTGTACCGGGCGGTCTCGTAGCCCGCGCTCTCGGCGTGCTCGATGGACAGCGCCGCATCGGCCAGGGCCGGCTGCCCGCCGCCCTCAGCCAGCGCGCGGGCCGTCACCTCGAGCCCGTCGAGCTGCCGGGCGAGCGCCGCGGTCGACGCCGGGTGCAGGTCGGTCGGCGTCACCCCGAACAGGTTGAGCAGCAGGTGATGCCGCCGGGTCAACACCCCCGCGCCGCCCCCGCCGGCGGCCGTCTCGGCCTGCTCGGCCGGCGCGCGGGCGATCATCACCCGGCCCGTGTGCCCGTCCGGCGTGAGCGGTGCCAGCGCGGTGATCCGCACCGGTCCGGCTTCGGCCGCGACGTGGGTGAACTCGACGCTGGGGCCCCGCTCGGCGGCGATATGACGCGCGCGATGGGGCTCGGCGATACTCAGGATGACCTCTCCCGGTGCCGACGCGGCGACCGTCAGCCGCTCGCCCGCGGCGAGGTCGAGGGTGCGGGGCATGTCAGGCAGCGGGCTCAGCGGCGGCCCGAGCCCGGGATCCACCGTCACAGCGTGATCGCCACCGACGGGTGCGACGCGCGTATGCATCGCCCGCTCGACGTCGCTCTGCCGCTCGCGCGGCGCGTGGGCTGGGGTGGGCCCTGCCATCTCGATCCCTCCCGGGTCATCACACCCGGTCCGCTCGATGCCACAGCATCCCGCCGCCGGGGTCGAGGGTCAAGGCTCCGCTTTGGTGGCCCCTGCACCCCGGTCACGCCCCCGCCAGCGACCGCGGTCCCGTGAGGTGGCTTGACCCATCCGATGGCCGGTGTCACGCTACCCCCGGGTTCTCGAATACATCGACTCGGGGTGGGTGACCCATCCCGGAAAAGGGCCTCGCCATGCGCCAGCTCCCGATCATCGCGCTCCTGCTCCTGCCCGTGCTGCCCGCCCGCGCCGCGCCCGTCGACCGCGGCGGCGACCCGCTGCCCGGCGACGGCCCGGCGTGGACGATCACGCTCGAAGACGACGACCACCTGCCCCAGCGCC
>JAUHYW010000008.1 GCA_030426085.1 bacterium | reverse complement strand
GTCCTCGTCGTGTGGCGCCCGGTCGCGCGGTGTCGGGCTGCGTCGACCGCCGGTGTGGCGGCCGCTGACGGCGGGTCGGTGGGCCGCTCCCCGGTCGATGGCACGGCGCGGCGGCGGTCGCGGTGGTCGATCGGGCCCCGTCGGTCCGTCTCGAGGCGGCCCGGCCTTCGAAAATCGGCCTGTCGCCGCCTCGCCGATCGGGCGCGGCGGTCGATCCGGGCCAGTCGGCGCCCGCCCGATCGCGTGGGTCTTCGAAATCCGAGGTGTCGGCGCCGCGCCGATCGGACGGGGCGGCGATCCGGCGGTCTGTCGCCGGGGTGAAGGGGGCCTCGAGCGGTCGATCGCGGCCTGTGGCACCGCGCGGGGACGCGGCGACGGTGTCAGGATACCGGACCATTCAGTCCCGGAACAGGGCGGCCCGATGGGGCCGAAATCCAGGCCGGGCGCCCCCTGCGGGGTTCCCCTACAGTATCAGTGTAATCGCTGGAATCGTCAAAACGCACCGGGGGCCGGAATCCGGGTTGCGCATGGACGACCGACTCCTCACATTCGTTGGCAGATGTTCACCCGACACCCGGTTCACTCTTCATACAACCTGGAGGTATCCAGTGATACACCCCCACTATCGGCGCTACATGTGCCCCTCACGAATGACGTCCGACCGGTCGTCCATGGTCGCCCGGCAGGTCGTCGGCCTGGGCGACGAGCTGGCCGACAACACCCTGGTGCGCGAGTCGCAGGCGCTGCTCGAGGCGTCGGAGTCGGCCGCCGATCTCGAGGACGAGCGGCGCATGCAGCGCGAGTCGCGCTCGGGCGACAACACGAATGAGTTCGATACGGTCGCGGATGCGTCCGTGCACCAGCTCTTCGACGACATGACCGGGACCCTCAAGTACCTCGTCGCCACCAAGGATCTCCGGGCCAAGGCGGTCGAGCGGTTCGAGGAGCGGCACTTCGCCACCGGCGTCGGCTACATCACCGCGGCCCGGTACGAGACGCAGCTCCACCGGATGGAGCGGCTGGTCGAGGACGCCAACGGGCCGTCGGCGGCCCTGGTCGACGGGCTGGGCTGGCGGCGCAAGGTCGAGGCGATCGAGGCGGCGATCGGGCCCTATCGGGAGGCGATCGCCGCCCGGCAGCGGGTGACGAGCAACGACGTGCGCGAGGCGCAGGACGCGATGCACGTCGCGCTGTGCCGGCTGCTGGGCTACGTGCTGTGGGCCTACGCCGGCCGGCCCGAGCTGCGGGAGCGGCTGCTGGCGCCGGTCGACGACCAGCAGGATCGCATCGCGGCGATGATGCGGGCCCGCCGGGCGGGGCGCAGCACGGTGGTCGACGAGGCGGCGGTGGCCGACGAGGCCGAGGCCCGCGAGGGGCCGGTCGAGGGGCCGTCCGACGAGGAGCGGGTGCAGGCCGAGGCGCCGGACGTCGAGGGCGGCGCGGCGGAGGCCGGGCCCGAGGCGGCCGAGGGCGCGCCGGCGTCGGACGTGGCGCCGGGCGGGCCGGGCGACGGGCAGGCCGACGGGCCGAGCGATGGGCAGGCCGAGGGCGACAGCGACCCCGGCGCCCGGCTCCAGCCGGTGCGCTGGCCCTGATCCGACCCACCTGTTCGAGCCCACCTGTTCGAGCCCACCTGCTCGAGCCGCCCGGCCGGTCGCCCGTCGATGTGTCGGGGTCGACGCGGCGCCCCGCCGGGCACATGGCCCCGCCCCGGAATCCATCGCCGCACGATCCCACGCGGTCTTCGGTCTCCGCGCGATCCTCTTCGGTCTCCGCGCGATCCCTGGTCGGCTTCGATGTCCGGTCGCTGTAAGGTTGAGTTGCAGTGCCCCGCGCGGTACAGATGGAGGCCATTGTCCGGATCCGCCAGGGGGCGTGCATGCGCGTGCTGAATCCATGGGGCGTCGCGGCCGCCGCGACGCTGACCGTCGCGGCGCTCGGGGGCTGTTCGCTGACCCTCGACTTCGACTGCGCCGAAGACGGGGACTGCGCCAACCTGGAGGGCGCCTTCGTCTGCTCGAACGGGGCCTGCGTCGCCGGCGAAGACGAGAGCTTCGCCTGCACCGACGAGCAGCCGCTCGTCAGCTCCAACTGCTTCGACATCTACGGCCCGCTGCCCGGCAGCACCAGCTCCACCGCCGGTGAGCGGGAGGCGGCCTTCCTCGCCGCGCCCGACGACTACGTGCTCATCTCGGTGCACACCCCCCACGGCTCGCTGGAGATCGTGGGCCGCCAGAGCATCGAGGCGGCGGTGCGCTACGCGGTCGAGGACATCAACGCCAACGGCGGGCTGACCTACGGCGAGGGCGAGAACAAGCTGGTCGCGGCCCTGATCTGCAACGACGGCGGCGCCGCGGCCGACGGCGCCCCGGGCATCGCCGCCGCCGAGCACGCGGTCTCGTGCGGGGCCCGGGCGATGGTGGCGACCCACAACAGCGGGGCGACGGTGAACCTGTTCCGCGAGGTGGCCCTCGCCCGGGACGTGCCGATGATCTCGCCGGGCGCGATCTCGCCCGAGATCCCCCGGGCCCGGGATCTGCTCGGCGACTCGCGGGGGCTCTTGTGGCGCATCAAGGTGCCCGGCCAGACCCTCATCGGGGCGGTCGTCCGCTTCATCGAGTCGATGCCCTCCTACGAGAACATCCACGTCTTCTATCGGGCGTCGACCGGCTACGACAAAGCCATGCGCGACGCCTTCGCCTCGGCCCTCGGCAACGACGGCTTCACCGAGCACGTCATCGACAGCGACCCCGGGCTCGGCGCCTCGGCGGCCCGGGACGTGCTGCGCAGCGCCGATCCGTCCCCCGATCTGGTCGTGACCCTGGTCGAGGACCTCTTCGACCTGCTCGACGTGGCCGACGGGCTGACCCAGGCGGCGCAGCAGGACGACTTCGACGCCGATCTGCTGACGGTCGAGGGGGCCCGCTCCGACCTGGCCGTGGAGCAGTTCTTCGGCCGCTACGAGGGCCGCGAGGAGCAGGTCTACCGGGTCGGCTGCCGCACCATGGGCATCAGCTCGGGCAGCGTGGGCGGCGACGAGCGGGCCGACTACACCCTGTGGCTCGACCGCCTGCGCACCAACGCCTCGGTCTTCGTGGCCCCGGCCGACATCGACGACCTGCTCGTGGCCCCGACCCCGGCCTATGTCGACGCGGTCTTCGTGACCGCGTTCGCCATGCTGCATGCCATCCGGGCGTCGAACACGGCGACGATCGACACCGATGGCATCCTCAACGGGCTGGCGCTGCTCAGCGACCCCAACGCCACCGGCGTGCGGCCCCACGAGTGGTCGACCGGCCTGATGGCCTTCGGGCCCGACGGCGGCGGCACCATCAACTACCTCGGCGCCTCGGGCAGCGTGGATCTCGACCCGGCCACCCAGGACGTCAGCGGCAACCAGACCGAGCTGTGGAACTACTCGCTGCGCGGCGCCGACGGGGCCCAGCGCGGGGTGCGCGAACTGGGCAACCTGACCAATGACGACGCCACCGACCTGACCCCCCGCGACGGGGCCATCGACGCCCTCGGCCGGGACGTCATGGCCGAGCCGCTGTGCGCGCCCTACCCCTACGTGGGCCTCCAGATGATGGAGGGCGGGGGCATGTGAGCCCCCGTCGGCGGGCGGCCCTCCGGCCTCAGCCCACCGCCGGCAGCTCGATCCAGAAGACCGCCCCCCGGGGCCGGTTCTCGCCGACCCCCACCCGACCCCCCATGCTGCCCACCAGGTGCTTGACGATGGCCAGCCCCAGGCCGGTGCCGCCCATGTGCTTGGAGCGGCCGGCGTCCACCCGATAGAAGCGCTCGAAGATGCGATCGCGGTGCTCGGCCGGGATGCCGGGCCCGTCGTCGCGCACCTCCAGCCGCACCCGGGGGTCGGGCCCGTCGAGCAGGCGGGCCCTGATCTCGACCCGGCTGCCCGGCGGGCTGTACTTGACCGCGTTCTGCACCAGGTTGACCAGCACCTGATCGAGCGCCTTGCGGTCGGCGCGGGCCTCGATGTCGTCGGGGATGGCCACGTCGAGGGCGGTGCCCCGCTCGGCGGCGAGCTGATCGACCGCGGCGACGACCCCCGCGGTGATGACCCCCACCCCGACCGTCTCGGCGTGCACCGGATAGTTGCCCGACTCGATACGGCTGATGTCGAGCAGATCGGAGACCAGATCGGACAGCCGCTCGGCGTTGCGCAGCAGGGCCTCGACGAAGCGGGGGCCGTTCTTGGGGTCGTGCATCGCCCCGTCCCGCAGGGTCTCGGCGTTGAGCCGGATGACGCTGACCGGGGTCCGCAGCTCGTGGCTGACGTTGGCCACGAAGTCCCGGCGCATCGTCTCGAGGCGGCGCAGGCGGGTGACGTCGTGCAGCACCACCACCCCGCCCTGGCCCGCCCGCTGGGGGGTCACCCGCACCAGCAGGTGCCGGGGGCCGCTCTCCCGGTCGAGGTCGATCTGGAGCGTGCGCGGTTCGCCGGCCAGCGCCCGGTCCAGCGCCGCCCGGATGCGCTCGGTGTGCACCACCTCGTCGAACGGGTGGCCGAGCGGATCACCGTCCAGCTCGAGCAGCGCCAGCCCGGCCCGGTTGACCAGGGTCACCCGCTTGCGGCCGTCGACGGCGATGACCGCCTCCTCCATGCCCTCGAGCACCGCCTCGGAGCGGTCGCGCTCCCGGGCCAGGGTGCCGACCACCTCTTCGAGCGCGTCGTCGAGCCGGCGCAGCGAGCGGTCGAGGCCGGCGATCTCGTCGCCTTTGCCCGGCAGCTCGGGCACCGCGTGCCCGTCGGCCATCGCCCGGGCCCGGGTGAGCAGGTCGCGCAGCCGGCGGGACAGCAGGTGCGAGGCGAGCAGGCTCATGAAGGTGGCCACCAGCAGCCCCAGGGCGCTGCCGACGATGACCAGGAAGCGCATGCGATCGACGGTGCCGTCGGCGGTCGACAGCGGGGTGGCGACCCGCAGGACGCCGTGGGTGTGGGGGTGGGTGAAGGGCACCGCGACGTAGAGCATGTCGGTGCCGAGGGTCTCGCTGTAGCGCCGGCTCAGCCCCCGGCCCCGATCGCGGGCGGCGCGCACCTCGGGGCGGTCGCCGTGATCATCGAGCGCGGGCACCTCGGCCAGCGCGATCGCCGAGTCGCCGAGCACCCGGCCGTCGGCGGCGATGAGGGTCACCCGGGAGCCGGTGGCGGCGCCGAGGCGGTCGGCGAGGCGGTCGAAGCGGGCCGGATCGCGGGCGTCGTCGGCCAGCTCGACCGCGGCGAGGGCGGCGGTGGCCTGACCGAGCAGCTCGTCCTCGAGGCGGGCCTCGAACCACCGGCGCAGTTCGAACTCGAGGTAGACGGCGCTGGTGGAGGCGACGGCGAGGATGAGCGCGACCGACACCAGGAAGAGCCGGCCGCGGATCCCCAATCTCATGCGGCCACCCTCATCCGGCCGTCCTCACGCGGTCGTCTCGTCCGGCCGGGCTCGGAAGCGGTAGCCGACGCCGCGCACCGTCTCGATGTACTGCCCGGCGTCGCCGAGCTTCTCGCGCAGGCGCTTGACGTGGGTGTCGACCGTGCGGGTGGTCACCTCGGCCTGATAGCCCCAGACGTCGCTGAGCAGGCGCTCGCGGGTCTGCACCCGGCCCCGGCGGGCGTGGAAGGTCGTCAGCAGCCGGAACTCGAGCGCGGTGAGGCGGATCTCCTCGTCGTCGACCCAGATCTTGTGGGCCGGCTCGTCGATGCGCAGCCGGCCGAACGTCGCCTCGTCCCGCTCCTCGACCGGGTTGCGCGCCCGGCGCAGGATGGCCCGGATGCGCAGGATCAGCTCCCGCACCGAGAACGGCTTGGTGACGTAGTCGTCGGCCCCGACCTCGAAGCCCACCACCCGGTCGATCTCCTCGCCCTTGGCGGTGGCCATCACGACCGGGATCTCGCGGGTGCGGTCGTCGGCCCGCAGCTTGCGGCAGACCTCGGTGCCCGAGATGTCGGGCAGCATCAGATCGAGCAGCACCAGATCGGGCAGCGGCTCGACGAGCACGGCGTCGAGGGCCGCCTGCCCGGTGGTTGCGGTTCGGGTGCGATACCCCTCGCGCTCGAGGTTGTACTCGAGGGTGGCGAGCAGGTCGGCTTCGTCTTCGACGATGAGGATCAGACCAGACATGGTTGCGAGCCTATTTCGCGGCCGTGGCGCTGGGGTGACGGCTCCGCATCCGTTCGACGGCATCGCCGGGCGGCGCCTCTCCGGTGACGGCGGCCGCAGCATGCCGCCCTGGGGGCGGGGAATCAACCCGGGCGCTCGACGAAGACCGGTGACCGGGCGCCTCGAAGCGGGGGGCATCGCAGGGCGGTCAGCGCCGCGCGTGCCGGGCTGCGCCGGAGGTGACACGCAGTGCACCCGGAGTCCGGGCCTCGCACACAGAGTCCGGGCCTCACCCGGGCCGCCGGTCTTGGGCCCCATCGCCGGGCGTGATACACCGGGTCCTCCGGCCGGCGGCGGCCGGGCGGCCCGGTTCGGACGGAGTGTGAGCGCAGCATGGGGCTCGATGCATGGCTCGGGGTGGCCCACCTCGCGGGCGTGGTCGCCTGGGTCGGCGGGCTGCTGGCGCCGGCGCTGACCGGGCGCGGCGGGGGGCGGATCCACGCGCTCGTCGCCGGGCCGGGGGCGTTCGTCGCGATCTTCACCGGCGTGTGGCTGTTGCATCGCGCGCCCGGGCTGCTCACCATGTCCCACATGCACGTCAAGGCCGCCGCCGTCATCGCCCTCGGCGCGCTCGACCATCTGTACGGTCGGGGCGCCCTGCCCGGCCCGCTGAAGGCCCGGGCCCCGCGGGTGGTGATCCTCGTCGGGTTGGTGGCGCTGGCCGGCGCCGCCTCGCTGGCCGGGCCGGAGGGCGCATGAGCGGCTTCACCCGGCGGACGATGCTCGGCGGCCTCGCCGCGGCGGCCACGGTGGGCTGGGCCCGCTCGGGCCGGGCGGCGGTGCGGGTCTCGGCGCAGCGGGTGCGGCCCGGGGCGGCGCTGACCCTGGCCTGCGCCGGGGCCGAGGCCTTCGAATTGCGCTTCGGCGACGGCTCGCCGCGGCTCGTGGCGGCCCGGGGCGGGCGGCTGCGGGTCGGCGCGCCCGGCGGGTGGTCGGCCGAGACCTGGACCCCCCTGCGCATCGTGCCCCTGGCCGACGGCCGCCCGCTGGGCCCGGCGGCCGAGGTGCTGGTCTTCACCCGGGCGCCGCTGTACGGGGTGTGACGGTGCGGGTCTGGCGCACGGCGATGGGGGCCCTGGCGGCCTGTCTGCTGCTCGCGGGCGGGGCCCGGGCCGATCTGCGGGTCAAGATCGACCGCTACGAGCCGGCGACGCTGCCCGACGTGCGGCTGTGGCTGAGCGTGCTCGACGGCGACCGCCCGGTCGATCCCGACCGCATCGCCCAGCTCTCGGTGTACCTCGACGGCGAGCTGCTCGACGACGTGGACTACGAGTCGGCGGTCGATCACGGGGCCCCGATGGCGGTGGCGGCGGTGATCGACGGCCGGCTGCCCGAGAAGTGGAACAACGCCCGGGAGGCCATCGGCGCGGCCTTCGCCGAGCTGCCCGACGACTCCATCGGCGCGGTGCGGGCGTTCACCTTCGGCATCGAGGCGGTGCCCGACGACCCCCAGGCGCCGTGGCTCGCCGAGCCGGACAAGCTGGCCCCGACGCTCCTGGGCGTCGAGTCGAGCGACGGCGGCGAGCCCCGGCTGTATCAGGCGGTGCGCTCGGCGCTGCTGCTGTACCCGATGGCCCCCGGGCTCGAGGCCGACAAGGACGACGGCCCGATGCCGCCGCCGCTGCCCGACGACGCTGAGTTCCCCAACGACCGGGTGCTGTACGTCATCGCCGACGGGCGCTTCGACCTGCGGGGCGATCAGACCGTCAGCCGCCAGCTCCAGGCGCTGGTGTACCTCGCCCGGCGGCGGGGGGTGCGGGTGATGGCCATCGGGGCGGCCGACTCCGATCGGGCCCGCGACCTGTGGGTGCTCGAGACGCTGGCCCGCAAGACCGGCGGCACCTACCGCCGGGCGGCGCTGCCGAGCCAGATCGGGCCGGCGGTCGAGGAGGCGGCGCAGGAGCTGCGGCTGCGGCAGGTGGTCACCGCCGACGCCGAGGAGCTGCGCCGGGGTGATCCGATCAGCTTCACCGTGCGGCTGAAGATGAGCACCGGGGCCACCCGCACGACCCGCGACTTCACCGATCGGGCGGGCAACGTGCTCAGCCTGTGGGACAAGGCGGTCGACGCGGTCAGCAACAAGTGGGAGGGGCTGCCGGTCTGGGCCCGCATCCTGATCTCGGTGGTGGCCGGGGTGCTGCTGCTGGCGATCGTGCTGCTGGTGGTGCTGCTGCGGCTGCGCAAGGCGGCCAAGGCCCGGGACGAGGCCAAGGCGGCCCGCGAGGCGGCCCTCGCCGATCGCCGGCCGTGCGCGGTGTGCGGCAACATGATGATGCCCCAGTGGAAGGAGTGCCTGTTCTGCGCCCAGACCCGGGCGGCGCAGCGGCCGATGCGCTTCCGGCTGGTGGGGCGCTCGGGCAGCTTCGCCGGGCAGGCGCTGCGCTTCGACAAGAACCTGGTCATCTTCGGGGCGGCCCGCAACTGTGACATCCACCTGCCCGAGCACGGGGTCTCGCCCGAGCACTGCGGGCTGCGCGACCGGGGCGACGGGGAGTTCCTGCTGAGCGACTTCAACACCGACGGCGGCACCTGGGTCAACGGGGAGCGCATCACCCAGTCGCCGCTGGGCGAGGGGGACGTGGTCCGGGTGGGCGCCTCGGAGTTCGTCTTCGGGATCGAGAGCTGAGGCATGTCGGACTTCCTGATCTACGGCTCGAAGCAGGAGAGCATCGGCGTCCGGGTGGTGACCTGGAAGGAGTGGACCGAGGAACAGCGCGTTCCCAGCTTCCCCCAGGCCCGAGCCGAGGCCAGAGAGGCGATGGTGGGCAACCGCCCGCGGTTCTACTCTGGCGAGGACAAGCGCGGTGCCATCGAGCAGGTCATCCTGCACCACGACGGCATGAAGTCGGCCCGGGGCTGCTTCAACGTCCTCGTGCAGCGGGGGCTGTCGACCCACCTGATCATCGACTGGGACGGCACGGTCTATCAGCCGCTCGATCTCGCCCTGGTCGCCTACCACGCCGCCGGACGCAATGCGGGTAGCGTCGGCCTCGATCTGAACAACCCCATCCGCCCTGACCGCCTCCCCAAAGGACAGCAGAAGCAGAGTCGGGGACTCTATTCCGGTGAGTTCAACGGGTCCCGGGTGTCGTCCCTGGGCTACACCGACCTGCAGTACCATGCCCTGATCGCGGTGCTGCGCGGGCTGGGGCGCATCTTCCCCCCGCTGGCCAACCTGACCGCGCCGGTGGGCGATGACGGGCAGGTGCGGCGCAACAAGCTGCAGAACCCGGGCTTCGTGGGGCTGGTGGGCCACCTGCACGTCTCGGCGACCAAGTGGGATCCGGGCCCCGGCTTCGACTGGGAGCGGGTGCTCATCGGGGTCCGCGGCACCCGGCTGGTGTATCCGGTCACGCTGCCCGGTGCGCCCAACCTCGACCGGGTGCCCCGGACCAAGGCGCTGCGCAACGCCGAGACGTATTTCAGGGCCATCGAGATGGGCAAGGGCGGGTTCTTCCCGCTGGGGGTCAACCAGAGCTGGCACACCGGGGTGCACCTCGAGATCAAGCCGGGCACCGAGGTGCGGGCCCCGGCCGACGGGGTCATCGTGGCGGCCCGGGTCTCGGAGGAGGTCGAGGGGCTCGGCTCGCCCAACGTGGTGGTGATCAAGCACGAGCTGCCCATCGCCGAGCAGGACGTGACCTTCTTCTCGGTCATCTCGCACTTGCAGCAGGTCGAGATCGGGCGCACCAGCGCCATCGACTGGATCCGCCGCTTCGCCCTCGACCCCAAGGGGGCCCGCGAGCTGCCCGAGAACGAGGTGGTGCGCCACCCGCCGGCGGCCCCGGGTCACATCGCGCTGTACAACGACCGGGTGGCCCTGGCCGAGGTCGAGGTCAAGGCGGGTGATCTGATCGGCTACAGCGGGCGCTTCGCGGTCGAGCCGGGGGCCGAGCCGGTGGGGGTGCTCGACTTCGCGATCATCGCGCCCCGGCCGCTCTTCCCCAAGTCGGAGATCACGTTCGAGCCGGTCGAAGACGATGACGACGACGACATCCTGTGCAACTCGCGCAAGGTGTGGAAGCAGTTCACCGAGGATCCCGAGGCCCTGCGGGGGCTGGTCGAGGGCGGGTTCCCGATGTCGGCGGCCGAGATCCGGGCGGTGTTCCGCACCCCGCGCAAGGCGGTGTCGATGCGCTGGATGGCCGCCCGCCACGTCACCGAGTACAACACCCGCACCCGCTTCGGCGGGCTCTTCGGGGGCGGGGTCGACTTCGAGTGGTACGTCGAAGACGAGGCCCGGCGGTATATGGACCGCATCCGCAAGTTCCTGTGGTGGGACGAGGCGGTGACCGAGCACGCCGAGCTGCCGGCCGACGGGCTGGTGTGGGCCTACCACCCCATCGCGCTGGCGACCTACCTGGCGGTGGTCGAGGGCGCCCGGGCGGTGGAGAAGGGCGGGGCCAAGGCCGAGGCCCTCGACGGGGCCGAGCTGCGCAAGGCCCGCCAGGCCGACCAGCAGCTCGAGGCCCGCTTCGCCGCTCAGTATGGTGCGACCGCGGACCACATCAAGTATCAAGCGGTCGATGACCTCGGTGAGGGCGACGACCTCTCCGAGCAGTCGACGGATGATCCCGAGCGGGAGGGCTGGCTGCGCTGGGAGCAGGGGGAGTGGGAGCCCGAGTTGGACTGACGCCCGGGGGGTCGTCGGTGCTCTGGCAACGGTTGGATGTCGGCTGATACCCTCGCCCGGAATGGGCCGTATGCTGGCGCCCACGAGAGAGGACGCGCGTGATTTCTGAATCGACGGGCCGGGTCGCCCTGGCGCTGGTGGGGGTCGTGCTCGCCGTGGCGGCCGCTTCGACCGCCGACGCCCAGGACATCGTCAAACCCAAGCTGCTGGTCATCTTCGACACGTCGGGCAGCATGACCCTGACCCCGCGGCGGGATCGGGTCTGCGACTGGCAGTGCGGGGACGACTTCTGGCCGCTGTGTTATCAGCAGGGGCCGAACCCGGGCCGCAACTGCCCGGTGGGCGTGCCCTGCGTGCGGCAGCAGGACGGCTTCTCGTGCCTGCCGGTGACCTACGGCGACGGCTCGGAGAGCCACCCGGGCATCGATTACGATGGCAACGGCGCCACCGACGACTCCCGGATCTACATCGCCAAGGAGGCGCTCAAGACGGCGCTCTTCGGCACCGCGGAGATCGAGTTCGGGCTGATGCGCTACGCCCAGAACGAGGGGCCGGGCATCCGCTCGACGTGCGCGTGCACCGGCTGCGAGGGCGCGTGCGATTGGAATCAGGTCTCGCCCTACGACGCGACCCGGCGCTCGGGGGCGGCGGTCCCGGCGACGGCCGGCGCGGGGCAGATCAACTACGACGGCTTCGAGGTGAGCTGCGCCGAGGGCGGGGAGATCCTCGAGCCCATCGCGCCCCGCAACGCCGCGGCCATCCGCCGCTGGCTCGACCACCGGGAGGCGGTGCCCTACGACGCCGCGGGCGACCGCGAGCTGCGGGCCGACGGGGGCACGCCCATCGTCGGTTCGCTGAACGAGGCCCTGGCCTACTTCCGCGACGAGGTGATCCCCAACGATCCCCGGGCGGAGTGCCGCAACAACCTGGTGCTGCTGCTCACCGACGGCGAGGAGAGCTGCGTGCCCTCCGCGCAGCGCGACGCGGCCCTGCGGGGCGCGGCGGGGGCCCTGCTCGACCTCGAGGTGGGCGGGCGCCAGACCCCGGTGCGCACCTACGTCATCGGCTTCGGCGACAACACCGCCGGCAGCCCGGCCCTCAACGCGCTGGCCGAGGCGGGGGGCACCGGGCAGGCGCTCTTCGCCGACGACCGCGAGAGCTTGCAGGTGGCGCTGGCCGAGGTCATCCAGCAGGCGATCCCCCAGGAGGCGTGCAACGGGCTGGACGACGACTGCGACACCCGCATCGACGAGGGGCTCTTGCGGGCCTGCGAGACGGCCTGCGGCGCGGGCAGCGAGGCGTGCGTGGCCGGCGAGTACCAGGGCTGCGACGCGCCGCTGCCGTCGGACGAGGTGTGCGACGGGCAGGACAACGACTGCGACGGGGTGACCGATGAGGCCGAGGGCGGCGGGGCGCTGACCGAGGACTGCGCCAACGCGTGCGGGCCGGGGGAGCGCATCTGCGTGCAGGGGGCCTACAACCGCTGCTCGGCCCCCGAGCCGGGGCCCGAGGCGTGCAACAACCTCGATGACGACTGCGACGGGCTCATCGACGAGGGGGTCACCCGGGCCTGCCAGACCGGCTGCGGCCTCGGCGAGCGGGTCTGCGATCGGGGCGCCTTCGGCGAGTGCAACGCGCCGCTGCCTCAGAACGAGGTGTGCAACGGGTCGGACGACGACTGCGACGGCAGCGTCGACGAGCGCCTGACCCGCTCGTGCGATCGGGGCTGCGCGCCGGGCCTCGAGACGTGCAACGACGGGGCCTGGATCGGGTGCAACGCGCCGACCCCCCAGGACGAGGTGTGCGACGGGCGGGACAACGACTGCGACGGCACCTCGGACGAGGCGATCGAGCGGGCGTGCAATACGGTCTGCGGGCCGGGGGTCGAGCTGTGCCTCGGCGGCAACTGGCTCGAGTGCTCGGGGCCCCAGCCTCAGCCCGAGGTGTGCAACGGGGCCGACGACGACTGCGACGGATCGGCCGACGAGGGGGTCACCCGGGCGTGCAACTCGGTGTGCGGCGCGGGGCAGCAGGTCTGCACCGACGGCGCGTTCGGCGCCTGCGACGCCCGCCGCCCGGAGGCCGAGCAGTGCAACGCGGTGGACGACGACTGCGACGGCGAGGTCGACGAGGACGTCTTCACCGACTGCCAGACCGACTGCGGCGTGGGCCGCCGGCGGTGCCAGGGCGGGCAGTTCTCGGCGTGCAACGCGCCGGTGCCCCAGGACGAGCGCTGCGACGGGCAGGACAACGACTGCGACGGGGCGGTCGACGAGGAGGTCTCCCGGGCCTGCCGCACCAACTGCGGCGCGGGCACCGAGACCTGCGTCGACGGGGCCTTCGTGGGCTGCGACGCGCCCCAGCCGGGCGACGAGCTGTGCAACCTGGTGGACGACGACTGCGACGGGGCGATCGACGAGCGGGTCACCCGGCCCTGCGAGAACGCCTGCGGGGCGGGGGTCGAGCGCTGCGAGGACGGCGAGTTCGTCGGCTGCGACGCGCCCCAGCCGGGCGACGAGGTGTGCGACGGGGTCGACAACGACTGCGACGGCTCGGTGGACGAGAGCCTGACCCGGGCCTGCGAGACGGTCTGCGGCGAGGGCACGGCGACCTGCCGGGATGGGGTCTACCGCGACTGCGACGCGCCCCAGCCCCGGGCCGAGCAGTGCAACCTCGCCGACGACGACTGCGACGATCTGGTCGACGAGCAGGTCACCCGCTCGTGCGTGACCACCTGCGGCCGGGGGGTCGAGCAGTGCATCGACGGGGTCTTCGCCGACTGCTCGTCGCCCGACCCCCAGGACGAGACCTGCAACCGGGTCGACGACGACTGCGACGGCATCGTCGACGAGGGGCTGACCATCGCCTGCCGCGGGGAGTGCGGGGCCGGCGTGCGGCGCTGCATCGACGGCGCGCTCGGCGAGTGCAACGTGCCCGAGGGGGCCGACGAGATCTGCGACGGGGTCGACAACGACTGCGACGGGGCCATCGACGAGGGCTCGATGTGCGGCGCGGGCAGCACCTGCTACGAGGGTCAGTGCGCCGAGCCGTGCCGCAACGGCGAGTGCCAGGGCATCGGGCTGCAATGCGTGCAGGGCTTCTGCATCGCCGATCCCTGCGACGACGTCGAGTGCGAGGGCGACCTGTTCTGCTTCAACGGCGACTGCGTCGATCAGGCGTGCATCGGGGTGCCGTGCAACGAGGGCGACGTCTGCTCGAACGGGGTGTGCGTCGTGCGCGACTGCTACTTCACCGGCTGCGAGGTGCCGGGCACGGTCTGCATCGACGGGGCCTGCGTCGAGGACACCTGCGCCGGCATCGGCTGCGCCGAGGGCGCGTTCTGCCGCCGGGGGCTGTGCGTCGAGAGCTGCGCCGGGGTGGCCTGCGCCGCCGACGAGCGCTGCGAGGACGGCGCGTGCGTCGATGATCCCTGCGGCCCGGTGACCTGCGCCCTCGGCGATGTCTGCGCCCAGGGGGTGTGCATCGAAGACCCCTGCGGGGACGTGACCTGCCCGACCTACGCGGTGTGCCGCAACGGCAACTGCGTGCACGACGGCTGCCGTGAGATCGACTGCCCCGAGGGTCAGCAGTGCGTCGACGAGCAGTGCGTCGAGGGGGAGGATCCGAGCGACCCCTGCGCCGAGATGGACTGCCCCGACGGGCAGCTCTGCGAGCGGGGGGTGTGCATCGATCCGCTGTGCGTGGGCGTGTTCTGCGACCCGGGCACGGTGTGCGCGATGGGCATCTGCGAGCCGTCGCCCGACGCGGCGGTCGAGATGGGGGTCGACATGGCGGTCGACCTCGACGGCGGCCCGCCGTCCGGCGGCGACGCGGGCGAGACCGAGCCGAACGGCTGTGAGTGTGACGCGGGCGACGGGGGCGGACCGTCGTGGCTGCTGGTGCTGCTGCCCCTGTGGGCGATCCGTCGGCGGAGGTCGAGGTGATGCCGGTCCGGTGCTGGGCCCGATGGATGTGTCTGCTGCTCGTGGGGATCGCGGGCGGCGCGATCGGGTGTGACGATGTCGGCCCGAGCGCGGGGGGCGACGGCGACGTGGCCGATCTGCCGCCGGTCGAGGTGTGCGAGGCGACCGGGGAGCCGCCGCAGCCCGAGACGTGCGACGGGCGGGACAACGACTGCGATGGCCGGGCCGACGAGGGCTTCGACCTCGCCAACGACCCCGAGCACTGCGGGGGGTGCAACGCGGCCTGCGACTTCGGCAACTACCGGGTCGCCTGCGCCAACAGCACCTGCGAGCTGCTCGGCTGCCCCCCCGGCTTCTACGATCGGGACGGCGACCCGGAGAACGGCTGCGAGGCCGAGATCCAGTGCACCGGCGAGCCGAGCGCCGAGATGTGCGACGGCGAGGGGCGGGACGAGGACTGCGATGGCCGGGTCGACGAGAACTTCGACCTGATGGTCAACGTGCTGCACTGCGGGGCGTGCAACAGCCCCTGCCGGCTGGCCAACGCGACGCCGTTCTGCGACGGCGGGCGGTGCCGCATCCGGCGCTGCGATCCGGGCTACGGCAACCCCGACGGCGACGAGTCGAACGGCTGCGAGCCGTGCGCCCCGAGCAACCCCGGGCCCGAGCGGTGCGACGGCGAGGACAACGACTGCGATGGCCTGATCGACGAGGACTTCGACCTCGAGACCGACCCCGAGCACTGCGGGGGCTGCGGCGAGCGGTGCGCCATCCCCAACGCGGCCGCCCGCTGCATCGATCGGGCGTGCGTGCTCGAGGCGTGCGATCCGGGCCTCGTCGACCGCGACGGCGAGATCGAGAACGGCTGCGAGGCGGAGTGTGCTCCCCGCGACCCGGGGCCCGAGCTGTGCGACGGGCAGGACAACGACTGCGACGGGCAGACCGACGAGGGCTACGATCTGGCGACCGATCCCGAGAACTGCGGGGGCTGCGGCGACGGCGAGGTCAACACCTGCCGCCTGCCCAATACGGTGCCCACCTGCACCGCCGGGCGCTGCACCACCGCCAACTGCGAGGAGGGCTTCGTCGACCGGGACGGGGTGCCGGAGAACGGCTGCGAGGAGCAGTGCCCGCCGATCGATGATCCCACCGAGCTGTGCGACGGCGAGGACAACGACTGCGACGGGCGGGTCGACGAGGAGACCGACCTCGACACCGACGTCGCGCACTGCGGGCGCTGCGGGGTGGCCTGCGACTACGACAACGCCACCGGCCGCTGCGAGAGCGGGCGCTGCGCCCTGCCGGCCGACGGGTGTGATCCGGGCTGGGTGAACGCCGATCAGGATCCCACCAACGGCTGCGAGTACCAATGCACCCCGAGCGCCGATGGCATCGAGGTGTGCAATGAGCGCGATGACGACTGCGACACCTTCTTCGACGAGGGCTTCGATGTCTTCACCGATCTCGATCACTGCGGCGGCTGCGATCAGGCGTGCGTGACCCCCAACGCCATCGCGGTGTGCAACATCGGGGTGTGCGAGATCGGGGGCTGTGATCCCATGTGGTTCGACGTCAACGGCGAGGTCGAGGACGGCTGCGAGTACGACTGCCCGACGCCCGAGATCGGGCCCGAGATGTGCGACGGCGTCGACAACGACTGCAACGGCCAGACCGACGAGATCTTCGACCTCACGAGCGATGTGTTCAACTGCGGGGCGTGCGACAACCCGTGCCTGTACCCCAACGGGCGCACCGCGTGCGTCGACTCGGCGTGCCGGGTCGAGGGCTGCCTCGACGGGTGGTACGACGCCAACGGGGACGACGCCGACGGCTGCGAGTACCGCTGCGTGCGCTCGAACGGCGGGGGCGAGGTCTGCGACACCCTCGACAACGACTGCGACGGCGCGGTCGACGAGGAGACCGATCTGACGAGCAGCCTCGACCACTGCGGGGCCTGCAACAACGCCTGCGCCTTCGACAACGCCCAGCCGCGCTGCGTCGGCGGGCGCTGCGCGTTGGGCAACTGCAACCCGGGCTGGGCCGACGTCAACCGCGATCCGCTCGACGGCTGCGAGTACGCCTGCCCCGAGGGGCAGGCCGGGGGGGCCGAGTTCTGCAACGAGGTCGACGACGACTGCGACGGGGCCATCGACGAGGGCTTCGACCTGCTCACCGACATCGAGAACTGCGGGGCCTGCGAGGCGCCGTGCGATGTGGCCAACGCCAACCCGTTCTGCAGCGACGGCGCCTGCCGCATCCTGAGCTGCCTGCCGGGGGCGGTCGACCTCGACGACGACCCGGCCAACGGCTGCGAGTGCCGGACCTCGGAGGGCGCGATCGAGATCTGCGACGGGCTCGACAACGACTGCAACGGGGTGGTCGACGACCCCGACCGGGTGGTGCCGCCGCCCGAGGTGCGCTGCCTCGATCGGGGCGTGTGCCGGGGGGTGGCTCCGACCTGCGTCGACGCCGGCTGGACCTGCGCCTACGGCGAGGATTACGAGCTGAACGAGACCCGCTGCGACGGGGGCGACAACGACTGCGACGGGCGGGTCGACGAGGCCTTCGAGCAGCTCGGCCGGCCGTGCAGCGAGGGCGAGGGCATCTGCCGGGACGACGGCCGGCTGGCCTGCGACGGGCCCGAGGGCATCGCCTGCACCGCCGAGGCGCAGAACGATCGCATGCGCCGCGAGACGTGCAACGGCCTCGATGACGACTGTGACGGCGTGGTCGACGAGAACTCGGACATCGTGGTGAACGTGCCCGGCGGGGGCGGGGTGGGGGCGTTCTCGATCTACGTCTACGAGGCCAGCCGCACCGACGCCACCGACGGCGCCGCCGGGCAGAGCTTCGCCCGGGCGTGCTCCAAGCCCGACGTGCTGCCCTGGGTCACCGTGCGCCACGACACCGCGGCCGAGGCGTGCGCCGCGGCGGGCATGCGGCTGTGCACCGCCGCCGAGTGGCAGCGGGCCTGCGCCGGCCCCGACGACGAGGCCTACCCCTACGGCGACCTCTACGTGCCCGACCGGTGCAACGGCGCCGACTACGACACCGACCCCGACACCGCGGAGAACGAGGACGACACCTTGCCCACCGGCGCGCTGCCCCGCTGCAGCCGCGATCTGGGCGGGGGCCCGGTCTTCGACCTCAGCGGCAACGTCTGGGAGTGGATCGCCGGCGCCGGGCAGAACGGGGTGCTCGGCATGCGCGGGGGCAGCGCGGGCAACATCGACGGCGGCCTGACCTGCGGCTTCCAGAACGCCGCCCCGCCGGGCACCTTCCGCTCGAACATCGGGTTCCGCTGCTGCGGTCCCCCCCGGTGAGCTGATTCTGTCGGTGACCGAACACCGGGTTCGGTGCCGTTCGTTTCACCGTCATCGAATGATTCCCCACAAAGCGGTCGCCGGGTAGCATGGGGGGCGGCCATCTGCCATCTTGACCGGGGCGCCGGGCGAAGGCCGCATCGGCGGTCGATGGCCGGGAATGTCGGAGGAGGACGATGGGGGACAGGCAGACGCGCGTCGGGGCATCGCGAGCACGGGGGAGGTCGGCCCAGGGGGGCGCGCCGTATGTGATCGCGATCGGGGCGTCGGCGGGGGGGCTCTCGGCGCTGTCGGCGTTCTGCGCGGCGCTGGGCGAGGACATCGACGCGGCGGTGGTGGTCGTGCCCCACCTGGCGCCGGAGCAGCCCTCGGGCATGGTGCGTCTGCTGGCCCGCCAGACCGACCTGACGGTGCGCGCGATCCACGACGGGCTGCGCCTCGAGCGGGGGGTGGTGCACGTCCTGGTGCCCGGCCGGCTGGTGCGCCTCGAAGGGGGCCGGCTGCGGCTGCGCATCGACCACGGCGGGCCCCTGTCGATGCCGATCGATCGCTTCCTGATCTCGATGGCGGCCGATTGCGGGCGGCGCTGCGCGGGGGTCATCCTCTCGGGCACCGGCAGCGACGGGGTGCGCGGCATCCGCGCGGTGCACCGGTCGGGCGGGGCGGTGCTGGTGCAGTCCCCCGACGACGCCCGCTTCGACGGCATGCCCCGGGCGGCGCTGGCCACCGGCATGGTCGACACCGTCGCCTCCGCGTCCGAGCTGGCCCGGCGGCTCCAGGCGGCCTCGGAGGCCGACGCCGACGCCCCCCGGGTGGCCAGCGTCGACGAGGCCCTGGCCCAGACCCTCGCCGATCGGCTCTCGCCGGGCGGGCCGATCGACTTCCACCGGTTCGAGCCCACCGTGTTCACCGAGGCCCTGCGGGTCCGGATGCGGGCCGTCGGGGTCGCCTCGGTGGAGGCCTACCTCGACCTGCTCGAGGATCGGCCCCACGAGCTCGAGGCGATGCGGGGCGCGCTGCTGCGGACCACCGGGCGCTTCTTCGACGACGCTGCGCTCTTCGAAGCCTTCGACACCCGCATCCTGCCGCAGCTCCTGACCCAGATGGGCAAGCGCACCGAGCTGCGGGTGTGGTGCGTCGGCTGCGGCACCGGCGAGGTGGCCTACAGCCTGGCGATGGTCATCGCCGAGGCGCTCGAGCGCCGGGGCGCGCGGGGCGTCGAGCTGCGGCTCTTCGCCACCGACGTCGACGAGGCGGCCCTGGCCTACGCCCAGGACGCGCAGTATCCGGCGTCGGTCATGACCGAGGTGAGCCCGTGGCGCGCCGAGCGGCACCTGATGCTCGAAGGCGAGACGGCGCGCATCCGCCGGGGGCTGCGCAAGAACGTGATCTTCGCCCGCCACGACGTGCTGCGCGACCCGCCGTTCGCCCGGCTCGATCTGGTGGTCTGCCGGGGCCTGCTCGGGCGGCTGCGCCCGGTGATGCGGCGGCGGCTGGTCTCCCGGCTGCTGTTCGCCCTGCGGGACGGGGGCCTGCTCGCGGTGGGCGAGTCCGACACCCTCGAGTCGGGCGACTTCGAGGTGGTCGACAGCCGGGCCCGCATCCATCGGCGGCAGGCCCTGGGGCACAACGGCGAGCCCCTGCGTCCCCGGCTGCGCGATCCGGACGAGCCGTCGACGCCGAGCACGCCCGAGGCGCTCCGGGCTCAGCTCGAGGCGAGCGAGCTGGCCAACGAGCAGCTCCGGGCGCTCAACGCCGAGCTGCAGGCCTCGCTGGCCGAGCTGCGGGGGGCCAACACCGGCCTCCAGGTGGAGCACGAGCGGCTGTCGCTGCTGACCCAGTCGTTCGAGCGCACCATCCGCGAGGAGCAGCGCCTGACCCGGCTGCTGGCCACCCTGCTCGGCGAGCAGGGTATGGGCGCCGCCCAGATCGACGCCCGGGGCACCATCCGCTGGGTGTGGGCCCCGGCAGGGCTGGTCGACAGCCTGCCGATGTGGGCCGGCCTGGGGGTGGACGACCTGGACGATCTGGCGCTGGCCCGGGCGCTGGAGTTGCTGATCGACCCGACCCGCGACGTGAGCGAGGCCCGGGTGATGGTGGAGGAGGCCGCGCTGCGGTTGTCCGCCCGGTCGGACCTGTACATCGGCGAGCCGGGCACCTGGATCCTCATCGAGCACCTGGAGACCGATGGCGATCGATGACCCATCGGGGCTCGACGAGGCCCGGCTGGACCACGTGCTCGAGGAGCTGCGCAGCTCGCAGCTCGAGCTCGAGGCCCAGAACATGGCCTTGCGCGAGGCGCAGACCGCGCTGGCCGACTCCCGGTCGCGCTACCTGCGGCTCTTCGACGTGGCGCCGGTGGGCTTCGTGGTGCTCGATCGGGGCAGCGTCGTGCGGCGCATCAACCGGGTGGGGGCCTCGATGCTCGGGCTCAGCGTCGACACCGCCGGCGGCAAGCCGCTGCTGGCGTTCATCACCGAGCGGCATCACGTCTCGCTGATCAGCTGCCTGGCCAACACCCTGCGCACCCACCACCGGGAGGTGCTCGAGCTGGAGCTGGTGGGCATCCGGGCCCGCCAGCGCTCGGTGCGGGGCGAGTTCGTCACCCTCGACGAGAGCCGGGGCCTGGTGATGGCCGCGTTCGTCGACGTCACCGAGCAGCGGGAGGCGACCCGGGCCCTGCTCGAGAGCGAGGAGCGCTACCGCCAGCTCTTCGACGCCAGCCGCGACGCGCTGCTGCTCGTGCGGGCCGGCGGGCGGGTGGCCGAGGCCAACAGCGCCGCCGCCTCGCTGCTCGGGGGGCTGCCCGGCTCGCTGACGGGGCGCTATCTCGACGAGATGCTCGACGACGTCGAGGCCATGGGCGCCGGGGGCGAGATCCCCCGCGAGACCCGGGCCCGGCGCAGCACCGGGCAGGCGACGCCGGTTGAGGTCACCGTCTCGCCGGTGGTGCTCGACGGGCGCCCGATGAACCTCGTCAGCCTGCGGGACATCGCCGACCGCCTCGCCGCCGAGACCCGGCGGCGCACGCTCGAAGCCCGCTTGCAGGAGGCCCACCGCCTCGAGGCCATCGGCACCCTGGCCGGGGGGGTGGCCCACGACATGAACAACCTGCTGACGGTCATCTCGTCGATCGCCTCGGTGCTGTGGGACGACTTCGGCGAGGACGCGGCCTACGCCGAGGATCTGGCCGACATCCTCCAGGCGTGCCGCCGGGGGCAGGAGCTGACCCGCAACCTGCTCGGCTTCGCCCGCAAGTCGACGTTCGTCCGCAAGCGCATGGGGGCCCGGGAGGTCATCGACGAGGTCGTCGGGCTGCTGCGGCGCACCACCCGCGACGTGCAGTACGTCATCGACGTGGACGACGAGATCGACCTGCACGTCGACAAGACCAACTTCAGCCGGGCGCTGATGAACCTGTGCATCAACGCCCGCGACGCGATGGGCGGCGGGGGGCAGATCCGGATCACCGGGCGGGTCGTCGAGCGGCCGAGCCACGCCCCCGACGAGGTGAGCGATCAGGCGGCCTTCGTACGCATCGGGGTCGCCGACGACGGGGTCGGCATGGACGAGGCCACCGTCGCCCGGGCCTTCGAGCCGTTCTTCACCACCAAGGGCGCCGGCGACGGCACCGGGCTCGGGCTGTCGATGGTCTACGGCATGACCCGCAGCCACGGCGGCTGGGCCCGCATCAAGAGCGCGCCGGGGCAGGGGACCGAGGTCATCCTCTTCCTGCCGGCGCTCGAGCCGGGGGTGCGCGACCGGGCCGAGACCCGGCCGGTGCCGCTGATGTCCGCCGAGCGGGAGGCGACCATCCTGCTCGTCGACGACGACGACTCGGTGCGCCGCTCGACCACCCGGCTGCTCGAGCGGCTCGGGTTCACGGTGTTCACCGCCTGCGGGGGCCCGGAGGCCGTCGAGACCTATCAGGCCCGGCGGGATCGCATCGACGCGGTGGTGCTCGACATCCTCATGCCCGGCATGGACGGCTACCAGACCCACGACGCGCTGCGCTCGCTCGACGCCGAGCTGCCCATCCTGCTGTATTCGGGGTACGCCGACGGCGAGCGGCGCAGCGGCAACCGCTCGTTCGACGACCGCACGGCGTTCCTGGCCAAGCCGTTCCTGCCGACCGCGCTCGAGTCGCAGCTCGGGCGGCTGCTGCGCGAGGCGGGCAAGTGGCCCCCGCTCCCATGAGCCGATCGATCGCGCTGTGCGCGGCGCTCGCCCTCGGGGGCCCGGCCGCCGCCGCGCCGCCGGTGACCCCGCCGGCCGCGCCGCCCGTCGAGGCGCCGATCACCATCGAGCGGGAGGCGGCGCTCGCGCTGCTCGGGCGCCCCGACCGCCTCGCCGGCGAGCTGTGGCTGGCCCACCCCGGGGCCGAGGCGATGAAGGCCCGGGCCCGGGGCGAGGCGGTCGCCGGGCCCCCGCCGCCGGCCGGCCTCGAGCTGCGCGGCATCCGGCCCGGCTCGAACGTGCACCGGCTGGGGCTGCGCGCCGGCGACGTGCTCCAGCGGCTCGACGGGACCGCCATCGACGGCCTGCCGACCTTGATCGCGGTGGCCTTGCGGCTGCGGGCCCGGCTGGCCGACGGCGCCGGCTGGGGCTTCACCGCCGAGCTGGTCCGGGATGGTCAGCCGCGCACGCTGCGGTATACAGTGACCGCGCCCCGGACAGCGGGCGCGCCCCCGGAGGCCGCGCCCCCGAAGGCGACGCCCGACGCGCCGCCCCCGCCACAGGAGGTCCCATGAGCGAGATGAGCGCCGGCCCCGAGCTCCAGGAGGTCCTGGCTCTGGCCCTGGCCCTGCCCTTCGTACCGGTGGGCGTCGCCACCCTGCCGCCGGCGGCCCTGTCGATGGGCAGCGTGCTCGCCGGCTTCCTGCTCCTCTGAGGTCCCGATGTCCGTCGTGCACGCCGCCCGCCGCGAGCGCCTGCTCGCTCGCCTGAAGCGCCCGATCCTCCTGCCCGCCGGCGCCCCGCAGCCCCGCAACTACCCGGCCAACCTCCAGCCGTTCCGGGCGTCGAGCCACTTCCTGTACCTCGTGGGGCGCCCGCTGCCCGGGGCGTGGCTGATGCTGACCGACGGCGCCCCGACGCTGTACCTCGAGCGCCCGCCGGCCGACGACGCGCTGTGGCACGGCCCCCCGCTCGACCCGGCGAAGCTGGCCGACGATCTCGGCCTGCCGGTCGCCCCCCTCGACGCCCTCACCCCGCCGCCGGAGACCCTGAGCCTGCCCGCCATGGACGCCGCGACCCGGGCCGAGCAGGCCCGCCGCCTGGGGCGCGCGTTCACCGCCGGCCTGCTCGACGCGCGCGACCTGCCCCTCGCCGACGCGATGATCGACCTGCGCCTGCGCCACGACGAGGCGGCCATCGCCGGGCTGCGGGCCGCCGCCGAGGCCACCGTCGCGGCCCACGAGGCCGCCCGGGCGGCCATCGCCCCCGGCGTCCGGGAGCACGAGGTGTGGGCCGCGATGCAGTTCGAGTTCACCCGCCGGGGCATGGGCTGGGCCTACCCGCCCATCGTGACCCGCCGGGGCGAGGTGCTGCACGAGCGGGGGCTGCACCGCACGCTCGAGGCGGGCGATCTGGTGCTCATCGACGTGGGCGCCGAGACCGCCGACGGCTGGGCCGGCGACGTCACCCGCACCTGGCCGGTGGGCCAGCCGATGACCCCGACCCAGGCCGAGCTGCACCGGGTGGTGCGCGAGGCGCAGGCGGCGGCCATCGCGGCGGTGAAGCCCGGGGCCCGCTACCGCGAGGTGCACCTGACCGCGGCCCGGACCCTGACCGCGGGGCTCGTCGACCTCGGCATCCTGCGGGGCGACGTCGACGAGCTGGTCGCCGATGACGTGCACGCCCTGTTCTTCCCCCACGGCGTCGGCCACCTCATCGGCCTCGACGTGCACGACATGGAAGACCTCGGCGACCGGGCGGGCTACGGCCCCGGGCGGACCCGCAGCGAGCGCTTCGGGCTGGGCTACCTGCGGCTCGACCGGGTGCTCGAGCCGGGCATGGCGGTGACCATCGAGCCCGGCTTCTATCAAGTGCCGGCCATCCTGAACGACCCCGCCCGGGACCCCGGCGACCGGCTCGATCGGGCCACGCTGGCGAAGTTCGCCGACGTGCGCGGCATCCGCATCGAGGACGACGTGCTGGTCACCGAGAGCGGCGCCGACGTGCTCACCGACGCCCTGCCCCGGGTCTGATCCGGCCCGATACACCCCACCCCGGAGGTCTCGTGCGATCCATCGCCCGCCTCGCCTGCCCCCTCACCCTGCTCGGCGCGCTGGCCTGCGGCGGCGCTCCGCCCCCCGATCCGGCGCCGCCGGTGGAGAGCGAACCCCAGCCGGGGCTGAAGGCCACCGAGGTGCCGGCCCCGATCGCCGTGCTCGCCGAAGACTACTGGGCCGAGCTGATGCGGGTCTCGCCGACCTGGGCCAGCTACCGCGGCGACCGCAGCCGGGACGCCGCGCTGCCCGACCTCTCGGCCGCGGCGCGGGCGACCCACGACGCCGCGTTGACGGCCCTCGCCGAGCGGGCCCGGGCGCTCGACCCCCCGTCGCTGACCGAGCGCCGGTGGCTCGTCCGGGATACGCTGCTCGAGCGCCTCATCCTGCACTTCGACGACCAGGAGGCGTGCGGGCGCCACGCGTGGGTCGTCGACCAGCTCGACGGCCCCCAGAGCTGGCTCGGCGAGCTGCCGGCGTATCACATCGTCGACGGCGCGCAGCGGGCCCGTGATCTGGTCGCCCGCTACCGGGCCCTGCCCCGGCTGTTCGAGCAGCACATCACCAACCTGCGGGGCGGGCTGAAGGCGGGGCGCACCGCGGCCCGGATCAACGTCACCCGGACCATCGCCCAGCTCGACCGGATGCTGAAGACGCCGCTGGACGAGGACCCGTTCCTGGCCCGACCGCTGGCCCAGGCGGCGAAGCTCGACGCCCCGCCGTACCCCGCGTTCGACGCCGAGATCCGGGCCGCGGTCGAGGGCCCGGTGCGGGCGGCGCTGACCCGCTATCGGGACTTCCTGGTGGACTCGGTCCTGCCCGCCAGCCGCACCGCGCCGGGGCTCGCCGGCCTGCCGGGTGGGGCGGCGTGCTACCGGGCGTCGATCCGGCGCTACACCGGGCTCGACCTGGAGCCCGAGGCCATCCACCGGATCGGGCTGGACGAGGTGGCCCGCATCCGGGCCGCGATGAAGGCCGTCGCCGCCGAGCTGGGCCACCCGAGCGTCGAGGCGGCCCTCGCCGCGCTGGCCGACGACCCCGCGCAGCGGCGGGAGACCGGCGAGGCGCTGCTGCAATACAACGCCGCGCTGCTCGACCGGGCCCGCGCCGCGCTGCCCCGGGCCTTCGGCCGCCTGCCGAAGACGCCCATCGAGCCCAAGGCCATCGAGCCGTTCCGGGCCCCCGACGCCCCCGCGGGCTACTACTACTCGGCCCCCGAGGACGGCAGCCGGCCGGCCTACTACTACCTCAACACCCACGCCCCCGAGACCCGGTCGCTGTATACGATGCCGGCCCTGGCGTGGCACGAGGCGATCCCCGGGCACCACCTCCAAGTCGCGCTGGCCCGCGAGGCCGAGGCGCTGCCCACGTTCATGCAGAGCACCGGCTTCACCGCCTTCACCGAGGGCTGGGCGCTCTACGCCGAGCAGCTCGCCGGCGAGCTGGGCCTGTACCACACCCCCGCCGAGCGCCTGGGGGCCTACACCTACGAGATCTGGCGCGCGGCCCGGCTGGTGGTCGACACCGGCCTGCACCACCTCGGCTGGACCCGCCAGCAGGCCATCGACTACCTGCAAGCGCAGACCGGCCACCCCCCCGCCGAGGTGATCAACGAGATCGACCGCTACATCGTCTGGCCCGGGCAGGCGCTGGCCTACAAGCTGGGGCAGCTCGAGATCTCGAAGCTGCGGGCCGAGGCCGAGGCCGCGCTGGGCGACCGCTTCGACCTCAAGGCGTGGCACGACCGGCTGCTGCGCGACGGCGCGATCCCGCTGACGGTGCTGCGGGCGCAGATGACCGGATGGGTCACCGAGCGGGCGGCTACCGCCCCTTGACCGGCGGATCGAAGCTGGCCCCCCGGGCCGCCGCTTCGAAGTGCCCCGCGGCCGCTTTCTCGAGGAAGGCCGGCGTCGTCTCGCCGACCCGCACGACGCGGATGGCCCGGGGCCCCGACCGATCACCCAGCGGGACGTGGCGGTAGCGGATCGTGATCCGGGCCCCCGGCTTCAGCCCGGCGGCGCTGCGGGTGACCCCGACCACCTCGGCCTCGACCTCGACGTCCCGCCCGTCGCACAGCCAGAACCAGCAGATCGAGACGTCGACCGCCGCGACCCGGATCTCGACCGCCTCCGGCGCCGCGCGCTGCATGTCGCGGTAGGCGTCGGGGGGCAGCTCGGCCCGGGCCGGCGCGACGGGCAGGGCGAGCAGGGCCAGGGCGAGCAGGGGCGTATATCGCATGCGGTCGAGCGTGCCCGGTGTCGCCCGCCGCTGCAATGGGGTGCGCCGGCCGGCGGATCGTGCGAGCCTGTGCCCCCACGGCTCCGGAGACGACGATGAGCGACGAGGCGGCCCCCAAGCGGCGGCGATGGCCCCGGATCCTGGCATGGATCTTCGGCGGGCTGGCGATCCTGCTGGTGCTCGTCGGCGCGGCGCTCACGATGGTGCTGCGCGGCAGCCTGCCGACCACCACCGGCGAGCTCACCGTCGAGGGGCTGTCGGGGCCGGTGACCATCGAGCGCGACGCCCGCGGCGTGCCCACCTTCCGCGCCGCCGACCGGGCCGACATCGCCTTCGCGATGGGCTTCGCCCACGGGCAGGAGCGCTTCTTCCAGATGGATCTCATGCGCCGGGCCTCGGCCGGTGAGCTGTCGGCGCTGTTTGGCGAGCGGGCGGTGGACTTCGACACGTCGCGCCGCATCCACCGCAGCCGGCATGTCGCCGAGCAGGCGCTGAAAGGGTTCGACGCCGAGAACCGGGCCCTCGTCGAGCGCTACGCGGCGGGGGTCAACGCCGGGCTCGACGCCCTCGACGCCGACCCGTTCGAGTATCAGCTCCTGCGGGTCGACCCCCGGCCGTGGGCCCCGGTGGACACCGCGCTGGTCATCCTGGCGATGTTCTACGACTTGCAGGACGAGACGGCGAGCTACGACCGGCGGCGGGCGGTGATGCGCGAGGCGCTGCCGCGCGAGCTGGCCGAGTGGCTCATGCCCCGCAGCAACCCCCGGTGGGACGCGCCGGTGGACGATGGGGCGCTGCCGGTGGTGCCGATGCCCGGCCCCGAGGTGGCCGATCTGCGCACGATGCCCCAGTGGGAGGCCCTGCGCCGGGGCGAGCAGAGCGGGGCCCCGGTGCGGGCGGGGCAGGTGATGATGGGCAGCAACTCGTGGGCCGTCGCCGGGGCCCGCAGCCGGCACGGCGGCGCGCTGGTGGCCAACGACATGCACCTGTCGCTGCGGGTGCCGATCATCTGGTACCGGGCCGCGCTGGAGTGGAGCGACGGCGAGGCGACCCGCCGGGTCGAGGGGGTGAGCCTGCCCGGCGGTCCGGTCATCGTGGTCGGCAGCAACGGGCGCATCGCCTGGGCGTTCACCAACAGCCAGATCGACAGCGTCGACGCCATCCCGCTCGAGGTCGAGGGCGACACCTACCGCACCCCCGAGGGGCCCCGGCCGTTCGTCACCCACACCGAGACCATCGAGGTGGCCGGGGGCGACCCGGTGACGATGGCGCACCGGTGGACGATCTGGGGGCCGGTGGTCGACGCCGAGCACGGCCGGCCGACGGCCATCCGCTGGGTGGGGCACGACCCCGAGGCGCTCAACCTCGCCGTGCGCGACCTCGAGGCGACCGAGGACCTCGACGCGGCGCTGGCGGTCGCCCATCGGGGGGGCACCCCGCCGCAGAACTTCGTCGTCGGCGATCACACCGGACGCATCGGGTGGACCATCTTCGGCTACGTGCCGGAGCGCTTCGGCCCGGCGCCGGAAGAGCCCCCTGCGCCGGAAGAGCCCCCTGCGCCGGAGGCGCCCGCCGCGCCCGAGGGCGCCGAGCCCGCCGCGCCGGATGAGCCCGCGCCCGCAGCCGCCGAGCCCCCCGAGCCCCCGCTGTGGGCCGGCTTCGACGGTCGGATCCCGCGCGGGTGGGCCGCCGGCGACGTCGGGTGGAAGGGCCGCCTGCCGGCCGAGCGCTACCCCCGGATCGTCGACCCCCCCGGCGGCCTGCTGTGGAACGGCAACGGGCGCATGGTCGGCGGCGAGGCCTACGCCCTGCTCGGGGAGACCCGCTACGCGCTCGGCCCCCGCCAGAAGCAGATCCGGGACGGCCTGCGGGCCCGCGCCGCCGAGCGCAAGCTCACCGAAGACGACATGCTCGCCATCCAGCTCGACGACCGGGCGCTCTTCCTGACCCCGTGGCGGGTGCACCTCCAGGAGCTGCTGGCCGAGGCCGAGCCGACCCCGCTGCGGACCCGGGCGAAGCACCACCTCGACACCGGCTGGACCGGGCGGGCCTCGGTCGACTCGGTGGGCTATCGGCTGGTGCACGACCTGCGGCTGGCCATCCTGCGGGGCGTCTTCGGCGCCCTGACCGCGCCCGCCGTCGCGCTGCACCCCGACTTCGCCTACGCCGAGCCCGGCGCCGAGGGCCCGCTGTGGGAGATGGTGACCACCGAGCCGGCCCACCTGCTGCACCCGAAGCATCCGAGCTGGGCCGACTGGCAGCTCGCGCTGATCGACGAGACGCTGGCCCGGTTGACCGAGGGCGCGCCCGATCCGGTCGCCGCGCTCGATCAGCGGACCTGGGGCGAGGCCAACCGGATGGCGGTGCGCCACCCGATGGCGGGGGCGGTGCCGGTCTTCGGCGACGCGCTCGGCGCCCCCCGCGACCCGCTGCCCGGCGACAGCCACATGCCCCGGGTGCAGAGCAGCGGCGCGGGCGCCTCCGAGCGGCTGGCCGTCTCGCCGGGCAAGGAGGATCAGGGCTACCTGCTGCTGCCCGGCGGCCAGAGCGGGCACCCGTTGTCGCCGCACTTCCTCGATCAATACCGGGCCTGGGCCGAGGGCGATCGCCAGCCGTACCGGCCGGGCCCGACCCGCCAGACCCTCACCCTGCGCCCTCCGGGGTGAGCCGCACAGCGTGAGCCCGCCCCCTGTTCCGACGCCCGCCGAGGCCCGCCGCGCGCTGGACGCCGCCCGCCGGATCCCGATCCGCCGGTGGCCCTCGATCGCGGTGACGCTCTCCGCCTTCGCGCTGGTCGGGCTGTCGCTCGTCGCCGCCCACCACGCCCCGCTGCCCCCGGCCGTCTGGGCCCTGCCCATCGCCGGGGGCATGCTGCAGCTCGCGGTGGTCGTGCACGCCTGCGCGCATGACGCGCTCTTCGGCCGGCCGCTCGACCGCGTGATCGGGGCGCTCGCCGGCGCCCTGGCCCTCACCCCGTTCGGGGCCTACCGCCGGGGGCACCGGGCCCATCACCGCTACGTGGGCACCGACCGCGACCCGGCCCCGGCCCCGGCGCAGCCCGTCGCCCCCAGCGCGCTGCTGACCGGCCTGATGCGCCTGCGGGTGCTGCCCGTCTTCTACTGGGCCGGGGTCTACGGCCGCTACGCGCTCTACGCCGCGCTGCCCACCGCCGAGCCCCGCCGCCCGCGGGTCATCGCCCGCTGGATCACCGAAGCCGGCGCCGGCCTCGGCCTGTGGGCGGCCATCGTCGCGGTCGACGTCGACCTGGGCCCCCCGCTGGCCCTCGGCTGGCTCGGCGGGGGGATCCTCTACGAGCACCTGTTCACCTTCACCCAGCACCTCGGACTGCGCCCCGACCGCCCCGGGGTGCACGGCCCGCGCAGCCAGACCCACTTCGCCCGCAGCACCGCGCTGCCCGGCGCGGCGGCCGTGCTGCACTTCAACCTGCACAAGGAGCACCACCTGGCCCCCGGCCTGCACTGGCAGCGGCTGCCGGCGCTGCACCGGGCGCTCGCCACCGCCCGCCCCGACATCTACCGGTTCACCGACCCCCGCCTCGGGCTGTGGCGGCGCCATCGAGGGCCGGCCCACCGGGTGATGAGCCCCCGGCTGGGCGACCCGGGCGACCGATGAGCGCGCCCCGCACCTTCGCCGACCTGCTCGCCGGGCCCGACCCCGGGCGCCCGCTGCTCGTCGGGGCCGACGGCGACGGGGACCACGGGCTCGCCCTGGCCGACCTGCGCCGGATCACCGCCCGGATCCCCGACCGCTTCCCGCCCGGCGCGGCGGTGATGCTGGCCCGGACCCCGGCCAGCCCCGAGGCGCCGCTGGCCGGGCTGCTCTTCGCGCTGCTCGCCGCCGGGATCCGGGTGTACCTGCCGGCCTCGATCGGCGATCACACCCCGGGCCACCTCGAACACTGGCGGCCGGCCGCGATCATCGGCGACCGCCGCCGGGTGCCCGGATTCGAAGCCATCGGCCAGCAGACCGACCGCCGCCTCGCCGGGCTCGCCGCGCGCCGCGGGATCCCATACCTCGACCTGATGCCATGCCTGGCGTCGCTCGGCTGGACCCCGACCGGTGTGATGGATGACACCCCGGATGCCACCCCCCGGGCGCCCCTGGCCGACATCCTGTGCCTCACCAGCAGCGGCACCACCGGGCCGCCCCGGGCCCTGCGCTACCCCGAGTCGAGCTGGATGACCTGCGGCGCCGCCTTCGCTGCGGCCGGCCTGCTCACCCCCGACCGGCTCGGCGGCCCCACGCTGTGCCCCGGCCTGTGCCACTCGATGGGCGTGCGGGCGGCGATGCTCGCCCTGTGGGCCCGGGCGCCGATCGTCTTCGTGCAGCCCGAGTGGCCCGCCGCGGCCCCCGACGAGGCCGCCCGGCTGCTGCTGGCCCACCCCCCGCGGCACATCACCGGCGGCCCGGCGCTGCTGAGCCTGCTGCCGGCGGCGACCGACGCCGAGCCGGCCTTGCGGCGGGTGGTCCGGGGCCTGACGATCGCCGTGTCGAGCGGGGCCCCGTTCGACCCCCGGCTCGCCGCGCGCCTGCCGCACACCCGGCTGGCCAACGCCTTCGGGACCACCGAGACCCAGCAGATCAGCACGACCCTGCTCGACCCCGACGCCCCGCTGGAGACCCTCGGGCGCCCGCTGCCCGGCGTCGAGTGGCGGGTCGTCGACGGCGCGCTCGAGGTCCGCTCGCCGTTCGCCGCCGCCGGCCCGCTGGGCGCGCCCGACTGGCCGGCGTGGCACCGCCCCGGCGACCGGGTGACCGTCGACGACGCCGGCCGCCTGCGCCACGCCGGGCGCTCCGACGACTGCGTCTCGACCGGCCTGGGCGTCGAGCTGGCCCGGGGCCCGGTCGAAGCGCGCCTCCGCGACCTGCCCGGCGTCGAGCGGCTGGTGATCGCGACCCACCCCGACTGCCCCGGCCTGCTGGGGCTGGCGTTCGTCGGCGACCGCGACCCGGACCGCGTGCGGCCGGCCCTGACCGACGCCCTGCGGGCCCGGGCCGAGGCCCACCCGCCGCAGGCGCCGTTCGACGCCGACCGCCTGTGGGCGGTGGGGCTCGTCCCGGGTCACCCGCCGCGCATCGGGCCGGGCAAGCTCGACCGCCGGGCCATCGCCGCCGACCATCGCCCGCTGCTCGACGCCCTCGCCGACCCCGAGCGCGCCGTCGGCATCCCGCTGGTCGACCCCGACGGCGACCCGCACCCCGCGTGGCCCCGGCGGGCCCCGGCCCTGGCCGCGCTGGGGCTCGACGTGCGGGTGATCGACGGGGCGGGCGACCACCTCACCGTCGAGCGGGGCGGCGCCCGACTCCGGGTGCTGGACGTCGTCGGCGGCTTCGGGGTGAACCTGCTCGGCCACCGCGACCCGGCGCTGATCGAGGTCGCCCGGGCCGCGCTCGACGGGGTGCCCATCTGCGATCAGGCCACCGCCCGGGCCCCCGAGACCGACCTCTGCCGGGCCTTGTCCCGCCTGCTCGCCCGCCACACCGACCGGGCGTGGGCCGTCGCGCTGGCCAGCACCGGGGCCGAGGCGGTCGACCTCGCCCTGCGCCACTGCCTCTTGCGCCGGGCGGCGCGGATCGACGCCCACCACGCCGCGCTGCGGGCCCGCTTCGGGGCCACCGCGCCGGCCCGGCTCCGGGCGCTCATCGCCGACAACCGCGACCGGGCCCGGCGCCACCCGCCGGTGATCGTGACGCTCGACGGCGGCTTCCACGGGATGACGCTGGCCGCCCGCTGCGCCCTGGGCGACCCCGACCGCCGGGGCCTGATCGCCCCGCTGGTCGCCGCCCGCACGATCGCGGTCGCCCGCGACGCCCCCGATCTGGCGCCGCTGCGCGCCGAGCGCATCCCGCTGCGCACGCTGGTCGACGGCCCCGACGGCCCGGTCGAGGCCGACTGGCGGCCCTCGAACCTGCTGGCGGTCTTCGCCGAGGCGGTGCAGGGGGAGGGCGGGGTGCGCCCGATCCCGCAGACGACCCTCGACGCCGTCGGCGCGCTCGACGCCCCGCTGGTGATCGACGAGATCCAGGCCGGGCTCGGCCGCTGCGGGGCCCTGATCGCCGCCGGGCGGGCGCCGGCCGAGGTCTACCTGTTCGGCAAGGCGCTGGGCGGCGGGCTGGCCAAGATCGCGGCGGTCGCGATCCACCGGCGGCACCTCCAGCCGGGCTTCGATGACGCGCGCGGATCGACCTTCGCCGGCGACGCCGTCGGCTGCCGGGTGGCGCAAGCGGTGATCGAGCGGGTCGAGGCCGACGACGTGCCGGGCCGGGCGGCGGCGATCGGCCACCGGCTGGGCGCCGCGCTGAGGCGGGTCGCCGACCGCTGGCCGGGCGTGATCCGGGCGGTGCGCGGGCGGGGGCTGCTCTTCGGGGTCGAGCTGGCCCGCCCCGACGCCGCCGATCCGATCGTGCGCGCGCTGGCCGAGCGCGGGTGGGGCCTCGTCGCCGCGAGCTGGCTGCTGCACCGCCACCGGATCCGGGCGCTGCCGACGACCGGCGCCCCCGACGTCCTGCGCATCGAGCCCTCGGTCCACTTCGACCCGCCGGCGATCGACCGCCTCGCCGCCGCCCTCGACGCCCTCTGCGCGACCCTCGCCAGCCGCGACCCGGCGGCGCTGCTCGGCCCGTGGATCGGATCCCCGATCGAGCCGGTGACCGCCCCCGCGCCGCCGACCGCGCCCGATCCGCCGGCCCGGGTGGCCTTCCTGCACCCGCTGCAATCCGCCGCCCGGGCGCTGACCCGCATCTCGCCGGGGCTGGCCCGGCTGCCCGAAGCCGACCGCCGCCGCCTGCTCGGCCGCCTGCTGCGCCTGCTGCCCGGCGCGCCGCTGCCGGCCTACGCCCACGCCCTGTTCGACGGCCGGGTGCTGCTCGACGGCCTCGCCATCTGCGCCCCGCCGGCCGCCTTCACCCTGGCCCACCGTCGGGGCGAGGCCGGGCCGCTGCGGGCGGCGGTCGACGCCGCGCTGGCCCTGGCCCGCGATCGGGGCGCGACCGTGGCGGTGCTCGGCGGGCTGACCAGCGTGGTGACCGACGCCGGCCGGGCGGTCCTGCCGCCGGCGGGGCTGCGGGTCGTCACCGGCAACACCTTCACCGCCGCCGCCGTGCTCGACGCGCTGCCCGGGCGGATGCGGGCGGCGGGCTTCGACCCGGCGCAGATCACCCTGGCGATCGTCGGCGCCGCGGGCAACGTGGGGCGGGCCATCGCCCGGGGGATCGCGGCCGCGCCCGATGCCCCGGGGCGGCTGCTGCTGGTCGGGCGCCCGGGCAGCGGACCCCGGCTCGCCGCGCTGGCCGATGCGCTCGATCGGAGCCCGATCTCCACCGCCGACGACCCTCGGGCGCTGGCGGACGCCGACGTGATCATCGCCGCGGTCAACAGCGCCGCGCCCATCGAGCCGGGCCACCTCGCCGCCGATCGCCCGGTGCTGCTGATCGACGTCAGCGCCCCGTCGGTCATCCCCCCCGGCCTGCGCCGGGCCCGCCCGAACGTGCGGATCGCCCACGGCGCCCGGGTCGCGCTGCCCCGCGACCCGACCGTGCGCCTCGCCGGCGTCGGCCGCCCCGGCGCCCTGTTCGCCTGCGCCGCCGAGGGCCTGCTGCTGGCGCTCGACCCGACCCTCGCCGGGGGATCTGCGCTGATCGGCCCCATCGACCCGGCGGCGGTCGGGGCCCTGCGCGCCGCCGGCCGCCGCTGGGGCGTGCTGCGCGGCGGCCCGTAGATCGGGCGCTGTGTGCGCTCGGCGGTACTCTGCATCACCCGGTGTTCGCTACGCTGAACTGCCGTTCATCCCGGACGGCGCAACCCGGACCCGGAGAACGCGATGCAGAAGACATCCCCGTGCAGCCTCCTCCCGCTGCTGGCGCTGGGCCTGACCCTGGCCCTGGCTGCCTGCAAACCGGTCGAAGGCGAGCCGGTGCCCGACTGGCCGGACGACGTCGGCGAGCCCATCGTCGCCGCGCCCCACGTCTGGCGGTGGGTCGACTTCCCCGACAGCGCCTGCGCCGACGGATCGGCGACCGGCATCGGGGTCAACCTCAGCCCCGGGGCGACCAAGGCGTTCGTCTACTTCGAAGGCGGCGGCGCCTGCTGGAACTACGAGACCTGCTTCACCCTGCCCATCGCGTTCCACCTCGACGGCTTCGACGAGGGCGACTTCGAAGGCATGCTCAGCGAGGTCTACCTCAGCCAGACGCTGTTCGACCGCCGCGACGCCCGCAACCCGCTGGCCGACGCCCACCAGATCTTCGTGCCCTACTGCACCGGCGACGTCTTCATGGGCGACGCGGTCACCCGCATGCGGGGCCCGCTGGGCGTCATCGAGCGGGAGATGCACTTCGCCGGGGCGGCCAACATCCGGGCCTTCATGCGCCGGCTGGCGCCCACCTTCGCCGACGTCGACCACATCGTGCTCTCGGGCAGCAGCGCCGGCGGCTTCGGGGCGGCGTTCCACTGGTGGACGATCAAGGACTTCATGCCCTGGGCCCGGGTCGACGTGCTCGACGACAGCGGCCCGCCCATCGATCCGGTCGGCGGGCGGTGGGTCGAGTGGCAGCAGGCGTGGGGGGTCGAGCTGCCCCAGGGCTGCGTCGAGTGCGATCAGCGGGTCGGGGCCATCATCGAGCACGCCATGCGCACCCTCACCCGCCAGGGCCGCTTCGGCTTGATGAGCCACCGGCAGGACGGCATCATCTCGGCCTTCATGAGCCTGAGCCCGTGGGAGTTCGAGGGCCGCCTGCTCGACCTCGCCGATCTGGCCGATCAGGACGACGGCATCCAGTACTTCCTGGTGGACGGGCTGCTGCACACCTTCATGATCCTCGGCTTCGACGGGGTCCGGGCCCGCGACGGCCTGCCGCTGTGGCGCTGGGTCGAGCAGATGATCGACGGCGATCCGGCGTGGTCCTCGATCCGCTGAGCGCGGGGGTCGCCGGCCCTCAGCCCACCGCGCCCTCGGCCCGCAGCGCCGCGATCTGCGCCGGGTCGTACCCGTGCTCGGCCAGGATCGCGTCGGTGTGCTCGCCGAGCAGCGGGGGCGGGGTGCGCACCGCGCCGGGGGTCTCGCTCAGCCGGGTCGGCACCCCGGTGACCTTCACCGTGCCCAGGGTGGGGTGGGGCAGCGTCACGACCATGTCCCGGGCGGCGAGCTGGGGGTGGGCCAGGGTCTGATCAACCGTCAGCACCGGCCCGGCGGGGATGCCCGCCTCGCGGAAGACCTCGACCCAGTGATCGCGGGGCTGCGTCTTCAGCACCGCCTCGATGGCGGCGTCGAGCGCGTCGATGTGGGCCACCCGGTCGGTGTTGCTGGCGAAGCGCGGATCATCGGCCATCGCGGGCCGCCCCAGCGCCTGACAGAAGCGGCGCCACAGCCGCTCGTTGGCCACCCCCACGTTCAGCCAGCCGTCGGCGGTGGGGAAGGTGCTGTAGGGCGCGATCGACAGGTGGCGGTTGCCCATGCGGCGGGGCGCCTGCCCCGCGTTGAGCCAGGCGGTGGCCCAGTAGGCGAGCAGCGACACCTGCCCGTCGAGCATCGCCGCGTCGACCATCTGCCCCCGCCCGGTGCGCTGCCGGGCCAGCAGCGCCAGCAGGATGCCCTGATAGGCCACCATGCCCGAGACCACGTCGGCGATCGACGCCCCGACCTTGTACGGCGCCCCGTCCGGGGGCCCGGTCAGCGAGGGGATGCCGCCCATGCCTTGCAGGATCACGTCGTAGCCCGGCCGCCCGGTCCACTCGGGGTCGCCGTGGTGCCCGAACGCGCTGATCGAGCAGTAGACCAGCCGCGGCGCCCGCGCCGCGACCTCGGCGTAGCCGAAGCCGAGGCGCTGCATCGCCCCCGGGCGGAAGTTCTCGACCAGCACGTCGGCCCCCTCGATCAGCCGCCACAGCGCGGCCTTGCCGGCGGGGCTCTTGAGGTCGATGCAGATCGAGCGCTTGTTGCGGTTGATGGCCAGATAATAGGTCGAGACCCCGTCGACGAACGGCGGCCCGAAGCGGCGGGTGTCGTCGCCCGACCCCGGCCGCTCGACCTTGATCACGTCGGCCCCCATGTCGCCGAGGCACATCGTGCAGTAGGGCCCGGCCAGGACCCGGCTCAGGTCGACGACCTCGAGGCCGGCGAGCGGGGCGGCGTTCGCGGGGGAGCTCTCGGGCGCCTGCGGCGCGGTCGGATCGTGCATGGCCGCAGCCTATCGACTGCCGCCCCCGCTTGCACCCCCCGTCCGGCGGGGTGCTACCATCGCCGCATGCAGCACTCCGACGCCCCCGCCGCCTGCCCGCCCGGCCTGCACCCCACCACCTGGACCGTCCTGCGCGCCCTGCGCTCCGGCGCCCGGCTGTCCCGCAACCGCAACTTCTACTTGTTCCAGGACCCCCGCGCCCGCCGCGCGATCCAACTCCACCGCTACCTGGAGTCGGTCATCCGCGACGTGCGGGCCTGCGGCGAGGACGTCGAGGTGCGCCGGGTCGTGCCCGAGGAGGCCGGCGCGGCGGGCCCCTTCGCGCTGCGGGTCGACTTCCCGCTGCTGCACGGCCACCGCACCTGCTACCTCAGCCGCCTCGAGCTGTCCCTGCTCGCCGAGCAGGCCCCGGCCGTCGGCCGCCTGCTCGCCGCCCGCCTCGACGAAGAGATCGCGGCGCCCGCCGGCTGAGGCCGGTCGACGCCCCGCCCGCCGTGGGCTATAAGACGAGCATGGATCGCGAGACCCTCTGGGAGAGCATCTACGAGCGGTTCGATCCGCTGGATCCCGGAACTGTATCCTTTACTTGGAGTGGGGCCACGGGAGCCTGAGTTGCCGAGCAGGATAGATGATGTCATTCGGCTTCGTAGTCGTCGACGGTCGGCGGACCTCGCCATCTCTACCTTTCTTCACCAATAGCTGCTCCTGGCATGCCTTGTTGACCACTTCACCGAGCAGGGATTCGGTCGCTGGGGTCTGGTTCGCCAGAGACTGAGCGAGAGCACGGAGTTGGATTCCGTCGGTGTACTCGTCGGTGATCATCCGGGGGAGTTCCTCCAACAACGAGTCTGTCGTCCGGCCTTTCGCCGAGTAGTCGAACGCATACACCAAGTCCAATTGATCCGGATTGTCCTTCCGAGGGTCGAAGCCCAGCATCATGGTCCCTGCGTCGCCATAATGGCGGAAGTGGTTCTCCATGGTCCAGTGAAGCTTCTTCACTTCGTCATGGGCGCGCCAGGAGTTTGCTAGATGGAGGAACCAGTAAGACTTGTTGCTCTCCCTCGAATGTATGAAGAACGGCGTATAGTATTGGGCTCCGAGCTTGGTCGAGAACGTCTGATGTAGGACGGCCTGAACTGTGCGGCGCTTCCTGGCTGCGTCGGCGTCTTCGCGTAGGAACGCGTCCTCTACCTCGGCCGCGCTCAAACCCAAGCTTTTTCGGAGTATGTGGCCTGCGTTCGTCTCGCCATTCATGTAGGCCACAATCCATCCGACCGCCAGAGTCATGAAGATTTCGGCGTTTGGGATGCGCGAGAATATGCTGCGGAGCGTATCGACGAGGATGTCGCTATAGCCATACTGGTCCAAGATGAAGATGGCCCGTGGCTTTCGTCCCCGGCTATTGATGTGAGAGATGACGCCGTCCAACTCTTCTTCGAAGAGTCCATGGACAGACTTCACATGGTCCGACTGGAGGACCCCGGGTCGCTGCTCTTCGAGTACAGACTCCAAGCAGACATGGGCATCGGCTTTCTTCTCGATGAACACGAAGTCGGCTGCGACCTTGATTCGCTTGAGGCGTTTCCTCTGGAGTTTCGCGACCGCTGACTCAACAGCGTCCATGAGTATGAGGGGCGAGCCAAGATGCTCGCCACCCGTCGCGAGTTGGTAGATACCGCCACCAGCAAAGCCATCGACAACCGTAAGCTTGAGTAAATCGCGCCGAGGATCGGCCATCAGAATCTGAACATACCGTTCGACGTATTCACGGAGAATACGGTGCTTTGCCAAGCTATGCTCACCGATCACAGGAGGAGACCAGCGATCCCATTCGTAGTGGCTCTTGGGCATTGCCCCCCTGCCTCCTGGTCAGGCTACGGCGTCCAACCGAAGCTCCAGAAGTTCGCGACGCGCCAATCGGTTTCCGCGCGGGGGAGCCTCTTGGAGAGGAGGCTCCGGGAATCCGTTGTGCTCACGACCTTCGAGAAGGCGGCCAAATCGGCTCTTCTGAACCCCACCCCACTGCTTGAAGAAGAACGGGACCGCAGGAGTATGCAATGCGCATTGATCCCGCATTGATGTGACCCAGGCTTGTTCCATTGGCCTCGCCCCCGGGCCGCTCTCTCCACCAACGATGACCCAGCCAATGCCCTCGAGGTTCAGTTGCCCCAAGTCCTCAAGGAGCGGCTCGACCGACAGAAATCGGATGCTGGCGTCGGTCTGGGCCAGTTCACGAATCCTAGGCACCCCGTACTTTCTGTCCTCGACGCTTGTCCCGAGCCATACGTGAGCAAGTCCTCGCAGCCGGGCCGGCAGGGCGTTGACCACCGACCGCATTCGACCGGCTCGCTTGGTCAGGACCTGATAGACGTGCCAGTCGGCCAGCGCCATCACCTCGAACACTTGCCTGATGAACGAATCAGAAACGAAGGGTTGGAAGAGGTCGCTCATCGAGTTGACGAAGATCTTGCGCGGACGAACCCAACTGAGCGGTTCGAAGAGCTTCGTCTCCACGATCCGCGGAGTAAAGCCTTGCTCGTACGGGTGTCCCGGAACACCGACCCATCTGTTGGCGAAGGTCTCAGCATAACAGTGTTTGCAGCCTGGGCTGACCTTTTGACAGCCCCGGACAGGATTCCAGGTTGCGTCGGTCCATTCGATCTTGCTGCGGTCGCTCACGAATTTCTCCGGCGGTCACTCTCATATCGACCGGAATCGGGAATGCTCAGTGATATGACTGAACGGTCGAACGCATGCTGGAGGCCGAACTCAGACGGAGGATTTTGAATCCGCCGTTTTCTGCACACCACCCTGTAACGACTCAACCTCATGCTCATCTCATCACCGTATTGTACCATCCGGCATTGGTCAATGCCGATTAGTGGAAGGCCTCTCGGCTGAGAGCGGCTGCGACGCCATCAGCATCGGCGGGGCCGGATGATCAGCAGAGTGCTCGCCGTATCCGTCAGTCGTTCCGACGGGCTCGATCGACATCGCCCGGCCCGGACACTTGGCGTCGAGCATCTCCCAGGAACCAACACCATACCGGCCCCATCCATGTGCGGCAGATCGGCACGCGACATCCCAGTTTGCCGAATCGAGTGGCGGGCGAGAGGAAGCCGGTCACCTGCGTGATGGCAGCGAATGCCGAGCGCCGGGCGAGCGGCCTTCGCCGGCGGGCGAGCGGCCTTCGCCGGCGGGGGAGACGGGCGACGCGGGGCGGGGCCGCTGAACGGCGGGCGAGGCGTGGCCGGGCACCCGGGTGATGCACGCGAACGGCGGGCGAGGCGAGGCCGGACACCGGGGTGAGCGAAGCGAACGGCGGGCCGGGTGTCGCCGGAGAGGTCGGGCGGGCGCTCTACGCGAACCGGGGTGTCCGAGCAGACCCCCGGGTCGGATTCTACGGGTGATCGGGGTGTGCGCGGACACCCTCGGGTCGCGCTCTACGGGTGATCGGGGTGTGCGCGGACACCCTCGGGTCGCGCTCTACGGGTGCTCGGGGTGTGCGCGGACACCCTCGGGTCGCGCTCTACGGGTGATCGGGGTGTGCGCGGACACCCTCGGGTCGCGCTCTACGGGTGATCGGGGTGTGCGCGGACACCCCCGGGTCGGATTCTACGGGCGGTGGGGGTGTGCGCGGACACCCTCGGGTCGCGCTCTACGGGCGGTGGGGGTGTGCGCGGACACCCCCGGGTCGTGTTCTACGGGCGGTGGGGGTGTGCGCGGACACCCCCGGGTCGTGTTCTACGGGTGATCGGGGTGTGCGCGGACACCCTCGGCTCGTGTTCTACGGGTGATCGGGGTGTGCGCGGACACCTCCGGTCGGGTTCTACGGGCGGTGGGGGTGTCCGGGCAGGCCCCGGGTCGCGCTCTACGGGCGGCCGGGGTGTCCTCGGACACCCCCGGGTCGCGTCCTACGGCTGAGCCGGGTGTCTGCGGACACCGCGGCGGGCGTCCTCCGGTCCGGGGCGGTGTGGCCCCGGCTCCGGGCGGGCGCTCTGCGGTGGAGGTGGGGGTGGCGGCGCGGGCTCCACGCCGTCCGCGCCGACTGCGAGGCGCCTCGAACCGGCCCGCGGGCGCCGGCCCTGCGGCCCCGTCAGTCGCAGGGCGCCAGGTGCCCGCCCATCAGGCGGGCGTCGGGCGAGAAGCCGAGCGGGGTGGGGGCCGGATCTTCGGTGAACCACACCCCGAGCCGGCTGCTGGTGCCGCCGAGGGTCATGCCCAGGCGGGCGCGGCCGCTGGCGGGGTTCAGGGGCACCGGGTCGGTCATCAGGCCCTGGGTGGTCAGGCGGCTCAGGCCGACCCGGGTGCCCTCGGGGCGGTTCTCCTGCCAGGCGATGGCGAAGCGGTCGGGGGCGACGAACGCCACCTCGGTGACCGTCGCCACCCCGTCGGGGCCGGCCAGCGGGGGGGTCGCGAACGGGTCGCCGCCGCCGTCGACCAGGGTCATCGCCGCCTGGGGCAGCCCGGCGCCGAAGAGGCGGGTCCAGGCGACGCCGTAGATGCCCTGGCCGTAGCCGATGCGCACGTTGCCGATGCCGCCGCCCTGCTCCCGGCGCTCCTCGATGAGCGGCCGGGCCTGATCGTCGAGCAGCACGAAGGCCAGCTCGCCGGGCTCCTCGCCGTCGCGGGCGAGCCACGCCGCGCCCCACGCGCCGTCGCCGAAGGTCACCGCCGGGCTCTGGGACGGGCTCTCGGTGAGCTGCACCTGGGGGCCGACGGTGAAGCTCATGTCGATCGCGTTGGCGTGGATCCCGCCGATGCCGTTGCGCCCCCGGCTGTAGACCAGCATGCCCCCCCCGAAGCGGGCCCAGGCGAAGCCGAGCTGCTCGACGTCGAAGGTGGCCGGCACCTCGATGGCCGGGGCCGCCGAGGGGGTGCCGTCGGCGGCGATGACCTTGATCCGGATGCCGTCGAAGACGGTGTCTTCGGTGCGCACCGCCAGCCAGGCGACCAGCCACGCCGAGCCGTCGTAGGCCACCGCGTGCTGGGGCACCTCGGCGACCCCCAGCTCGGCCGGCGAGCCGAGGGCCGCGCCGTCCCGGTCGAAGCGCTGGAACCACACGGTGTTGCGCTCGCCGGGGCCTTCGGTCTGCCACGCGAGGCCGTACTCTTCGCCGTTGAAGTGCACCCGAGGGGCGAAGGCGAGCGCGTCGAGCACGGCCACCGGGTCGGCCTCGAGGCCGAAGTTGGCCCGCTCGTCGCACTCGGGGCGCTCGGGGCCCATGTCGGCCTCGACCGACGCCATGTCGGGCGCCATGTCGAGCGCCATGTCGGCCATCGGCGGCATGTCGGGCTGCGCGTCGGGGTCGCCGAGCATGCCCCCGGTGTCGAGGCGCTGCATGTCGATGTCGTCGCCGCCCGGCTCGTCGTCGCAGCCCCAGATCGTCGCGATGCCCAGCGCCAGCACCAGGGCGCGCCCTGTCAGTGTCTTCAACGTGCGTCCCCCCGGACCAGATGAAGCGGTCATCTACCATCGCCCGCGCGTCGGTCACAAGCGTCGTCGCGGCCGGCGCAGGGGTCGGTCGACCCCACCCCCGAGCGGGCTCTGTGCTCCCGATGTCACACCGGCCGCCGTCCGATCACCACCGGCCGGGCCCGGCAGCCCGGCACGCATCTTGATCGTCCGACCGGCGTCGGTGGGCGGTGCGCGGCACCCGCCCGCCGGGCTATGCTCGACCGTCACCGCCCTCCGGAGGCCCCATGCGACCCGCTCTCTCGTCCGCCCCGCTCGTCGCTGCCCTGATGCTCGTGGGGCTCGCCGGCCCGGCGACGGCCCAGGGGATCGGCGCCTGCGAGGAGCCCAACGTGCTGCTCGTGCTCGACCGCTCGGGCTCGATGCTCGAGTTCGACAAGTGGAACCAGGCGGTCGACGCGGTCACCCAGCTCACCCAGGTCTTCGAGCCCCGCATCCGCTTCGGCCTGCTGACGTTCCCCTGGAACGGCGAGTGCCGGGTCGTCGTCAACGAGGCCCTGCGCAACCCCTGCGTATCGGGCAACGCCAACGCCATCCGCCAGGAGCTGCTCGACCGGCGCACCGCCCCCGAGCGGGGCAACAACACCCCCATCGGCGACGGCATCTTCCAGGCCACCGCCTACTTCCGCATGCTCCAGGACCAGACCCGGCGCAGCTTCATCGTCATGATCACCGACGGCATGGAGACCTGCCGGGGCAACCCCATCGTCGCCGCCCAGCAGTCGTTCCAGAACGACGAGATCCCGGTGTTCGTGATCGGCTTCGGCAACGGGGTCGACGCCAACGTGCTCAACCAGATGGCGCTCGCCGGGGGCACCGAGCGGGCCTATCAGGTGGGCGACGGGCAGCAGCTCCTCGACGCGCTCTCCGACATCGCCGATCAGGCCAGCGAGGAGGTCTGCGACGGGGCCGACAACGACTGCGACGGGCTGCTCGACGAGGGCGTCAACGAGCAGCCGTGCGAGAGCGGCTGTGGCACCGGGCGCCAGATCTGCGCCGACGGGGCGTGGAGCGAGTGCTTCGGCGGTGAGATCCCGATGGAGACCTGCAACGGGCTCGACGACGACTGCGACGCGATCACCGATGAGCAGGCGACCGAGCCGTGCATGACCCTCTCGGGCCAGCCGGGGCATCGGGACTGCGTCGACGGCGGGCCGTCGGAGGACTGCACCCCCGACGATCCCAACCGGGAGGAGGTCTGCGACGCCATCGACAACGACGGCGACGGGCAGGTCGACGAGGGCACCGATCAGCCGTGCAGCGTCGACTGCCACGAGGGGCGCCGGCTGTGCGTCGACGGGGCCTTCCTGCGGTGCAGCGCCGAGCCGGCCACCCAGGACGGCAGCGAGCTGTGCGACGGCGAGGACGACGACTGCGACGGCACCGTCGACGAGGCGGCCACCTGCCCCGGGGAGGAGACCTGCGGCGAGTCGGGGTCGTGCCTCCAGGCGTGCCCGTTCAACGAGTGCCCCGACGGCTTCGTGTGCAGCCTCGGCTACTGCGAGCCGCTGCCGTGCAACCCGGCGTGCGGGGCCGGGCAGCGCTGCGTGCGCGAGGTCTGCTACGACACCTGCCTCATCGACCGCGACTGCGGGGCGAGCGGGATCTGCGAGCAGGGCCTGTGCACCGCCGGCGGCGCCGAGGGGGAGGGCGAGGGCGAAGGGGAAGGCGAGGGCGAGGGCGAGGGGGCCGGCGGCGGCGCGGGCGGCCCCGGCGGCGCGGGCGGCAGCGGCGGCAACGGGCCGATCACCCCCCCGCCGAGCTTCGCCGACATGGGCGTCGGGGTCGAAGAGGAGGAGGGCGGCTGCCACTGCGACGCTGGATCGGGCGGAGCCCCGGCCGGGGGGTGGCTGTTCGGCCTGCTGCTGATCGCGCTGCGCGCCCGTCGGTTGAACCGCCGCTGAGCCCCGCGGTCGACGGCCGCGCCCGCCCCCGATCCCCCCCGCCGCCCGATACGGTTGAACCGTTCATGGGCCACGAAGAGATTGCCCCCGCCGTGTCGGCCACGTATCGTCACCGTCTGTAATGGCGCGGTGAGGCGCCGAGGACGCACATCCGGGGGGATCACGTGCGAACAGAGACCAGACTGGTGTGGGCGGCGTTCGCCGTCGCTCTCTCGTTCGGGTGCTACGAAGACACCGAGGACAACCTCGACGGCGGCCCCATCGACATGGCCGCGCCGTGTGAAGACGGCGCCGTGCAGAGCTGTGTCGTCGAGGAGGGCTGCCTGGGCGCCCAGGTCTGCACCGGCGGCAGCTTCGGGCCATGCGAGCGCGTCGACGAGATCTGCGACGGCGTCGACAACGACTGCGACGGCGAGGCCGACGAGAGCTTCGGCGTCGGCGAGGCGTGCGAGGCCGGGCAGGGCAAATGTACCGATCAGGGCCGCACGGTCTGCGCCGAGGACGGGCAGAGCACGGTGTGCGACGCCCAGCCGGGCGACGGCACCGACGAGGTCTGCGACGGGGTCGACAACGACTGCAACGGCGAGATCGATGACGGGGTCGACGTCGGCATCGAGTGCGACACCGGGCTGCCCGGGGTCTGCTCGGTGGGCGAGACGACCTGCGAGGCGGGGGACACCGCCTGCGTCGCCACCACGGAGGCCTCGGACGAGATCTGCGACGGGCTCGACAACGACTGCGACGGCGCGATCGACGAGGGTGAGGTGGGCGGCCCGCTCGCCGCGCCCTGCTACGACGGCCCCGAGGGCACCGAGGGCGTCGGCGCCTGCGTCGGCGGGGTGCAGGTGTGCGCCGACGGCGAGTTCGGCGAGTGCGTCGATCAGGTCGTGCCCGGCGAGGAGATCTGCGACGGCGCGGACAACGACTGCAACGGCGAGATCGACGACGCCGAGGCCGAGTGCGTGTGCGCGGCCGGCGAGACCCAGCCGTGCTACTCGGGCCCCGAGGGCACCGAGGGCGTCGGGGCCTGCATCGGCGGCACCCAGACCTGCCTGGAGGACGGCTCGGGCTTCGGGGCCTGCGAGAGCGAGGTCGTGCCCGGGGTCGAGCTGTGCGACGGCCTCGACAACGACTGCAACGGTGACATCGACGACGCCCCCAACGTCGGTGGCCCGTGCGTCTCGGGCGCCGGCGCCTGCGAGGGCGGCGGGCAGTTCGTCTGCGACATGGCCACCGGTCAGGTGGTGTGCGACGCCGAGCCGGGCCTGCCCGGCGACGAGATCTGCGACGGCGTCGACAACGACTGCGACGGCATGGTGGACGACGTCGAGGGCGCCGGTGAGCCGTGCGCCGTCGGCGAGGGCGCCTGCCTCGCCCGCGGGGTGCAGCGCTGCGCCGGCGGCGCGCTGGCCTGCGACGCGGTCGAAGGCGCCCCCGGCGAGGAGATCTGCGACGGCGTCGACAACGACTGCGACGGCGCGATCGACGACGTCGAGGGCGTCGGCGAGGCGTGCGAGGTGGGCATCGGCGCCTGCCGTTCGACCGGGGTCACCGTCTGCTCCCCCGAGGGCGTGACCTGCGGGGCGACCGCGCAGCCGGCCGAGCGGGCCGAGTTCTGCGGCAACCGGGCCGACGACGACTGCGACGGCGAGACCGACGAGCCGGACTGCATCATCCCCTGCGATGTCGACGAGGACTGCGACTTCGACAACATCTGCGAAGAGGGCGCCTGCGTGCCGGGCAACTGCCGGGTCGACGACGACTGCGGCGTCGACGCGCTGTGTGAGGAGAACTTCTGCGTGCCGGGCAACTGCCGGGTGGACGAGGACTGCCTCGACGGCGAGATCTGCGACCTGGGCTTCTGCGCCGTCTTCCCCGATGTCTGCCTCGAGCCGCCGACGATCGAGGCCTTCGGCGTGACCGAGGGCAGCACCGAGGGCGCGCCGTCCCAGGTGACGGCGAGCTGCGGGTCCGGCGCCCGCTCGTCGGAGAACGCCTACGAGCTCGCGCTGGGCTACGAGGGCACCGTCTGCGTCGACACCTTCGACTCGGCCTACGACACCGTGCTCTACGCGCGGTCCGACTGCGCCCGCCAGGGCAGCGAGATCATCTGCAGCGACGACGCCGGGCCGACCGGCTTCCGCCAGTCGCAGATCGAGCTCGAGGTCACCCCCGACGGCACCTACTACGTGTTCGTGGACGGCTTCGGGGCCAACAGCAGCGGGGACTATGTCTTGACCGTGCGCGAGGGCCCCTGCGGCGCCTGCACCGGTGACCGGGACTGCCCGGGCGACGAGCTGTGCGCCCCGGTCGACGACCAGGGCGGGGTCTGCGTGCCGGCCGGCTGCGGCGACGGGATCCGGGGCGACGGCGAAGAGTGTGACGACGGCCGCAACGACGACGGCGACGGCTGCTCGGCCCGCTGCGAGATCGAAGAGGGCTTCGACTGCGTCGAGGCCCCGGCCGACATCGCGCCGGTGGCGGTCGACATCGACGGGCAGGTCAACTGTGGCCCGACCCCGGCCAACGCCTCCCCGATCGACGTGCCGGCGTGGCCCGCCTACCGGCTGTACTATGTGGGCGGCTTCGTCCAGATCTCCGCCGACGGGCGCAAGACCTTCGGGATCAGCATCGCCGTCGACGGCGAGGTGGCCGCGACGACGCCCTTCCTCGGGGTCCGTCAGGATCCGGCCGAGGTCGCCGAGCTGTACGCCGGCTTCTCCAGCGACCTCTTCGGCGTGCCCGACGGCGCCGCGGTCGGGGCCTTCTTCCGGGACGACCCCTGCGGCGACAACGGCGGCGTGCTCAACGGCGCGGTCCGGGCGGTCGACTACTGCTTCCCGACGACGTGCCTGGCCGACGAGGACTGCGTCTTCGACCGGGTCTGCGTCGACGGCGAGTGCGTCGAGCCGCTCGACAGCGACGGCGACGGCGTCGCCGATCTGCGGGACGTGGACGACGACAACGACGGCATCCCCGACGCGCTGGAGTGCTTCGAGGCCGGCGAGGCCCAGACCTCGGTGCTCAACGGCGGCTTCGAGGCGCCGCCCCTGCCCGCCGGCACCAACCGGCAGACCCCCGAGGGCGACGTGCCCGGCTGGGAGACGACCGAGGGCCCCGGCTCGATCGAGATGTGGGGCAGCGGCTTCCTCGGCGTGCCCGCCGCGGTGGGCAACGCCTTCGCCGAGGTCAACGCCTTCGAGGCCGACGGCGCGCTGTACCAGGACGTCGCCACCGTGCCGGGCACGGTCTTCACCTGGTCGTTCTACCACCGCGGCCGCGGCGGCCCCGACGAGCTGGAGCTGCGGGCCGGTCCGCCCGACGCGCCGGTGGCCATCGCGACCGCGGTGACCGACAACGACGCCTGGCGGCGCTACACCGGCACCTACACCGTGCCCGACGGCCAGATGGTGACCCGCTTCGAGTTCCGCTCGATCCTGGCGGTCGCCGGGCCCGGCGCGGGCAACTTCATCGACGGGGTCGAGTTCCTGCCGGCGTGCCCGCCCGACGCCGACGCCGACGGCGACGGCATCCCCAACAGCCTCGACCTCGACAGCGACGGCGACGGCATCCCCGACGCCGAGGAGGCGGGCCACGGCCTGCCCCACACCGACGGTCGGGTCGACGGCGACGTCGGCGGCAACGGGCTGGTGGACGACGCCGAGACGGTGCCCGACAGCGGCATCATCGACTACGTGCTGCGCGACCGGGACGGCAACGGGGTCTACGACTTCCTCGAGGACGGCCCCTACGACTGCGGCAACGGCCTGCTCGACGAGGGCGAAGAGTGTGACGACAACAACCGGGCGGACGGCGACGGGTGCTCGATCGAGTGCCAGGTCGAGCCCGACTGGATGTGCGTCTTCAACGAGGCCGACGCCGTCGGCCCGTGCGCCGAGGGCCAGCCGGTCGACACCGTCGAGGTGACCCCCGGGGCCAACCTGCCGGCCATCGGCGGCAACGGCGGCAACGGCTTCACCGACACCTGCCCCCCGGGCGAGGTCGTCATCGGCTTCGACCTCTCGATCGGCCAGTGGCCCGGCTTCCCGGGCCCCGACTTCATCACCCAGAGCCAGGCGCAGTGCGCCACCCTCGACGTGGTGGACGGGGCGGTGGTGCTGGCGCCGACCATCCTGACCCCGATCCGGGGCAACACCGGCAACCCGACCACCGTGACCCGCTGCCCCGATGACCACGTCGTGACCGGCTACGTGGGCTACGACGCGGGCAACGCTCAGCGCTACGTCGCCGGGCTGGCCCTGGTGTGCTCGCCGGTGGCGGTGGCCGACGGCGCCGTCGAGGTGGGCGAGCCGATCGTCATCGACGCGGTGGGCAACACCAGCAACGAGGTCGGCCGCTTCGACTGCGCCGAGAACCAGCTCGTGGGGGCCAACGTGGGCCGCTCGGGCGACATCATCGACCGGTTCACCATGCGCTGCGACGACATCGTCCAGGCGTGCCGCATCCCCCAGGGCTCGGTGTGCGAATACCAGGGCGAGTGCCTGGTGGACGCCGACTGCGAAGACGGCCAGCTCTGCCGGGGCAACGTCTGCGTCGACGCCGGGGCCTGCCCCGACGACGACGGCTTCGAGCCCAACGACGACGCCGAGTCGGCCACCGCGGTGATGGACGGCCGCTACGAGGACCTCGCGGTCTGCGGCGACGACGACTGGTACACCATGGAGGTCTGCGCCGGCGGCACGCTGACGATCGACCTCTACTTCGTCGACGACGACGGCGACATCGACATCGAGGTCCAGGGCGGCCCGGCCGGTCGCACCGGCAGCGACGACGAGCGGGTGGTCTTCGTCAACGGCGACGCGCCGGCCGACGTGACCTGGCGGGTCTTCGGGTTCGACGGCGATCAGAACGGCTACGCGATGGACGTCACCGTCACTGACTGCATCGAGGTCTGCCCCGACGGCCGCTTCCCGGCCGAGTGCCCCGAGGGCTTCGTGGCGACCGACGACCGCACCTGCGAGCTGCAGGCGCAGGAGCCGGCGGTGGCCAACGGCGAGTTCCTCCAGGTCTGCCGCGGCCCCGTGGTCGGGACCTACGGCCAGAACGGCGTGCTGCTGCCCGGCGGCACGGTCATCGGCGGCGGCTTCTTCGGCGACGGCGCCGACGGCAGCCGGCTGAACACCGCCGGCGTCTGGGCCTGTGGCCCGGATGGCCAGACCGCGATGCAGCCGCCGATCAACGAGGCCATCGGCTTCGCCACCTGCTTCCAGCTCGACGAGCCCGGCGAGTACGTCGTGGGCCTCGGCGGCGACGACAACATCGTCGCCAGCCTCGACGGGCAGGAGATCTTCCGCCAGAACGTCGCCTATCAGTCGTGGTACCTGGTCCCGACGGTCCTGAGCGGCGGCACCCACATCATCACCCTCGAGGGGGTCAACGGTGGCGGCGCGGGCGGGTTCGCGGCCGAGATCTACGGGCCGTTCCCGCCGGGCTCGACGGCGGACGACGCGACGATGGCCGGCCTGGATTACGGCGACAACGTCGTCTTCACCTCGCTCGATCAGGTGGGCGGCGAGTTCAACACGGGGACCAACAGCGGCTACAGCTGCCCCGAGGGCCTCGCGCTCGACCTGTGCGGCGCCGAGCCGCAGTGCACCCGCTTCGAGCGGCTCGATCGCTGCCAGCTCGCCGCCGTCTTCTGCGGCAACGGCGAGGTCGAGGCCGACGAGGGCGAAGAGTGCGACGACGGCAACTTCGAGGACGGCGACGGCTGCTCGTCCGACTGCCAGGTCGAAGGCGACTTCGTCTGCCGCGAAGAGGGCTTCGGCATCGGGGTCACCGACTCGGTGCCCGAGGGCGAGCTGCCGGACTGGTCCGTCTCCGACGACGGCCTGACCGTGATCCAGAACGCCAACTCGCGGCCGGCGACCTACTCCACGTCGCTGCCGATCAGCCCCAACTACCGGGCGGTGTTCAACGTCTCGGTGCAGACCGAGGGCGATGACGACATGGTGGGCTGGACGATCGGCGCCGGGGAGACCCCGCTGAGCGCGCCCGATCAGCCGTATCTGCTCTTCTCGTGGAAGCAGCTCGATCAGGACGCGCCGGACGTCGGCCTCGCGACCGCCGGCTTGCGGGTGGGGCTGGTCGACGGGCCGGTGACCAACGTCGACCTGTGGCAGTTCAACGGCCCGATCACCCGACTGGCCGACGGCAACAACTTCGGCGCCGTGGGCTGGGAGGATCGCCGGGTCTATACGGTCGAGGTGACCGGCGACGAGACCGGGTTGCAGGTCTATGTCGACGGCGAGCTGGAGTTCGACCTCGAGGGCCCGCTGCCGGCCGGCAACCTGGGTTTCTACACCTACAGTCAGAACCAGTACACCGCCGAGCTGGTGGCCCCGCTGACCCTCCAGGTCTGCGAGGAGGTCGTCGAGATCTGCGACAACGACGAGGACGACGACGAGGACGGCGCGGTCGACTGCGACGACCGCGACTGCAACCTGGACCCCGCGTGCGCGGTCACCCGCACGGTGTACTTCTCGGCGCCGGCCAGCGTCGTGCCCAACACCATGCCCGGCACGCCCACCCGGCTGTACACCGTCGACGGCGAGGGCGCCTTGCAGCTCCTCGGCGACATCCTGCTCGACGGCGAGCCCATCCGGGTCTCGGCCCTGGCGGTCTCGCCCGACGGCCAGCTCTGGGGCTTCGAGTTCGTGCCCGCCGACCCCCTCGACCTCGAGGCGGGCGGCGTCTCGCGGCTGCTGCTCATCGACCCCGACACCGCCACCGCGATGGTGATGGACGCGGGGGCCCCGACCTACATCGACGGCGCGGCCTTCGACCCCGACGGCAACCTGTGGGTCATGGACGCGCTCAACCAGCAGGTGCGGGGCTACGACCTCGAGCTGGGCATCGGCCCGTCGGTGCTGGACTACCCCGAGAACTTCCTCGGCTCCGACATCGCCTTCGACGCCGACGGCAACTGCTACCTGACCGGGGTCGACGTGCCGTTCGAGCAGTTCGACGTCTACACCTGCGACCTGATGGCGGGCACCGCCGAGTCGCTCGGTGAGCCGCCGTCGGCCGGGGGCTTCGACAACGGCAACGACTCGACCATCCCGGCCATCGCCTTCGCCTACGACAGCGTCACCTGCGAGCAGCGGCTGTACGCCTTCGACAGCTTGTCCATCGACGAGCTGGGCTACCTCGACCTGACCACCGATCCCCCGACGATGACCCACATCGCCTCGACCGGGATCAACTACTCGTACTACCAGACCCCCGATATGGGCGGCTTCCCCAGCCTGCTCAACGCGCCCGACTGCGTGGGCGTCGTCGAGCTGTGCGCCAACGGTCAGGACGACAACGGCGACGGCGCGGTCGACTGCGACGACCCGCTGTGCGCCGACACCCCGGCCTGCCTGGGCGAGCAGCCCGCGCAGGGCGACCTGCGGCTGGTGGGCGGCGAGGGCCCCAACGAGGGCCGGCTCGAGGTCTTCGCCAACGGCGAGTGGGGCACCGTCTGCGACGACTACTGGGAGGGCGAATTCCGCCCGCCCGAGCAGGGGGTGACCAACGGCGACGTGGCCTGCCGCCAGCTCGGCTACCCCGGCATGGCCGACATCTTCGACGCCGGGGGCGGGGTCGACCCGATCTGGCTGGACAACGTGGCGTGCGCCGGGGACGAGGGCCGGCTGATCGACTGCCCGGCCAACGCGCTGGGAGCCGACAACTGCGGCCACGCCGAGGACGTCGGCCTGATCTGCCTGCTGCCCGGCGAGTGCCGGGACGACGGGCAGTGCGCCGCCGACGAGTACTGTGACGGCGAGGGCCTGTGCCAGCCGGCGTGCGCCAATGACGACGACTGCGCCGACGGCCAGCTCTGCTCTGACGGGCGGTGCATCGCGGTGCTGGACTTCGACGGCGACGGCGTGCCCGACAGCCGCGACCTCGACGACGACAACGACGGCGTGCCCGACGCCGCCGAGTGCGGGTTCGGTGCCGAGAACGCGGTGGTCAACGCCAGCTTCGAGATGCCGAACAACGCGCCCGATGGCGGGTTCTCGTCGAACGATCAGGGCGCCGTGCCCGGGTGGTCGACCACCTCGCCCGACGGCATCATCGAGCTGATCGGGACCGGCTACGAGGGCGCGCCGACCATCGACGGCCGCCAGTGGGCCGAGCTGAACGCCACCCAGGCCAGCGGGCTGTACCAGGACGTCGCCACCGTGCCCGGCACGCTCTACGAGTGGAGCGTCTACCACCGCGGCCGCCAGGGCGAGGAGCCGTTCGAGGTCACGATCGGCGCGCCGGACGCCCCCGACTACCGGGTCGAGTTCGTGCACGGCAACGACGATTGGCGGGTGTTCTCGGGCACCTACGTCGTGCCCGACGGCCAGGAGGTCACCCGGTTCCAGGTGACGACCCTGATCCCGGGCGCGGCGGGCAACTACATCGACGTGGCCCAGTTCTCGCCCACCTGCCCCGATGACGTGGACAGCGACGGCGACGGCATCCCCAACCGCCTCGACCTCGACAGCGACGGCGACGGCCTCTTCGACGCCGACGAGGCGGGGCACGACCAGCCCACCACCGCCGGCGTGGTCGACGGTGAGGCGGGCAACAACGGCCTGCCCGACGCGGTCGAGACGCTGCCCGACAGCGGCGACATCGGCTACGCGGTGCGCGACTCGAACGCCGACGGCGACCCCGACTTCCTCACCGGCAGCGAGGTGGATTGCAACGACGGGGCCGACGACGACGGCGACGGCCAGATCGACTGCACCGACGAGGACTGCGCCGGCGACATCGCCTGCCTGCTCGCCGAGGACTGCGACGACGGGATCGACAACGACCTCGACGGGTTCACCGACTGCGCCGACCGCGACTGCGACGTCGACCCGCTGTGCATCGGCGGCGAGGACGGCGAGCTGCGCCTCATCGACGGGGACAGCCCCAACACCGGCCGGCTCGAGGTCTTCATCGACGGCGGCTGGGGCACGGTCTGCGACGACTCGTGGGACGGCGACTTCGGCGGCGCCCCCGACCAGGCGACCATCAACGGCGACGTGGCCTGCCAGCAGCTCGGCTACCCGGGCATGGCCGATTACTTCGACGCGCGGCCCGGCCCCGATCCGACCCTGCTCGACAACGTCATCTGCGTCGGCGACGAAGGCCGGCTGCTCGACTGCCCGGCCAACGATGTGGGGACCGAGAACTGCGGCCACGGCGAGGACGTCGGCCTCACCTGCCTGCTGCCCGGCGAGTGCCGGGACGACGGGCAGTGCCCCGACGGGCAGCCCTGCGTCGATGGCCTGTGCGGCACCGCCGAGATCTGCGACAACGGCGCCGACGACGACGGCGACGGCGGCATCGACTGCCTCGACGCCGACTGCCGGGACGACGCGGCATGCGACATCGACCGCACGGTCTACTTCTCGATGCCCAATCAGCTCGGCAGCCCGGTGCCGGCGGCGCCGACCCGGCTGTACACCCTCGACGCGGAGGGCAACGCGGTCCTGCTCGGCGACATCACGGTGGATGGCGAGCCGGTCGCGGTCAGCGCCATCGCGCTGTCGCCCGACGGGATCCTGACCGGCTTCGTCGTCGACCCCGACGGCCCGAGCAGCACCCCGATCACGATCGATCCGGCGAACGCCGAAGCGACCGTGGACGGGCCGGCGGTGCCGGTGTGGATCCACGGGGCGGGCTACGGCCCCGACGGCCGCCTGTGGGTGATGGACCGCACCAACCAGCAGGTGCGAGAGTTCGCCGACGACCTCGGCCCGGGGATCATCGACTACCCGGTCCCGATGGACGGCGCCGACATCGCGTTCGACGCCGCCGGCGACTGCATCCTCACCGGGGCCTCTCTGGAGCCCGGCGTGCAGCGCGACATCTATCGCTGTGACGTCGAGGCCGGCACCATCGAGCCGTTGGGGGCGCCGGCGCCCGAAGGCTTCGAAGACGCCGACGGTGACATCCGCGCGGTCTCGCTGGCCTTCGCGCTGCGGGCGGACACCTGCCAGCCCGAGCTGTTCACCCTCGATGGTCTCAGCATCGACGAGCTGGGCACCGTGGATCTGAGCACCGATCCGCCCGCCGTCCGGCAGGTGGCCAGCACCGGCATCAACTACTCGTGGTACGTCAACCCCGACGCCGCCGGATTCCCCGACATCGCCAACTCGCCGGCCTGTATCCCCGAGCGCGAGACGCAGTGCGCCGACGGGGTCGACGACGACCGGGACGGCGAGATCGACTGCGCCGACAACGACTGCATCGGCGAGCCGAGCTGCGTGGTCGAGCCCATCGCCTGCGCCGAGGCCGCCGAGGCCATCGTCGGGCCGGGGATCTACCGTGGCTCCACCGTCGGGACCGGGGACGATCACACGCCGTCCTGCCGGCCCAACGACTCCCAGGAGACGGTGCACCCGCTCTTCGCCAGCCGCACCGCCACCTGGTGCATCGACACCCGCGGCACGGCCCATGACACGGTGCTCTACGTGCGGGAGACCGACTGCCCCGGCGCCGACGACACCGCCTGCAACGACGACATCGGCTTCCCCAACACGCAGTCCGAGGTCGAGTTCCGGGCGATCCACGGGCGCACGTATTACGTCTTCGTCGACGGGTTCGCCGGCGTGGCCGGCGACTACGTGCTCAACGCGAGCCGGGGCCGATGCGGCGAGGTCGAGGCGGCCTGCGACGACGGGCTCGACGACGACGACGACGGGGACATCGACTGCGCCGACAGCGACTGCGCCGGCGTCGGCGACTGCCCCGCCGCGCGGGTGCCCGCCTGCGGCGACGGCACGATCGACGAGGGCGAGGGCGAGGAGTGCGACGACGGCAACCTCGACGACGGCGACGGCTGCTCGTCGGCCTGCGCGCTCGAGGGCGGCTTCGCCTGCGAGCAGGTCGACTTCGGTCTCGGGGTCGAGGACGCGCTGCCGACCCCCGGCGACGACAACCCCTCGGAGTGGCTCGTCTCGGGCGGCGGCTTCGTCGTCACCCAGAACCGCAACAGCCGGCCGGCGCACTACTCGACGACGCTGCCGATCAGCCCGACCTACACCGCCGCCATCCGGGTCGGGGTGCGCACGGCGAGCGACAACGACGGCATCGGCTGGACCATCGGCGCCAGCGACATGCCGCTGACCGACTGGCAGCAGCCCTACCTGCTGTTCTACTGGCGTCAGGGCACCCAGGACGACGACGTCTACGGCCTCGGCCGGGAGGGGCTGCGGGTCGCCCGCGTCGACGGCCCGTCGACCGGGCGCGAGCTGAACCAGCTCGACGGGCCCAACGTCACCCTGCTCGCCGAGGGCAACGTGTGGGGCGACGAGCGGTGGCAGGACAACACCAACTACCTCGTCGAGATCGTCGGCGACGGCGCGCTGCTCGAGGTCTATGTCGACGGCGTGCTCGAGTTCTCCCTGGCGGACACCGGCATCGAGGGCAACCTGGGCTTCTTCTCGCTCAGCCAGACCCAGTTCCGGGCCGAGCTGGTCTCGCCCCGCGAGATCCAGATCTGCGGCCCGGCGGCGCCGGCCGAGCCGGTCGACGTCGCCATCGCCGGCTTCGCCATGAACCCCGATCCGGTGGTCGTCTCGGCCGGGGACACCGTGCGCTGGACCAACATGGACGGCGCGACCCACACCGTGACCAGCGGGATCCGGGGCGCGCCCGACGCGGGCTCGACCTTCGACAGCGGGAACATCGCCCCCGGCGAGACCTACGAGTTCACGTTCGACGCGCCGGGGATCTACACCTACTTCTGCCGCCCGCACGTCGGCATGGACGGCTACCAGGTCATCGTCGAGTAGGCGCCCGCCGGTTCGCTCTGCCCTCGCCCGCCCACGCCCGCCCTCAGCGGGCCTCGGCGCCGCCCTCGGCCGGCGGCGCCACCATCGCCTCCTCCAGCCACAGCTCGACCGGCCCGTGGTCGTCGACCTTCAGGCTCGCCTCGGTGCCTTGGGCCAGGGTCAGCATCGGGTGGGTGTGCCCGCAGTCGAAGCCCTCGACGATCGGGAAGTCGTAGTGGGCCCCGACCACCTCGAGCAGCACCTGGGTGTGATCGAACGGCGCGTCGCCCACCTCGGCGACCTCGGGGCGGCCCACGATCAGGCCCGCGATGCGGTCGAAGACCCCCATCAGGGCCAGGTGGGTCACCGCGCGCTCCCAGCGGTCGAGGGGGGCGCTCATCTCCTCGATCATCAGGATCGCGCCGTCGAAGGCCGGCAGGTACCGGGTCCCGGTCAGCGCCCGCATCGTATTGAGGTTGCCCGCGAGCAGCGGCCCCCGGGCCTCGCCGCCCCGCACGACCGCCCAGCCCGGGTGATCGTGCCAGACCCGCTTCGCCGGATCGCGCCAGTCGTCGCCGCTCCACCGGGGGCCCTCCCGGCTCCAGCGCGACGGCGGCTCGAGGCGGCGGCGCTCTTCGGCGGCGCCGGTGACCGCCGCGGTGAAGGCGTCGACGGTGTAGGGCAGGGGCCCCGGCTCGCCGAACGAGGGGGCCACCGCCGGGCCGTAGAAGGTCGACAGCCGGGCCTCGCTCGCCAGCGCCATGTGCAGGGCGGTCACGTCGCTGTAGCCGCAGACGACCTTGGGCCGGGCGGCGAGCGCGGCGAAGTCGAGGTGGGGCAGCAGGCTCGACGAGTTCTGCCCGCCGATGACGCTGATCAGCCCGTCGACGTCGGCCTCGAGCCACAGGTGCATCAGCGCCTGGGCCCGCTCGATGGGCGGCGCGGTGCGGTAGCCCTGTGACTTGCCGGCGGCGACGAGCGGATCCTCGACGACGGTGTAGCCCAGCGCCTCGAGGGCGGCGACCCCCGCCCGGTAGCGGTCGGGGAAGAGCGCGTGGGCCGGGTGGCTGGGGGCGAAGACGCCGAGGCGGGCCCCCGGCCGGAGGGCGGGCGGCTTGCGCAGCCCGGCGGCGTTCGTATGCGTTGCGTTCATGGGGTCATCGTACCCCAGGTGGGGCGTCCGCGAGATCCGCATGGCAATTCCACGGCCCTTTCGCCCCCGCTCTGCGTCGGTTCTCCTCGACGTGCCCCCGGCACGCCTTCGTCGGCCCGCCTCGATCGGGGTCGAAATGGCTCGCGGACTCATCACGCGGACTTCGCGTCCGCCCCACCCGCCGCCCTGTCGAGGCCCGTCAGGAATCTTCGCCTCTCGGGTCTTCTCGAGCGCGTTCACCGCCCGGCCAGGACTCCATCGCCGAGCAGGGCGGCGACCGCGTCCACCAGCCGCCACCAGGGGCCGGTGCTGTCGGCCCGGGCGGTCGTCGGCTCGATGGGGGCCCCGGGCAGCGGGGTGATGGCGACCACCCCCGCGGCCCGGGCCGCGACCAGGGTGCGCTCGGCCGGCTCCCGCCAGTCGTGGGTGCCGAGCTGGAAGGTGCCCCAGTGCACCGGCAGGAGCACCCCGCCCCGCACCATCCGGTGGGCCTCGATGGCCTCCTCGGGGTCGAGGTGGATCTCGCGCCACGCCGGGTTGTAGGCCCCGACCGGGATGATGCTCGCGTCGAACGGGCCCTCCCGGCGGCCGATGTCGGCGAAGCCGTCGAACAGGCCGGTGTCGCCCCCGAAGTACACCCGGTGCTGCGGCCCGCGCACCACCCACGAGGCCCACAGCGTCTGGTTGCGTGACAAGAGCCCCCGCCCCGAGAAGTGCTGGGCCGGGGTCGCGACGACGGTGACCCGGGTGCCGGGCACCTGCGCCCGGCCCCACCAGTCCAGCTCGGTGATCTGATCGGCCGGCACGCCCCACTTCGCGAGGTGCGAGCCGACGCCGAGCGGCACGAAGAACGGCACCCCCTGCGCGGCGAGCGCGACGGTGGTCTCGTGGTCGAGGTGGTCGTAGTGATCGTGGCTGATGATCACCGCGTCGATGGGCGGCAGCGCCTCGAGCGGGGCCGGCGGCGCGTGGAAGCGGTGGGGGCCGACCAGAGTCGAGGGCGAGGCCCGCTCGCTCCAGATGGGATCGGTCAGCACCCGGGCCCCATCGATCTCGACCAGCGCGGTCGAGTGGCCCATCCAGGTGAGCCGCAGGCCGCTGGCCGGCGGGCTCTTCCACGCCTCCACCGGCGACGCGATCGGCACCTCGCCCTCGGGGCTGGTCTGCGCGTCGCCGAAGAGGGTCTGCCCGATGGCCTTCCACGGGGGCCCCTTGCGCTCGAGGCGCCGCGCGTTGACGAAGACCGCCCGCCGGGCGTCGTAGATGGCCCCCCGGGCGCTGTCCATCTCGTGGGTGTCGGGGGTGCCGCCGAAGGTGGCGCAGCCGGTCGAGCCGGCGAGCACGACCCCGGTGACGGCGAGGGCGAGGGTCACGAGCGAGCGGAGGGGCGAGGGGGCGCGGCGCATGGGGTTCTCCGGGCGGTCGGATGTCGGCGGCGATGTCGGGGACGGCTCCGAGGGTCGACACCCGGCGCCCCGCCGTCAAACGGAGGCGGCCGTCGCACGGCGGCGCCCCCCGCGGATTGTCCAGGATTTCCGGCGGGTTGCGCTGAATATTTCACGATGTTGAGCCGGCGCGGGGCCGCCGCGGGGGCGGGACGGTTGCCTCGGAGCCCGGGAACATGGATCGTGCGTCACGGAGGAGGATGCATGGCCCACACCTACGAGACGCTGGCGATCCCCGAGACCCCGCCCGAGCAGCGCACCGGCCTGCTCTACGGCATCTTCGGGCACCTCGGCTCGCCGGTCTTCTACATCCTGTGGCTGGCGCTCTTCGGGGTGACGCTGTTCCACGTCATCGTCGGCTTCCTGGTCACCTCGTTCGTCTTCATGGTCTTCACCATCTCGGCCGAGAAGCGCCACCCGGCCATCGAGCTGCCGGCGCTGACCGCCCGGGACTGGGTGATGGGGCTGGCCCAGGTCTTCTGGCAGGGCATCCTCGCCGGGGGCGGCTTCGTGGTCGCCGGCTGGTGGCTGGCGAGCTTCGCGCCGCTGCACGGCCCGCTGTCGAACAGCGGCTGGCTCATCTTCGCCGCGGTGCTGCTCGACGACCTCGCCTACTACTGGATCCACCGCAAGATGAGCCACAGCGTGGGCCGGGGCCGCATCAAGCAATACTGGCGCAAGAAGCACGCCGCCCACCACTCGGTCGCCGAGATGGACTTCCTGCGGGGCAACCAGTCGTCGCTCGTCGACACCGCCTTCAGCCAGTTCCAGCCGGCGATGGTGGTCATCGCCTGGGCCCTGGGCATGGATCTGCCGGCCACGCTGGCGGCCTACTTCCTCATCCTGGCGTTGCAGGCCACCGACCACACGGTGGTCACCTTCAACATCGGGCCGCTGAGCTACATCTTCATGGACAACCACGCCCACAAACTGCACCACTGCAAGCGGGGCAACCTGATCAACCACGCGGCGGCGTTCTCGTTCTACGACCGGCTGTGGGGCACCTACTACGAGGACTGGCGGCTGTCGGCGAACTACCTGCACCACCACGGCATCCCGCTGCCCATCAAGCGCAAGGCGCCGCCCCGCAAGCCCCGCCCCGCGCCGGCCCGGCAGCCGGCCTGACCCCCTGCCGAGGCCCGATCCCATGACCGACAGAGGCTACGCGCTGGTCACCGGCGCGAGCAGCGGCATCGGCGCCGCGATCGCCCTCGAGCTGGCGGGCCGCGGCTGGCCGGTGATCATCACCGCCCGCCGCCGGGCCCGGCTGGCCGCCCTCGCCGAGCGCATCGGCGCCGAGCACCCGGTCGACGTGAAGATCTTCGAGCAGGATCTGGCGCTGCCCGGCGCCGGCCAGAAGCTCTTCGACGCGGTGGTCGAGGCCGACCTGCCGGTGCAGATCCTGGTCAACAACGCCGGATTCGGCTTGCAGGCCCGCTTCGTCGACCAGCAGATGGCCGACATCGAGCGCATGATCCGGCTCAACGTGCTCGCCCTCACCGAGCTGACCCTGTGCTTCGCCCGGCCGATGGTCGCCGCCGGGCGGGGGCGCATCATGCAGGTGGCCTCGGCGGCGGCGTTCCTGCCCTCGCCCTACGTGGCGGCCTACGCCGCGAGCAAGCACTACGTGAAGGCGTTCGGCGAGGCGATCCGCTTCGAGCTGCGCCGCACCGGGGTCAGCGTCACCACGCTCTACCCCGGCATCACCCGCACCGAGTTCAACGCGGTCGCCGACGCGAAGACCCCCCCGCTGATGAACCTGTCGATCCTGTCGGCCGAGGCGGTGGCCCGGATCGGGGTGAAGGCCATGCTCAAGGGCAAGCGGGCGGTGGTGCCGGGCATCATCAACAAGCTCAACGCCTTCTTCAGCGAGGTCTTCCACCGCGGCTTCATCACCCACGCGGCGGGGTCGCTGCTCGAAGACGCCAACGATCACTGAGCCCGGGCGGGCGCTCAGATCTCGACGGTCTTGTGGAACTGGATGTCGCGGTTCTGCTCCGCGGCGTAGTTCACCGCCCACTCGCTCTGCACGATGTAGGCGTAGTTGTCGGCGATGTCGGTGTAGACCCGGCGCTTGTTCTGGTCGACGAAGGCGTCGAGCTTGTCCCGATCGGGGCAGGTGATCCAGCGGGCCGCGCCGAGCGGCACCGACTCGAAGCGGGCCCGCACCCGGTACTCGTTCTCCAGCCGCGACGCGATCACGTCGAACTGCAGCGCGCCGAGCGCGCCGACGATGTAGTCGCTGCCCTCGACCGGGCGGAAGAACTGCGCCGCGCCCTCCTCACACAGCTCGGTCAGCCCCTTGATCAGCGCCTTGGCCTTGAGCGGGTCGAGCAGTTGAACCCGGCGGAACAGCTCCGGGGCGAAGGCCGGGATGCCGGTGAACTTCAGCTCTTCGCCCTCGGTGAAGGTGTCGCCGATGCGGATGCCGCCGTGGTTGTGCAGCCCGATGATGTCGCCGGGGAACGCCTCTTCGGTGATCACCCGGGCCTGGGCCAGGAACGTCGTGGCGTTGTTGACCGTGACCGTCTTGCCGGTGCGCACATGGGCCAGCTTCATGCCCCGCTCGTACTTGCCCGAGGTGATGCGCACGAAGGCCATGCGGTCGTGGTGCCGCTTGTCGAGGTTCGCCTGGATCTTGAAGCAGAAGCCGGTGAACGGATCCTCGGCGGGCTCGACCTCGCGGGTCTTCGTCGGCCGGGCCTGGGGCGGCGGGGCGAGGCGCACGAACTGCGAGAGCAGCTCCTTGACCCCGAAGTTGTTGATCGCGCTGCCGAAGAACACCGGGCTCTGCTGCCCGGTGGCGAACAGCTCGGGGTCGAACGGCTCGAGCGCGCCGAGCAGCTCGACGTCCTCCCGCAGCTTGTCGGCGGCGAGGGTGCCGATGAGGCCGTCGAGCGTATCGTCGGACAGGTCGTCGATGAACACCTGCTCGTTGCGCCGCCCCCGCTCGGTCGGCTGGTAGAACACCACCCGCTTGTTCACCAGGTCGTAGATGCCCTCGAAGCGCTTGCCCATGCCGATGGGCCAGGTGAGCGGCGCGCAGGCGAGGTTCAGGTTCTCCTCGACGTTCTCCATCAGCTCGAAGGGGTCGAGCCCCTCCCGGTCGAGCTTGTTCGAGAAGGTCACCACCGGCGTATCGCGCAGCCGGCAGACGTCCATCAGCGCCTGGGTCCGGCTCTCGACGCCCTTGGCGTTGTCGAGCACCATCAGCGCGCTGTCGACGGCGGTGAGCACCCGGTAGGTGTCCTCGCTGAAGTCGGCGTGGCCCGGCGTATCGAGCAGGTTGACCGCGAAGCCCTCGTAGTCGAACGACATCACCGCCGTGCTGACCGAGATGCCGCGCTCCTGCTCCATCTTGAGGAAGTCGCTGGCCGCGTGCCGCGAGGCCCGCCGGGCCCGGACCGCGCCCGCCATCTGGATCGCCCCGCCGAACAGCAGCAGCTTCTCGGTGATGGTGGTCTTGCCGGCGTCCGGGTGGCTGATGATGGCGAACGTGCGCCGCCGCTTCAGTTCGTCGATGCGTCCCATGGCCGGGCATCGTGGAGATCGCGGGAGGCGGCGTCAAGCGCCGGGCGAGCCTTCATGTGGTAGAGCCGGCGCCGACGGGGTGGTCCCGGGGGCCTCGGGGCGATCCCGATGAGCGGAGCGAGCCGGACGCAGATTTGCTACGTCGGGTCGATCCACCCGCAGGGCTCGAGGTCGGGGTCGGCCGTGGCGAGGACCCAGGCCAGGGCGTCGGGCGGCGACATGAAGGGCACCGGCACCCGGGTCTCCTCCCGGTCGGCCAACGCGGCGTAGAGTGCGGCGCTCTTGAGCAGGCTGAGGAACGTGCGGGTGATACCGCCGCTCATGAGTGTCGCTCGGTCGACCAGCGCCTCGTGCGGCATGGCCGCGCCGGCCAGCCGCCGATCCAGCACCGCTCGGAAGAATGATTGGGCGACACGGAGCGGCAGCGGGCCGATCGCGAACTGGCGATAGTCCTCGACTGCTCGATACGACGCAGGCCCGATCACCAGGCTCGGTGGCATCACGACTACCAGCCCGGTCTCCGGAGCGAGGAGCAGGAGGCCCTTGAGCACGGAGCGCGCGGCGCCCTCGTCCGCTTTCTCGAGGCCGTCGATCAGCAGAACGGGGCGCCCGTCGTTCTTCAGCCGCGTGCGGATGAGGTCGAGCAGACGATCGATCGAGGGGCGACCCGCCCCCTCGGAAGGCTCGGGCGCGGCGAGGTCGAGGGGCCATGTGGTCGACTCGATCGCGTCGGCGCACGCGTCGAAGACGCCGTCCAGCGTGAGTCGGCTCATGTCGAGCTTCCGGTCGAGCTGCACCAGCACCGGCGCGGCCATCGGGGCCAGTCGGCGAGCTGCGCGGATCAGCTCGGTGCTCTTGCCGACCCCCGACGGGCCGAAGACGGCGATCGGGTCGGGATCGAGCGCGGCGATGCGCGCGAGCTGCTCCCCGCCGTTGTCCGGGCGCTCGACGTAGCGCTGGTCGTCGCCGTCCAGCGGTCGATTGGGTGAGAGTGCGCGGACGAACGCGGTCAGTTGCATCACGAGGCTCGTCGTCTCCGGGTCTTGCGCATCAAGATAACCCGAGCGCGGCGAATCGCCACCGCTCTGGACTCTACAGCTCGAGCGGGGCCTTGATCAGCAGCCCCACCTCGGCCCGGGTGCCGCCGCCGAAGGCCGCGCCGACGTACAGCGAGGCGACCCCGACGCTCAGCATCGCCCGCGCCCGGCCGCCGAGTGTGCCGTCGGTGTCCACGCTGACGCCGCCGTCGATCCCGCCGAAGCCGTAGCCGATCTCGGGCCCCACGGTGAACCGCCCCACGTCGAGGTCGCTGGCCCAGGCGCCGGTGACGAACAGCCCGATCCACGGCCCGGCGGCGTCCAGCTCGACGTAGCTCAGCTCGACCCCGAGCAGCGCCCCGGCGTCGTCGTCGATGGTCACGCCCAGGTCGAGCCCGGCCATCAGGTAGTCGCCGCTGACGTCGAACCCGTGCCGGGCGTGGGCCGGGAGCGCCCCGAGGGCGAGCAGGGCGGCGGTGAGCACCGCGCGCATCACAGGTCGTGCCGGAACGCGATGCTGATCGCGTGCACCAGCCCCCCGGCGGTGTAGTCGCCGACCGGGTCGCCCGCGGCGCGCTTGGTGACCTGGATCTGCTGCATCAGCGTGCCCTGCCACGCCAGATCGACGTGGGCCGGGTTGCCCTGCTCTTCGAGCGGGTTGTTGAACGTGATGCCCAGCCCGGCGCCGAACAGGTGGGCGTCGCCGTCGATGTAGTTGAACGCGCCGTCGGGCACCGGGGCCGGGCTGGGGCGCCAGGCGTAGCCGCTGCGCACCACCAGGGTCTCGTCGACCCGGTACTCGAGGCCGAGGCGCCAGACGCCGACGTCGCGGAATTGCAGGTCGACCGGGGCCCCGCTGGCGATGTCGAGGCGCTCGTCGAGGCCGACGCCTTCGAGCAGCTCGCCCTCGAGGTCGAGCGCGATCTCGATGCTGGGGTCGGGGGCCTCGGACCAGCGCACGTAGCTCAGCTCGGCCGAGACGAGCAGGTCGATGGGCGCGATGGCGTAGGCCACGCCGAGGTTGTAGCTCTCGGGGGTGTAGAGCACCGTGCCCCGCAGGTCGAGGGCGATCGAGACGAGGTCGTCGATGACGATCGAGCTGGGCAGCGCGTAGTCGAGGGCGATGGCTTGACGCCAGCTCAGGCCGATGCTCAGGCCGTCGAGCGGGGCGAGGTGCAGGCCGGCGGTGCCGGCGGGGGTCAGCGAGACCTCGACCCCGACCTGCTGCTCGCGCACCGCCCGGTCGGCGATGGCCACCTGGAAGTCGACCCCCCCGGCGAGCCCGGCGAGCACCTGCACCCCGCCGCCGATGCTGAGCCAGTCGGTCAGCTCGGCGGACAGCGCGGCGGCGACGACGAACTTATCGGGCAGGTTCTGGTAGCGGTAGAACTGCGGGATCCGGCCGTCGGAGATGTCGCCCTCGGCGAGCTGGGCCAGCGGCACGTAGATGCCCAGGCCCAGCGCGATGCGGTTGTCGAGCGCCTCGCCGAGCGGGAAGAGCGCGCCGATGGTGAGGCCGGCGAAGTCTTCGGGCAGGCGCTCTTCGAACGGGCTGTCGCTCAGCGCCCGGTTGATCTCGAGCGCCGAGAAGCCGGCGATGAAGCCGGCCCCGGCGACGATCCGCTTGCGGCGGGCGAGGGCCCCGGGGTTGTAGAAGGCGGCGGTGAAGTCGTCGGCGACGGCGGTCTGGGCGTTGGCCATCGCCGCGCCCCGGGGGTCGAAGCCGAAGATGTCGAGCACGCTGGCCCCGGCGGCGGTGGGCCCGATCAGCGCGAGGGTGAGGGCGAGGTGTCTCACGGGGCGAGGTCGTCCGGCGAGCAGCCGTCCACCACCGCCTCGAGCACCGCGAACAGCTCGTCCACCGCGCCGGCGTCGATGAGCGTCAGCAGCTCGAGCAGCAGCGGGCGGGCGGTGTTGGGGTCGAGCAGCGTGACCAGCAGGCTGTCGAGCACGCCCTGGAGCTGGGGGTCGGCGATGATCCGGTCGAGCAGCACCTTCAGCGGGCGCAGGGTGGCCTTGACGTCGGGGTCGCCGACGAGGCCTCCGGCGGCGGCCAGCGCCGCTTCGATGTCGATGATGCCCCCGGTGAACAGCCCGTGCATCGCCCAGGTGAAGGTCGGGTCGCGGGGCAGGGGTTCGCTCTGCGCGGTCAGCGCGGCGCAGTGGCGCACGCCGTAGACGTCGCAGCAGACGAGGTCGGCCAGCACCGGCAGGATGGGGCCCTCGGGGTCGAGCACCGCGTCGAGGTCGGCCAGGAACGGGGCGATGGGCGGCTCGTCGAGCGGCAGCAGGTCGACGCCCGACAGCGGCTGGATGATGTCGCCGGCCACGCTGAACCCGGGGCGCACGAGGCTCGCGAGGATGTTGCACACCAGCACGGTGAAGCCGGCCCGGTCGAGCGCATCGCCCGCCGAGAGGAGCTGCTGCACGACGTCGAGCGCGAGCACGTCGCCCAGGCCGGCGAGCAGGCGGGGCAGCTCGGGCGCGGTGGCGGCGGTCTCGAGCACGCCGAGCAGGGACGGGGTGTCGCAGGTGCCCACGATGCGCCGCAGGTCGCCGACGAGGTCGGCCCGGAAGCTGGTGGGGTCGTCGGGGTCGCCGGCCAGCCAGCGCACGAGGTCGAGCAGCAGCGGGGCGAGGTCGGCGACGGCGTCGCTCTGCACCAGCGCGGCGAGGGCGTCCAGCTCGTCGAGGCTCAGGCCGCCGATGAGGGTGATGACCCCGTCGAGCAGCGCCGAGAGCTGGGCGTCGGTGATGCGCTCGGCGACCAGGGTGCGCAGGGCGGGGAGCTGTTCGGATTCGACGAGCGCGAAGGTGTTCGGGGCCAGCTCGGGCAGCGGGGGGCAGGTGGCGGGGGTCACCGTCTGGGGCGGGGCCGGCGCGTCGTCGTCGGCGCCGCATCCGGCCAGCGGGATCAGCCCGAGGGCGGCGGCGAGCAGCGGGGCGGCGATGCGGAGCTGCGGACGGGGCACCGGACCTCCGGGCGGCGGGCTCAGCGACACAGCCGGTCGAGCGCGCCGCGGTCGCGATGGCACTTCAAGCACCCCCGGGCGTTGCGGTCAAGCGTCCGGCAGTCGAATCCGGGGGGGTGGGGGCTCGGCGCGGCGAAGCCGCTCGGCGCGTCGGCCCCGTGGCACACCACGCAGTCGGCCTCCTGGTGGCAGCTCGTGCACTCTCTCAGGTTGCGCCGGGCGGCGTGGCGGTGGTGGCCCGGCCCGGGGGGCGCGCCGACGTCGCCCACGAAGCCCGGGCCGTGGAACCGGGCGGCCCCGTCGGTGGAGCCGAAGCCGGTCGGCCCCGCGGCGGGGGTGACGCCCGAGCGGGTGTGGCAGTCGACGCAGAAGGTCTGCGCGCGATGGCAGCCGGCGCAGTCGGTGGCCCGGCGGGCGTCGATGCCGTGGGTCCGCACGTAGTCCGCCGGGTGCAGCGCCAGCGGCTTGCGCTGGTCGGCGTGGCAGCCGTCGCACCCGGGGCGGCGGAGGGTGTCGTTCGGGCGGTGGCACTCGGCGCAGTAGGCGGCGTCGGCCCGGGCGGCGGCGGCGTGGCGCCGGGTGAAGTCGCCCCGGTGGTCGGCCGGGTGGAAGCGGCCCCGGGGGCGCAGCGGGCCGGCGGGCAGGGCGGTCTGCAAGAGGCCGTCGGGCCCGGCGGGGTGGCAGGTGGCGCAGGCGGTCGAGGCCCCGCGGGCGGTGTGGCACGCCACGCACAGATCCATCGACGGCAGGAACCGCTGCCCGGCGTCGGTGGAGGCCTCGACCCCGGCGTGGCAGTCGGCGCAGGCGGCGCCCCGGGCCAGGTGCGGGCGGTGGCCGAAGTTCAGCGCGGCGACGGGCATCTCGACCGGCGGGGGGTAGGGCTTCGCCAGGGCGGTGCGCCGGGGGTCGGCGGGCAGGGTGGTCGGGGTGTAGCCCGGGTGGCAGGTGGCGCAGCCGGCGGCGGGCGCGGCGGCGGCGCGGGGGTCGTGGCATTCGAAGCAGACCGCCTCGGCCGGCAGCAGCCGGTCGCCGGGGCGGGCCGAGGTCTCGGCGGCGGCGTGGCATCGGCCGCAGGGCACCGCCCCGTGCTGGGCGTGGGCGAAGCGCAGGGGGGTCGCGCCGGCGGGGTAGACCGGGCCGACGGGGGGCGCGGCCAGCGCCGCGACGAGCCACAGCGCGATCACCACAAGCCCTCCACCGTCAGCCGGGCCATCGCCCGGACCCGCAGCGCCTCGGCCCGGTGGGTGTGGCCCTCGAGCACCCCGTCGAGCCGCAGGCCATCGGCGGCGTACCACTCGCCGGCCACCGCCAGCCAGCCGGCCCAGCCGTCCCAGTCGTCGCGGTCGGGCACGTCGAAGTACATCGCGCCGAGGCGCATGCGCAGCCAGAGGGGGGACTCGGGCCCCATGAGCCGGATCGGCAGCCGGCCGAAGGCGTCGAGGTGGTGCCGGGCGCCGCCGTAGCCCAGGCCCAGGCGGCCGTCGAGCCCGGCGTGCGCGGCCCGGGACAGCACCCGGAAGGCCCGCTGGACGCGGGCCCCGCCGACGAACGCCCGGTCGTCCTCGGCCGCCCCGCCCGCGCCGCCGTCGAAGAGGCGCAGCTCTGCGTCCCCCGAGATCCGCCAGGGGCCGGTCTGGTGGTGGGCGGCGAGCCGGGCGGCGTGGTGGGCCTCGGTGACGAAGGCGCTCCAGATGCTGTCCCCGGCGAAGGTGGGGTGCGACCGCAGCCACTCGGCGTCGAGGCGGGTGGCGGCGCTCGCCCGCCAGCCGAGGCCGGCCCGCAGCTCGGAGGGGCGCAGGTAGAGCAGGTCGTAGACCGCGCCGGCCGAGGCGTCGAAGGCGTCGCCCAGCCGGGCGAGCGCGGCGGCGGCGACCGCGTCCTGGAGGGTGCCCCCGTCGTCGAGGACCCGGCGCCAGACGACGTCGGCCGCGACCGCGTCGAGGCCCCGGGTGCGGGCGCCGACCCCGACCACGCCGCCCGGGGCGTCCCGCAGCCGCGTATCGTCGGTCTCGTACAGCTCGGGGCCGAAGGTGCTCCACGCCCGGTGGATGGTCAGCCCGCCGTGGGCCCGCAGCGTGACGTAGGGCAGCGCGCGGACCTCGACCGCCGCCCCGTCGAACCCCTCGAAGCCCAGCGCGTCGAGGGTGCGCTGCCGGCCGAGGCGCACGTCGAGCACGTCGAAGGCGCCCCGCAGGTCGAGGTGGGCCGCGTAGAGGTCGAGGATCACCCGCCGGCCGTCGGGCACCGCGTCGAGCACGTCGGCGGTGGGGCCGAGGTCCGATCCGATCTCGAGGTCGAGCGCCAGATCGAGGCGGGGGCCGCCGCGGGTGTCGGGGTCCTGCCCCAGCCGCCACGCGTCGAGCCGCAGCCGCTGGCGCATGTCGGTGCGCTCGACGGTCACCGCCCGGGTGCCCCGCCAGCGGTCGAGGATCAGCAGGGTCTCGCCGTGAACCCGATAGCCCGGCGGGTGGTCGGCCGGATCGGCGGCGGCCGGGCCCCCGAGCAGGCCGCCGAGCGCGAGCGCCGCGATCGCGGTCAGGGCCGGGCGGCGGGTGGTGCGGGCGGGGGACATCGGCGCGATGGTACAGGGCGCGCCGCGGCGACACCATCTCGGGGCGGGGTGCGCAATCAATACGGGATCACGCAATTTTTGCGCACCGCCCCCGGCCCGGGGCGCCGGGCGGGGCCCGCGGGGCCGGGCCGCGGGCCCTGGTCCGATCCTTGCTGTCACTCGTGGTGTAATATTCCACCGCGCTCGAGCGATCGCGGAGGGGCGGCCACGGCCGCCGGGGGAGACGTCGCCACATGCCACACGCCCGCCGCCGACCGGCGACCGAGGGGTTCACCCTCTCGGAGCTGCTGCTGGTCATGACCATCGCCCTGCTGATCACGCTGGTGGCCTACCCCGCGCTGACGACGTTCCAGGGGGCCAACAAGGACGCCAGCGCGGCGACCCGGCTGGTGCGGGTCTACAACCGGGTGATCGATCAGGCCCGCCGGCGCAACCGGGCCTACGTGGTCGAGCTGTCGCTCTTCCTCGCCGACGAGCCGGGGGGGCGCATCGACATCTCCGAGAGCCGCTCGACGAGCTGCGGCGAGACGGCCACCCGGGTGGACGACGACGGCTTCGTGGCGCTGATCGAGTCCCAGCCGTTCGGGGGGACCGTCGTCGACACCTACGTCGGCCCGGTCGAGCCGACGGCCGGCCTGCGCGGCTGGTCGACGGTCGACGACGACGAGCAGCGCGAGCCCCTGCGCCTGTGCATCGCGCCCGACGGCTCGGCCTCGCGCCTGCTCGGGGCCGGCGTCCGGCCGCTGACCGGGACCACCGAGGTCCGGGTGCAGCGGTTTCAGATCGACCGCGGCGGCTGGGCCCGGGTCGGCCCGCCCCGCCGGGTGGAGCTGAGCTTCGCCGGCGGCGCGCGCATGAGGGTGAACTGATGCCGCGCCCGACGCATCGACCGGCCGCCGACCGCGGCTTCACCATCATCGAGGTGCTCATCGCGGTGGTCATCACCGCCTTCGGCTTCGCGGCGATCTTCTCGCTCCAGATCGGCAGCATGCAGGGCAACATCTCGGCCCGGGAGACCTCGGCGGCGGTCAACCTCGCCGAGCTGCACGCCGAGTGGCTGCGGCTCAACGCCTACGCCTGGAACGGCGTCGTGCCGGCCAACGCGGGCAACATCTCCGGCGCGCCCGGCCGCTGGCGCTCGCTGACCCCCGACGGCCCGGTCGATCACAACAACCGGGTCGACCGCCCGCTGTCCCGCTTCTGCGTGCACTATCGGGTCGACCAGCTCCCCGACGCCCGCTACTCGGGCGGCCTCAACGGCCGGGTGCGGGTGGTGTGGTCCCGGGCGTCGCTGGACCCCGACGAGATGGACGACGTCTGCCCCGACGCCGCCGCGGCGGGCTTCGTGGTCGATCCGACCCGGTTCTACGCCCTGACGGTGCCGGTCGCGCTGCGGGCCAAGGGAGGTGATCTGTGAGTCGCCGCCGTCGGTCGAGCGCCGGCTTCACGATGATCGAGCTGCTCATCGCCGGGCTGATGTCGGCCCTGGTGCTGCTCGCGGTGTACTTCGTCTTCATCGCCAACACCGCGCAGTACTATCGGCAGGAGCAGATCGTGCAGATGCAGGAGAGCATGCGCTTCGCGGTGGAGCTGCTCAAGAGCGACCTGCGCAACGCCGGGCGGCTGGCGGTCGTCCGGGGCGAGGGCGTCGGCCGCGACCCCCGCCTGTGCCGGGAGCGGCCGCTGATGCGGGCGGTCGAGCTGTTCGAGGGGGCCGAGGGCGGCGACCCCGAGGCCAACGGTCAGCCGGACATCTTCGACGCGCCCAACGACATCGAGGCCGACCGGCTGCGGCTGCTCATCGACGCGGGCAACGGCACGATGTTCCGCACCCGCCGGGTCGCGGCCGACGCGGTGACCCTGGCCCCGGCCGACCAGCAGCCGACCGCCGAGACCCGGGCCATCGCGCTGTCCCGGGCCCGCATGCTGGCGCACTTCCAGCCGGGCAGCTACGTCTCGATCTCGACCCCCGACAACGCCTTCGACATGGTCCCGATCACCCAGGTCGACTTCGCCGCCGACGGCACCCGGCTGACGCTGGCCCAGGGCGACGACGTGCGGCTGTGCGGCGACGTGCGGGTGCGGAGCTGCGGGCAGAGCTGCCTCGCCTCGGCGGTGGTCGAGGTGGAGTACGTGATCACGACGGACGAGGACGACGCGGCCGTGACCCGGCTGGTGCGCCGGCTGGTGGACGCGGTCGAGGATCAGCCGGGTGATCCGGCCTACCTCGACGACTCGGAGCTGGTCATGGCCGACCATGTGGTCGACTTCCAGGCTTGGGGTCTGACCCGGGACGCGGCGCCGACGACGATGGACCAGGAGCGGGAGCGGGCCGACGCCCGGGAGGACGAGCGCCAGGGGGCCCGGGTCTTCCGGGAGCGCATCCAGGACGTGCGCGCCCTGGGGCTGCTGCTCGCCGTGCGCACCCCCCGGGAGGACCCGGAGTTCGTGGTGGCCCCCGACCGGGCCCTGGCCGGCGACGACCGGCTGGCGGCCGATCGGTCGTGGTTCGAGGTGGACGATCAAGAGGTCGGGTTCGCCCGGGTGATGACGCTCAAGACCGTCGTCGAGGCGACCAACCTGTTCCGGGGCGATCTGGGAGGGCTCAATGCGGGCAACTGACCGCCCACGGCGCCGGAGGGAGCGGGGCAGCGCGCTGGTCCTGGCGATCCTGATCCTGTTCGCCATGCTGGCCCTGGGGCTGCTGGCGATGCGCTCGACGACCCAGAACATCGCCAGCGCGGGCAACGTGCGCTTGCAGAAGCAGGCCCGCTACGTCGCCGAGAGCGGGTTGTACTCGGTGCTGACCCTGTTCAACAGCGCCTCGCCGCTGTCGGGCGCGCTCATCGCGCAGTGGCAGGCGGCCCGCATCGACGGCAATCAGGCGGTCGTCGTCGTCGACGATCGCGGCGGGGCCCGGGTGCTGCGGGTGGGGCCCGACGGCCAGCCGGTGGGCGGCCCGGTCTACACTTCGCCGGCGCCGGTGGGCCTGCCGGCGTTCATCTCGTCGGGGCCGAACCCCCTGGGTCGCTACGGCGAGACCTCGGGGCTCGTCAGCAGCTTCGAGGTGACGGTGGAGGGCTTCCAGCTCTGGGGGCCGCCGCCGGGCAACGACATCACCGCCAACCGGGAGGACTCCTCGGACTACTGTCTGCTGCACCTGACCTCGCGGGGGTACGTCGCCGGCGAGGCGGTGGGCAGCGATCGGTTCGAGGCGGCCCGGGACGACGTCCGGTTCGCCGAGTACGCCCTGCGGGCGGGTATGGTGTTCGAGGTGCTCGACGGCGCCTCGTGCCAGGCCCTGTGACGCGGCGGGGGGGAGAGACGTGAAGCACTTCGCATATCGATGGGCGCTCGTCGCCGTGGCCGCCGGGTTCGGCGTGGCCCCGGCGTACGCTCAGGACGACGACCGCAACCTCAAGCCGGAGCTGATGCTGGTCATCGACGGCTCGGCTTCGATGCACGGGCCGGCGCTCGCCGAGGGGGACGCCTGCCTGCCCCGGGCCGGCGCCGCGCTGCCCGCGCCGGCCCCGGTGGGCAACCAGCGGATGATGAGCCGCATGAACCTGCTCAAGGCGGTGCTCACCGGCACCCCCGAGCCGATCGAGCAGTACGCCTGCATGGCCGAGCCGGCGGCGATCGACCCCCGCTATGACAAGCCGGCGCTCGCCGCCGATCGGGTCGCCGTCAACCGCCGCTCGCTGTGCTGCACGCTGCGGGCGGGGCCGGCCTGCGCGGTCTGGCGGCCGTGCGCCGACGACAGCGCGACCTACGACGATCAGCTCGCCGATCCCGACCTTCACATCCGGCGGGACGGCTTGATCGTGGCCAATGAGTCGCGCATCAAGTTCGGGCTGATGACCAGCGATGGCGACCCCTCGGTGGCGGCGTCGTACGGGGCCGAGCACGACGCGATCCAGGTCGACGCGGCCCTCGCCGCCCAGGCCGACGTCATCGCCAGCGGCGTGCGCCGGCCGAACCTGGGGGTGCGCCCGCCGACCGCCGCGGCCCAGCCGCCGGTGCCGGGGGCCCTCATCTCGGGGCATCGGGGGGTGGTCAACGACGGCAATCTGCGGCCCGACGTGTCGGTGGGTGAAGACCCCGACAGCGTGCGCCGGCACAACGCCTTCGTGCTCGATCAGCTCCGGGCGTTCGTGCCCGAGGGGCCGACCCCGACCGCTGCGATGCTGGCCGATATGGTCACGTATTACGACCGGCTGCAGAACGGCGGCGACGACGAGGCCGATCCGGCCTTCGAGTGCCGACGGCGGGTGGCGGTCCTGTTCACCGACGGGGGCAGCACCGAGTACTACCGCGACCCGACGGCCGACGCGGGGGCCGATCCGTGCGTCGGGGACTGCCGGCGGGAGGGCTTCCCCTATCAGCCGCCGTCGACCTACATCGCCCGGCTGGCCGAGCAGGGGGTCGAGCTGTACGTCATCGGCTTCGACCATCCCGAGGCCGACGAGGCCCGCAGCGCCGCGCTCGGGGCCCTGGTGGCGGCCGGTGATCCCGAGGAGGGCCGGGACGATCGGGACGTGGAGGACGTCTACTTCGCCGTCGACGGCCCCGAGGCGCTGCGCAACGCGCTCAACCGCATCTCGAGCTCGACCCTGGCCGGCCTGCGCAGCCGGACCCGGCCGCTGGTCGTGACGCCGACCGAGGCCGACAAGGCGCTCGACGACGGCCTGGAGGACGCCGAGCAGATCCGGCTGCTGACCTACAGCGAGGTGCCGCCGGGGGACGCCGGCGGGCGCTACGGGCGCATCCGGGCGATCCCCTACGCCTGCGCCGACGCCCAGGACGTCGAGGAGGGCCGCCGGGTGCCGCTCGAGGCGGTCGACGAGGACGACTTCATCGACTTCGACGACGTGCTCGCCGAGCAGGACGAGCGGCGCAGCGTGGCCGGTGATCCGGGAGGTGACGGGGTGGTCGGGGTGCTCGGCGGGGACGACGCCCTGTTCGGCGCCGACGGCGACCTCAACCCGGGCGGCGCGCTGGACGAGGATCAGGTGCGCGAGCTGGTCGACGTGCCGGCCGGCGACGGGCTGCCGGTGGGTCAGGATCCGCTGGCCGACGTGGCCAACGCGCTCGACGGCTTCTTCGGCGGCGCGGGCATCGTGACCGACGAGGACGGCAACGAGCAGCGCGGCCGGCGGCAGCTCGGCGAGATCTACGACGGTGATCTGATCGCGGTGCCGCCGCCCCGCCTGACGACCGAGAACCCGGCCTTCCAGACCCACGCCCGCGAGCGGCGCGACCGCCCGACGCTCATCGCCGCCGGCGCCCGCGACGGGCAGATCCACTTCTTCCGGCTGGCCAACCCGGTCGAGGCGTTCACCTTCATCCCCCGGCTGAGCTGGCGCAACCTGCGCGACGGGGTCGACAACCCCGGCCTGGGCGCGCTCAACGCCGACGGGCCGCTGGTCTACGGCGACATCGCCCGCTGCCGCAGCCTGGGTGAAGGCAACGCCGACTGCCCCGCCGAGGACGGGGCGATCGACTTCCGCTCGCTGGTGGTCGGCGGCCTCGGCAGCGGGGGCCCGAACCTCTTCGGCATCGATCTGACCGAGGCCACCGCGGCGCTGTCCGACGAGGACCCCGGCGACCGCATCGACGGCAACGCGGTGCGGGCGTGGGACGTCGTCAACGAGCCGCAGCTCGCGCTCTTGCAGCTCTTCCGCGATACGACCCGCCAGGAGGACCGACTGGGGCTGACCGTCTCCCGCCCGCTGCTGAGCCACGTCCGGGTCGACGATCAGGTGCGGGCGGTGGTCGTCGTCGGCTGCGGGGACGACCGCAACCCGGCGACCGCGCTGGTGGGCAATACCCGGGGCGAGGGCCGCTGCGTGCTGGTGCTCGACGCGGTGACCGGCGAGACCATCCGCCGCTTCGATCAGGCCGACGGGGTCGCCGAGGGCTTCACCATGGGGGCCCCGATGGTGGGCACCCCGGTGGGTTTCCCGGCGGGCGGCATCCAGGCCGCCGATCGCATCTACATCGGCGATCGCATCGGTCAGCTCTGGCGCATCGACCTGCGCGATCCGGACGCCGACGACTGGTCGATGCGCGTCGTCTGGCCCCCCGAGGACGCCGAGGCGGCCGAGAACTACCGCACCGGGCGGCCCCTGGTCGATCGCCCCAGCGTCTCGCTGCGGGAGGATGGCCGGCTGGTCGTCGTCTTCGGCACCGGGGCCGACCCCCGCCCGGCGGGCGAGGCCGACGCGGCGGGCTTCCCCCGGGCCCATGTGGTCAGCTTCACCGAGCAGGTCGTGCTCGGCGACGGCGAGGTCGACCTGCTCACCGAGACCAACTGGGTGCTGCCGCTGCGCGAGCAGGAGTACCTCAGCGGGGCCCCCATCACGAGCGACGGCATCGTCTACTTCACGACCATCGAGGAGGTGCCCGAGCAGGCGTGCGGCAACCGCGTCGGCCGGCTGTACGGCCTGGACTACGTGCGCACCGAGGAGGAGCGCTACGTGACCCGCGACGGGCGCACGCTCAACGTGGTGCCGGGGCTGCCGACCTTCCTGACCGAAGGCGGGCAGATCGTCGACGACGCGGTCTCGGTGCAGCTCCCGCCCGGCCGCACGGCCTACGGGCTGACGGTCGCCACCGCGCCCTCGTGCGCCGACGGCGATCCGTCGACCACCCAGCTCATCATCAACATGGCCGACGAGTCGCAGGGCGCGTCGGGGGATGTGGACACCGGCGGCCTGCGCCCCGAGCGCAAGCAGGGCGAGCTGGTCGACGACCCGCTCGACGAGAGCATCTTCGACTCGCAGGGGCTCGACCTCGCGCTCGACCTCAACGGGCTCGACGGCGACGGCAACCCGCTCGGTCGGGGCCTGAGCGGGCGCACGCTCTTCCCCCGCGAGGCCATCTACTGGGGCACCACCTTCGGCCGCTGATCGGGCCGCCGATCCGGGCGGGCGGCCGATCCGGTTGCTCCGGGACCACCGCCGGTGGTAGAGCCTGCGCCATGCGTAGCCTGCTCTCGATATCGCTGTTCGCCCTGGCCCTGGCGCTGATCGGTCCGCTGGCGGGGTGCCGCGAGCAGCCCACCGATCGCTCGTACCAGGGCACCGCCCGCTTCCGCTACGAGCAGGGCCTCGAGGCCTTCCGGGACGGCAACTTCCTCGAGGCGATCCAGCAGTTCACGATCGTCAAGAACCGCTTCGCCTACAGCCAGTACGCCGCGCTCGCCGAGCTGCGCATCGCCGACAGCTTCTACGAGCAGGCCAAGTACGTCGAGAGCATCGACGCCTACCGGACCTTCGTGCAGCGCCGCCCGAACCACCCCGAGGTGCCCTACGCGATGTTCCGGGTGGGGGAGTCGTACTTCAAGCAGCGGCCGAGCGACTTCTTCCTCTTCCCGCCGCCTCACGAGAAGGATCTGGGCACCACCAAGGACGCCCTGCGGGCCTACCAGGCGTACATCAACCGCTTCCCCGAGGACGCCCGGGTCGACGAGGCCCGCCAGCAGGTGCTCGAGTGCCGCCAGACGCTGGCCGACTACGAGCTGTTCGTCGCCCGCTTCTACCTCGGACGCGAGCGCCCGCTGTCGGCCCGGGGCCGGCTCGAGGTGGTCGTGACCGACTTCGAGGACGTCGCCGACCGCTGGCGGGACGGCGCCCGGCTGCTCATCGACGTGTACCGCGAGCTCGACGAGCAGGAGAAGGCCCGTCAGGTGGCCATCAACCTCATCGAGAAGCAGCCCACCAGCGGCGAGGCCGAAGAGGCTCGGGAGCTGTTCCCCAACCTCTGACGCCCCCCGTCAGTCGCCGCCGGCGCCCCCCTCGGGCGCGCCCGCCTCGACCCCCGATTCGGCCAGCGTCAGCCCCTGGAGCTTCGGGGTGTCGATCCACATCGGTCGACCGTCCAGCCGGCGGGTGAGCCACTCGTCGATCACCCGCGGCCGCCGACGGGCCTTCCACTCGGCGGTGAAGCGCTCTCGGGCGGCGGGCCAGTCGGCGGGGTCGGGCGCCTCGCGGGAGACCAGCCGGCCGACCACGTAGTGCTGGCGGACCCGCGCCACCGGGGTCAGCGGGGCCTCGGCGGTCAGCGCGAAGGCCGCCTCGAACAGCTCCGGCGCTACGCCGATCACCGGCACGACCGGGGGCCCGGCCGCGTCGAACCGCTCGGTGGTGTGCCGCTGCAGCCGGGCCTCTTCGACCAGGGCCTTCAGCGCCGGCCCGTCCGGGTCTCGGCCCAGCAGCTCGCGGACGCGGCCCGCCGTCTTCCTCGCCGCGGGCAGCGCGTCGTCCTTCCGCAGCAGCTCGGCCGCGATCTCCCGCTGCACCCGGGGGTCGTCCAGGGGGCGTTCGACCGCCGGCGCCCGGGCCTCGAGCCGCCAGAAGTGCCAGCCCCCGGCGGTGGCCTCGACCGGCGACAGCGGCCCCGGCCCCTGCTTCAGCGTGGCCGGATCGACCGCGTAGGCCGCGGGGAGCTGGTCCCGGCTCACCGTCATCCGCCCCCCGCTGCGCGCCTCGCGGGGCGGCGCCTCCCGGCGCACGAGCGCCTCGAAGCCCTCGGGGCCGGCGGCCAGCGCCTCGGCCCGCAGCGCCTCGGCCCGGGCCCGGGCCGCCGCCCGCTCTGCGGGGGGGGCGTCGGCGGCCACCGGCACCAGCAGCCGGCGCACGAAGGCCCGCTCCGGCGAGCGGAAGAGCCGGGGGTTCGCGTGATAGTAGGCGGTGATCGCCGGCTGCCGCTCGGCCACCGCCCGGTCGATCTCGGCCGACGTGGGCACCCGGGGCACCCGCACGAGGTCGAGCACGACCCGGGTCCCGGCCTTGCGCCACGCCTCGGCCAGCGTCGCCTCGGGCACCTCGGCGAGCAGCGCGTCGGCGAGCAGCTCGGCCTCGATGACGTCCTGCCCGACCCGCCGGACCCGCTCGACCGGCGCCGCGAAGCGCTCGACCAGCGCCCGATCCACATCGGTCAGGGCCCGGGCGGCGGCCAGCACCTCGGGGGAGGGTGGCGTCTCCAGCCGGTGGCCGGCCGCGGCGAGGCGCAGCATCTCGCCGAACCGCGCCGGGTCGGGGGCCAGCCCCCGCCGGCGCGCCTCGCGCCGCACCACCCGGGTCTCGAGGGCCTGGGTCATGAGCCGGCGGCGCAGGCGGGGGTTCGCCAGCGCCTCCAGCGGCGGCGGCGCGCCCCGGCGCCACTGCTCGAGCACCCGGGCCTCGTCGACCGCCACTCGGAAGCCGGCGATGTCGAGGGTGACCGCCCCCGCCCGGCCGAGCACGTTCGGATCGCGCGCCCGCACCTCGACCCGGGCGTCCCGCAGGCGGGCGTCCGAGCGGGCGGCGTCGGCCTGCTCGGCGACCGGCGGCGCGGCGCCCGGCTCCGAGCCCGAGCGGCAGCCGACCGCGGGGCCCAGGGCCATGGCGAAGGCCAAATACCCGACGAGACGGCGGAAACCGAATGGCCGGGAGAAGTAGTTGTCGCTGCTCGGACGCTGTGCTATCAAGCCGACCCGTTTCGCCGAGACCAGATCTCAAATCGAGGCCCATTGATGTCCAGCCCCCTGCATACCGTCAAGAAAGACTTCGGAAGCAAGGACGCGCTGGTCGACAAGCTCATGCCGCTTCTCGACCGCCACGCCGACGAGTCCGAAGAAGAGTTCAAGGACCGCCTGATGCGGGTCAGCAACCGCAAGTTGCTGCGCCTGTGGAGCCGCGAGCAGGACCTGCGCGACCGCTTCGGCAGCCGCGAGGCCCTCGTCGACCAGATCGTCGAGATGAGCGGCGGCGACGCGGACAACCGGCGCAAGCTGCTCGACAAGGGCACCGGGCAGCTCCTGTCGATCCACTGGGGCCTCAGCCGGGCCGCCCGCCGCTGAATCGCCGCCGGGCGCTCCCCGCGGGTGGCTACTGCACCCGCCACCTGCCAACTCCCTGATATCACTGGCTTTCTGGCCGAGTGGCGCCCGCCGACGGGTCCGTCGTGGGGTAGCCCTACCCCATGAACCGGGTGTCGGTTCGACGACAGCCGGGTCGCAGACCTTGTAAAACGCCCGCCCGATCTTCATCCTCAGCGTCGATGGCGCCTCAGTCGACCTGTCAGTGCACCATTCCTCACATCGGTCCCTCCGGGGCTGCCCGATGGCATGGATGTTGTCTGTAGGGCGCCCAACTCACGACCGGCGCCCCGTCCCGGGGCGCCTCCAGCCTGCTAGCGAGGTGCGTGTGGCCACAGCGTTCAATGTCGGAGACATGGCGGTCTACCCGGTCCAGGGCGTGACCGAGATCCTCGGGATCGAGACGCTGGAGATCGCAGGCGTGACCAGTCGGTTCTACGTTCTGCGGCGGCTCGACTCCGACGACACCATCCGGGTGCCGGTCTCCAACGTCGAGCAGGTCGGGCTGCGCAACCTCGTGGACAAGGACGAGATCGAGGAGGTCCTCACCGTGCTGAGGGCCGACACCATCAACATCGAGGAGCCCAACTGGAACCGGCGCTATCGGCGCTACGTCGAGAAGATCCAGAGCGGCAGCCTCAAGGACGTCGCCATCGTCCTGCGCGACCTGCACCTCACCCGGGCCGACAAGCAGCTCTCCTACGGCGAGCGGCGGGTCTACGAGATGGCGATGCAGCTGCTCGTGCAGGAGCTGTCGGTCGCCCAGGACCTCGAACTCGAAGAGGTCCGGACCCAGATCGAGCATCTGCTGGGCTGAAGCGCCCGCCGACCGCGCGCAGCCGCAGGCCGCCCGGGAGTTCCGGAGGCCGCCGCCGCGCCGGTCCCGGTGGGGTCGGGCCCGGTGTCGCGAGCTTGACACCGGCGGAATCCGGGGTGTAGATGAAATCGCCTTCAGAAGCGGGGAGAGGTCTGTCATGACGCCGTTTCGCCGCGTCGATCTCCGGTCGGCGCTCGCCGCGCTCTGCGCGCTCGGCGCGACGGGCTGCGGCCCGGTGACCACGACCCAGAGGGTGGCCGACGCCACCGTCTCGGTCGAGGCGGCCCGGGGCATCGACGCCGAGCGCTACGCGACCTACGAGTACGTGCTCGCCGTCGAGTACCTGCGCAAGGCCCGCGAAGAAGAGGGCTACTCCGACTATCAGGCGGCCATCGACCTCGCCGTCAAGGCCCGCGAGATGGGCGACAAGGCCAAGGCCCGCACCCGCGAGGCCCGGGCCAAGGGCGTCGACGCGGCCCGCGAGGCGGCCCCGGTCACCACCGGAGGTCAGCGATGATGGGCGCGGCGTCCCGGGCTCTCCTCTCCGACCGGTTCATCCTGCTCGCCTGCGCCGTCAGCGTGCTCGCCCTGTCGGGCTGCGTGGGCGGCGCCGCGCTGCGGGGCAAGGCCAGCACCATCAGCGAGTCGCTCGACGCGGTGCAGAAGCCGGCCTACAAGTGCGAGCCGCGCGCGCTCGCCATCGCCCGGGCCCACCTCGAGTTCGCGGTGATCGAGCTCGACCAGGGGGCCTACTTCCGGGCGACCGAGCACATGCAGATCGCCGAGGCGGCGGCCAAGAAGGCCGAGTCGGCCGGCCCCCGCCCCGAGTGTCAGGAGAACCTCGACCGGGACGGCGACGGCATCCTCGACCAGAACGACAAGTGCCCCGACAACCCCGAGGACATCGACGGCTTCGAGGACGAGGACGGCTGCCCCGAGGATCAGGACACCGACGGCGATGGCCTGCTCGACAGCGTCGACAAGTGCCCCACCGAGCCCGAGGACTTCGACGGCATCGACGACGAGGACGGCTGCCCCGACCTGACCCGCGACCGGGACGGCGACGGCATCCCCGACGAGGTCGATCAGTGCCCCGACAACCCCGAGGACAAGGACGGCTACCAGGACGAGGACGGTTGCCCCGACCCCGACAACGACGGCGACGGGGTGCTCGATCCCCAGGACAAGTGCCCGCTGCAGCCGGAGGATCGGGACGGCTTCGAGGACGAGGACGGCTGCCCCGACCCCGACAACGACCAGGATCGCATCGCCGACGCGGTCGATCAGTGCCCCAACCAGCCCGAGGACTACGACGGCGACGCCGACGAGGACGGCTGCCCCGACCTCTACAAGACCATCGTCATCAAGGACGACCGCATCGAGCTGAAGCAGAAGGTCTTCTTCGCCACCGCCAGCGACCGCATCCTCGAGCGCTCGTTCGAGTTGCTCAACGAGGTGGCGATGGCCCTGCGCGACAAGCCGACGATCACGGTGCGCATCGAGGGCCACACCGACAGCCGGGGCAGCGACAGCTACAACCTCAAGCTGTCCCAGCGGCGGGCGGCCTCGGTCCGGCGGTACCTGATGGCCCAGGGCATCGACAGCGGGCGCATGACGTCGGAGGGCTTCGGCGAGGAGCGCCCGATCGAGGACAACCGCACGTCGGAGGGTCGGGCGGCCAACCGCCGGGTCGAGTTCCACATCACCGGGCGATAGACATGACCCGTATCCTGTTCGCTGCCCTCGCGCTGATCGCCTTCGCCCTGCCGGCGACCGCCTTCGCCCAGCGGGGCGCCCGGGACGCCGAGCTGCGCATCGAGCGCCTGCTGCGGGACGCGCGTGAGGCCTACGACAACCTCGAGCTCGACGCGGCCGAGAGCGCGCTCGATCGGGCGGTGCGGCTCGGCGAGGACGCCCGGGTCTTCAGCCCCACGCTGGCCGAGGTCTACATCCAGCGGGGCATCCTGTACCACGTGCGCGACAAGGACGCCGATCGGGCGGTGCGGGACTTCACCAGCGCCTTGCAGATCGACGACCGGGCGCGGCTCGACCCGCTGGTGAGCACGCCGAGCCTCGAGCGGCTGTTCGAGGACGCCCGGGGCCGGGCCCGTCGGGCGCCGCCGGCCCGCCGAGCCGATCCGCCGCCCCGGGGCTTCGATGATCGACGGCGCGATCCGCCGCCCACGGCTCAGCCCCCTGCCCAGCAGGGCGGCCAGGACATCTATCACCAGCCCCCGCAGAAGGCGAAGGCCGGCGAGTCGATGGTGCTCAGCGCCGACATCGACGACCGCATCAATCGGGTGGTGTACCGGGTGCACCTGTTCTTCGAGACCGCCCGCTCGGAGAAGATGCAGAAGGTGGAGATGGAGCCCAAGGGCAACCGCACCTTCACCGCTCGCATCCCGCGCCGGTTCATGGTCGGCAGCACCCTGCGCTACTACATCGTCGCCGAGGACCGTCAGGGGCGCCCGGTCGCCGCGACGGGCACCGCCCGCCGGCCCATCCTGCTGCCCATCGAGGGCGATCTGCTCGGCGGCGCCGACGAGCTGGCCTCCGGCTCGAGCCTCGGCGGCGGCGGGGGCGGCAGCGGCGGCCACAAGTATCTGTCCCTCAGCGTCTCGCTGGGCACCGGCGGCGGCATCATCACCGACAAGGCCGAACCCCAGAACCAGACCGGCTTCCGGGTGAGCCCCGGCTTCGCCCTGGCGCCGTTCCACACCCTCACCGAGCTGGATGTCTGGGCCACGAGCTGGCTCGGCATCGGGGCCTACGCCCGCATCCAGATCGTCGAGTTCGCCTGGCTGGTCGGCGCCCGGTTGAAGTTCATGGTCTTCGAGAGCGGCGCGAGCAAGATCGCGCTGCGGGCCGGGGGCGGCTACGGGCACGTCCGGCACCTCGTCGACCTCGGCGAGCTGCTCGATACGACGCTCGAAGGGCCCTATCACTGGACCATCGGGGCGAGCTGGCGCTATGCCTTCACCGACATGGTGGGCCTCGTGATCAGCCCCGACTTCATGCACCTCATCGGCGACTCGCCGAGCTACCACTTCGATCTGAACGTGGGCGTCGCGCTCGACTTCTGAGCGCTGGCGCGGCCCCGCGGCTCCGGCGCCCCGGGCATTTCTTCAGCCTGTCCCTGCCCCCGGCGCCCCGAGCGCCGCCTCGTCGACCAGCATGCGCTCCAGGCACAGCCCGTGCGGCGGCGCGGTGACGCCGGCCAGGGTGCGGTCGCGGGCGGCGAGCATGCCCGCCATCGCGTCCGCCGGGAACCGCCCTCGCCCGAGGTCGACGAGCGTGCCGACGACGTTGCGCACCATGTGCTTGAGGAAGCCGCTGCCCTCCACCCGAAACACCTGGACCCCGTCGTCGTCGGGGCGCAGCTCGACCCGGCTGATGGTGCGCACCGCGTGCCGGTGGCCGCCGTCCCGGGCGGCGAAGCTGGTGAAGTCGTGGGTCCCGATCAGGGCGGGCGCTGCGCGCTCGATGATGCCCGGGTCGAAGGGCATCGGCACCCGCCAGGCGTAGCGGTCGGTCATCGGCCGCGGCCGGCGGCCGTGGTAGAAGCGGTAGCGGTAGATTTTGCCCCGGTTGGCGAACCGTGGGTTGAAGTCCAGCGGCACCTCGCGGGCGTCGCGGATCGCGATCTGGGGTCCGGCTCGCCGGTTGACGCCCTTGCACAGCCCCTTGGGGCGGATGGGGTGGGCGAGGGTGACCGCGGCGAGCTGATCGAGGGCGTGCACCCCGGCGTCGGTCCGGCTCGCGCCGCGCACCTCGACCGCCACGCCGATGATGTCGGCGATCGCCTCCTGCAGCCGCTGTTGGATGGTGGGCAGCCCGCTCGGCTGGGCCTGCCAGCCGTGAAGGCCGGTGCCGTCGTACTCGACCCGAAACGCGATCCGCCGAAGCGGGTGGGTCACAGCTCGAGCGCCAGACCGAAGACGAAGGTCTCGTCGCCCAGCCGGAACGAGCTGGCGCTGCCGAACTCGTCGATCTGGCTGAATCGGTACTCGGCGACGAGGAAGCTGTTGTACACCCCGGCGTCGCGCTGGAAGTTGAGGGCCATGTCGGGGGCGAAGAAGTCGAGCAGCAGGTGCACCCCGACCGCGCCGTGCCAGCCGTAGGTGGCGCCGGCGGCCTCGTTGCCCGGGGAGAACTCGGCCACCTCGTCCTCGCCGTCGAGGATGCGCCACAGGTAGTAGTCGAGCCCGACCCGCACGATCGGCGCGAGCGGGAAGCTCTCGGCGAACATGTCGAAGCGGTAGCTGATCTGGGCGCTCAGCGGCAGCATCTGGAAGCTCGTCGAGTCCTCGCCGACGCTGTCGTTCTCGAGCCGGGTCGTACCTTCGACGCTCCAATAGCCGATCGAGAGCCCTCCGGTGAGCGCGCCGTAGTCCCGGATGATGTGACCCTCCCAGGTCACCTCGAACATGAGGCTGCTCTGGTTCTCGAAGATCTTTTCGTAGGGCCCCGGTCGGCTGGTGAACTGGTCGTCGATCGACGGCATGTAGTCGGCGATGCTGAGCTGGATGGCCGTCGAGCGACCGGCGTCCTCCTCGACCTCGGCCGAAGCGAGGCCCGGCGCGCACAGGGCGACGAGGGCGAACGGGGCGGCGAGGCCGAGCAGGGTGGAATGCGAGAACGGGCCGCGGTTCACGGGCGCCTCCGACGGATGAGGGCGAGCAGCCCGAGCGTGAGCCACCCCAGGCCGGTCGGGCCCCCGGCCGGCGCGGCGGCGCATCCGCCGGTCTCGCCCGGGTAGCCGCCGAGCTGGGCGGTGTACTGCTCGGCGAAGTCGCGCTGGGGCAGGGGGGTGCCGAACGCCGATCGGCTGTTGGGGCCCCGGTTGCCGGCGGTGTCGTAGACCGCGTACACGACCTCGTGGTTGACGTTGTTCTCCAGGCCGTCGAAGCGGTAGCCGGCGACCTCCGAGCCCGTGTTGCGGCAGCGGGTGAAGTTCTCCTGCAGCGTGGTGTTGCTCACCTCGCTGCCGTCGACCTGAAACACGGTGAAGTCCAGCGTGGTGGCGGCCGCGGCCTCGTCGTTGCTGATGGCGCGCACGCACACTTCATAGGCGTTGGCTTCGGACACCGCGTCGGCGCTGACGATGAGGGCGCCTTCGACCGCGATGAGCCGGGGGGCGGCGCCGGGGGCCGACGGTCGGTTGCGATCGACGGTGATCGGGACCTCGCCCGATACGACCGACTCCGCCGTCAGATCGCCGGAGGCTTCGTAGTACGCCTCGGCGAAGATGTTCACCACATCGGGCGCGCCGTCGACGCACAGGTTCTCTTCGACGGCGCCGGCGAAGGCCGCGCGCAGGCTCGTCGAGGTGGAGAAGCCGTTGTCCGAGTCGAGCAGCGTGGTCTCGTCGATGCAGCCACAGGGCATGCCATCGCTGTCGTAGCCGAAGCTCGGGCATTCGACCAGGCCGCTCTGGCGGGTGCAGCTTTGCGCGCCGGTGTAGAAGTAGAACCGGAAGATCGGGGTTCGCTCGTCGGCGTCCTCCCCGGGGGTGACCGTCGCCGAGAGCGAGAGCGTGTCGGCGGTCCGGCTCGAGCAGGTGTCGATGCCGATCGGGCCCGGATCATCGGTCAGTGTGATCGTGAGCGTGGCCAGATCCTGCGCAGCGGCGGGCGCAGCGACCAGGGCGGCCATGGCCGCGAGCAGGCAGCCGGTCAATGCGGAGCGGAACATCACACTCTCCGTCGCGGGTCGGCGGGCACGTCGGGTCGTGCCTCTACAAAATCCGTACCATATCCGGCGGGGTCTGCGCGGCCACCGGCCGGGCCGGTCGACGCCGGGCCGATGCCAGGTTGGCATCGGCGGTCGGCGCCAACGACAATTTGGCACGTCACCCGAACGCGCCCCGGTTCAGCAGCGCCTCGGCGATCTGCACCGAGTTCGTCGCCGCGCCTTTGCGCAGGTTGTCGGCGACCACCCACAGGGCCAGCCCGTTGTCGGTCGAGGGGTCGCGCCGCACGCGCCCCACGTAGACCGGGTCGTTGCCCACGCAGTCGTCGGCGGTGGGGTAGGTCGTCGGATCGCGATGTACGACCAGCCCCGGCGTGGCCTCGAGGGCGTCGAGCGCCTCTTCGACCGACAGCGGGCGCTCCAGCTCGACGTTGATCGAGCAGGCGTGGCCGATGAAGACCGGGACCCGCACGCAGGTGGCGGCGACCGGGAGGTCCGCCAGCCCCATGATCTTGCGGGTCTCGTTGACCATCTTGTGCTCTTCGCGGGTGTAGCCGTCGGGCTCGAAGCGATCGATGTGGGGCAGCACGTCGAACGCGAGCCGCCGGGGGAAGACCTCGGCCTTGGGCTCCCCGAAGTTGAGCAGGGCCACCGTCTGATCCCGCAGCTCGTCCATCGCCTCCCGGCCGGCGCCCGAGGCCGACTGGTAGGTGCTGACGATCACCCGCCGCAGCCCGGCGGCCGCGTGCAGCGGCTGGAGCGCGGCGACCATCTGGATGGTGGAGCAGTTGGGGTTGGCGATGATGCCCGGGTGGTCGGCGAGGGCCTCGGGGTTGACCTCGGGCACCACGAGGGGGACCTCGGGGTGCATGCGGAACGCCCGGGTGTTGTCGACGACGATGGCCCCGGCGTCGACCGCCGCCTGGGCGAAGCGCTCGCTCACCGCCGCGCCGGCGGAGAACAGCGCCAGGTCGACCCCCTCGAAGGCCTGCTCGTCGAGCACCTTCACCGGGATGGCCTCCCCCCGCCACTCGACGCGGGTGCCGGCCGATCGGGCCGAGGCCAGCGGGACCAGCCGCTCGACGGGGAAGTCGTGCTCGGCGAGCACCGCCCGCATCTCTTCCCCGACCGCGCCCGTCGCGCCGACGATGGCCACCACCAATCCGGACTGCTTCACATCACCTCCGTCGTCGGCGCGGCGCCGACCTCGAACCTGGCGCTACGATAGGAGCGCTCCCGGTCCCGGTCAACCGCGGCCGGGGTCCATGAATGCCCGGTCGGGCGCGGGAGGCGAAGATGGGTTCGATGGGCGGGGGCTGGCGGCGCGGGTGGCCCGTCGCGGCGCTGCTCGTGGCCTGGGGCGGGCTGGGGTGCGAGCCCGATCCGGCGTCGAGCTGCGAACAGCCGGGGGTCGGCCAGGGGCCGTGCTGCGTGCTCGCGCTGCCCGACGGCCGCCGGCTGGAGGGGGCCTGCGTCGACGGCCACTGCCGGCGGGCGGATCAACCGGGCTTCACCGGGCCGTGTGACGGCGCCGGCTTGCACGACGCGGCCGACGCCGAGCCGACGCCGGGCGACGTCGAGCCGGTCGAGCCCGACGCGGCCGACGGGGCGCCCGACAGCGCGCCCGACGGGCCCCTCGATGGCGCCACCGATGGCGCCACCGACGGCGCGCCGGACGCCGCCGAGGATCCCTGCCGCCGGGTGGTGTGCGATCCGGGCGAGCGCTGCGATCCGGCGACCGCCACCTGCCGCCCGGCCCGCTTCGGCGCGCCCGGCGGGCCGTGCGGGTCGGACGTCGACTGCCGCGCCGGCCGCTGCCTCTCCGAGGCCGACAGCGACGGCGCGGTGCCCGGCGGCTACTGCTCGGTGCCCTGCGTCGATGACCGGGACTGCGGGGGCGGGCGCTGCCTCGACGCCGAGGGCGGCCGGCTGTGCTTCGACCCGTGCGACGACCGGGGCGAGTGTCGGGCGGGCTGGACCTGCGTGGGCGGCGGGGACGGCCCCGGGTGCCGGGTCGATTGCCGGCTCACTGGCTGCCCGGGGCATGGGACCTGCGACCCCGCCGTCGGGATCTGCCGCCCGGCTCCCATCCCGTGCCGCTCCCCGTGCGCGGTGGGCGAGAGCTGCGAGCAGACCCGCTGCGTGCGGGTCGACGGGACCTGCCGGACGGCCTACCACTGCCGCCTCGGCCAGCGCTGCCTCGACGGCCTCTGTGTCGCCGACGAGTTCACCGCCTGCGCCGACGACGCCGCCTGCGGGCCCGGGCAGCGCTGCGTGCCGGTCGATGAGCGAGGCGTCTGCCTCGCCGCCTGCGCCCGGGACGACGAGTGCCCGGTCGATCGGGCCTGCCGGGCCGACCTCGGCGCCTGCTACTACACCGTCTGCGGGCCCGGCACCGACAACGGGCCGCTGCTCGGCGGGTGCGGGTTCGGATCGGGGCTCGACCGGGCGGGCACCTGCCTGCCCTTCGGCACGCCGGGCGGGGCCCCGGGCTACTGCGTCGAGGCGGGGCTGGCCGCGCCCGGGGAGCCATGCGACGCCCAGGTCGAGGGCCGCGAGCCGAACGACCGCGCCCTGCGCTGCCGGCCGGGCGCGGTGTGCCACGACGACCCCGATGATCCGCTGGATCCCGCGATGGCGTGGGAGACCCGGGGCATCTGCGCCGCGCTGTGCGCTCCCGGGGCCGACGCCGCCTGCCCCCCCGAGGCGGCCTGCGTCGACTTCGGCGCGCCCGACGATCCCGAGACGCCCGCCGACGACCCGCTGGTCATCGGGCTGTGCCTCGACGCCGATTGCCGGGTGCTCGACCCCGACGGCTGCCCGGGCGGTTCGCGATGCCGACCCTACGGGTTGGGGGATGACGCCGGCCGCTGCGGTCCGGCCGGCGCGGCCGGGCCCGGGGAGGCCTGCCGCTCGGAGGACGACTGCGCCGACGTGGCCCTGTGCGTCTCGCGGGGGGCGGGCACCGAGTGCCTGACGATGTGTGATCCGGTGGACGCCGACCCCTGCGGCGGCGGGCGGTGCTACAGCGAGGACGGGTGGGGGTTCGGGGTGTGCCTGTGACCCGGTGAGCGGGCCGGCTGCGGGCGGGGCCGCTCAGAACGTGATGCCGCCCTTCTCGCCACCCAGCTCGATCTTGAGCTTCTTCTTGCCGGTGCCCTCTTTCTTGCCGTCGGTGTCGGTCTTCGGCTTGCGGCGGCGGGCGCGGCGCTTCTTCGACGCCACCTTCTTCGGCTCGGCGTCGGGCGGCGCGGCGTCGGGCACGCCCGCGTCCTCTTCGAGGTCCTCGACCGCGGCGACCGGCTCGGGCGGCGCCACCGGCGGCGCGGCGACCGTGGTGCGGGTCACCTCGGTGTTGGGCAGCTCGGCGGGGCGGATGATCAGGGCGATGGCCACCGCGGTCAGGCAGACCACCGGGAGGCCGACGACCACCAGGTAGAAGCCGGTGCCCCGGGTCTGGGGCTCCTGCGCCTGGGGCTGGGCCTGCACGACCTGGGGCGCGATGGGCTCCGGCTCGTCGACGATCTCGCCCCGGGCGATGCGCTCGGCGCGGTCGATCGCCGCCGCCTTGGCCTCCCGCTCGTCGGCCGCCGCCCGTCGGCGGGCCTCCTCGGCGGCCATGCGGGCCTGCATCTCGGCCTTGTGGCGCGCTTCCTCTTCGGCCTGCCGCTGCCGCTCGGCCTCCTCGGCGGCCCGCTTCTGCTCCTCGAGGCGGGCGGCCTCGGCGGCGGCCTCCTCGTCGACGCTGTCCCGGATGTCGGCGAGCAGGGACTCGGCGTCGTCGATGAAGCTGCCGACCTTGCGCTCGGGCCGGGCCGCGGGGGCCGGCGCCGGCGCCGGCTCGGGCTGATCGGCGGTGATGTCCTTGAGTTCCTTGAGGGTGAACAGGACCGAGTTCTCTTTGCGTTCAGCCACGTGCGCTCCGCCCTCTACTGAAACTGGGGTGTGCGGGACCTCGGGATCGCCGCGCGCGGCGCCGTCGGGGTATCGAGGGATCGCGGCCTCCGAGTCTACGGGAGGCCCTGGGGACCGTCAAGCAACCGCCCACGGGACAGCGGCTGGCGCCGGTGGTGCAAAACATGACACTTGCCGCCGGCCACCCCGGGGGGATATTGCACCCCGACCGCAGTTGCCGCATACTGCGCCGGCTCTGACGCGCGTGCGCCCGGACGGGAGTATCCATGGCCAAGAAGAAGAAGAAGGCGGAAGAGGCGGAGTCGGTCCGGCTCGACAAGGCGGCGGACGACGCCGCCGAGCGGGAGGACGCGCCGGTCGTGCCCGACGCCGACCCGGCGCCGCACGCCCCACCCGGGCACGACTACCGCTACTGGCCGGTCGAGGAGGATCACGGCAGCATCACCCGGCTGCTGACCCGGGCCGCCGACCGCGAGGTCGACATCGACGACGTGGACGACACCCACGCCGTCGGCGGCGGGTCCAACGCGCTCAACCTCGTGCTGCTGGTGCTCATCGTCGCCGCCACCGGCGTCGGCGTGTGGCAGCTCATCCGGGTCTCGGCCCCCGAGACGCTCGCGGCCAAGGCCGAGGAGCGGCGGGCCCTCGAAGAGGCCCACCTCGCCGAGCAGCTCGCCAAGCAGAAGAAGTACGGCGTGCTGCGCATCGAGAGCGAGCCGCCCCAGGCGGTGGTGATCAAGGACGGCGAGAAGCTGATCGCCGAGGTCGCCGCGGCCACCGCGCCGGCCGATGACCCGGCCGCGGCGCCCGATGGCAAGGCCGCGCCCGACGGCAAGGCCGCGCCCGACGGCAAGGCCGCGCCCGACGGCAAGGCCGCGCCCGACGGCAAGGCCGCGCCCGACGGCAAGGCCGCCCCCGAGAAGGCGCCCGAGCCCACCGCCGAGAAGACCCCCGAGGCGCCGCCGCCGGGGGCCGAAGGGGCCGCGCCGACCCAGAAGGTCGGCATGACCCCGATGAACATCATGAACCTCGACATCGCCCAGACCTACTCGATCCGGCTCGAGAAGGATGGCTACGAGCCGTTCGAGTTCAACGTCGCCCAGCACCTGTGGACCAAGGATCCGACCACCGGGGAGTACAAGTTCCTCAAGTCGGTCGAGCTGACCCCGATCAACTGCGAGTACTGGTTCCTCTACAACGCCAAGAAGCGGCGCGAGGTGAAGTTCGAGCAGAAGGCCGACTGCCTGACCCATTTCGAGGAGTCGGTCAGCCAGCAGATCTCGGTCACCGAGTGCGTGTGCAAGATCCCGCCCGAGGGGGTCGTGCCCGAGAAGAAGGACGAGTAGCCCGTCGACCCCGACGCGCGCCAACGGCCCGACCCTGCGTCGGGCCGTTCGTCTTTCGAAGCCACCCCCGAGGGCCCCATGAGCCGACCCGACCGCCCGGGCAAGATCGTCTGCCTCGCCCGGACCTTCCGCAAGCACGCCGCCGAGCTGGGCAACGCCGTGCCCGAGGTGCCGCTGTACTTCCTCAAGGCGACGACCGCGCTCATCGGGCCCGGTGAGGCCATCCGGCTGCCGGCGGCGAGCGCCGAGGTGCAGCACGAGGGCGAGGTGGCCTTGATCGTCGGCGCCCGGCTGAGCCACGTCGACCCGGACACTGCCGAGGCGGCCATCGCCGGGTGGACGCTGCTCAACGACGTCACCGCCCGCGACCTCCAGCGGGCCGACGGGGGGCGGTTCACCCGGGCCAAGGGCTTCGACACCTTCTGCCCGATGGCCACCGGCCGCCTGCCGACCCTCGACTGGGCTCGATGCCGGGTGCAGTGCCGGGTCGGCGGCGCGCTGCGACAGGACGGGCCGCTGTCCGATCTGGTCCGCTCGCCGGCCGAGTTCGTCGCCGCGATCAGCGCCTGCATGACCCTCGAGCCGGGGGACGTGATCTCGCTGGGCACCCCGGCGGGCGTCGGGCCGCTGCGGGCGGGCGATACGGTCGAGGTCCGGCTGGTGGGCCCGGCGGGCGAGACGCTGATGACGCTCGAGAACCCGGTGGTGGCCGGCGGGCGGTAGGACCGGTCGGCCGGCTCGGGCGGAGATGGAGGGAAATGGCGGCCCGGCCGACCCGGCGCGCCTCGTCTCGTCGAGTCGCGGCGCCTGTGAGCGGCAGGTCGTGCACCGTCGGTGGTGGGCGGGACCCCCACGTATGAGATGGGCCGCAACCCCGTGCCGTGATGGCTCGTCGAGCGAGCCGGGTCGGGATCGTACGGGCACCATCCGTCGGCCGGGGTCGACCGGATCCGCCGAATGACTGTGCATCGCCGATACCGCCGATGAGCGTCGAGCGGGTTCGACGTGAGGCCCCGGACGTCGGGTCCGGGCCACCGTGGGGCACCATAGCAGATCGGGCGGCGCTCAGAACAACCGATAACCGAGGGCCACCGATCCGCCGATGGGCACCCCGAAGCCGTTGTCGTCGCTCTCGACCAGATAGGTCGCCGCCGTCACCCGCAAGCTGAGGAAGATCTGGTCGACCAGGCGCATGCTGCCGCCCACCGAGACCGCCGGGCCCACCAGCCACACCCGGTCGAAGGTGTCGATGTCCTGATCGCGGTCGCAGAGCACGTCGGGCACCTCGTCGTCCTCGCCGAAGAACTTGCACGCCGGGTTGGTGGTGAGGACCACCGCGCTCATCGTCGCCACCTCGACGGCGAGCAGCCCGTGCACCCGGAAGCGCTCGTCGCTCCAGGCGTAGCCCGTCCCGAAGGCCGTGCGGGCGGTGGCGATGTCCCTGCGCAGGTGCTCTTGGGGGTCGCGCTCGCCGTTCGAGATCGAGCCGTGGAAGTCGAGGCTGAGGTGGGGGGCGGCGACCCAGCTCACATGCACCGCGACCCCGACGTTGGGGAAGGCCTCCACCGGGTTCTCGGCGAAGGCGTAGGCGTCGAAGCCGCCCTCGAGGAACAGCTTCGAGCGGTGCCCCTCGGGCCGGGGCATGCGCCCGAAGGGCAGGCAGGCCCGGACCCGGCTCGCCAGGCGGCTGCCGGCGTCGGCCGGATCGGCCCCGAACGGCTGCGACTCGACGCTCACCCCGCCCGCCGAGCGGATGACGACCTCCAAGCGACCGGGCAGGGCCCGGGCCCGCAGCACGTAGGCCCCCGCCTGATGGGGGGACATCGGGGTCCGGGCCGAGAAGTCGTCCGGCGCCGGCGGCCCGTCGGTCAGCAGGCCCCGGCGGGCCGCGTCGAGCGCCTCGATCGCTCGGGGCAGATCGTAGCCCGGGCGCAGGCGCAGGCTCGGGTCGAGCAGCAGCGCCCGGCGGAACGCCCGCTCGGCCTGCACCGGCCGCCCGCTCTCCAGCAGCGCCAGCCCCGCGGTCAGCGCCGCCCGGGCCACCTCGCGGGGGGCGACGACGTGATGCTCCAGCTTGACGAACGTGTCCACCGCCTCGCGCAGCGTATCGGCGGCCGCGTCGAGGCGCACGTCGCGGTAGTCGCGATAGCCCCGCTCGGCGGCGGCGAGGGCCAACTCCAGCGCCCGGCGGTAGCCCAGATCGTCGGAGATCGCGCGCACCGTCATGCCCGGCATCTCGATCGCCAGATTGCGCGCCGCCCGCAGCTCGTCGAGGAAGGCGGACCACGCCTCGGGCGCCGCCCGCTGACCGTCGGGCTCGCCCTCGATCGCCAGCGCCCGCTGATCGAGCAGGGGATAGACCACCACCTGGGGTCGGCGGAAGCCGGGGGGCAGGCCCTCGTTGAGCCGCACCGCGTCGCCCCGGGCGGGCGCGGCGGGGGCGGCGGCCGGGGCGAGCGCGCCCAGCGCGATCACCGCCAGCAGGGCCCGGGCGACGCTCATTGCTCGATCCCGCGCCGCTCGTAGCACTCGGTGCGCGGCTGGCCGACCACCCGCTCGAACGCGACCGGTAGCCCGGGCGGCTCCTCGCAGTCGGCCTGACCCGCAGGACACCCGCAGACCGTCTCCCCCGCCATCAGCTCGTCGTCGCCTTCGAGCCTGAAGCGGCGCCCGGCGCAGGTCGTCGAGAACTGCCCGGTCTGGCAGCCCAGGTCGCTGTCGAGGGTATCCGGCTGGGGGTAGCGGGGGGTGGTCGCGTCGTGCAGCCGGAACCGCATCTCGTCGCCTTCGGCCACGCCGCCCTCGATGAAGAAGCAGCCGCACTCCTTGGGGCGCTGGAAGCTGTCGAGGCCGCTGCGATCGTAGACGTAGCGCACCACGATGCCGGTGAGCTGATCGCCGTAGCGCCCGATGTGCAGCTCGTAGACGAAGTCGCTGCAATCCGGCGAGGCCGGCCCCTCGTCGCAGGGCATCTGGCGCCAGACGCCGCTGAACTCGCGCTCGGATCCGCAGCCGGCGAGCGCGAGCGGCAACAGCGTGGCGAAGAGCAGGCGGTGCACGGTGAGCGATCCCCGATGGAAGGGCGGCAGGATCGCACGATTCCGTCAGCGGGGCAATCGAGCGGACCCCGCCCCGGCCGCCGCCCGGCCTCGCTCTCGGGGACCTCGGGGTGCGTTCCCGCTTTCACCTGCGCCGCCCGATCCGCTATAGCGGCGGCGAGCGGATCGGAGGGGATGATGCGACGAATCTGGCTGACGCTGTGCCTCGTGAGCTTTGTGGGATGTGTGCCCGCGCCGGACGAAGGCGACGATCCCATGGAGGACGCCGGGCCCGATCAGGCGCCTCCCGCGGGTGACATGGCGACCGATCGGGGGCCGACCCCGGACCTGGCGCCGGAGGGTGACATGACCCCGCCCGAGGGGGACATGGCGCCGCTCGACCCCGACATGGGCCCGCCCGACCCCGACATGGGCCCGCCCGAGCCCGACATGGGCCCGCCGGAAGCGGACCAGGGCCCACCCGACCCCGACCAGGGCCCGATCGAAGGGGACATGGCGCCGCCCGAGCCCGACATGGCGCCGCTCGACCCCGACATGGCGCCGCCCGAGCCCGATATGGCCCCGCCCGACCCCGACATGGCCCCGCCCGACCCCGACATGGCGCCGCCCGTGCCCGATATGGCCCCGCCGGGGCTCTGCGCCGACGGTGACCGCCGCCAGCAGCCGTGCGGCCTCAACGACCGGGGCGCCCGGCCCGAGGTCTGCGTGGACGACGCTTGGATCGAGGCCGGCCCGTGCGACGACCCCGACGTGTGCGTCGACGGCGCCGAGGAGTCGGGGCCCTGCGGCCCGAACGACATCGGGCTGTCGACCCGGACCTGCGTCGAGGGGCGGTGGGGTGCGCTCGGCGAATGCGTGCTGCCCGGCGTCTGCGAGGCGGGCGGGCGGGACGAGGTCGCCTGCGGGCTCAACGGCCGGGGGTCCTCGTTCCGGGCGTGCGTGGACGGCATGTGGGGCCCGCCGGGCCCGTGCGACGACCCCGACATCTGCCGCGACGGCAGCGACGAGGAGCTGGCCTGCGGGCTCAACGGGCGCGGGGTGCAGCTCCGGGACTGCGTCGAGGGGCAGTGGGCCGATCCGCCGCCGTGCGACGACGTCGACGTGTGCGTCGACGGCGCCGCCGAGCAGCGGGCCTGCGGGCTGAATGGCGCGGGGATCGAAGGGCGAACCTGCGTCGAGGGGCAGTGGAGCCCCTACAGCCCGTGTGACGGGGCCGACGTCTGCCTCGACGGGGCGGTCGAAGAGCGGGCCTGCGGGCTCAACGCTCGGGGGACCGAGCGCCGGACCTGCGCCGACGGGCAATGGGGGGCCTACGGGCCGTGCGACGACCCCGATCGCTGCGTCGACGGCGCCGTCGAGCGGGAGCCGTGCGGGCTCAACGGCCGGGGCTTCCGCTCGCGGACGTGCGTGCGGGGCGACTTCACCCAGCCCGAGGACTGCGTCGACCCCGACGCGTGCGTCGACGGCGCGGTCGAGCAGCGGGCGTGCGGCGACCGGGGGGACGGCGCCCAGCGGCGGCTGTGCGACGCGGGCGAATGGCTCGACTGGAGCGACTGCGACGGGGCCTGCTTCGACGCCTGCGCCGAGGGCGCCCGCCGCTGCGGGGACGACGGGCCCGAGCTGTGCGCCGATGTGGACGACGACCCGTGCGTCGAGTGGGGCCCCGCCGCGCCGTGCCCGCTGGGGACCGCCTGCGAGGCCGGGGACTGCGTGGGGCCGCCGCCGGTCATCGTCATCAACGAGGTGCTCTACGACCAGGCGGGGTCCGACGGCAGCGAGACCTTCATCGAGCTGTGGGGCCCGCCCGGCGCGGCGCTCGACGGGCTGGCGCTCGTCGGGGTGAACGGCAACGGCGGCGCGGACTACGTCGAGCTGCCGCTGGACGGCGTCATCGGGGCCGACGGCTACTACGTGGTCGCCGAGCCGGGGGCCTCGGCGGGGCTGCGGGCGCTGGCCGATCTGCTCGTCGACGGCGCCGATCTGCAGAACGGGCCCGACGGGATCCAGCTTCGGCGGGGCGCGGCGGTGCTCGACGCGCTGGGCTATGGCGACGCGGGGGCCGACTTCGCCGGAGAGGGCCGGCCGGCCCCCGATCCGGGCGACGGGCAGGGGCTCACCCGGGTCGATCACGTCGACACCGACGACAACGCCGCCGACTTCGTGGTGGCCGACGCCACCCCCCGGGGCGAGCCGGGCGAGGACCCCGGCGAGTGCGCTGCCGGCGACACCGAGGTCGAGCCGTGCGGGCTCAACGGCCGCGGCGAGCGGACCCGTGAGTGCGTCGGCGGGGCCTTCGGGCCGTGGTCGGCGTGCGACGACCCCGACGCGTGCGTCGACGGCGCCGCCGAGGATCGCCCGTGCGGCGACGACCGGGTGCAGGCGTCGGTCTGCCGGGCCGGGCAGTGGACCTCGGACGCCCTGTGCGTCGGCTTCCGCTTCGACATCAGCCGCAGCGACCGCTACGACGGGCGCTTCATCCCCGCGGGCGCGGCGGACGAGTACCGCCTGGACCTGGACGGCGACCGCGCGGTGCGCCTGGAGACCGGCGACGCGCAGGGCCTGTGCCCCGGGGACACCGTGCTCACGATCGACCGGGTCGGCCTCGACGGCGCCCGGATCGAAGTGGCCTTCGACGACGACGGCGGCCTCGACGGGTGCTCCCTGATCGAAGTCGAGCTGGGCGCCGGGTCGTACATCGTGCGGGTCGGCGGCTTCGACGGCGGGGCGGTGCCGGCCCACGTCCTTGATGTGGCCATCGGCCCGGGCGCCCCCCGGGTGGACGACGGCGGCGACTTCGCCGGCGACCCCATCCCGGCGAACGGCTTCTCCGACTGGCGCTTCGATCTGGTCGGGCCCTCGCAGGTGGTGGCCTTCACCTCGGACGGCGCCGGCGGCTGCCCCGACGATACGACGCTGACCCTGTACCCGCTGGGCGGCGTCGAGCCGATCGCGTTCGACGACGACGGCGGGGTCGACTTCTGCTCGCGCCTCGACGTGGTGCTCGACCCCGGGGCCTACGTCCTGCGGGTGGCGGGCTACGACGACGCGGCCGTGCCGGCCTACGTGCTCACGGTCCGGATCACCTGCGTCGAGGGCAGCGTCACCGGCGAGGCCTGCCCCGACGGCGCGCAGCCCCTGCGCTGCGTGGACGGGGCGTTCGTCGCCGACGGCCCCTGCGGCCCGGCCGAGTGCGCCCCCGGCGCCGTCGGAGAGGAGGCCTGCGGCTTCAACGCGCGCGGCCTGCGCCGACGGGCCTGCTTCGGCGGGATCTGGGACGCCTTCAGCCCGTGCGACGACCCCGACATGTGCCAGGACGGCGTCGAGGGCGAGGCCCCGTGCGGTTTGAACGGGCGGGGGCTGGCCCCGGCGATGTGCGTCGACGGCCAGTGGATGCCGGTCGGCGCCTGCGCCGACCCCGACGCGTGCGTCGACGGCGACTCCGGCGGCGCCCGGCTGTGCCCGCTCGACCCCGAGGCGGCGACCTGCGCCGGCCTGTATCGCCCGGCCCCGGCCTGCGGGGTCGACGGCTGGTCGATGGCCACCGACGTCTGCGTCGAGGGCGCGTTCGCGCCCGGCCCCTGCCGTGATGCGAGCGAGTGCGTGCGGGGCGCGGTCGAGGCGGTGGCCTGCGGCCTCAACGGCCGGGGCCTGCGGTCGCGGACCTGCGTCGACGGCATCTGGGGGGCCTTCGGCGGCTGCGACGACCCCGACGTGTGCCTCGACGAGGACGAGCGGGTCTTCGCCTGCGGCCCCGACGGCCGGGGCGAGCGGGTCGAGCCGTGTATCGAGGGGCGGTGGCGGACCCTGCCGAACTGCGCGGTCGAGCCGCCGCCGGACGTATACGGCTACGCCGAGGGCAGCTACGAGGCCTACGCCATCCGCCGGGTGGCGCTGCTGCCCGACGAGCAGCTCCAGGACGCCGGGCTCGACCGGCGGGTCTCGGGCTTCATCGTGCAGCGGCGGCCCTACCCCGATCTGGCCTCGCTGGCGGCGGTCGAGTTCGTCGAGGCGGAGACCTTCGACCTGCTGTGGGCCGAGGCCCAGGCCCGGGGCTGGGTGCCGAGCTGCGGCGACGGCGTGCTCATGCCGGTCGAGGAGGACTGCGACGACGGCAACCTGGAGCCGGGCGACGGCTGCGACGCCGACTGCCGGCTCGAGACGGTGTGCGGCGACGGCGTCGTCGAGGGCGCCGAGCAGTGCGATGACGGCGGGGTGGGGGTCTTCGACGGCTGCTCGCCGACCTGCCAGCTCGAGACCCACCCCACGCTGAGCGGGGACGACATCGCCGAGCCGCTGCTGCCCTACCTGAAGGCGGCGATCCACCTCTTCCCCGCCGAGCGGGGCTTCTTCCTGCTCGACCTGCGCCAGACCAGCCGGGTGCGCTTCGACTTCGGTCACCCGGTGCCCTCGGCGTTCTGGTACGGGGGCGACAACTGCCCGCTCTACGTCGCCGGATTCGAGGACCGCCGGCTGGCGATGGGCCTCTTCGCCCGCTACGAGGGCGCGCAGCGGGGGGGCTGGGTGAACTGCCCGGCCCAGGGCGGCGAGATCGAGTTCGACGAGGTGCTGCCGCCGGGGCTGCACGTCATGTCGCTCGACTGGCTCGACGACCGCTTCAGCGGCGAGATCACCATCCAGCTCGAGGGCAGCATCGAGCCGGTCGACGACGCGATCTGCGGGGACGGCGTGCGCGAGGGCGCCGAAGAGTGCGACGACGGCAACATCGCCGAGCGGGACGGCTGCTCGGCCGGCTGCACCCGGCAGCAGATCACCGAGGCCAACGACAACATCGACCGCGACGCGACCGCCGAGTGGCGCGACCCCGGCGCCATCCTGCGGGCCACGGGCACGATCAGCGAGGGCGGGCCGTTCTCCGATCGGGATCACTTCATCTTCGAGAGCACCGGCGGGCGCACCGTCCTGCAGCTCAGCGACCGGGACGGCACCGGATGCGACGCCGACGCGGCGCTGTACCTGTATCGGGGCGTGCTCGACGACCTCGACCGGCGCATCGCGAGCAGCGTCGACGGGGGCATCGACTTCTGCCCCCGCATCGAGACCACGCTGGCCGCGGGCACCTACAGCGTCGTCGCCGCCATCGCGCCCCCGAACCGGGGCGGCCCCTACCTGCTCGAGGTGCGCACCTCGCCCCGCGACTGGGACGAGGGCGTGCCGCCGGTGTGCCGGGCGTGGTGCCTGGCGACGACCGACTGCGCGCCGCGCTCGCAGGACGAGCTGGCGCAGTGCGCGGCCCGCTGCGCCGCCGGCACGCTGCCCGCCGACGACCTGCTGCGCGTCGCCGACGGCGAGGCGTGCCTGCTCGCCGCCAGCGAGCGGTGCGACGATCTGCGCGACTGCGTGGCCGAGGCCGCGCCGGTCGAGGACTGCGACGGCCTGTGCGCCGATCTCGAGGCGTGCGGGGTGCCGGCCGGCGACTGCGCCGCGGCGTGCGACGTCGAGGCCCTCGTCTGCGTCGGGCACGCCCGCCGCCGGGGCGAGGGCTGCGCCGCGGCGAGCGCCTGCGTGGGCGCCGAGGCGGCCCCGGCCGCGTGCGTGGCGTATTGCGACCGGCGCGTCGCGTGCGATCCGACCGTCGGCCGATTCGACTGCGAGGTCGAGTGCGCCCTGACCCCGGGGGCCGCCGCCCGCCGCGCCTGCGCCGAGCGGGTCGAGTGCGCGCATATCGACCGCTGCCTCGACCTCGACGACGGCGTGCCCCCGGCCTGCGTCGACGCCTGCGACGCGGTGGACGGCTGCGGGCTCTTCGCCGACCGGGCCGCTTGCGAGGGGTACTGCGCGGGGCAGGCGGGCCTGGCGGGCGACGATCTGCTCGCCGCGCTGCCCGGCTGCGTCGCCGACGTCGCCGCCTGCGGCTTCGAGATGACCTACTGCTTCGCCCCGCCGGTCTGCGTCGACGAGGTGACCCCGCTGCCGGTGGTCGACCTCGGCCCCGACCCCCAGCCGGTGGCGGTGCAGGTCGTGGGCGCGGGCGATGACTACCCCCGCTTCTGCTCCGGCTCGTCCGAGAGCTTCGTCGCGCTGCGGCTGGCCTACCCCGCGCGGGTGCGGGTGGCCTGGGCCGATGGGGTCGAGGGGCGCTTCTTCATCGCCGACCGCTGCGACCCGGCCGACGTGCGCCGCTGCGGCAGCCCCGACAGCGACCTCGAGATCGTGCTCGGGCCGGGCACCCACTACCTCGGCGCCGAGCAGCCTCAGTTCTCGATCGGATCGGACGTCGAGCTGACCGTCAGCGCCACCCCGCTCGACGTGCTGCGCTACGACTGACCCCGGCCGGCGCCCGATCGGCGGCCCGGGCCGGCCGCACCATGAAGTACCACCCGAGGCCGACGAGCGCGGCCATGGTGACCATGAACACCGCCGGGGCCAGCGTCGGCCGGGCGGCGGCGAGCAGCGCCCCGGCCAGCTCGACCGCGGCCACCGCGCCCATCCACCGGCCCATGACCGGCACGCTCAGCCCCGACAGCGCGGCGCAGGCGGCCAGCTCGAAGACCATCACGTCGTCCAGCGGCAGGCCGCCGAGCCGGGCCAGCAGGCGGAACACCAGCCCGTTGCCGGCCGCGATCGCCAGCAGCAGCGCCAGATGGCGATTGAGCGGGCTCTCCCGGATCCAGCTCCGGCTCTGCCACAAGAGCACGCCGAGCAGCGCGGGCCACGCCAGCCCCCACAGCAGCGCCTCGTCGGGATCGGGGCGGCGGTCGCCGACGATCAGGGCGGCGAGCACGATCAGCAGCACCATCGCGGCGAAGATCCGGCGGGTCAGCCGGGCCCGCTCGGCGGCGAAGAGCCCGGCGTCCGAGGCCGGGCAGCGGCGCAGCTCGGCCACCAGCGACCGCATCGACGGCCAGCGGTCGGCGGGATCGGCCGCCAGCCCCCGGCGGATCGCGGCGACGATCCACGGCGGCACCCCGTGCCCCGGCGGGGGCGGCTCCAGGCGGCCCTCGGCCATCGAGCGGGCCACCGCCAGCAGCCCTCGCCCGGCGAACGGCGCCTGCCCGAAGAGCGCCCGGTACAGCGTCGCGCAGAAGGCGAACTGGTCGGCCGCCGGGCTCGCCGGCTGCCCCTGCAACACCTCCGGCGCGATGTAGCCCGGCGTGCCCCAGACGCCGCCCGCCTCGCCCTCGCCGTGCCACGAGGCGAGGCCGAAGTCGATGATGCGCGGCCGCCCGTCGGCCCCGAACACGACGTTGTCCGGCTTGAAGTCCCGGTGCACGACCCCCGCCGCGTGGGCCGCGCCGAGCCCCTCGCCCAGCGCGACGTGGCACGCGATCACGGCGCCCTGCGCCGGCCCGTCGGCCAGCCACTCGGTGAGCGTCGGGCCGTCGAGGTAGGCCATCGCCAGCCAGTGCTTGCCGTCGGTGCTGCCCACGTCGTGCACCTGCACCACGTTGGGGTGGTTCAAGCGGGCCAGCGCCCGGGCCTCGGTGAGCAGATCGACGGTGGGCGAGAGCGGATCGGCCAGCAGCTTGAGCGCGACGCGGCGGTCCAGCTCGGGGTCGTAGGCCGAGTAGACGACGCCCATCGCCCCGTGCCCCAGGCGGTCGAGCAGGACGAAGCGGGCGAAGCGGCGCCCGAGCGGGCCGGTGTCGGCCCGCGGCGCACCGGGGGGCGTCGTCGGCAACGTCGCGGCGTGCGGATCGAGCATGAGCGGGCCTCCCTCAAGGCTGCGCCATCGCAGACTGCAATGACTGCGCCAGGAGAGACACGCCGCGGTGACACCCGCGCGACGGGTGGGCGTGGGCTTGGCCCCACGGCGGCGTGGCGTCGGCCCCTACTGCTGCTGTGGCTGCACCGCCACCGCGCCGCCGCCCGCCGGCACCCGGACCCAGAGCGATCGGGTCGCCTCTTCGCGCCACCACCCGCTGCCCTCGGCGGTGGCCAGCGCCGCGAAGTCACCCCGGGCCGGCGCCTCTTCGCCGTCCACCTCGACCCCGGCCGGCGCGCCGTCCCATCGGATACGCATCAAGACCGGGCGCAGCGCCCGATCGAGGCCCACGCGCACCACGCCGCCCCCGCCCCGCAGCGCCGAGATGCGGGTCGGCGCGTCGTCCTCGTCGATGAGCGTGAAGCTGCTCTCTTCGGCCGCGGGGTACACCAGCAGCGTCAGGTGCCCCGCGCTGGCCTCGGCGCCCAGGCCGTTGACCGCGTTGGTCACGTCCAGCGGCACGATCGCGCCGCCTCGCACGAACAGCGGGATGCGGCCCGGGTCGTCGACCCCGTGGGTGTCGCGCACGGTCTGCCCCCCCGGGATGGCATCGGCCGTCGGATCCCACCAGTCGTACCACGCGGCGTCGGCCGGCAGCGCCACGTCCCGGGCGCCGCCCGGCGCGAACAGCGGCGCCACCAGGAAGGCCTCGCCCAGCATGTAGCGCCAGTCATCGACCCAGGCGTCGATGCCATCCCCCACCGGCCGCATGATGGGATCGGCCCCCTCGCGGTAGGCCCCCTCGGCGAGGCTGTACCAGAACGGGATCAGCGCCTGATGCAGCCACGACCAGCGGCGGTAGATCGCCACCGTGTCGCCGGCCTCCTCGGGCATGCTCCACGGGGTCAGGTTGGCCCGCCCGTGGAGCTGCATGAACGGCGTCAGCGCGCCCAGGGCGGTCCACCGGGCGAAGACCTCCCAATCGAAGGCCACCGCGGGCCCCGGGATCGCGCCGACGTCCTCGAAGTCGAGGTAGCCCCCGATGTCGCTGCCGATGACCACGTAGCCCGCCGCCGCCGAGCGGAAGAGGTGGTCCAGCGCGTCGACCAGCCCCGCCCAGTTGCGGCGGTTGTCGCCGACCCAGCCCACCGGGGCGTGCTCCGGGCGGGCGAAGAAGCGCCCGGCGTGCTCGTAGCTCATGTCATACGGACGCACCATCGTGACGAACTCGTCGACCCCGTTGCGCTGCACGCCATAGGCCAGGAAGTCCCGGTAGTAGGCTTCGGAGTAGTCTTGATGGGACAACGGACCGACCTCGGTGTGGATGGGATCGGCCTTGAGATACGCCTCGCCGAAGTCGAGCTTCCACCCGGCGATGCCCGCGTCGAGCACCCGGTCCTGCTGGGCGTGCCACCACGCCATGGCCAGCGGGTCGAAGAAGTCGACCCCCGCGCCGAGGCCCTTCCACCAGGTGAAGAGCGCGCCGTCTTCGACCAGGAACCCGCACGCCCGGGCCTCGGCGAGGTTGGGGGAGGGGCCCGAGTAGCGATCGCCGCCGTCTTCGAAGTCGAACGAGGCCTGGTTGATCATCTGGGTGATCCACAAGACCGTGCGCACCCCGTCGGATCGCAGGGTGGCGACCAGATCTTCGAAGTCCCCGTAGCGATCGGGGTTGGGCACGAAGGTGTTGTAGTGGGTCTCCCAGGGGCTGTCGAGCACGACCACGCCCACCGGGATGTCCCGCTCGCGGAAGCCGGCGACGAAGGCCAGGGTGTCTTCGCGGTCGCTGATGTCTTTCGAGATCCACGGCTCGAAGGCCCACCGGGGCGTATGGCGGGGCGGCTCGGGCGGCGGGTCGAGGGCGTCGCTCTCGAAGGTGCAGGGCGGGCCGGGCGCGGCGTCGGGCCGGGCATCTGGCGCCCCGTCGAGTCGGGCATCGGGCGCGGCGTCGGGCGCCCCGTCGGGCCGGGCGTCGGGCTGCGCGTCGACCGGGGCGGCGGCGTCGGGCGTCGCGTCGGGCGCGGCCTCCGGCGGGTCGTCGTCACATCCGATCAGCGGCGGGGCGAGCAGGGCGGCAAGGCAGGCGAGGGCAGCGCGCATCGGGCCTCCGGGGTCGGGTGGCCCGAGCATGAGCGCCGCGGCAGGGCGGGTCAACCGGCGGGGCCGGCCGATGTCAGTCGATCGGCGGCTCGGCCACCGCGGTGATGCGCATGCGCATGACGTGGGTGTAGACCAGCAGGTCGACCGGCTGATCGTAGGTGGCGAAGATCACGAGGTCCTCGGACTTGTCGCCGACGCCCTCGAACTCGAACTCCACCTCGTCGGGCAGGAACGCCGACCCCGAGTCGACCCGGTTGAAGATGAGCCCCTCGATCTCGCTCTCGGTGGCCCGGGTCCGCCGGGCGTCGAGCGCCTCGTCCTCCATGATCGTCTTGAGCTGCATCCAGTTGATGTAGGCCAGCGAGTACTTGATCCCCACGAAGAGCAGCACCCCGATCAGCGCCACTGTGATGATCCGCTTCGGCGTCATTCGAACCCCCTCTCGACGCGCACGCGGTCGATTACAGCAGGGAACGCCCGCAAAACCAACATCTCACGCCGCCGCCGCCCGGATGCGGCGCCAGGCGTCCTCGACGTGGCGGGCCTCGGTGTGGGTGCCGCCGACGCACAGCCGCAGCGTGAACCGGTCGCCGATGCGGGTGTGGGTCAGGTACAGCGCGCCGGAGTCATTGAGCCGCTGCATGATGGCTTCGTTGATTGCATCCCCGCCGGTGTGGCGGAAGCACACCAGGTTGAGCGGGGCCGGCACCGCCAGCTCGAAGTCGGGGTCGGCCTCGACCCACCCCGCGAACCGCTGCGCCAGGGCGACGTGACCCTCGATGTGGCGTCGCAGCCCCGCGACGCCGTAGTGCCGCATCACGAACCACAGCTTCAGCGCCCGGAAGCGCCGGCCGAGCGGGATCTGCCAGTCGCGATAGTCGATGACCCGCCCCGAGGCGGTCGCCGCGTTGCGCAGGTACTCCGGCAGCACGCTGAGGGTGCGCACCAGCGCCGCCCGATCGCGGACCCAGAAGGCGTCACAGTCGAAGTTGGTGAACATCCACTTGTGGGGGTTGGTGCAGTAGCTGTCGGCCAGCTCGACCCCGTCGTGGATCCAGCGATACGCGGGGCACACCGCGGCGGGGCCGGCGTGGGCCGCGTCGACGTGCAGCCAGATGCCCTCCGCCCGGCAGATCGCGCCCATCGCCCGCACCGGGTCGATGGCGTGGGACGAGGTCGTGCCGATCGTCGCGATCACCGCGCACGGGGTGTGCCCCGCGGCGCGGTCGGCGGCGATGGCCGCCGTCAGCGCCGCCGGGTCGAGCGCGCCCCGGGCGTCGCAGGCCACCGCCCGCAGGTTGTCCCGGCCCAGCCCGGCGATGCGCACCGCCTTCTCGATCGACGAGTGGGTCTGCTCCGAAGCGTAGACGCACAGTCGGCGGTCGACACCGGCGCGATCGGTCCGCCACCCGGTGGCCCGCTCCCGGGCGGCGAGGATGGCGCACAGCGTGGCGCTCGACGCGCTGTCCTGGATGACGCCGCCGCCGGCGCCGGTCGAGCGGAAGGCGTCGGGCAGCCCGAGCAGCTCGAGCAGCCAGTCCATCATCACCGTCTCGACCTCGGTGCACGCCGGGCTGGTGGCCCACAGCATGCCCTGCACGCCGAGCCCGGCCGACAGCAGCTCGCCCAGGATCGACGGCCCCGAGGCGTTCGAGTTGAAGTAGGCGAAGAAGCTCGGGTGCTGCCAGTGGGTGACGCCGGGCATCACGATGGCGTCCATGTCCGACAGGATGGCTTCGAATGGCTCCCCGGTGGCCGGCGGGTGCTTCGGCAGCTTCGCCGCGATGGACCCCGGCTCGGCCCGGGAGAGCACCGGGCGCGCCTCGATGCCTTCGAGGTAGTCGGCGATCCAGTCGACGACGGCGTGGCCGTGGCGCCGGAACTCGGCGGGGCTCATGTGGGCCCCGGGCAGGCTCTCGGGCGGGCACTCGGGCGCCTCGGGGGTCTCAGCGGCCATCGGCCAGCGCCTCCCGCAGCAGCTCCAGCTCGAGCCAGCGCTCCTCGGCGGCCTCCAGCTCGACCCGGGCCGCGTCCAGCCGGGCGGTGTGGCGCTCGAAGGCCTCCCGATCCCGGGCGTACAGATCGGGATCGGCCAGCGCCGCCTCGACGCCGGCGATCTCGTCCTCGAGCGCCGCCATGCGATCGGGCAGCGCGTCGTAGTCCTTCTGCTCGGCCCAGCTCAGCTTCGTCTTGGGGCGGCTGCGCTTCTTCGGCGGGGCCTGCGCCGCCGGGATCCGCGGCATGCGGATCTCCATCGTCGGCCGCTGGGCGAGGTAGTCGGTGTAGCCCCCGGCGTACTCGGTCCACCGGCCGCCGCCCTCGCAGACGACGGTGCTCGTCACCAGCCGGTCGAGGAAGTCCCGGTCGTGGCTGACGAGCAGCAGCGTGCCGTCGTAGTCGCCGAGCACGTCTTCGAGCAGGTCGAGCGTCTCGAGGTCGAGGTCGTTGGTCGGCTCGTCGAGGATGAGCAGGTTGCCCGGCTGCTTGAGCTCGAGCGCCAGCAGCAGCCGGGCCCGCTCGCCGCCCGACAGCCCGCCCACCGTGCGCCGGGCGTCGCCCCCGTCGAAGAGGAAGTCCTGGAGGTAGCCGGCGACGTGCCGCCCCTGCCCGTGCACCATCACCGTGTCGGTGCCCGCCACGCACAGCACGTCGCGCAGCGTCTGGTCGGGGTCGAGCGTGGTCCGGTGCTGGTCGAAGAAGACCGGCGTCAGCCGGGTGCCGTGGCGCACCGCGCCCCCGTCGGGCTCGAGGTCGCCGATGAGCAGCCGCAAGAGCGTCGTCTTGCCGGCGCCGTTGGGCCCGATGATGCCCACCCGATCGCCGCGCATCACGGTCAGGTCGAGGTCGCGCACGATGGGCCGCTCGCCGAAGGCCTTGGTCAGCCCGGTGGCCTCGATGACGATCTTGCCCGAGCTCTGCCCCGCCTCGGCCATCAGCCGGGCGCTGCCGGCCCGCTTGCGCTGGTCGGCCCGCTCGGCGCGCAGGGCGTGCAGCCGGCGCAGGCGGCCCTGGTTGCGGGTGCGGCGGGCGCTGATGCCCTCCCGCGACCAGCGGGTCTCCTCGGCGATGAGCCGGTCGAGCTTGTGGCGGGCGGCGGCCTCTTCTTCGAGGAGCTGGGCCGACCACTCTTCGAAGTGGGCGAAGCCCTTCTCGGTGCGGTGCAGCACCCCCCGCTCGAGCCACAGCGTCGTCTGGGTCAGGCGCCCGAGGAAGGCCCGGTCGTGGCTGACGACGACCAGCCCCGCCCGGTGGTTCGCCAGGGCCTCTTCGAGCCACTCGATGGTCGGCAGGTCGAGGTGGTTGGTGGGCTCGTCGAGCAGGATGACGTCCGGGTCGCGGACCCACATCCGGGCCAGGGCCGCCCGGCGCAGCTCGCCGCCCGACAGCGTATCGACCGCCCGGTCGCCGGGCAGGTCGACGTCGGCCAGGGCCACATCCACCCGCCACGGCTCGTGGGCCAGCTCGGGCGGCAGGGCGGCGAGCACCGCGTCGCGGGTCGTGGCGTGGGCCCCGAGGTCGGGCTCCTGCGGCAGATAGACCACCCGGGCCTGGGGCGAGGCGATGCGCCGGCCGCCGTCGAGGGCGACCTCGCCGGCCAGCACCCGCAGCAGCGTCGACTTGCCCGATCCGTTGCGGCCGACCAGCGCGATGCGGTCGCCGGCCGAGACGTGCAGGTCGATGCCCGAGAAGAGCGGCGGCCCGCCGAATCCGAGGCGGGCGTCGTGCAACGAGATCAGCGGCGGCATTCGAAGACAACCCTGTCAGTGAAGCGTCGAGCGCATGCCTACAGCATCATCGTATGGATGGAAACCGCCTCGTGGGGGGGCGGCCCGTCGCGCCCGCGCGCCCACCGCCCGAGGAGGATGACATGACCCGCCCGCTCTGCCCGCTGCTGCTCCTGTTCGCCGCGTCGCTGCTCGCCTGCGACGGGGTGCCGCTCGAGAGCCCGCTGCCCGAGCCCGACCCGGCCCCGCCCGCCGTCGACTGCGACGCGCTGTGCGCCGTGTGCGGCGACGGCGACTGCCGAGCGGTCTGCCAGTCGCTGACCGACGGGCTGCTGCCGGACCACGCCACCGACTGGGCCGGGTGCATGGCCTTCGACCCGTGCGCCGTCGGCCAGCCTCGGGCGTGCCTCGACGGCCTCGACTGCGCCGATCCGGTGATGATCGGGGCCCACTGCGACGTGGTGGCCCGCTGCGGCAGCGACGGGCGGGGCTTTCTGGACGAAGCGCACTGCCGGGCCAACCCGTATCACGAGGCGTCGCGCTGGAGCTGCCTGAAGCCCGACCGCAGCGCGGCGGTGCAGGACTGCCTGTGGGGCGCGCAGTGCGTCGATCTGGCGGCCTGCCTGGACAACGCAGTGTGCCTCGGCGACCCGATGTGCGGCACGCTGCTGTCCACCGCGCTGACCGTCGACTGCCACCGGGTGTGCGACGCCGAGCTGTGGCAGTGCAGGGTGAACGGCGACCGCTACGGCGACTGCTGGCGCACCTGCGAGCGGGCGGCGCTGCACCTCGCCGACGCGCACCGCCGCAGCTTCGAGGCGTGCGCGCTCGACGGGCAGTGCCGCCCGACGGCCAACAGCGTCGATTGCCTCGCCGAGCTGGCCTGCGACCTCAGCCGGCCGCTGGTGCTGGGCTCGGAGAGCGCCGCCGCCCGCTGCGGCACCGACTGGGACGTCTCGCTGCCCATCGCCGAGTGGAGCTGCCTGGGCGCGGTGCACGAGACGGCGCTGTCCGCCTGCTTCGAGCGGGCGGACTGCGCCGAGATCGAGCCGTGCCTGATCGACGCGACGGCCTGCGCCGATGACCCGGAGTGCCTGACGTTCATCGGGGGGCGGGTGCTGCCGGCCGAGGCACAGTGAGCCGGCCCGGATCCGGGGCGCCGGTCAGAAGCGCACCCCGGCCACGAAGCCGGGCCACATGTCGAGGCTCAGCGTGTGGTCGACCCGGATCTTCACCATCGGGTCGAAGCCGGGGTCGAAGGGCTGGGGGTTGGCCGCGACGTTCCAGCTCACCCCGCCGAAGACGCCGAAGTGCTCGGCGAGCTGCGCCCCGAGCAGCGCCCGGGCCGAGGCGATGTAGTCCGGCTTGGTCGTCCACTGCTGGTCGGTGACCACCGCGGTCGCCAGCAGATCGAGGTCCATCGACCACAGCGCGCCGACGAACTCGGCTCCGAAGCCGGCGGTGCCCACGAAGCGGTCGGTGCTCGGCTGATAGCCGCCCGACAGCAGCGTGTGGAACCCGCCGCCGCCCAGCCGCCCGCCCAGGTTCATCAGCGCCAGCTCGGTGGCGTACAGCTCGACGTGGCGCCGGCCGTCGCGGATCCACGGGATGAGCGCGATCGAGACCCCGTCGACCTCGTCGGCGATGTTGATCAGCCCGAACTGCACCCCCTTGACGTGATCGGCGACGTTGACCACCCCGAGCTGCGCCCCGCGCACGTCGTCGGCCACGGTGAGCAGGCTCGCCTGCTGCCAGCCGTCGACGTCGCCCGCAACCGCCACCGCGCCGGCGAGCTGCACACCCTTCACCGCGCCGGCCACGCCCACCGCGCCGCTGAGCTGCACGCCCTCGACCGCGCCGCCGACCGTGTCGAACACCCCCCCGAGCTGGACCCCCTTCACGTCGCCCCCGACCACGTTGCCCACAGCCCCGGCCTGCACCGACGACACGTCCTCGTCGACGATGTTGACCCCCACGCCCAGCTCGACGCCCTTCACGCTGCGGCTGTGCCCGCCGAGCAGGTTCAGCGAGACGCTGCGGTCGGCCCCGCCGCCGTCCGTGGCCAGCCCGGGCAGGATCGAGGCCCCCATACCGCGCGCGCGGGGAGCGGCGTCTTCATCGAGCAGCGCCGCCACCACCCGCTCGAAGCGCGAGGGCGGCCGGGTATCGCCGGGGCCGCCCCGGGCCACGGTCTCCTCCAGCGCGCTCACCGTCAGCCCCTGCCCGTCGACCCGGGTGGTCGAGCCGTCCATCAGGGCCACCGCGCCGACCATGCTGCGGCCGTCGGTGGTCTCGAGGCGCATGCGGTAGCTGCCCGGGGCCAGCCCCAGCCGCACCGGCTGACCGGCGGGCTTCTGCAGCTCGGCGATGAGCCGCCCGTCGGCGTCGCGCACGAAGACCCGCCCCGCCAGATCATCGGTCAGCAGCAGCCCGGCCCCGGTCTGGCGCAGATCGGTGAGCACCACGTCGCCGCTGCCGACGAGCTGCATGTCGAAGCTGGCGTGCTGAGCCCCGAGGCGGGTGCCCTCGGTGCGGGCCAGCGTCTCCTGGAAGGCGAACTGATAGGCCTCCTGCAACGTCACGACCCCGTCGGCGGTCACGTCCGCCGCGCCCCGCAGGCCGGTGAGCAGCGCGTGGGAGAAGAACGACGCCTGGAGCCGATCGGACTCCTGGGCCGCCTCGTCGGCCGAGGCCGAGGCGAGGTAGGCGTGGCCGGTGACCCGCGAGGCCCGGTCGACGAGGAACGGCGGCCGGCGGGTGCCGCCCTTGGAGCGGATGAGGGCCCCCGAAGCGCAGGCGTCGACGATGGCGATGCGCACGTCGGCCGGCACCGCCGAGATGTGGGCCCGCAGCTCGGGGTAGCCCAGCCGCTCGCCGCCGAGCAGCAGCCCCTTCTCGTCGGCGTGGCCCGAGTAGAACACCACCAGCTCGGTGCGGCCGGACGCCTCGCCGACCCGGGCGTGCAGCTCGGCGAAGGCGGCGTCGACCGCCGGGCGGTCGGGGTCGAGCACCACCAGCATCTGCCCGGGGTCGATGCCGCCGTAGGTCTCCATGACCTGGGCGAAGCCCTCGGCGTCGACGGTGGCGTAGCGCAGGCGGACCCGATCGGCGCCGCCGTCGTTGGCCCCGATGACCAGGGCGAAGCGGGTCGACGGCTCGGTCGACTCGGCGCCGGCCGGGCCGGGGGACAGGGTGAAGGCGAGGGCCAGGGTGAAGGCCAGGGGGAAGGCCACGGACAGCCCGGACGGCGCGCGCATCATCGCTCTCCTCCTCGCGCGCCCTTGCGCAGCGTGACGGTGGCCTGCTGCCAGCGCCGGGGCAGATCCAGCGGGCCGTCGCCGGCCTCCTCGAGCGCCGCCCGCACCGCGTCGAGATCGATCGGGGCGTCGGCGGTGACCAGCACGAAGCGCTCGTAGCGCGGCGCGTCGTCCAGGGCGAAGGCATGATCCAGCGGGTGGCGCCCGGCGTCCACCGGGGCCCCCGCCTCGCCGACGGGGTAGTGGGTCGTCACCGCGCCCCGCCCGTCGACGCTGAGCACCGCCGCGTGGCGGCTGTCGGCCATCGACAGCGCGAGCTGCAGCTCGTCGCCCGCCGCGGCCCGGTCGCCGTCGCCGAGCAGCTCGTTGCCCTCGGCGGTGCGGCGGAAGACCAGCAGCCGATCGTCGCCCTTGGCCCGGGTGATCTCGGGGGCTTCGGCGGCCACCCGCTCGGCCGGGACCGGCCGCAGGGCGAAGAAGGCCACCGCGGCGGCGACGGCCAGCAGCGGGAGCGCGACCCACAGCCGGCGCGGGCGCCGCTCGCCGGCCAGCCGCGCGCGGACCGCCGCGCCCACCACCCGCGGCGGATGATCGGCCAGGATCCGGGCCTCGTCGTCGACCAGCGCCCGCAGGCGGGCCTCGTCGGCCGGGCCCATGCGGGCCCGCAGCCGGTCGGCGTCGACCGGATCGAGCTCACCGAGGCGCAGCCGCTCGAGCAGGAAATCGGGGATGCGACCGCTCACGCCGCCTCCAACTCGCCGAGGCGGCTGCGCAGCTTGCGCAGCCGCTTGCGCACGCCCGAGACCGACATGCCGACCGCCTCGGCGGTCTCGGCCAGCGTCAGCCCGTCGTGCAGGTGAAGGGTCGCGATGACCCGCGAATCGACCGCGCCGTCGTCGACCCCGAAGAGCGCCCGCAGCGCCCCCCGGGCCAGGGAGCGGGCCTCGGGATCGTCGCTCGTCGCGATGCGGGCCAGCAGCGTCTCGTCCCGGTGCTCGGGCTTGCGCCGCCGGCTGCGCAGCTTGTTGAGGCAGACCCAGGTCGCCGTGCGATAGAGCAGGCTCGACGGCGCGTCGCTCGTCAGCCGCTCCCGCCGGCGCAGGATCTCGACGAAGGTGTCGTGCATCGCGTCCACCGCTTCGGTCTCGTCGCTCAGGATCGACCGGCACCGCCGGAGCACCATGCCCCCGTACCGTCGATAGAGCGCGTCCACGTCGATTGCCACCACTGCTCCCGCAGACCGTCGGATCGGACATCGCCGACCCGACATAGCACGCTCAGCGACGGCGGATCGTGCCCGACCCCGAGATGTTGCGCTTCACGTCGCGCGGCGCGCAGTCGAAGCGCACGTCGCCCGATCCGCTCACCGAGGCGTCCAGCCGCCCGAAGGCGCAGACCTCGACCCGCCCCGACCCGCTGACCGAGACATCCGCCGCCCGGGACACCAGATCGTAGGCCCGCACCGCGCCCGACCCGCTGACATCGGCCTCGAAGTGGGCCGTCTCGCCCTGGATGCTCACCGAGCCCGATCCGCTGACCACCGCGTCGTAGCGGTCGATCGAGACCCCGTCGACGACGACCTGCGCCGAGCCGGAGACGTCGACCCGCACCGTCGGCGGGCCCTTGACGACCACCTCGAGCGGCAGCGTGGGCCACAGCCAGCCCCGGGTGCCCACCGCCAGGGTCGAGCCACCGGTGCTGGTGATCACGTCGTCGATGAGGTTGTCATCGCCTCGGATGTGGGCCGAGGGCGCGCAGTCGTCGCACAGCTCGATGATCACCTCGTCGAACTCGCCGCTGACCTCGACCCGGTCGAAGCTCGCGATATGCCGATGCTGTTCGCCGAAGTGGCCCGATCCCTCCTCGACGTGACAGCCGACGAGGGCGAGGGGCAGGAGAAGGAGCGCGAAGAGGGGCAGATGTCGGGACATGTCCGAGCCTCCGTGGGGTGTCTGGCCGATGAAAACCCGGGCCCCCGGAGATGTGTCACCGCCCGTCGGAATTTCTGCGCTCGGCGGCCGGCGCCGGCCGCCGGCGCCTGCGGAACGCCAGCGACCCGCCGGGCGGTCGCGCCCCACGCCGAGCCGATGGCCCGCGGGTCCGACCCCCCGGCGCCCCGAGCGCGGTCGAGCGGCCCGGGATGCCGGCGCCGGCATCCCCTGGCGCGGCGAATGGCGCGAGAGTGCCGGCGCCGGCATCCCCTGGCGCGGCGAATGGCGCCCGGGTGCCACCCGGTGGGTCCCCTCGCGCGCCGCTCCGGGCCCGCGCGCCGCCCGGTGGGCATCCGACGCCGGATGTATGGCGGCCGGACGCCGGCCGCAGGGCCCCCGCGCGGCAGAGATATGGCCTCCGAGGGCCGGTCGAGCGGGCATACGAGCGGCCCCCGGCGCCCACCCCGCCGCGCTCCGGGCCCAGCGCGATGGCCCCGGAGAGCCGGCGCCCGGCGATCGGCGGCTATCGGGATGGCCCCGGCGCGCCGGGGCCCGGTGATCGGCGGCCATCGGCCTGCCCGGCGGAGGCCGCGGGGTCGCGTCGGCGGGTCGAAGCAGCGGGCCGGGGAGCCGGCGGCCGTGTTTCCGGGCCAGCGGGGCGGCGTCGGGCGCCGGCCGGTCGGCCCCCGCGGGCAGCCCGTCGCCGAGCGGACGCCGGGGGTCCGGCCCCGGCCGGCAGACAGGGCGCGGGCGGATCCCGGCGCCGGCATTTTTTCTGGCGGGGCGCGCCAGCGGACGCCGGCGCCGCGATCCTCGCGCCATTCGAGGCGCGCGCGGAGGCCCATCCGGGGGCCCGCCGACGCGGGCGGTCAGGGGGGATCGGCGAAGAGGTCGGGCGAGTCGTCCTGGCGCACGCCGAAGAGGACGATCATCGCGACGCTGACGTCATCAGGGATCCTCCTCGACGAGCCGGGCCGGCTCAGCGCCCGACGAGGCGGTCGAACCAGCGGTAGATCCGGTCCTCGACCGGCACCGGCAGGCGGCCGTTTCTCACCTTGTCGTCGAACGCCCATCCTTTGAGGACGACCCCCCGCTCCTCGGGCGTGACCCGGATGAGGAAGCCCTTCTCCGGGTTCTCGCGCCAGCGCCAGAACCAGGCGGTCTGCGCCCCGCCGAGCCGCTCCATGGTGATCGGCTCGCCCAGCTCGGCCTTGACCCGGGCGACGACGTCCTGCCCGGGGGCGGTGCACTTGCCCGGCCGATAGCCGAACTTCGACTCGCCGTAGAGCCCACCCCGCCAACCGGGCAGCGCCTCGATCGGCTGGGTGCGCTTGAAGTCGGGCAGCTCGGCCGGATCGGTCACCCGGATGAAGTACTTGTCGATGAACTCGGGCGAGTCGTCCTGGAACAAGCCGAAGAGGAAGATCATGGCGACGCTCATCATCATTGAGGGTCCTCCTCTACGCGCCGGGCCGGCTCAGCGCCCGACGAGCCGGTCGAACCAGCGGTAGACCCGGTCCTCGACTGGCCGGCCCAGGCGGGCAGTTCCCGCGGTGTCCAAGAACGACCAGCCCTTGAGGATGACGCCCCGCTCCCCGGGGGTGACCCGGATGAGGAAGCCCTTCTCCGGGTTCTCGCGCCAGCGCCAGAACCAGGCGGTCTGCGGCCCGCCGAGTCGCTCCATGGTGATCGGCTCGCCCAGCTCGGCTTTGACCCGGGCGACGACGTCCCGCCCGGGGGCGGTGCACTTGCCTGGGCGGTAGCCGAACTTCGACTCGCCGTAGAGCCCACCTCGCCAGCCCGGGCGAGCAAGGATCGGCTCGGTGCGCTTGAAGTCGGGCAGCTCGGCTGGATCGGTCACCCGGATGAAGTACTTGTCGATGAACTCGGGCGAGTCGTCCTGGAACAAGCCGAAGAGGACGATCATCGCGATGCTGACCATCATCGGGGGTCCTCCTCGACGGGCCGGGCCGGCTCAGCGCCCGACGAGGCGGTCGAACCAGCGGTAGACCCGGTCCTCGACCGGTCGGCCCAGGCGGCCGATTCCCGCGGTGTCCCGAAACGACCAACTCTTGAGGACGACCCCCCGCTCCCCTGGCGGGACCAGGATGAGGAAGCCCTTCTCCGGGTTCTCCCGCCAGCGCCAGAACCAGGCGGTCTGCGGCCCGCCGAGGCGCTCCATGGTGATCGGCTCGCCCAGCTCGGCCTTGACCCGGGCGACGACGTCCCGCCCGGGGGCGGTGCACTTGCCCGGCCGGTAGCCGAACTTCCCTTCCCCGTAGAGCCCGGCTCGCCAGCCCGGCCGAGCCTCGATCGGTCGGGTGCGCTTGAAGTCGGGCAGCTCGGCCGGATCGGTCACCCGGATGAAGTACTTGTCGATGAACTCGGGCGAGTCGTCCTGGAACAAGCCGAAGAGGAAGATCATGGCGACGCTCATCATCATTGGGGGTCCTCCTCGACGAGCCGGGCCGGCTCAGCGCCCGACGAGCCGGTCGAACCAGCGGTAGACCCGGTCCTCGACCGGCCGGCCCAGGCGGGCGGTTCCTGCGGTGTCCCGAAACATCCAGCCCTTGAGGATGACGCCCCGCTCCCCGGGCGGGACCAGGATGAGGAAGCCCTTCTCCGGATTCTCGCGCCAGCGCCAGAAGTAGCCCTTCAGAACCTCGTCTCCCAGCAACTCCATCGTGATCGGCTCGCCGAGCTCGGCTTTGACCCGGGCGACGACGTCCCGCCCCGGTGCAGTGCACTTGCCCGGGCGGTAGCCGAACTTCGACTCGCCGAACAGGCCGGCTCGCCAACCGGGCAGCGCCTCGATCGGCCGGGTGCGCTTGAAGTCGGGCAAGTCGGCGGGGTCGGTCACCCGGATGAAGTACTTGTCGAGGAAGTCGGACGAGTCGTCCTGGAACAAGCCGAAGAGGAAGATCATGGCGACGCTCATCATCATTGGGGGTCCTCCTCGACGAGCCGGGCCGCGCTGGGGTGCAGCCCGCGGCACTTGACCCGATCATACAGCCGACTGAGCCAGGGGTTGCAACCGGCGCCCCGGCCGTGGATGCAGGCGTGCTTGTAGATGCCCAGCCAGCGCAGCAGCGCCGGCTGATCGACGTAGACCGAGCCGTAGCGGGCCACGGTGACCTCGGCGTCGATGAAGTCGCAGTAGATCGCCCGCCCGACCACCTCGCACTCGGGCCAGTGCAAGCTCACGTCGCGCCACGCCCCGACGAGGCCGCCCCGCTCGCACATGTCGTCGTGCTCTGAGCAGGGGAAGCACGGGGCCTCGTCGAACAGGCCGGGGATCGGCTCGAAGTCGGACGGGACGAAGGTGGTCCAGTAGTAGGGGCCCGCCCGCCAGGGGTCGACGCTGAAGCGGTCGAGCAGGGCTTCGATCGGCAGGGCGAACGGGATCTCGGGGTAGATCAGCGCGCCCGCGTCGCGCCCGATGATCCGCCCGAAGTCATAGGCCGGGCTCTTGCTCAGGATGTGCTCGGCGGTGAGCGGCGGGTTCCAGCCGAAGAGCCAGATGAGGCGCACCGTGGGGTCCTCGACCTGCGCGTTGAGGAAGGCCGCGTAGTGCCGCTCGATCTGGTCGATGAACGACGCCGCCCGGTCGTCGGGCCAGGTGGTGACGCTGGTCCGCCACCACTTCACCTCGATGAGCTGCCCCGGCTGGCCCCGCAGGCGCCCCTGGTCGTCCCGGCGCACGGTGCCCAGGCACTGGATGTCCCACTCGCCGTGCCGCAGGTGACCGTCGGGCATCAAGACCCGGTAGGCTTGATCATAATCGCAATCACCCCGCGCCGCGTAGCCGCCCAGCCACCAGATCACCCGCTGCCCGATCAGCCCGAACTGGGCCGCGATGCGGGGGTTGCCGCCGAACTCCACCTCCACCGGGGCGGCCACCGCCGGATCGGGGACGGCCGGGGCCGATGGATCCTCGAGGCAGGCGGCCCACCACGCCGGCGAGAGCTGATCGGGCGGCATCCGCTCGGCCCGCGCCGAGCAGAGGCCGAGGTGGGCGTCGGGCGAGCCGGGCGGCGCCTGCTCGACGTTCGGGCGCCCGGCGCGGATGTGGTCCAGCACGCCCGCGCGCAGGCCGGCGACGGTGGAGGTCGGCGTCGGGCCCGCCGGCACGCAACGGCGCACGCCCCCGGCGCAGCTCGCCGCGCCGGGGATGTCCTGGTCGACCCACATCGGGTGCACCGCCTCCGGGGCGCCGGTTTGATCGGGGATGTCCCGCTCGGCGCGGTACGCCGCCGAGTACCACGCGCAGTTGTCCCAGCCGTCGCCGTCGGGGTCGGCCTCGCCGCAGCAGGTATCGCCGATGCCGTCCTCGTCGGCGTCGAGCTGGTCGGCGTTGGCCGCGTCCCGGCAGTTGTCGCAGGCGTCGCCGACGCCGTCTTCGTCCTCGTCCTCCTGCTCGGGGTCGGCGTCTTCGGGGCAGATGTCGCACGCCGATCCCCGGCCGTCGCCGTCGGGGTCGGCCTGATCGGGGTTCGACCGGGTCGGGCAGTTGTCGTGCGGATCCCACCGCCCGTCGCCGTCGGTGTCCCGGCGCCGGGGGTCGGTGCCGAGGGCGGCCTCGGCGATGTCGCTCAGGCCGTCGTTGTCATCGTCGGCGTCGCAGGCGTCCCCCGCGCCGTCGCCGTCGGTGTCCCGCTGGTTCGGGTTGGCCCGGATGGGGCAGTTGTCGTCGCACCCGGGGAGGCCGTCGCCGTCGACGTCCTGCTCGGCGCCGGGGCGGGGGTCGTCGGGGCAGACGTCGCAGGTGTCGCCCCGGCCGTCGCCGTCGCGGTCGCTCTGGGTGGCGTTGGCCGCGACCATGCAGTTGTCGCAGCTATTGCCCGCGCCGTCCCCGTCGAGGTCGAACTGCCAGCGGTTGGCCTCCGCGCAGGCCCGGGCGACGGCCCGGCCCAGGCGGAGCTGGCAGACTGTGGTCCGGCAGAAGCGGGGCGAGTTGAAGTCGGGGATGAAGCCGGCTTGTCCGTTGGCGACGATCTGCACGTAGCCGGCGTCGCGCAGCGCGGTCTCGACCTGGGCGGTGTGGCGGGCCCCGGCGGCGTCGCACAGCGGGCGGGGCAGGACGGAGCAGGTCGAGATCATGGTCGGCGAGAAGGGGTAGAGGCCGATCTCGAGGAGCCACGGGACCGGGACCCACTCCCAGGTGACGACGCCGACCGGTTGCAGGCAGTCGGCGGTCGGGCGGCAAGTGTCGGCGCCTTCGACGAGGGTGAAGAGGGGCAGGCCGGGGATCCACTGGTCGACCTCGACGTTGGCGCCGAAGCCGTTTTCGAACTCGAGCAGCGGGCCGTCGATGGACCAGTTCTCGCCGAGGAAGAGCCAGTCGGGCAGCGGCGGCGGCGGATAGGGGTCGATGGTGGCCGAGGCGACGAGGGCCGGGGATTCGAGCGGGTTGTAGCAGCCGAGGGCGGCGTCGGATTCGCGGGCCCCGGGAGCGCAGGCGCCGGCGCCGCCGTCCACGACGACGGCCTGGGGCATGGTGTCGAAGAAGCAGCCGGTGAGGGTGAGGGCGAGGGCGACAGTATATATACGCGTCATCGCCCGGCCTCCGGCGCTGCGGCCCAGCGGCGCACGGCGGCGGTGAGGCCCGGCAGGGCGGCGATCGGGCCGCCGAGGGTCAGGCGGCGGCCGTCCGGCGTGTGGTCGAGGGTCATCCGGGTCGGCGCAATGACGTACGGCGCGGCGCCGGGGCGGCCGACGACGAGCAGCGGGGCGGCGGGGGCTTCGATCAGCGCGACGCAGAACGGGCCGGGGGCCTCGGCGCCGGGGACGGGGTGGCGGCTCCAGGTGAGCGGGCCGCAGCCGTCGGGGCGCAGGGTGGCGTCGATCGGGATGGCGTCGAGCCCGGGGATGGCAGCGTCGCCGGGGGCGAAGGGCCAGTAGGGCAGCGTTGGGGTTTCGTCCGGCGCGAGCGGCCGGATGGTGACGGGCGGGGGTTCGGGGGTGGGGGCTGCGGGGGCGGCTGCGGGTGTCGCCAGCGCGGCGAGGCCGCAGATGAGCCCGAAGAGTGATGGTCTGGATCTCACGAGAGGCATGTCTGTCTCCTCGTCGATGTACCCCGGTCGCAAGAGCAGGATGGCACGGCTCGGAGGTGCGTGGTTCACCGTATGCGGTCGGGCAGGGCGATTCGTGCCGGACGGGTGACGGCGAGGGCGGTCAGGGGTGGTCGGCGAAGTGGTCGTCGGGCACCCGGACAAGGTGCCCAGCACCCGGCACCTGCCCCGAGCGGACGGTCAGCGGGCTCGTCTCCTCCCCACGATGCTCGTGCCTGTTGCGCCGGCCTGCCTGGTTCGGACGCGCTCGATGGCTCGACGAAGGGGTTCCATCCGGCGGGGAGCCGGTCTATCATGAAGGCGTTCGGACGTGAGCCCGCTCGGTCTTTGAAATCTTCGACTGCCGCGAGATTCCCCACCTCGGGGACCCCCGAAGATCAGGGGGGTCTGCAGAGTTGAGGAAAGCCTTTCTATTTCAATGTTTTGCGCGGTATTGGCGCGCGGGCGACGAAGGCCTCGCAGGCCAAATACCCCACCATGGAAGGGGGTGGGGAATCTAGAAGCAAAAATCTGCCGGGATTTCGGTGATCTACGCGGGCTGCCCTTGCAGCCACTCCCCGCTCACGAGGGGATTGAGACACCTCATACGCCTTGATCTCCGCATCGGCGGCCTGGCTTGCAGCCACTCCCCGCTCACGAGGGGATTGAGACAGCTTGGCCGCGAGGAAGGTGAGGATCGCCGCGCCGAACGCTTGCAGCCACTCCCCGCTCACGAGGGGATTGAGACGGGAAGGTCATCCGTCGATTCGGACATCTCGAGGATGCTTGCAGCCACTCCCCGCTCACGAGGGGATTGAGACAGCTGTGGAAGCGCTCGAGGGAGCCGTCCTCCCACGCCTTGCAGCCACTCCCCGCTCACGAGGGCAATCGGTTGACTCAACCGATCGACTGCTCACCGCAGAGGATGAAGCCCGGAAACGGTCACCGGAAGGCACCGGGTCTCCATTCATTCGAGATGACTGCCCGATGCCTTCCGGTGACTCCACTCATCCAGTGCCTTGGCCCGTGTGTCCACGGCGACCCACCCATCTACACTTCACCCGCAGTCGCCGGGGCGGCGCACATCGCCGGCTTGACGGAGGTGTGGGTCATGTATCGGGCGGGTGTGACGGAGGCCTGGGTAACGCTGAGGGCGGGTTCGACGGGGGTCTGGGCAACGCTGAGGATGTGCGAGGCGGGCCAGCTCTCGGCGGCTCGGAACGCGCCAACAGCTATGCGTTAAGCCGTGCTCGACTCCGGTGCCCCCGCTGCGCGGGGGCGGGATCTCCGGTCGATGCTCGCACTCGCTTCGCTCGCACTGCGCTCTCCCTCCGACCCGTCCGGCGTAGCCGGACACCTGCGCTGCGCTCGGCGGCTCGCTCCGCTCGCGTGCTCGCGCGTTCTGGGTGGGATCTTGTGCGCTGGTCACCCACCTGGATGAGCGATGGCATGTGCAGAGGCAGCGTCGCTCGCGTCTCGCGCTGCGCGCTCGACCCCCTTCGATGACAGTCTGGGTGGGCATCGGGTGGACAAGGCGGCCGTCTGGGTGGGCATCGGGTGGACAAGGCAGCCGTCTGGATGGGTGACGGGTCGACAGGACGACCGTCTGGATGGGTGGCGGGTCGACAGGACGGAGGTTCGGGTAGGTGACGGGCCGACAGGACGGAGGTTCGGGTAGGTGACGGGCCGACAGGACGACGCTCGCTCACGGACGACGCCCGTGATGGTCGACCCCGACCGGCTCCACCCCCGAGTCAGAACGCGTGGCACAGTACGTCGACCGGCGAACGACCGACGCTCTGAGCGCCCCGCCCGGTCAGCCCGCCTTCACCCACCCCGGAGCCACCGCCTGTCACATGCGCCCCGCACCAGATACGCGAGGCGCGGCGGGCGAGCGCCGGTCGACGGCCGCCACGCCCCCCGCCCGGAGCCATCCCCCAACGAAGCGCAGCGCGGCCGGCGCCCGGGGTGGTACGGGCGACATGTTCGGCACCACGAAGGAGCCCGTAACACCCCGGGACCCCGCCGGCCGCGCCGACGCGATACCCACCACCACCATCATACCCACGCCCACCCCCACCGAAGCCCGAAGGCCGGCCCCGGGGGATGCCGGCCGGCCGATGCGATACCCACCACCACCATCATACCCACACCCACCCCCACCGAAGCCCGAAGGCCGGCCCCGGGGGATGCCGGGCGACACTCGGCGCAGCCGATGAGCCCGGGACCCCCCGGGACCGCCGGCCGGCCGATGCGATACCCACCACCGCCATCACATCCACGCCCACCCCCACCGAAGCCCGAAGGCCGGCCCCGGGGGATGCCGGGCGAAGTCGGCGCAGCCGGTGAGCCCGGGATACCCCGGGGCTGCCGGCCGACCGTCACGCGATCCACCACCGCCATCACACCCATCCGACCCCCCCCGCACCGAAGCTCACGAGGCCGGCCCGGGGGATGCCGGGCGACACTCGGCGCAGCCGATGCGCCCGGGACCCCCCGGGACCGCCGGCCGACCGATGCGATACCCACCACCACCATCATACCCACACCCACCCCCACCGAAGCCCGAAGGCCGGCCCCGGGGGATGCCGGGCGAAGTCGGCGCAGCCGGCGAGCCCGGGATACCCCGGGACTGCCGGCCGACCGTCACGCGATCCACCACCGCCATCATACCCGCGCCCACCCCCACCGAAGCCCGAAGGCCGGCCCCGGGGGATGCCGGGCGAAAGTCGGCGCAGCCGATGAGCCGCGGGATACCGCGGGACCGCCGGCTGACCGATGCGATGACCGGCGCGTCCGGCCGCCGCCTCGCCGGGCGGGCGGGGGTTCGGCGGTGATCGGCGCCTCGCAGACAGGCGGTCGTCGCGGGTGGGGTCGCGCGGGCTCGCAGCGCGCCGGATGGGCAGCGCGCCGGATGGATTGTTCGAGCCGCCGCGGGCCCTGCGCGCCGTTCATGACGCCTCGTGGATCGCCCTCCGGGGGCCCGAGCCGGCCCCCGCCGCGCCGCGGGCGACTCTGGCAGCCCGCGCGACCGGCCGGATCCGGGGCTCGGCCCGGGGCGCCGATCGCCCGCGTCGGCGCCGCCCGGATCCGCCGCCGGGCGAGCGCTGGCGGACAGCCCCCGAGCCGCGCCGCGTATGGCCGGTGGCCGCCGACGCCCCATGCTTGACGGGTCGTCGGCTCGGCCCTTAACCTGCTGTGGTCGAGCCCGCCGCGCCGAGACGGTACACCCCGAAGAGGAAGGCCCGTGACCTGGATCTGCTCCCGCTGTCGGACCCGCTTCGAGGAGCGGCGCACCCGCTGTCCGCATGACGGCAGGCGGGTGGTGCAGGACCTCGGCGGGCAGGTGGTCGGCGGCCGCTACACCCTGCGCGAGCTGCTCGGCGTCGGCGGCATGGACAGCTCGGTCTGGTTGGCGTGGCAGCAGTCGATCCAGCGGGCGGTGGCGATCAAGCTGCTGCCGCCGGCCGACGACCCCAGCACCGAGCGCTTCGCCCGCGGGGCGCGCATCGCCTCGAACCTCAGCCACCCCAACATCACGGTGGTGCACGACTACGGCACCACCGACGACGGGCACCTCTTCCTGGTGATGGAGCTGCTCGACGGCGATACGCTGCACAAGGCGCTGCACCAGACCCACCTGCCGCCGGCCCGCACGATCCACATCATCGATCAGGTGCTGCGGGCGCTGGACCACGCCCACCGCAAGAACATCGTCCACCGCGACATCAAGCCGGGCAACCTGTACCTCACCCAGCAGGGGGACGCGCCCGACTTCGTCAAGGTGCTCGACTTCGGCATCGCCCGCTACATCGACAGCAGCGAAGACCCGGTCGACAAGTCCGAGATCACCATGGAGCGCCAGATCTGCGGCACCCCGCAGTACATGGCGCCCGAGCAGGTCGCCTTCGGGCAGGTCGACGCCCGCACCGACATCTACGCTCTCGGCGTGGTGATGTACCGCATGCTGACCGGGCGGCTGCCGTTCACGAGCAACTCGCACCACGAGCTGTTCCGGATGCACCTGCACAGCGCGCCGCCGCCGTTCCAGGAGAGCAAGCCGGACCTCGACGCGCCGCCCGAGCTGGAGGGGCTGGTGATGCGGGCCCTGGCCAAGTCGCCCGACGAGCGCTTCGCGAGCGCCGCCGAGATGCGCATGGCGCTGCGGCAGGTGCGCAACCAGATGGGGCTGCCGCCCGAGCTGGACGAGCCGTCGATGCCGTCGAGCACCCACGGGTGGTCGATGGAGGCCAACCGCCCGCCGGCCCGGCGGGGCAACGGCTGGCTCTACGCGGCGCTGGTGATCCTGGCCGCGGCGGTGGTGGCCCTGGCGGTCATCCGGCGCCCGCTGGGCCCGGTCGAGCCGCCGCCCGACGAGAAGGCCGCGGCCGCCACCGGGCAGCCGACGGCGGGGGCGGAGAAGGCCAGCCCGCCGGTGGCGAAGCCCGACGCCGCGCCGAGGCCCGACGCGGCCCCGCCGGCCGCGAAGCCCGACGCGGCGCCGAAGCCCGACGCCGCGGCCCCGGCGCCCGACGCCGCCCCGCCCGAGCCCGACGCCGAGGCCGATGACGGCCCGGTCTACCACCGGGTGTCGGTCTACAGTCAGCCCAAGGGGGCCGAGGTCTACTGGGGCGGCCGCTCGATCGGGCGCACGCCGCTTCAGACCCGGCTGACCAACGGCAGCCACACCCTGACGCTGAAGCTCGCCGGCTACGAGGACGCCACCTGGAGCCTGCGCGCCTCGGGCCGCTCGGCCCGGCGCTATGTGCGCACCCTCGAGCTGACCCAGGTCGCGCCGCCGCCGCCGGCGGAGCCCGAGCCGGATCCGGAGCCGGTCGCTCAGCCCGACCCCACGCCCAGGGCCAGTCAGATCACGCTCGACGACGTGCCCGACCCCGGGGGCAAGGCCGGCGGGGGCAAGCCCTCCGGCGGTCGCATCCCGATCCTGGGCGGCGACGGCAAGTCCGATCGCGGATCGGGCAAGTCCGACGGGCGCAAGGTCGAGACGCTGAACTGAGGGCCGGGCCCGGTCCCCCCGCCTCGCCGAATTCTCCATTCGGACACCCGTAAACGGCTGAAATACCGTTGAAATAGGTGCGCCTGCGGGCCGTGTGGCAAGGTCCGGCGTCCTCGCGACAGCGGGCGGGACCACCCCCACCGATTCGGCCCGGCCGACCGATCTCCGCCGTCGCTTCGCCAGCGCGCGTCCCCCCGGGCACCCCGACGCGCCCCACGACCGAATGGAGATCCGACGTGGAGTCGCCCCCCGAGACCGCTCGTCCGAAGATCGAAGCCCCCCGCAGCCTGCGGGAGATCCTGCGCGTCGTCGGCGTCGGTCTCGCCGTGATCGGGGCCGTCGCCGGAGTCGCTGGGGTCGCCTCGGGGTGGGCTCCGGCGGCGCTGGTCGGGGCGGGCGTCGCCCTGGCGGGGGTGGCCCTCGCCCTGCGCACCCGCCGCCGGGCGCGCTTCGTCTCCTGCCGGGCGCTCGTCGACTGGCTGGCGACGCCGGCGTCGCTCGTGCGCCGCCCGGCCGTGCTCGACGACCTCGCCCAGAAGTGCATGCACGCCGGCCCCGCCGTGCTCTGCGGGCGGACCGGGGTCGGCAAGTCGCGCTTGATCCGCGATCTGCTCGGCGACGCGGTGCGGGGCCACGGGCTGGTGCCGGTGGTGGTGGACTGGTCGCGCCAGCCGAGCAGCCCGCCGCTGGCGGTGCTCGAGCCGGCCCTGCGCTGGCTGGTCGACCCCAAGTCCACCGGGCGCGGCGCGTGGTCCCAGATCGACGCTCACCTCGCCTGCCTCCGGGCCGACGGCCGCATCCCGCTGCTCGTCTTCGATCAGTTCGAGTCCTATCTGCGCCGCGATCGGGCCGCAGAGGTGCCGGATCACGACTTCTGGGTCGAGCTGGCCCGGCGGATCGGGCGGGAGGGGGGCGCGCAGCTCCTCATCGTGTGCCATACGCCCGATCGACCCGAGCTGAGCGCGATCCTCGATGTCCTGGGGCGGGCGCGGCCCGATCTCGTCACCGAGACCGTCCGGGTGGACTCGCTGGCGCCGTTCGAGGTCGAGCAGGCGTTCGACGTGCTCGAGGGCAGCGGGCTCATCCTGCATCGGGATTATGGCTGGTCCGACCTGCGGGCGCGCCTCGTCGCCGATCTCACCCGCAGCGGCCCGGTGCTGCCCATCCGCCTGGGCGCGGTCCTGCGAGAGCTGGGCGAGCTGCCGAGCCTGACGTTGCAGTCCTACTGGAAGCGGGGCGGCCTGGAGGGCGTCGAGCAGCGGCTGGTCTACCGGGCGGCCGTCGCCGCCGCTCATGAGCACGACGTCTCTCTGCCCCGGGTGGCCGGGATCCTGTCGCGGCTGAGCGCGCACGACGGCGTGACCCGCTGCTGGCTGAGCCTCGACGCGCTGCTGATGGAGGTCGGCGGGCCCGACGGAGGCGGCCGGCGGCGTCGGGTCGAGTCGGTGCTGCGGCGCCTCGAGGACGCCGGCGTGCTCGACGCCCGCCAGGGCGTGCGGGGCGAAGACGAGTGGGCGCTGATGCACGCCGATCTCGGCCCGGCGGCGCGCCGGGTGTGGCAGGAGACCCGCTCGGTGCCGCTGATCGCCCGCGATCTGTGCGACGCCGCGCCGCCGCCCATGGCCGGACCGTTGCAGTGGTGGAGCGGGCTGCTGCCGGCCCGACTCCAGCTCGAGCTGCTGCGGCTGCGGCTGCGGGGGCACTTCCGCTACGGCTCCCTCCGGCGGTATGCGCTGACCAGCGTGTGCCGGCTGCTGCCGCTGCCGCTGGCGCTGGTCGGCTACGTCGCCGCGGCCGACGTCGGCGTGCGGGTGCCCTTCCACGCGATGATCTGCGCGGCGCTCGACGACCGGCAGTGGACCGTCTTCCGCCAGCCGCGACCGCGGCAGGAGGTCACCGCCCGTCTCCGCGACGCGCGGGATGCGCTGCGGGCCACGATCGAGCAGCGGATCGACAGCGCCGGGCGCATCCGGCTGACCGGGCCGCCGGCGGACGCGGTCATCGACACGTTCGTGGGCGCTCAGATCCTCGCCGCCCGCGGGGCCGACACCGGCCTCGTCGGCGTCGGCGTCGGCGTCGGCGGGCACGGCGTCGGGATCCTGGGCGCGGTGCGCGCGGCGGACGTGCGCCCCGGTGACGCCGGCTGGCTCCGCCACCCGGGCCTGCCCTACGTCCAGGCCGAGCCGCTGCTGTGGATGGGCATCGCGCTCGCCGCGCACCCGGCGGGCGCTGGCACGCGAGAGCTGCTGGGGCGGGTGTGCCGGGAGAGCGCGCTCTTCCGCTTCACGGGCGCGGACGGCCAGACGCACTGGACCCGCTTCCCGCTGGTCGGCGACGCGGGGCGCGAGGCGAGCGTCTACGCCACCGCGCTCGCGCTGCAGTTCATGCTCGACGTGTCCCGGCTGGACGCGCCGCCGCCGGCCTGCGACTTCCGAGACCTCATCGAGCCGGCCGTCGAGGATCTGAGCGACTTCATGCTCGACGAGCCCCCATCCACCGGGCGGTGGCTGGAGCCGGCGTTGACGAGGGACGATCACCCGGGCCTCGCCTTCCAGGTGGGCTCCGCGCTGCTCCAGGTGAGCCGGTCGGGCGCCGCGTCGGGGCGGGTGCCGAGGCGGATCCGCTCGGTGATCACCAAGACCCTGCTGGACGCGGAGCAGGCGTACGATCGCCTCGACCTGGGCACCCTGTCGAGCGGTCACGGGCGGCTCGGCCCCTTCGGGCAGACCGAAGTCCGCTATTCGGCCCGGGTGGCCACCGTGGACGGGGGGTCGCTCGATCTCTCTGCCGAGCCGCTCTCGTTCGAAGGGCGCTCGTGGGCCCTGCTGGCCTGTCAGGCGTGGCTCGATCGGTTCTCTTCGGCCGGGTGGACCCACCACGCCGAGCGGCTGCGCGCGCGGCGGCTGCGCATCGAGCGCCTGCGCGGGCGCCTCGTCCTCGACCTGGGGCGCGCGCTGGAGGGCGGCGTCGACCCCGGCGTGCCCACCTGGCGCCTCGCCGAGCACCACTTCACGGCGGCGCGGGTGGCGGCCGCGCTCGAAGGCGACGCAGAACCCGGGGTCTCGGGGCGCCGTCAACGGCGGTTCACGGGGCGGGCCTCGAATCCCTGACGTCGATGTCGCCCTCGGCGCCCGCGGACGGCGCTTCCCCCCGGTCGCTGGCGCCTCGGCGCCGGTGGCATGCCCCCTGCAAAACGCATCGGCCGCGACCCCGCCCCCCGAGGAGCCGATGCGTCAGCCCGCCCCCGCCCGATCCCTCGCCCTGTCACCGGCCGCGCTGTCACCGGCCGCGCTGTCACTGGCCGCCCTGTCCCTGGCCGCCCTGTCCCTGACCGCCTGCGCGGCCGACTCCGAATCCGGGGCCGAGCCCGAGCAGTTCCGCGGCATGTGCACCGTCGACGCCGACTGCCCCGAGACCGACGTCTGCTTCGACGGGCAGTGCATCTTCCAGGGCGCGCCGCCCGAGCCGGAGCCCGAGGGCCCCGCCGAGCCGGCCGACCCCGACCCGCCCGAGCCCGAGCCGCCCGCCCCCGAGATCGAAGACACCTTCGCCGCTTTCGGTGAGCCCGCCGCCGGCCGCCGCTTCGTGTGGGTCGTCAGCCCCAGCACCGACGCGGTGGCCCGCATCGACGGCGAGACCCGGGCCATCGGGCTCATCGAGGTCGGCGACGAGCCCAGCGTCGTGCGGGCGGTGGGCGGCGCCGACGAGGTGGTCGTGCTCGCCCGGGGCAGCGACGAGCTGTTCCGCATCCGCCACGCCGACGGGGTCGACACGGTCACCCGGTTCGCGGTGCCGTTCCACGTCAACGCGCTGACCGTCGACCCGGCCGGCGCGCGGGCCCTGGCGTGGTTCGACCTCGCCGCCGCCCGCCCCGGGGAGGACGCCTCGGCCTTGCAGCAGGTGGCGGTGCTCGATCTGGCCGCCGACACCCTCGAGACCGTCGTCGTCGGCTACCGCCCGACCCGCATCGAGTTCGCGCCCGACGGCGCCGCGCTCGTCGTCACCGAGGACGGCCTCAGCGTCATCGCCCGCGAGGCGGCGCCCGGCCCGGCGCCCATCGTGCCGCTGGCCCCCGACCTGGGCGACTTCGGCGCCCGCGAGGTGATCCTGGGCCCCGACGCCCGCCACGCCGCCAGCCGGGCCGAGGGCGAGGCGGGGGTGACGATCGTCGACCTCTTCGAAGGCGTGCCCCGCTTCGTGCCGCTCGGCGCGATCCCCACCGACCTCGACCGGCTGCCCGACGGCCGGATGCTGGCGATGCTGCCCACCGCCGACCGGCTGGCCATCGTGCCGTTCGAGCTCGACCCGGCGGTGATCGACGACCCCGACGCCCTCGCCGCGGCCATCACCACCGTGCCGCTGCGGGGGGTCTACCTGGGGGCGGCCGCGGTGGGCGAGGACGGCCGGCGGGCGTTCCTCTACACGACGACCGACCCGCTCAACGGGCCGGGCGTGGCCGGGCTGCTGGCCCCCGAGACCGGGGCGCTGGTCTTCACCCCGCTGCGCAAGGCGGCCCGGGGCGCCGAGGTCGACCCCAGCGGGCGGGTGGCGGTCGTGCTGCACGGGCGCGCCGCCGGGCCGCCGCCCGCGGGCGACCCCTCCGCGCTCGTGCGCCACAGCCACGGCTACAGCGTCGTCGACCTCGACACCGCCTTCGTCAAGCTCGAGACCACGCCCGCCGAGCCCTCGGGGCTCGTCTTCGCGCCCGATCGGGCGGCGGCGTTCCTCCGGCTGTCGAGCGCCGACGACCCCCAGGCCACGTCCCGGGTCGCCGCGGTCCAGCGGATCGACCTGCGGGGGCTGTCGGTGCGCACCTGGGCCGTCGGCTCGCCGCCCGAGATCGTGGGCGTGCTGCCGGCGCTGGAGCGGGCCTTCGTCACCCAGACCCACCCCACCGGGCGCATCAGCTTCCTGCGGCTCGACGACCCCGAGGCCCCGATCGAGACCGTGACCGGCTACGCGCTGAACGGACGCATCGAATGAGCCGCCGATACCTGATCCCCGCGCTGGCGCTGGCGCTGGCCGCGTGCGACGCCAGCGACGGCGACGAAGGCGCCGACTTCGTGGGCGACGCCGGCCTGTGCGTCGACGACGACGGCTGCCCCGAGGGCGCGGTCTGCTTCGACGGCCGCTGCGTCTTCCAAGGCGCCGGTGGGCCGGGCGACGGCCCCGCCGAGCCGGGCGACGACCCCGATCCGGCCCCGCCCGAGGTCGAAGAAGAGCTCGCCCCGGCCATCCGCCCCGCCGCCGGGCGCAGCGTGGTGTGGGTCGCCGCCCCCGAGACCGACCGGGTCGCCGCCATCGACGGCGCGGCGCTCACCGTGCGGGTCATCGAGGTCGGCGACGCGCCCACGGCCGTGGCCACCCGGGCCGGGACCGACGTCGCGGTGGTGCTCTGCCGGGGCAGCGACGAGGTCATCGTGGTCGACCCCGCGGGCGACGGGGTCGAGAGCCACCGGCTGCCGGGCCACTTCAACGCGCTCGATGTGGGGCCCGGCGGGCGCTTCGCCTACGCCTGGTTCGATCTGGGCGACCTGCGCCCCGGCGAGGACGCCTCGGCGGTGCAGGACGCGGTGGTGCTCGACCTCGACGACGGCCGCCAGCACCCGGTGACCATCGGCTTCGGCCCCCGGGCGCTGCGCTTCGCCGCGGACGGCACGGCGCTGTTCGTCACCGACGACGGGGTCTCGATCATCCGGCCCGCGCAGCTCGACGGCCCGGCGGTCGCCCCCACGGTGCCCACCGTGCCGGACATCTTCTCGCTGGCCGACCGCGAGGTCGCGCTGAGCGCCGACGGGCGCTACGCCGCCAGCCGGGGGCCGGGCGAGGCGGGCATCACCGTCGTCGACCTCTTCGAGGGCGTGCCCCGCTTCGTCGACCTCGGCGCCGAGCCCACCGACCTCGACCTGCTGCCGCCCGACCCCGACCGGGGGCACCGGGCGCTGGTGATGCTGCGCGAGGCCCGCCGGCTGGCGCTGGTCCCGCTGGACGGGGTGGGCGAGGTGCGGTTCGTCGAGCTGGGCGACCGCCCGCTGGGATCGGCCGCCGTCTCGCCCACCGGCGACCGGGCGGTGCTCTACGCCACCCGCCCCGACCACCCGCCGGCCGCCGCGCTGCTGGCCCTGCCCGGAGGCGCGGTGATCGACGTGCCGCTGCGCAAGCGGGCCCGGGTCGGGGCGATCGACCCGGCGGGCGGCGTCGCCTGGATCCTGCACGGGCCGGAGTCGCCCGAGGTGCCGATCGAGCCGCCACCGGAGCTGCCCGAAGACGCCGGCCTCGAGGACGCCGCGCTCGACCCGCCCGCAGAGGACGCGGGGGTCGATGACGCGGGGGTCGACGACGCAGGGCCCGAGGACGCAGCGATGCCGGACGCGGGCCTCGACGCCGGGCCGCCCGCAGAGCCCGACGCCGGGCCGCCGATCGCCACCCGGATCGTCGTCGACCCCGACCTCGCCGGGCGCCACGGCTACTCGCTCGTCGACCTCGACACCGGCTTCGTCAAGCTCCAGACCACCGCCGCCGAGCCCTACGGCCTCACCTTCGCCCCCGGGGCGGCCTTCGTGGCCTTCCCCCGGGTCGGCGGGGTGGGCCCCGCGCTGCAGCGCATCGATCTGGTGCGCTTCGACAGCCGGAGCTGGCTGCTCGGATCGGCCCCCGAGGCCCTCGGCGTGCTGCCCGCCGTCGACCGGGCCTTCGTCACCCAGGACCACCCCACCGGCCGCATCAGCTTCGTGCCGCTCGACGCCGACGGCCGCGTCCGCACCCTCACCGGCTACGCCCTCGACGGGAGGATCGAATGACCCGCGCGCTCCGCGCCTCTGCCGCGCTCGCCCTCTGGGCCGCGCTGTGCGCCCTCGCCTGCGACCGCCCGCCGGGCTTCGACCGCCCGCTCGACGCCGCTGAGCCGCTGGTGCTCGATCGGCACGTCGTCTGGCCGCTCGTCGGCCAGCCGGCGCTGTTCACCCTCGACCCGGCGACGATGGCCACCCGCTTCGACCCGCTGCCCGCCCGGCCCGTGCTGAGCGCGGTGTCGCCCGACCGGGGCGGCCTGCTGGTGCTCGACGATCGCCCCGCGCTGAGCTGGTTCCGGGTCGACGCCGCCGGCCCGGAGGCGGTCTTCGAAGCCGAGCTGACCGGGCGCTACGGGCGCATCGCCTTCGCGCCCGACCAGCGGCGGGCGGTCCTCTTCCACGGGGGCGGCAGCGCGGGGGCCGTGCTGCAGAACCCCAACCAGGTGGCCATCGTCGATCTCGAAGCGGGGCGGGTCGTCGAGCGCACGCTGCGCTCGTTCGGCGACGTGCCCCGGGCCATCGTCGTCAGCGCCGAGGCCGCCATCGCCGGCAGCCCGCGCCAGCTCGCGTGGGCGCTCTCCGACCGGTATCTGGCGCTGTTCGACCTCGCCGCGCCCGAGGCCGAGGAGGTCATCGTGCACCTGACCCTGGCCGGCGACACCCGCAGCGTGGCGCCGACCGAGGTCACCCTGGCCGAGGCGGGGGACGGGCTGGCCGCCTTCGTGCGGGCCAGCGGCGCCGACGACATCTTCGCGCTCGGGTTCACCGACGGCCAGCCGGGGGTCGTGCCCCGGCCGTACCTCAACCAGCTCCCGGCCGGTCAGCGGCCCAGCGACTTCGCGGTGGTCGAGGTCGAGGCCGGCCCCCGGGTCTTCGCCGTCGAGCCGGCGCTGCCCGGGGTCTCGGTCATCGAGCCGACCACCGCCGGCCGGGTCGCGGTGACCAGCGACCTGCCGGTCTCCGAGATCCTGCCGTTCGAGGCCCCCCGGGAGGATGGATCCACCGGCCACTTCGCGCTGCTGTGGCAGACCGGCGCGGCGGGGGTGGTCTTCGCCGACCTCGACGCGCTCGAAGAGCACCGCGGGCGGGCGCTGACCCCGCTGGTGATCGGGGGCGCGCTGACCCACGTCCGCCCGATCCCCGGCCGGCGGGCGGCGGTCGCCCGCAGCGGGCCCAGCCGGGTGGTGATGCTCGACTTCGACGCCCGCACCGCGACCCCGCTGGACGCCGACAGCCCGATCCAATCGCTGATCGTGGCCCCCGAGGGCGACGCGATCTTCCTGCACACCGAGCTGGGCTCGCTGGCCGCGCTGGCCACCGACACGCTCATCGCCTCGACGGTGCCGCTCACCGACGCGCCCGCCGACGTCGAGCGCCTGCTGCATGTGCCCGGCGCCCGCCGGCTGGTGGCCGTGCTCTACGACGAGGCCCACGGCCGGGTGGTGGTGTCCCCCGACGCCGAGCTGAGCCCCGAGGCGCTGCGGCGCCGCGACGGGCTCTTCCTGGATGGAGTGTTCGACCGATGAGCCGCTCGATGATCCTGCTCGCGCTGCTGCTCGCCGCTCCGGCGCTGGGGCAGACGCCCGAAGCCCCGGCGGGGGCCCAGACGCCCGACGCCCCGGCCGAGGCCGCGCCGGAAGCCCCGGCCGCGCCCGCACCCGAAGCCTCCGCCGAGCCGGCCACCGAAGCCGTCGAGACCGCCGCGCCCGCCCGAAGGCGCGGGCGGGACGACACGGTGCACATCGCGATGCGCTGGGGCATGCGGCTGCACCTCGACCCGGCCTTCGACGCCGTCGCCGACGACCGCAACCACCTCGCCATCGAGATCGCGGTCGACGTGCGCCTGTGGCACCGCCTCGCCCTCGGCCTGAGCTTCACCGGCAGCGGCGCGCAGGGCGAGCTCTACGGCCACGACACCGCCTGGCAGGACAACTCGCTCTTCCTCGCCGCCGTCTACCGCCACCGCTTCCCCGGCCTGGGGCTGGCCACCTACGGCCGCCTCGGCCCCACCGTGCACTGGTACGACCTGACCCTCGGCGGCGACCTTGGCCCTGGCGAGCAGATCGAGCGCGATCCGTGGCAGTTCGGTGCGCGGGCGGCCATCGGCCTGGAGTTCTGGCCCATCAGCCCGGACTACATCCGCCGCATGGGCGCCTTCGGCTTCGGGGTGGTGCTGGAGGGCTACTACGATCAGGCGTTCGTCGGCGACTGGACCGACGGCGGCGTCGATCCGGGCCCGTTCGACCCCTCGGGGCCGGGGTGGAGCCTGGGCGTGATCAGCCGCTTCTGAGCGGTCATCCGCCCCGCGGCGTGACCCGGAACCGGGTGCCCGCCAGCACGTCGATCGCCACCCCGCCGCCGAGGCGCAGCGTCTGGCCCGGCTCTTCGTCGACCCGGAAGTGCTGGGCGATGCCCGCCAGCAGCATCGGGCCTTCGAGCAGCGCCAGGTGGGTCCCGATGCACTTGCGGGCGCCGCCGCCGAACGGGATGTAGGCGAACTTGTGGATCGCGCCCCGGTTCTCGGGCGCGAAGCGGCTGGGGTCGAACCGCAGCGGGTCGGGCCAGTTGCGGGCGCTGCGGTGGGTGGCCCACGGCGAGACGTGGAGTTGGGCGCCGGCCGGCAGGCGGTAGCCGCCGAGGGTGGCCGGCTTGGCCAGCGCCCGGCCGATGACCCACGCCGAGGGGTAGAGCCGCAGCGTCTCGTGGAAGACCTGCATCGTGTACGGCAGCTCGGCCAGATCGGCCACGGTGGGCATGCGGCCGCCGAGGACCCGGTCCAGCTCGGCCTCCACCTCCTCCCGGGCGGCGGGGTGGCGCGAGAGCAGCAGGAAGGCGAAGAACAGCGCGGTGGCGGTGGTCTCGTAGCCCGCCAGGAAGGCGGTGCGCGCCTCGTCGAGCACCTCGGACCGGCTCAGAGCGGCGCCGGTCTCGGGGTCGCGGGCGTCGACGAGCTGGCTCAGGATGTCGGCCTCGCCGCCCTCGGCCCGGTGCTCGATCATCTCGTCGATGATCCGGTCGATGCGCCGCCGATGCCACAGCGCGCGCAGCCGCACCGGCGTCGGCAGGTACAGGTCGTAGGGGATCGCGGCCATGAAGAGCCGGGTCACGAAGCGCAGCAGCACCATCAGGCTCTCGGCGATCTGATCGAACTTCGACGTCGCCAGCGGGCTGCCCGAGAACAGGCCCTCGAGCACCAGCTCGAGCATCGTGCGGGCCATCTCGCTGCGCAGGTCGATCTCCGCCGCGCCCCGCCAGCGGTCGACGGTGTCCCGGGCCGCCGCCTGGATCGTCGGCTCCAGGCGCTGGATGCGATCGCGGGCGAAGACCGGGTTGATGATGCGCCGGTTGCGGCGCCAGGTCTCGCCGACCGAGGTCACCAGCCCCTTGCCCAGCGCGATGTCCACCCGCTCGAGCAGCGGCACCGGCTTGGTCACCACGCCGGTGTTGTCCAGCAGCGCGAACTTGATCAGCTCGGGGTCGCTGAGCAGGAAGGTCTTCTGCCCGGGGATGGGCAGGCGCACCAGGCCTCCGTGCGCGGCGGTGATCTCTTCGAAGAGGGTGAACGGGTCGCGCAGCAGATCGCGGGCCACGCCGATCAGCGGCAGGCCCCGGGGGCCGGGCACGTCGTGATACGGGCGGGGCGCGGCGGTCGATTCGGTGGTCATGCGGGCTGCGGGTCGGGGGCGTCGGGGTCGTCGGTGCGGGTCTTGTTGACGACGAGGATGTAGCCCACGGCGCTGACGAACATCCAGATGCTGTACAGCGCGGCCGGGATGGCGAAGTCGAGCCGCTCGAGCATCGAGCCGGCCACCACCACCGCCAGGGTGCCGTTCTGCAGCCCGCACTCGAGGGTGATCGCGATCTGCTGCTTGCTCGGCAGCTTGCCCAGGCGGGCGACGGCGGCGGCGAGCAGCATCATGACCACGTTGAACGCGATCATGGTCACCAGCAGGCCGTCGAGGTGGGCCAGCAGGCGGTCCTTCTCGCTGATGACCGCCCCCGCCATCACGATCGCGAAGATGACCGCCGACAGCGTGCGGGAGCGCTTCTCGACCGAGGCGGCGAACTTCGGGGCCTTGGCCTTGACCAGCATGCCCAGGATCACCGGCACCGTCGTCAGCACGAAGACGCCCAGGATCGAGCGACCCAGCGGCAGCGGCGGCGCCTGGGCCCCCATGTAGGTGTCGAGCGCGAAGCCCAGGATGAGCGGCACGGTCAGCATGCCGGCGAGGCTGATCACCGCGGTGAGGGTGATCGACAGCGCGACATCGCCCCGGCCGATGTGGGTCAGCAGGTTCGAGGTCATGCCGCCCGGGCAGGCGGCGAGCAGCATGATGCCCACCGCGAGGTAGGGCACGTCGGTCCACTGCGAGGCGAAGACGTAGCCGATCCAGGGCAGCGCCACGACCTGCATCAACGCCCCGATGGTGAAGCCGGAGGGCTTCTTGAACACCCGGGCGAAGTCGGCGGGCACGAGCCCGAGGCCCATGGCGAACATGATGACCGCCAGGGCGAGCGGCAGGACGACCTGGGTCAGCATCGGGGGCTACTCCTTGGGGGTGAACCCGGGGTTGGTCTCGATCCGGGCGGTGAGCAGCGACTGGAACGGCAGGTTGGCGTGCGGGGCGTCCTCGGCGCAGGCGATCTCGACGATGGGGAAGAGCGACAGCCGCCGCTGGAGCGCCTCCATACCCGCGGCGAAGAACGACTGGTCGATGTCATAGAAGTGAAGCTGATACAGGTACTTGCGGCAGTCGTTCGACACCGGCTGGTCCTCGCCGCCGTGGTCGATGATCGTGATCTCGGCGCAGGGGTCGGCCTCGGCCCGGGTGAAGGCGTAGAGCCGGCGGTCATAGGACGGCCAGTCGTTCAGGCTGGGGCAGGTGCAGCCGTTGCGGGTGGCGCAGGCGGCGGGGTCGCCGGTGCGCACGACGTTGACCCGCTGCACGTAGAACTCGGCGGGCAGGGCTTCGAAGAAGACGAAGCAGGCCCCGTTCTCGAAATAGCCCCCGCCGTTGTCGAAGCGGGCCCAGGCGTAGACGTTGGCCGGGGGGTCGCCGGTGCAGTCCCACTCGGGGATGTCGAGCCCGGCGGGCGCGGTCTCGGGGCACGGGCTGTCGGCGCCGTCGCAGTCGTCGTCGACGTAGTCCCCGCAGATCTCCTGCGCGGCGGGGTTGCGCCAGGGGTCGGTCGGCCCGCAGTCGCCGGACGAGGCGGCGAAGCCGGGGTTGTCGGCCGCGCAGCCCTGGGTGGTCTGCGCGTCGTCGGCGCCGAAGCCGTCGGCGTCGGGGTCGGCGTAGAGGGTGCCGGGCATGCACATCTCGCCCTCGCCCTCGCCTTCACCCTCGCCCTCGCCTTCACCCTCACCCTCGCCTTCACCCTCGCCCTCGCCCTCGCCCTCGCCTTCACCCTCACCCTCGCCTTCGCCCTCGCCCTCGCCGCCGACGGCGGCGTCGGGGTCGCCGGGCTCGGTCTCGCCTTCGCAGCCGGGCATTGCGGCGACCGCCAGGGCCAGCAGGGCGTACAGCGCCCCGGTGCTCGTGATGCGCGACATGCTCACTCCTCCAGATAGCGTCGGGTCAGGTGCCGGCGGAACGCGTCGGCCGACAGCGGGGCGCCGGTGGCCTTCTCCAGCAGCCCGTCGGTGGTGTACCGCGCGCCCCAGCGGTGCACGTTCTCCCGCAGCCAGCCCACCAGGGGCCCGAACTCGCCCCGGGCGAGCTGGGCGTCGATCGGCAGGGCCTCGCGGGCCGCGGCGAAGAGCTGGGCGGCGGCCATGGCCCCCAGGGTGTAGGTCGGGAAGTAGCCGAAGATGCCTTCGATCCAGTGGATGTCCTGCATGCAGCCGTCGCGGTCGTCGGGCGGCTCGATGCCCACCAGCGCCTTCATCGCCGCCCGCCACGCGTCGGGCAGATCGGCGACCGCCAGGGTGCCGTCGACGAGCTGCCGCTCGAGCCGATAGCGCAGGATGACGTGGGCCGGGTAGGTGACCTCGTCGGCGTCGACCCGGATGAGGCCCCGCTCGACCCGGGTGTAGAGCCGGTGCAGGTTGTCCACGGTCCACGCCGGGCCGCCCCCGGGCGCGAAGCGGTCCCGCAGCAGCGGGGCGGCGTACTCGATGAAGGCCCGGGTGCGGCAGGCCTGCATCTCCATCAGCAGCGACTGGCTCTCGTGCACCGTCATGCCCGCCGCCCGGCCCACCGGCTGGTAGCGCCACTCGGCGGGCAGCCCCCGCTCGTAGAGCGCGTGCCCGGTCTCGTGCACCACGCCCATCAGCGCCTGCATGAAGTCGGCTTCGTCGTAGCGGGTGGTGATGCGCACGTCGTCCGGCGCGCCCCCGCAGAACGGGTGGTGGCTGACGTCGAGCCGGCCGTGGGCGAAGTCGAAGCCGAGGGCGGCCATCAGCGTCTGCCCCAGGGCCTCCTGATCGGCGATGGCGAACGGGCCTTCGGGGCGCACGAGCGCCGGGCCCTTCGCCTGGCGGTCGATGACCCGCTCGATCATCTCGGGCAGCCAGCCGGCGAGCTCGTCGAAGAGGGCGTCGATGCGCTCGACGGTGGTGCCCGGGTCGTACTGGTCGAGCAGCGCCTGATACGGCGAGACCCCCAGCGCCTCGCCCTTGGCGGCGGCCGCCTCCCGCACCAGCTCGACGACCGCCTCGAGCTTCGGGCGCAGGCCGGCGAAGTCGTCGTCGGCCCGGGCCCGGCGCCAGGTCTGCTCGCAGGCGGCGGTGGCCCGGGTGAGCGCCTCGACGAGCTTCGCCGGCACGGCGGTGGCGTGCAGGTAGCGCCGCTCGATGGTCCGCCGGTTGGCCGCCTGCCACCCGTCCAGCTCGCTGTCGGCGCTCGCCGCGAGCCATCCGCCGATGCGGGGGTCGGTGGCCAGCTCGTGCTGGATGACCGACAGCGCCGCCATCTGCTCGGTGCGCGCCGCGGCGCCGCCCTCGGGCATCATCGCCGCCATGTCCCAGTGCAGCATGCCGATGGCGTCTTCGAGACGCTGAATGCGCCCGCAGTGTGTCTCGAGGTCGGGGTAGCTCATTTGCGCTCCAGAGCCGGTGTCGATCGACACCCTACCCGCCCGCCGGTGGCGCGACCACCGCGGATTTGTTACGTCGGTCACCGGCGGTCGTCTAAACTGCCATGCGGTATCACCCGCGCGTGATCAAAACAATGTGGGGGCGCTGATGAAGCCCGACCGCCCGCTCGCGGCTCGCCTGACCGGGCAGACGCTGCGCGCGCGCTACGACGAGTCGGTGAATCGGGGGACGATCGAGGAGGGCCGGCGCGCCTTCGAACGCGTCGTCGAGGAGAACCCGCGCTGGGGGCTGGCCTGGGATCTGCTCGGCCGTCTGCGGGAGGCGGCGGGCGACGACGAGGCGGCCTACGAGGCGTTCCGCAAAGGCATGGAGATCGCGCTGGCCAGCCGGCGCATGAGCCGGCAGCTCAAGACCGATCTGGCGGTCAAGGTGGTCGAGTTCTGCCACGCTCGCGGCTGGCAGGATCGGGCCGAGCAGCACCTCGACGCGGTGGCCCGGCTGGCCCCCCGTCACCCGCTGGTCGAGCACTTGCGGGGGGCCGACGCCAGCCGGGCGATGCCTACGCTCTCCCGCCACCTCGACCGGCGCCAGGAGGCCCAGCGTCATGTGCACGCGGCCCGCGATCGCTTCCGGGCCCGGGACTGGGCCGCCGCCCGCGATCTGTACCGGCAGGCCATCGCGATCGACGAGCGTTGCACCAATGCCTATATCTTCCTCGCCCGGACCCTCAAGCAGATGCCGCCCGACGCGCTCGCCGAGGGCGTCGGCTGGTTCGAGGGCTGGCTGCACGCCCGGCCCAGCTGGGGCCTGGGGCACAACCTGCTGGCCCAGCTCCACGTCGCCGCCGGCGACGACGCGCAGGCGTACGCCGCCTTCGACCGGGGGGCCGACCTCAGCGACAGCAGCCCGACCCTCGATCTGCGCCGCAAGTGCGAGCTGCGGGTCGATCTGATCCAGTTCTGCGAGCGCCGGGGCTGGGCCGAGCGGGCCGATCACCAGCGGGCGCGGCTGGCGGCCCTGGCGCCGGGGCACCCGGTCCTCGAGGGGCCGGCGGGCGACGGGGCGGCCCTCGAGGCGGCCCGGGCGGCGGCCCGGCGGGGGCGGGTCGCCGAGGCGATCACCCACTACACTGGTCACATCGCCCGCGATCCGCACGACCGGGAGGCTCATGTCGAGCTGGCCGGGCTGTACGAGAAGGCCGATCGGGAGGTTCGGGCCGGGGGCATCCGCCTGTTTCGGCGGGTCGTCGCCCGCTCGCCCGGCTGGGGGCTGGGGCATCGGCTGCTCGGCGAGCTGCTCGAGGCCCATGGGGAGGACGAGGCGGCCTACACCGCGCTCTTCGAGGCGACCTCGCTCGGCATGCAGTCCGACAAGCTCGACGCGGCGACCCGCATCCGCAACCTGCTGATGATGGTGGACTTCTGCAACCGGCGGGGGTGGAACGCCCGGGCCCGGATCCACGTCGGCGCGGTGCTGGCCATCGACCCGGCGCACGCCGAGGCCGGCGCGCTGTGGCGTCTGCTCGAGCGCCGGGTGGGCTGATCGCCGGGGTCTGTGGTCCCCAGCGGGCCGGGGTCGGTCGTCCCCACCCCCGGGCCAGTACGCAGAACGGGCGGCGCCCGCAATGGGTAGATGATCCGGCGTGCTTCTTGCCCCTATGATGGCGAGCGAACATCCCGACGCGCTTCCAAAACCATCGCTTCGGGGCGTCGTCGACGCCCGAGGAGGCCACCCGTGCGACGCATCTCCACCGCCTTCGTCGCGGCGCTCTTCACCCTGACCGCCGGATCGGCGGTCGCTCAGGTGACCAACTTCAGCACCGACGTGGCCCGATCGATCGACGACGGGCTGGCCTGGCTCGACAGCCAGGGCGCGTTCGCCAACCCCAGCCCCTGCGGGCCGAGCGGGCGGGGCGCCGGCCTGTGCGCCCTGGCCCTGCTCGAGAAGCGGGAGAGCGCCGACTTCCGGGCCCAGGTCCTCGGCTACGAGAACTCGACGCCCGAGGATCAGCAGCGCGCCGACCGGATCATGGCCCATATCATCGGGCAGGCGGGGCAGCCCTACAACGGGGGCAACAGCGCCCGCTTCTACGCCTACCGCGAGGGGGCCTCGATGATGGCCCTGTCGGTCTACCTGCGCACCGGCGGGCCGGACCAGGCCGGGGCCCGGGCGGCCCTGGACGCCATCTTCGACCAGACCTCGGCCAACCAGGGCGGTCACGGCTACTGGTGCTACACCGACGGCTCGTGCCGCGACTCGTCGACCACCCAGCTCGTGATGGCCGGCCTCGCCGCCGCCAAGGCGATCTACAATGGCCCCGACGGCGACGCCAACCGCCTCGCCCGCCTCGAGACGATGCTGACCAACACCCGCAACGCCTACGCGGCCAACGGCATGGACGGCGGCCTCGGCGGCGACCGGGGGCACGGCTATCAGGGGGCCAACAACAGCTACCCGCCCAGCTATCAGCAGACCGCGTCGGGCATGTGGTGCCAGATCATCGCCGGGGCCGACATCAACGACCCCGGGGTGCAGAGCTACCTCCGCTGGCTGCACTACCGGTACAACTTCCAGAGCATCCAGCCCCACCGGAACAGCTGGCCCGCCTCGTATCACTACTATCTGTGGTCGTCGGCCAAGGCGTACACCTTCCTCGAGGACGGCGGCATCGACCCCGCGCCGGGCAACGTGCACCCCGACGACCTGGGGACCCTGCCCCCCGGCGACGCGCCGGCGGTGGCCTATCGCCAGCTCCACACCGACCCCGAGACCGCGCCCCGGGTCGGCCGCTTCGGCGCCGAGGGCGCCGGCTACTACGCCGACCCCCGCGAGGTGCCCCGGTGGTACTTCGACTACGCCTATCAGCTCATGAGCGCCCAGGACGGCGCCGGGCGCTTCATCCCCCCCGGCAACCAGGGGGTGTGGAACAACTTCACCGGTCAGGCCTACGCCCTGCTGGTGCTCGAGCGCTCGGTGGGCGGCGGCTGCATCGACAGCGACGGCGACGGGATCTGCGACCTCGACGACACCTGCCCCAACGACCCCGATCCCAGCAACGCCGACCAGGACGGCGACGGGCGGGGCGACATCTGCGACAACTGCCCCGACGTCGAGAACCCCGACCAGACCGATGAGGATCGGGACGGCATCGGCGACGCCTGCGACGACATCGTGTGCAACGAGGACGGGCTGCCCGACCTGTGCGACGGCCAGGACAACGACTGCGACGGCGTCATCGACGAGGGCCCCGACGGCGGCGAGCCGGTGGCCCCGGGCACCTGCGCCACCGGTGATCCGGGCATCTGCGCCCGGGGCGAGCGGCAGTGCCTCAACGGCGAGGTGGTCTGCGTCGGCGAGGTGGTGCCCACCGACGAGGTGTGCGACGCGCTCGACAACGACTGCGACGGCATGGTCGACGAGGGGCTGCGCAACGCCTGCGGGCAGTGCGGCGATCTCGGCGACGAGGTCTGCGACGGGGTCGACGAGGACTGCGACGGCCGGGTCGACGAGCAGGCGCCCTGCCCCGACGGCGAGAGCTGCCACGAGGGCGAGTGCCGCGAGCCGTGCCAGGGCAACGAGTGCAACCAGTCGCCGGGGCTCTTGTGCGACCCCGAGTCGGGGCTGTGCCTCGAGCTGTGCGACGTCGCCGACTGCCCCGAGGGCCAGAGCTGCGATGAGGAGACCGGGCAGTGCATCGACCCCTGCGTCGGCGTCGACTGCCCCGCCGGCGAGCGCTGCTGGTACGGCGAGTGCGCGCCCGACGACTGCATCACCACCGGCTGCCCCGACGGCTCGATCTGCAACGGCGTCGAGTGCCTGCCCGACCCCTGCGCCGCCGCCGACTGCGCCGACGGCGAGTTCTGCCGCGGCGGCCAGTGCGTGCCCGTCTGCGCCGACGTGAGCTGCCCGCTGTTCAGCCGATGCATCGACGGGGCCTGCGTCGAGGATCCGTGCGGCGGCATCGACTGCCCCGCCGGTCAGGCGTGCGTCGACGGGGCCTGCCAGGGCGACCCCTGCGCCGGGGTCGAGTGCCGCGACGGCCAGATCTGCGAGGGCGGGTTCTGCGTCTTCGACGAGTGCGGCAACATCACCTGCCCGCCGGGCCAGGAGTGCGCGCTGGTGGGCGGCGCGCCGCAGTGCGTGTACGTCGACCGGCCCGAGGATCCGACCGACCCGCCGGTGCGCCCCGACATGGGCGTGGGCGACCCCGACACCGGCATGGGTGATCGGGACATGGGCGGCGACCCCCCGCCGGACAACTTCGACGGCACCCCCCCCCCGCCGCCGGGCGAGGCCGACGCCGGGATCGGCGAGACCCCCGAAGAGGTCGGCTGCAACTGCGACGTGGACGGGGGCCAGCCCTCGCCGTGGACCCTGCTGCTGCTGCCGCTGCTCGCCGTGGTGCGCCCCCGCCGCCGCTGAGCCCGAGCGCGGCCGGCGCTCGCTACATGCCGGCTGCCGGCCGCCGGGCCGCCCCATCCAGCCCCTCGTCGACGAGCTGCTCCAGCAGCGCCACCACCGCCGGGTCGAGGCCCGGGCTCAGGGCGTCGAGCGCGGCCAGCGCCGAGCGTGGCGCCCGGTGGCCCGGGCGGCGCATCCAGGCGTCGTAGGCGTCGGCCACCGCCACCAGCCGGCCGCCGAGCGGCACCGCGTCCCCCATCAGGCCATAAGGCGACCCCCGCCCGTCCAGCCGCTCGTGGTGGGCCACCACCGCGTCCCGGGCCAGCGCGTCGATCGAGCCGTGGGCGATGAGCAGCCCCACCGCGAACTCCGGGTGCTGGAGGTACAGCTCCCGCTCGCCGGCCTCGAGCACCGGCGCCCGCTTGCGGATGTCGTCCGCGATCAGCGTCTTGCCCAGGTCGTGCATCAGCGCCCCGTAGGCCAGCGCGGCGCACGAGGCCGGCCCCAGCCCCCAGCGGGCCCCCAGCGCGGCGGCCAGCAGCCCGACCCGCAGCCCGTGCACCGGATCGGCCTCGGCGGGCGGGGCGGCGGCCAGCGCCATGAGCGGGGCCGCCCGGGCCCACCGGGCGACCCGCTCGGCCAGGGGGCGACCGAGCAGGCGCACCGTCGGCTCGGCCGGGCGCTCGAAGATCATGCGCAGCAGGGACAGGCTCTCGGCGACGAACGCCGCCGCGTCGGTGGGGTCGGGGGCTGCCATCGGCCGATCAGTCGAGCAGCTCTTCGTCCTCGTCCTCGAGGCCGAGGTCGAGCTGCTGCAAAGGGTCGTCGAGGGGGTCGTCGTCCTCCTCGACCGCGGCGTCCCCACCCTGCATCCGGCGCACCATCCGGGCCGCCTCGCCGGCCAGCCCCAGCACCAGATAGCTGCCCATCAGGGTGACGATGGCGAACGACGGCCGGACCTGGATGGCGAGCACCACCATCGTGCCGAAGACCAGCATCAGCGCGGCGAACGCGCGCTTCGTCATCTTGGTGGCCTTGAAGGTGGGGAAGCGGATGTTGCTGACCATCAGCAGCCCCAGGCCCAGCATGAGCACCGGGGCCCAGGCCTGGCTGCCGTCCAGGCTGCGGCCCGCTTGCAGCGAGGCGATGATCGTGGCCACCAGCAGCCCCGCCGCCGCCGGGATGGGCAGCCCCAGGAAGTAGCTCGACGGCCCGCTCGCGTCGGCGGCCATCACGTTGAACCGGGCCAGCCGGATCGCGCCGCAGGCGGTGTAGACGAAGCACGCCAGCAGGCCCACCGTGCCGAAGTCGGCCAGCCCCCAGTGCCAGGCCACCAGCGCCGGGGCCGCGCCGAACGAGATCACGTCGGCCAGGGAGTCCATCTGCACCCCGAAGTCGGACTGGGTCCGGGTCAGCCGGGCCACCCGGCCGTCGACCGAGTCGAAGACCATGGCGAACAGGATCGCGATGCACGCCCGATACAGGTCGGAGGGCCCGGTGGCCGCCGCCGCGGTGACCGCGCCGTAGAAGCCGCAGAAGATGGAGCTGACCGTGAACAGGTTCGGCAGGATGAACATCGCCTTGCGCAGGTCGAACCGGCGGCGGCGACGGCGGCGTCTGGAGGGCGGCTCCGGGGGCGGGGAAGACGGCATGGTCGCGATCGTAGTACAGGTCACCGCCATGATCGACCGTTTCGGCCCGCCGACCCCCCCGCCGGGGGCCGGTGGCGCCTCCATCTTGACACCCCCCGGGGGCCGACCTACCCTCGGCGAGCGTCGCCCGGTGCGGCGATCGCATCACCCCGTCGTCGACCCGGGAGGGCGAATGAGGGCCTCGATTGGGACTGCCGCTCTGGCAGCGTTGCTGACCACGACGGTCGGCGCCGACGCGTGGGCGCTCGACAACGACCCCGCGCTCGACCGGCTCTGCGTCGTCGACGAAGCCGGCAGCGCCACCCCGTGCGGCAAGGCGCCCCTGCCCGATCAGGCCGCCTTCCGCGACCTCAGCCGGGAATACGGCATGATGTTCGCGCCGATGGTGCTCGCCCCCGCCGAGACGATGGGCATCAACGGATTCCAGCTCAACCTCCAGATCGGGATCCACACGATCAACGCCGACGAGGACTACTGGGTCCGCGGCGTCGAGGACGGCGACCCCGGCTCGGTGCTGACGACCATGCGCTTCGACGTGCGCAAGGGGCTGCCCTACAGCTTCGAGATCGGCATGAACGGGGCCTATCTGCTCGAGAGCGAGCTGTGGTCGTTCGGCGGCGCGCTCAAGTGGGCGCTCAACGAGGCGATCGACGCCTTCCCGGTCGACATCGCGGTGCGGGGCAGCGTCAACCGGGTGGTCGGCTCGCCGACGCTCGAGCTGACCACCGCCGGGTTCGATCTGATCGTGGGCAAGTCCTTCGGGGCCGGCGGGGTGGCCAACATCGCGCCCTACATCTCGTACAGCCCGGCGTGGGTCATCGCCGGCAGCGGGGTGGTCGACGCGACCCCCGGCGACGGCGAGGACCCCGAGGCCAGCTTCGTCTTCGCCTCCGAGACCCAGGTCATCCACCGCTTCGTGCTCGGCAGCCGGTTCATCCTCGGCGCGTTCAACCTCACCCCCGAGATCGCGGTGGCCCAGGCGCTGTTCGACGTGCACATCAACGTCGGCGTCGACTTCTGAGCCCGCCCCGGCGCACTTCATCGCGTGCGCCTGCCCGACGCCTCGAATACGCCTCCGATACCACACGTAACGGAAGCCGCGGCCCGATTGCGGTATCGTGTCGCCCGACAACGCCCCATCGAATACAGGAGGCTTTGCGATGCGCAGAGCACACGCCGGAGTCGCCGCGGCCCTCGCCGTGATCGCGCTCGCGGGCTGCAAGAACATCGAAGAAGGTCAGGCCAAGGCCGGCGCCATCGGCGCCGCCTGCGAGGCGGCCGACGACTGCCCCGAGGTCGTCGTCGAGGAGGGCGACGAGGCCACCTGCCTCAAGATGCCCGGCGGGTACTGCACCGTCGACTGCCTCGGCGGGCTGTTCGACTGCGATGACCAGTCCATCTGCGAAGAGCTGGGCGACCAGGCGTACTTCTGCCTCGACGGCTGCCTGACCGACAACGGCAGCGGCGACTGCCGCGACGACTACCGCTGCTCGGCCCGCCCGACCGTCATCAACTCCGACGGCCGCGAGGTCGGCGTCTGCGTGCCCAAGTGCGAGCAGGACGCCGACTGCGAGGCCGGCCGGCGGTGCGACACCGCCTCCGGCGACTGCGTACCCCGCGGCGAGCGGGCCACCGGGGACGCCTGCACCACCAACGGCTCGTGCAACGGCGGGCTGTGCATCAAGAGCACCGAGTTCCGCGGGGGCTACTGCTCGGCCCAGTGCTCGAGCCAGTTCGGCGAGTGCGAGCCGGGCAGCGAGTGCGCCACCGTCGACGGGGCCGCCGTCTGCCTGTCGATCTGCGAGGGCAGCGGCGACTGCCGCACCGACGAGGGCTACATCTGCCGCCAGATCGCCGAGCGGGCCGACAGCAACGGCGACGTGAAGGCGATCCGGGCCTGCGTGCCCAAGTGCCAGAGCGACGCGGCCTGCGGCGACGGCAAGCACTGCGACAGCGTCGAGGGCGTCTGCAAGGACGGCGCGGGCGACCCCAACCCGCTCGGCGCCTTCTGCGCCGGCGACACCGACTGCCAGAGCAGCGACTGCTTCGCCGGCGAGGGCTGGGTCAACGGATACTGCACTTCGGACTGCGGCGGGGACGGCGCGTGCGACGGCGGCCTGTGCGCCGATCTGCCCGGCGCGCGGCGCGGCTGCCTCGCGCTGTGCGAGGGCGACCTGGACTGCCGGCCGGGCTACATCTGCGACGACGGCGGCTGCCGGGCCCCGTGTCAGGGCGACGGGGACTGCGCCGACGGGCTGAGCTGCTCGGCGTCCTCGGGGCGCTGCGTGGTGCCCGGCCAGGGCGCCGGCGAGGTCGAAGAGCGGGTGCTGACCGAGCGCATCCGGGTCGGCGGCGAGCTGAGCGACCCGCTCGTGCTCGACGTGCCGAGCGACGCGATCGGCTTCGCCATCCTCGCCGAAGGGGCGGGGGACGACCTGATGGTCATCGGCGACATGACCGACCCCCGGGGGCGCACGGTCTACGACTTCCAGGACCCCTTCGGCAGCGAGTTCCGCTTCTTCCCCAGCGCCGACCAGATCACCCAGTTCGTGCCGTCGAGCCCCCGGGCGACGCCGGTGGCCGGGGCCTACACCTTCCGGCTGATCAAGGAGGGCTCCACCAGCGACATCCGGGTCACCGCGCTGGTCAAGACCGCCGAGGGCGAGCCCCAGAACGGGTCGCTCGACGTCAACTTCGTCTTCGCCGACATCAGCGGCATCGACGCCGCCTCGGCGCAGTCCGACGGCGACTTCCAGGCGGCGGTGAGCGAGATGCGCAGCCTGCTCGGCGGGCGGGGCATCGAGGTCGGCGCGATCAACTACTGCGACATGTCGGGCAACGACGCCGCCCGGTTCGCGGTGATCGACAGCGTCGAGGGCGCCTCGTCCGAGCTGAGCCGGATGTTCGCCAGCTCGAGCAACCTCGGGGGCATCGGCTGTCAGGCCGACGGCGCGATCAACTTCTTCCTCGTCGACGAGATCGTCGGCGGGCGGGCCGGGTTCATCATCCTCGGCATCGCCGGGGGCATCCCCGGGCCGGCGACCATCAACGGCACCAGCCACTCGGGGGTCGCGGTGACCATGGCCGGCTTCCGCCGCAACCCGGTGCAGCTCGCCCAGACGATGGCCCACGAGGGCGGGCACTACCTGGGGCTGTTCCACACCACCGAGGCCGAGGGCACCGCCTTCGACCCGCTGCCCGACACCGCCGAGTGCGACAACAGCCGCGACCGCAACGCCGACGGGCTGGTCGACAACAGCGAGTGTGCCTCGGCCGGGGCCGACAACCTGATGTTCTGGGCCGCCGGTGACGCGGCGGAGAAGGTCTCCAACGATCAGCAGTTCATCCTGCTGCGCAACCCCGCGATCCGCTGAGGAGGACCCGATGAACCGCTCCACGATGATGGGTCGCGCGCTGGCCCTGCTCGCTCTCTTCGCCCTGCCCGCCGGGGCTCAGACCGTGGCCCCCGGCGGCGGCGCGACGATGCCCGGCGGCGGCGCCGCGATCCCCGCCCCGACCGCCGATCAGGCCCGGCAGACCATCCGCCGCTGGTTCGACGGCTTCGAGTTCGTGCCCCGGGCCGAGCACTTCGCCCGTCTGGGGCCCGCCGCCGCCCCGGCCCTGATCGCGCTGGCCGGTGACGCGGCCGAGCACCCGGTCGTCCGGGCCCGGGCCCTCTCGGCGATGGTGCACCTCGACGACCCGGCCAGCCTCTCGACCCTGGCCGCGCTGCTCGAGTCGCCCGACGCCCCCAGCCTGCTGCGGCGCAAGGCGGCCCTGGTGCTCGCCGAGCGCGAGGGGGCCGGCGCCCTGGAGCGGCTGACCCAGGCCCTGCTCAACGCCCCCGACGACGTGCCGCTGCGCGAGGCCTGCGCCCGCGGGCTGCGCGGTCTGGGGCCGGCGGCTCACGAGGCCCGCGACGCCCTGCTGCGGGTCGAGACCGCGCCCACCGTGCGGGGGCTGCTCGGCGCCGAGAAGCGCATCGGGCTGGATTGACCTCGGGGTCGAGCCCGCGGCCCGCCCCGGCCCCGGCACCCGGGCGACGCGCCGGTCGGTGACGGTTCTGGCAGGCCGTGGCCGGGCTGCTCGCCGATTGTCGCAAACCTCTCACAATGGGTCGATCCGTGTCGTGCGGAATGTTTGCAATGCCCGGGAGCGGTGGTCGACAATGCGAGCGCTCGCACACCCGCACCAAAGGAGTTTGCCGTGGGATCGTCGTCGAGGTGGGGTCTCGTCACAGGGCTCGTGATCCTGTCACCGCTGGCCATGGCCGCGCCCGAAGGGACCCGTGATCTGGGCTTGAACCAGGGGCTTCTGGGCAACTCGACGATCTCGGTCTTCGCCCGCCCGGGCGAGACGATCCGGGTGTGCTCGAGCGACGACGGCCTCACCGAGCCGGCGGTCGAGGAGGACACCGACGGGGACGGCGACCTCGAGACCTACGCCCTCGACCGGGGCGACGGCGGCGAGCCCCACTGCGGGCGCGACCCCGACGCCAACTGCGTGGGCGTGGGCGGGGAGTTCCCCGCCGGGCGCGTCGGCCGCGAGATCGTGGTCTTCCCCCCCAACCCGGTGCGCTGCGAGGCCGACGCCGAGTGCAACCTCGGCCAGGCGTGCCTCGAGCTGAGAACCGGCGAGCCGGTGGGCGACCGCCCGCTGCGCCCCCGGTGCGGGGTGCCGCTGACGGTCAACGTCGCCGGGGGCTACTGCAACGCCCAGCAGGACTTCGCCGATCGCGCGTGGCGCGAGGTCGAGGTCGACGTCGAGGGCGCGTGGTCGATCAACTTCGTCGGTGAGCCCGAGACGCTGACCGGCAGCGGCCGCTCGACCCGGTTCTTCGAGGTCGACGTCGTCGACAGCAACACCGGCGCCCCGGCGCCCGCCGGGCGGGTGCACACCGACTCGTGGACCATCAACGCCCACTCGTTCTTGTACGGCACCTACACGGACTTCTACGTCGTCGCCTCGGTCGACCTCGAGGCCGAGGAGGGGGCCCGCATCTTCGTGATCGACTTCGAGAACATGCGCGGGTTCAACTACGTGCTCGTGGCCAACCGGGTCGGGCTGACCGATACGCCGGGCTTGTCGAACTGCTACCTGGGCGAGATCGCGGGCGGCCTGTGCCCCAACGACACCGGGCTGCGGGGCACCTTCCCCATCCCCGAGTACGACATCTACCTCAACTTCCCCGATCCGGCGCCCGATCCGGCGGTGGCCCCCGAGATCTCGAACGTGCAGTTCAACGACGAGGTCGGCTCGAACTCGATCACCCCCGACGGCGACGGCGAGCAGGATCAGGGCGCGTTCACCTTCGAGTCGAACATCAGCGGCACCTACGAGGTGATCGTCGACACCAACGACAACGGGGTGCTCGAGCGGGACGCCGATCTGGTGCTGCGCGGCGCGGCCGAGGTCGGCGAGAACTCGGTCGGCTGGGACGGCCGCGACCCGAACGGCGACGTCGTGCCCGACGGGGCCTACGAGTTCGAGATCCGGCTGATCGCGTCGGAGACCCACTTCCCGATGAGCGACATCGAGGAGAACGCCGACGGCTTCGTGGTCTACGAGCTCGACGCGCCCGACGGTGAGCCCGGGGCCCGGCGCATGTTCTGGGACGACCGGCTCATCCAGAACGACCGGGTGCTCATCGACGAGGCCCCCGACGACACCTACACCAGCCTGCCCGACGGCTCGGCCATCCCGGCCGACGGCGGCGCGTGGCAGCGGCGCTACTGGCGCCAGGGGCAGCGCTTCGATCCCGAGACCCAGCGCAACCAGGACGTGCCGCTGGTCATGGACACCTGGGTCATCGGCGACGTCGACGTGGTCGACACCGGCTCGTGCCTGACCTGCGATGAGCCGATCGACGAGATCGTGGTCGGCGGGCCCGACGACCCCGGGCTCGACTCGGACGGCGACGGGCTGACCGACGAGGTGGAGGATCCCAACGGGGACGGCATCGTCGGCCCGAACGAGACCGACCCCAACAACCCCGACACCGACGGCGACGGCATCCTCGACGGCGTCGAGGACGCCGACCGCGACGGGCAGTTCGACGAGGGCGAGACCGACCCCCGCCGGGCCGACACCGACGGCGACGGGCTGGGCGACGGCACCGAGGACGCCAACCGGAACGGGCAGGTGGACGCCGGCGAGACCGACCCCCGCGACCCGGACACCGACGCCGACGGGCGCAACGACGGGGTCGAGGTCAACGGCGAGATCGAGACCGACCCGCTGGTGCCCGACACCGACGGCGACGGGCTGCTCGACGGCGACGAGGACGCCGACGGCGACGGCCGGCTGGACGCCGACGAGACCGATCCGTCGGACCCCGACACCGACGAGGACGGCCTGAGCGACGGCACCGAGGTGAACGGCGCCAACCCGACCAGCCCCCGCAACCCGGACTCGGACTTCGATGGCATCGAGGACGGGGTCGAGGACGCCAACCAGGACGGCGCGTACCAGGAGGGCATCGAGACCGACCCCAACAACCACGACACCGACGGGGATCAGATCGAGGACGGCGACGAGGATCTGAACGCCGACGGCGTCTTCGACGAGGGCGTCGAGACCGACCCCCGCGACCCGGACACCGACGGCGACGGCCTGCCCGACGGGGTCGAGGACGACGACCACGACGGTCAGGTGGACCCCGGGGAGACCGACCCCCGCGACCCGGACACCGACGGCGACGGCCTGCCCGACGGGCTCGAGGACGTCAACCGCGACGGCGAGTATCAGGGCGGCGAGGACGGCGAGACCGACCCGCTGAACCCCGACACCGACGGCGACGGGCTCACCGACGGCGAGGAGGACGCCGATCGGGACGGCGACTGGGGCCCCGGCGACGACGAGACCGACCCCCGCGATTGGGACACCGACGACGGCGGCGAGCCGGACGGGCTCGAGGTCGAGGGCGGCCGGGAGCCCATCCGCACCCCGGAGGACGACCTGGCCGACACCGACATGGACGGCCTGCGCGACTTCGAGGAGGACGTCAACGGCAACGGCGTGGTCGACCCCGGCGAGACCGACCCCGACGACCCCGACACCGACGACGACGGCGTGCTCGACGGGCCCGAGGTGAACGGCAGCAACCCGACCGACCCGCTGGACCCCGACTCGGACGACGACGGGCTGCTCGACGGCGCCGAGGACGTCAACGGCAACGGTGATCTGGACGACGGCGAGTCCGATCCGAACAACGCCGACACCGACGGCGACGGGCTGCGCGACGGCAACGAGGATCTGGACCGGGACGGCGAGCGGGACGAGGGCGAGACCGATCCGACCAACCCCGACACCGACGGCGACGGGCTGCCCGACGGCCTCGAAGACGCTGATCAGGACGGCATGCGGGGCGACGGCGAGACCGATCCGACCCGGGCCGACACCGACGGCGATGGCCTGGACGACGGGATCGAGGACGGCAACCGCAATGGCATGCGGGACGACGGCGAGACCGACCCGCTCGACGACGACAGCGACGACGACGGGTTGCTCGACGGGGTCGAGGACAGCAACCGCAACGGCACCTGGGACGGCAGCCCCGAGACCGATCCGCTCAACCCCGACACCGACGGCGACGGGCTGCGCGACGGCATCGAGGACGTCGACCAGAACGGCAGCTTCGACGACGGCGAGACCGACCCCAACAACGCCGACACCGACGGCGATACGCTGACCGACGGCGAAGAGGACGTCGACCGGGACGGCGACTGGGGCCCCGACGACGGGGAGACCGACCCCCGGGTGGCCGACACCGACGGCGGCGGGGTGGACGACGGCACCGAGCTGGACGACGGCACCGACCCCCTCGATCCGAATGACGACGGGGTGCAGCCGGACATGGCGCTGCCCCCCGACGGCGGGGTCGCCGCCGACGGGGGCGTGCGCGAGGTCAGCGGCAGCAACATCATCGACGGCTGCACGGTGGGCATCGGGGGCCAGAGCGCGCCGCTCGGCGGGCTGCTGCTGCTCGGCCTGATCGGCCTCGGCCTCGGGCGTCGCCGCCGGTGAGGTCGCCGATCCCGGCCCGCCGGGCCCTCCGCCTGCCGCTGTTGCTGCTCCTGGCGCTGGGCGGGGCGCTCGGCTGCGACGCGCTCCAGGCGCCCCCGCCCGATCCGACGGCCCTGCGCGGGCCGGACGACCCCCGACACCTCGTGCGGGCGTTCGACGCGATCGTCGAGGCGGCGAAGCGGTCCGACGGCGAGGCGGTGGTCGCCGGGCTGGAGAAGTTCCTGCTGACCCGGGAGGAGCTGGTGGCGCTCTTCGGCCCCGAGGTGGGCCGGGCGGTGTGGCCGGGCTACAGCGACGAGGTGGCCGGCAGCCTGCGCCGGGAGGCGGCCGAGGTCATCATCGAGCGGGTGGGCGACGGCTTCACCGAGGTGATGATCGAGCGGGTCGGCCCGGCGTACCCCGCGCACACGACGCCCGGCGATCGGCGCCTGCTCGACGCGTTCGTGCCCCGGGGACTGGCGATGTACTCGGTGCGGCTGCACCCCGAGGGGCAGAGCCTGGGGCTGCGGTTCAACGGCTTCGTGTATCACGACGGCCGCTGGCGGGCGCTGCTGAAGGCCTACGAGCACCTGCCGCCGGAGGTGCCGGCCGAGGCCCCGGCAGAGGCCCCCACAGAGCCCCCAGAAGAAGCCCCGGACGCCCCCGAAGTGGCCCCCGCTGCGCCCGAAGTGGCCGATGCGCCCGAAGAGGCGGCGCCCGTCGCGCCCGAGGGCAGCCCACCCGATGAGGCGGCGCCCGCGGCGCCCTGACGGCCGGGCTCAGGTCTCCGTGTCCCGCTCGTCGTCGAGGTCGTCATCGGCCTCGGTGTCGGGGTCCGGCTCGACCGTGGACCAGGCCGCGGCGTCCGGCTCGACGAACGGCCCGTCGGGGTCGGTGTCCGGCGCGTCGTCCTCCTCGGGATCCAGCCCGTCCAGCGCCTCCAGGCCGTCCAGCCCCTCCAGCGCGTCGAAGAGATCGTCCGGCACCCGCTGGTGCACCGGCGTCGGCGGCCGGCCCAGGGCCCGCTCGGCGGCCAGCTCGCCCCGGTGGCCGTAGCCCAGGCGCTTGAAGATCTGCTGGATGAGCCGCACCACCGTGCGCGGCGAGATGCCGAGCTGCTCGGCGATCTGGTCGTTGGTCTGGCCCGACGAGACGAGCATGGCGACCTGGGTCTGGCGGGGGGTCAGCGACCGCTGCCAGCGCAGGGGCACGGTGCGGTCGAGCTCTTCGAAGCGGGCCTCCATCTGGCCCACCGCCTGGCTGAGCGCGTTGAGCAGGGCCTGACCGGTCAGGCGGGCGGTGCCGTCGAGCGGGCGGTCGAGCCCCAGCCAGCGCGGGGGCCGGGCCCGCCCGGGCAGGGGCAGCTTCACCGCGTGATCGTCGGCCCCCTCGGTGCCCTCGTCCCAGTGCAGCCGGGCGTCGTCCCGGGCCAGCCAGCGCCGGGTCAGGTGCACGATGCGCGCCCGCCACGGCTCGAGGCCTTCGGGTCGATACAGCTCGGCCAGCCGCCCGGCCAGAGCGTAGATCGGCAGCGGATCAGCGTCGCTCATCGCCCGTCCTCGTCGCCGACCGCGGTGGCCCGCGGGACCGGCCGCCGGCTGCGCCGTACCCGGTGCAGCCGGGGGGCGGGCTTGGGCTGCGCCAGGAGCTGCTCGACGTCGAGCTGGTGCCGCCCGTCGATGCGCAGGTGGCGGTAGACCAGGCTCAGGTAGCGGGCGACGGCCCCCTGACCGATGCGCAGGTAGGCCGAGATCTCGCGGTTGGTGTAGCCCCGGGCCGCGAGGCAGGCGCAGTCGGCGGCGATGGGGGCCAGCCCCTCCAGCTCGGTGAGGTGCGAGGGCGCCGGGCGCAGGTCGCCGTCCGATGCCACGCCGACCCGGACCCGGGTGTAGAAGCCCCGCGGCCCGCCGGGCAGCCGGGGCAGCATCAGATCGCCGGCGTAGGTCACCGCCCGCTCGATCGATCCCAGCCGGCGGGCGGCCAGCTCACCGAACGGGCGCTGGCGGGCGAGGACCCACAGCGAGGCGCAGTCGGCCTCGACGTGGAACAGGCGCAGGCTCACGATCGGCAGGCCGCCCACCGGGCCGGCCAGGGCCGCGGTGGGGCCCTCGTGGGGCACGATCACCGGCTCGGATTCGGCCAGTCGAGCCCGCACCGCCGGGGCCATGGCCGCCGCCGAGAGGCCCCGGGTGATCAGGCGGGGCCGCCCCCCCCGGACCGCGCCGCCCACCGCACCCGACTCGGTGGAGAAGACCACGTACCCCGCCTGCGCCTCGGCGACGTCGAGCAGCAGCAGCAGCGCGTACTCGGCGAAGCGCCGGGGTTCGGTGAGGGCGTAGAGCCGCTCGATCCAGCCCAGCAGCCGTCGTGAGTCGTCCTCGATGAGCGGGCTCTCCTGCGCGGCGCGCGCAATGCGTTTCGAATCGTCCACCAGCGTCGACGCACAGATGACGGCTTCGGTGACGTCGGGTCAAGCGCCGCCCGACGGCGGGTCGGTCACCGGGTCCGCATCCCGGGGTCGATACTCCAGCGTCGCCGGGCCCCCGAGCACCATCGTCTCGGGCGGCACCGACTCGGTCAGCCACACGTTGCCCCCGATGACCGAGCGCCGGCCGATGACCGTGCGCCCGCCGAGCACCGTCGCCCCGGCGTAGATCACGACCCCGTCCTCGAGGGTCGGGTGGCGCTTGGCCCCGGCCAGCGCCCGGTGCACCGAGAGGGCGCCGAGGGTCACCCCCTGGTAGATCTTGACGTCGTCCCCGATCTGGGTGGTTTCACCGATGACCACCCCGGTGCCGTGGTCGATGAAGAACCGCCGACCGATGCGCGCGCCGGGGTGGATGTCGATGCCGGTCTGGGTCTTGGCGCCCTCGGTCATCGCCCGGGCCACGTAGGGCACGTCGGCCGCGTAGAGCCAGTGGGCGATGCGGTAGGCGCTGATGGCGGCGAAGCCGGGATAGGTGAGGATGACCTCCTCGACGCTGTGCGCCGCCGGGTCGCCCTCGTAGGCCGCCCGGGCGTCGAGCAGCAGCGCGCCGCGCAGGCCGGGCAGATCGGCGATGAACGCCTCGGTCATCGCCCGGGCCTCCCGGCGCAGCACATCGGGCGGCGCCTCGGGGCGGGCGTGGTGCAGGGCCCGGTAGACCATGCGGGCGAAGTCGGTGAAGAGGCGGCACAGCCAGGTGCCCACCCGATAGCGCCGGCTGGTGCGGGGCAGGGCCTCGTCGGCGTAGAAGCCGGGGAACAGGATCCGCCGGATCAGGGCCAGGGCCGCGTCGATCGACTCCCGGGCCGGCAGGCGGGGGCGCTCGAAGCGCTCACCGTCGGCGTCGTAGCTCTCGAGGAGCGCGTCCACCAGCGCTCCGAGCCGCTCTTCGTCCACTCGACCCCTCCCTCGTGTGGCGGCCCCCGGCCGCCCGGCTCACAACAGGCCCCACCGCCGGCGCAGGAACCACTCGACGCTGGGCAGCAGCACCCCCAGCAGCAGCCACCAGGCGCTCGACCAGACCGGCACGTCCCGCCGGCGGTTGACCTTGAGCACCCGGGGCTCGACCCGGGCCAGCCCGTCGAGCCCCTCGTCCAGCGTGCGCAGGGTGCCGCCGCCGGCCTCGACCACCGCCGCCAGGGGCGCCCGGCGGGCGGCCGTCTGGCGCAGCTCGACCGGATCGGTCGCCACCACGAAGACGTCCCCGTCCTCCAGAGCCCGGCCGCCGACCTCGGCCCGGGCGGTGACGTACCACGCGCCGTCCGACGGGGGCACGTAGCGGGCGACGAACTCCCCGGCGGCGTCGGTGCGCCCGGTCAGCGTCTCGACCGGCTCGCGCACCAGGGCGCCCGCCGCGTCGAACGCGCCCCGGTCGACCTGGACCGTCACCTCGACCCCCTCGGCCGGCTGATAGTCCACCCCGACCACCCGGGTCACCAGCGTCGCCGCGCCGCCCAGCGGGTAGCGGTCGCGGTCGGCCTCGATGCGCACCGGCTCGAGCGTCGGATCGCGGATCAACCACCGGATGGCGTTGCCCCAGAAGCGGTAGTAGTGCCGGTTGTCGCCGCCGGCCCCCGCCGCCAGGAAGTCCCAGTGCCAGGTGCTGTCGGTGGTCACGGCGAGCACCCGCCCCTCGCCGAAGCCCATCGTCGCCACCACCGGCGCCGGCTGGCCGCCCACCCGCAGCGTGGGGTGGGTCGCCAGCACCGTCGCGTCGGGCCGGACGCCGGCCACCCGGTTGACCCCCGACAACTCGGGCAACTCGCCCCACGCCTTGCGGTTGTCCTCCGGGATCAGGCTCAGGCGGGTGATCGGGTGCCGGGTGCCGGCCTCGGTGAGCTGCGGCGCGAAGCGCTCGACGTCGATCAGATCCATGCGATCGGGGGGCAGCTCCACCGGCAGGAAGTCCTCGATCGGAGTGCCGGCGTAGCCCCCGCTCGCGAAGCTCAGGTCGCCCCCGACCATCACGAAGCCGCCGCCGTCGCGCACGTACTCCCGGATGAGCGGCAGGTACTGCCGCATCTGGTAGCCGCGGTAGGTGAAGTTCTGGAACACGATCAGATCGAAGCTGCCGAGCTGCTCCTCGAACAGCTCCCGGGTGGGGAAGGGGATGAGCGACAGCTCGTCCCGCCGGGCCACGTCGATGCTGGCCCCGGTGCGCAGGATGAAGAACGAGATCAGGTCGACATTGGGGTTCTTCTTGAGCAGCTTGCGCAGGAACCGCTCGTCCCAGCTCGGCCGCCCCACCACCTGGAGCACCCGGATCTTGTCCCGGATGATGCGGATGACGAACTGCCGCCGGTTGTTGACCGTGATGCGCTCGCCGGGCCCCTCGCCGACCTCGAGGGTGAAGACCGCCTTGCCGGTCTTGTCGGGCACGAACTCGAACTCGAAGCGGTAGCGGCTCTCGCCCTCCCGGGTCTGCAGCATGCGGGTGCCGAGCACCACGTCGTCCCGGCGCAGGGTCACCGGCAGGATGAGATCTTCGTAGCCCGAGACCGACAGCTCGGCCTCGATGCTCACCGCGTTGCGCACGAAGGCGAAGTCGTCGTAGGCCACGTCGGCCACCGCGATGTCCTTCGGCGGGGCATCGGGCCCGGTGAACAGCCCGTGGATCGGGACCGCCAGCCGGTCGGCGGCGGCCTGGGCGGTGGGCGGCACCGCGCCGGTCTCGGCCGAGGCCAGCCCCAGCGCGCCGGTGTCGGCCCCGTCGCTCACCACCACCACCGCCGCCAGATCACCCGGCCGGAAGCGGGCGGCGACGTCGTCCAGCGCGGTCAGGATGCGGCTCTGGTCGCCCGCGGCGCGCAGCTCGGCCGGGTCGGACAGCGGGCGGGCGTGGTCCGAGAAGCGGTACAGGTCGACCTGATGATCCTGCCGCCAGCGGTCGAGCACCGGGGCCTGATCGGCCAGCATCGCCTGCACGTCGGCCAGCCGGGTGTCGCGGTCGGCGCCGGGCAGGCCCATCGAGCGGGAGTCGTCGATCAGCAGCGCGACGTGATTGCGGACCCGGGTCACGTTCTCGAGCCGCACCCCGGGCTGGAGGAAGAGCACCCCCAGCACCAGCACCGTCGCGACCCGCAGGCCGACCAGCAGCCGCCGCCGGGCGGGGGTCAGCGGGCGGGTGTTGTGCCACGCCAGCCCGACCACCGCCGCCGCCACCAGCAACACCAGCAGCACCAGCCAGATCGACCAGCTCGACAGCAGCACCCAGCGCGCGGCGTTGAACTCACCCGCCGCGTCGAACCAATCACGCAACATCGAGGGGGACCGTCAGCGGGTGTCGTAGGGGGTCTCGACCTTCCACCGCCGACGGCGGAGGATGGCGGTGGTGTGCACCTGATCGCGCTTGTAGTTGAGGCAGGTGGCGTACATCACGAGGTTGATGCCCAGGCGGAAGGCCATCTCCCGCTGGATGCGGCCCCCGGGCACCACCGGCAGCTTCCAGCTCCCGAGGCTGTCGCGGCCGAAGGCGCCGAAGAGGTCGTTGCGGCCGTAGATCACCGGGCTGCGGTCGTCGAAGTCGACCCCCTCGAGCCACGGCTGCCGGTTGAGCCGCCCCTGGGGCCGCTCGAGCAGGAAGAACGTGCGGTAGAGCGTGTGATCGTTGTGGATGCGCCCGAAGGCCCGGTCGGGCCACAGCCGGGGCATCTCCCGGCGCACCGCCTGATCGAAGCGGTCGTCGCCGGGGGGCGAGGCGTCGCTGATGTAGAGCATGCCCCCCGCCCGCAGGAAGCGCGACAGCCGGGCGATCGCGCCGTCGGAGAGCGGCTCGGCGGGGCCGATCCCGATCCAGACGAGCAGGGGCCAGCGGAACAGCTCGTCGCTCTCGGGCCCGACGACGCCGGGGGTCTCGCGCACGTCGATGCTGGTGCGCTTGGAGACCTCCCACATGAGCTGCTCGACGGCGGCCGGCCGCTGGTCGAAGCCGACCCCGTGGCGCAGCAGGCCCAGGCCCACCCGGGCGTCGATCCCCATGGCGCGGGCCGGCCCGCCGAGCCCCGGGGCCAGCCCCAGGGCGGGCAGGCCGAGGCCGAGGGCCGAGAGCACGGTGCGGCGGTCGAGGGTGACGATGGTGAGGACTCCAGAGGTGCGTCGCGGGACAACCGGGCGCGGGCGGTGGATGTTCCACGGGATCATGGATGCCCGCCGGCCCCTCGGGGTGGCGCGGCGAGCGCCCGGGCATCATGCGGGCTCGGGCCGGGCCCGGTCAATCCGGGCGTCGCGGGTCGCCAGCCCCCGCCGTCAGTGGTGGGTGTCGGCCTCGAGGTCGACCTCGGGCGCCTCGGTCCGCAGCCAGCCCTCGACCTCGGCCCGATAGGCCATCAGGCGCTCGGCGTCGGCCGCCTCGAAGCGCATCACCAGCACCGGCTGGGTATTGCTCGGGCGCAGGAGCCCCCAGCCGGCGGGGAAGTCGATGCGCACCCCGTCGATGTCGGTGGTCGGGTAGCGGGCCGCGAAGTGCTTCGCGGCCCGCTCGGCGACGGCGAACTTGGCCCGATCGGGGCAGGCCACCCGCAGCTCGGGGGTGGTCACGGTCTCGGGCAGCCCGTCGACGAACGCGTCCAGGGGGGGCCCGCCCGAGCCGACCGCCTCCACCAGCCGGGCGGCGGCGTAGACCCCGTCGTCGAAGCCGAAGTAGCGGTCGGCGAAGAACAGGTGCCCGCTCATCTCGCCGGCGAGCACGGCCCCGGTCTCCTTCATGCGGGCCTTGATGAGCGAGTGGCCCACCTTCCACATCTCGCCGACCCCGCCGGCCGCCTTCACCCCGTCGTACAGCACCCGGCTGCACTTGACCTCGCCCACGATGCGCGCGCCGGGCTTCTCGGCCAGGATGCGCCGGGCGAAGTACAGCAGGAGCTGATCGCCCCACACCACCCGGCCCTGGCGGTCGACCGCGCCCAGGCGGTCGGCGTCGCCGTCGAGCGCCAGCCCCAGATCGGCGCCGTGGGCCGCCACCGCCGCCTTGAGGTCCTCGAGGTTGGCCTCGACCGTCGGATCGGGGTGGTGGTTGGGGAAGGCGCCGTCCGGCTCGCAGTACAGCGGCACGACCTCGGCCCCCATCGCCTCCAGCAGCGCCCGCCCCACCGGGCCGCCGGCGCCGTTGCCCGCGTCGAGCACCACCTTCGGCGCCGGGCTCAGCGGCGCCAGCCGGGCGGCGTGCCACTCGACGTAGGTCGGCCCCGGATCCAGATCGGATCCCACGCCGGCGTCGCTGTGGCCCACGACCCGGAAGGCGTCGGCCTCGATGATGCGCCGCAGGTCCTGGATCGCCTCGCCGTGCATCGACCCCGGGCCGTCGCACAGCTTGAAGCCGTTCCACGCCGGCGGGTTGTGGCTGCCGGTGATCGCGACCCCGCCCGCCAGCTCGAAGTGGTGGATCGCGAAGTAGACCAGCGGCGTCGGCACCATGCCCAGCCGCAGCACGTCGACCCCCACCCGGCGCACGCCGCGCTCGAACGCCTCGGCCAGCCCTTTGCCGTGGGGCCGGCAGTCGCGGCCGACGGCGACCGCGGGCCGGGCGCCCTCGGGCAGCGCGTCCCCTGCGTCGCGGGCGGCGACGCTGCGGGCGATGACGGTGCCGTAGGCCGCGCCGAGCAGCTCGGCGAAGGCCGGGGTCAGCTCGACGCCGGCCCGGCCGCGGATGTCGTAGGCCCGGAAGATGCCCGGGTTGGCGATGGCGGTCACAGCAGCTCCTCCCGTTCGTCGCGCTTCAGCCGGTCGACCACCCGCCGCACGTCCTGCGCCCGGTCGCGGGGGCAGACCAGCACCGCGTCGTCGGTGGCGACCACCACCAGCCCCGCGCAGCCGACCACCGCCGCGGTGCCCCGGGCGGCGTGCACGATGCAGTCCCGGGTGTCGACCAGCACCGCGTCCCCGGCGACCACGTTGCCGTCCCGGTCGGCCTCGGCGAAGTCGGCCAGGGCCGCCCAGTGGCCCACGTCGTTCCAGCCGAAGTCGGCCGGCACCACCCGCATCGGCGGCAGATCGACGTCGGCGGTGGCGTGCTCCATCACCCCGTAGTCGATGCTGACCGACTTCAGTCCGGCGAAGCCCTCGGCGAGCACCGCGGGGTAGTCGTCGCGGCCGATGGTGGAGCCGATCGCCGTCAGTGTGCGGTGCAGGTGGGGCATGAAGCGCTTGATGTCGGCCAGGATGCGCTCGGCGGTGAAGAAGAACATGCCGCTGTTCCACAGGTAGCGGTTGCTGGTCAGGTACTTGCGGGCCACCTCCAGCGGCGGCTTCTCCACGAAGCGCTCGACCCGGCACACCTCGATGCCGTTGTCGGCGACCACCGGATCGGTGCGGTCGTAGCGGATGTAGCCGTAGCCCGTCTCGGGGCGGGTCGGGCGGATGCCGAGGGTCACGATCTCGCCCGCCCGGGCCCGCTCGGCGGCGGCGGCGAGCACCGCCCGATAGGCCGGGCCGTCGCCGATGTGGTGATCGGCGGGCAGCACCGCCATCACCGCCTTCGGGTCGCGCCGGGCGAGGTGCGCCGCGGCCAGCCCCACGCAGGGCGCGGTGTTGCGGGGGCAGGGCTCGACGAGCAGGTGATCGGCCGGCAGCTCGGGCAGCAGGGCCCGGATGGCCTGCGCGTGCCGCTGCCCGGCGACGACATACACCTTGTCCGGCGGGATGAGGGGATCGAGGCGGTCGACGGTCTCCCGCAGCAGGGGGTCGTCGGTGCCGATGGCCAGGAACTGCTTGGGGCGTTCGCGGCGGCTGAGGGGCCAGAAGCGGGTCCCCGACCCGCCGGCCATGATGACGGCGTACATGCGCGCTCCGGGTTGCGTGCCGGCGGAGCGTCAGTCGTCTCCGCCCTCCCACGGGGGGCGCTCGTCGTCGACGGCGGCCTCCCAGGGCGGCACATCATCGTCGGTTGCGTCGGGCACGTCCATGGGGCCGACGTCGGCCGCCTCGTCGCCCACCGCCTCGGCGAGCGGCGGCAGGTCGTCGCCCACCGCGCTCGGGGCGGCGTCCGCCGGGTGGGCGCCGGGGTCGGCCGGGGCGTCGAGATCCTGCCCCGCCGGGGCCTCGAGCGCCACGTCCACCGGCGTCGGATCGACATCGCCCACCGCGCCCGGGCGGTCGTCGACCACCGGCACCACCCGCTCCTCGTCCAGCGGGGCCCCGAAGCCGGGGGCCGAGGCGTCGAGCCGCCCGCCGAGGGTCGCGAGCGGGGGCCAGGCCTTCTCCGGGGCCTCGGGATCGGGCGGGGCCTGGACCTCCTGCGCCTTCACCCCCAGGGCCACCGGGTCGAGGGCCGTCGGCTCGACGTCCTCCCCCGCGATCCACCGCTGGATGGTGGGCAGCTCGTCGGCGGCCCACTGCGGCGAGACCCGCACCTTGAGGAACAGCCCGAAGAGGCCCTTGAGCATCGTATCGAGCGCCTCGAGCAGGAACATGCGCTCGTAGAAGATCTCGTCGTCTTCCTTGCTGAGCACGCCGGGCAGCTTGATGCCGCTCGGCACCAGATCGTTGGCCTTGAGCCCGAAGGTCCACTCCTGCGCCCCGCGCACGATGCGCAGCTTGGCGTCGGTGGCGAACTTGCCCAGCCGCAGCGCGGTGCGGGCCTCAAGCGAGCCGGCCGGGTGGCCGCCCTTGAACAGGTTCTCCTGGGCGTTGACCGTCGCCGAGCCGACGACGAGCTTGTCTTCGAACCACACCTCGAAGTCGCCGAACTCGGGGTCGAGGGCGAACTCGCCGCTGCCGGTCTCGCTGCGGAACCACAGCCAGGTGAGGAACTCGGGCCCGAGGAAGGCCACCCGGTGCATCTTGTCGAGCAGATCCATCGCCCTACTCCTTCATCGCCGCGACGGCGGTGTCGAGGTCGACGAACTGCACCGGCTCGACCGCGTCGAGGGCCCGCCGCTCGTCGTCGGTCAGCCCGGTCGCGTCGAGCAGCGAGGCGGTGTAGGGCCCGTCGGGGGTGAGCTGGAGGCCGAACGTCTGCTCGAAGAGCTCCATGAACTCGACGTTGACCTTCTCGTTGCCCGCGAAGAAGCGCAGCACGCCCTTCTGCCAGTTCCAGGCCACGTCGATCGACTTGATCGAGGGCAGCAGCTTCTTCTTGAGCTCGAGCTTGACCCGATCCTTGATCTCGGCCTTCTCGTAGCGGCTCAGCTTGGCCCGCTTCTGCTCGAACATCACCTTGCGGCACTCGCTCTCGGTGAAGATGCGCAGCAGCGCCCCGGGCACGGTCATCGTGTCGATGCGCATGCCGAGCACGATGTACTCGTTGTAGACGTACTGCTCGGGGGTCAGCTCGAGGTCGAGCGGGAAGTGGATGCTGCACCAGCCCACCGAGCGCTCGGCCTCGCCGGCCGGGTCGAGCGGCTGGAAGAGGTTCTGCTCGATGCCGATCTGGAACCGGTCCTTCCAGTCCCCGGGGAGCGGATCGCGCACGAAGTACTGGCGAAAAGTCAGGCTGCCACGGAACGCGCCCATCTTGCCTCCACCGGTCGCCTCCGACCGGGCTGTTGGGTTGGACGTGGGGGAGTGTACAGCAATGTAGGCAGATGTCCACACCGAAGCCGGCGCGGGCCGCGGCGACGGCGCCCGCTTTGACAGCGCCCGGGGCGCCCCGTATCTTCGAACCCCTCGGCTGGCCGCTCCGCGCCGGCCCGCTTCGTGGAGAGACGCGAGGTTCCATGGCTCCGATGGCCCGCATCGCCGTCGCGTGCATCTCGTGCGCGCTTCTCGTGACCCCCGCATCGGCTCAGCCGCCCCCGGCGGATGGCGAGCCGAAGACCGTGGTGGTCACCCCGCCCCCCGACGACCAGGACGCGCCGCCCGACGCGCCCCAGGTGGTGCTGACGCCCCAGGCCGAGGCCGACAAGCTCGCCGCCGACGAGGCCAAGGCCGACGAGCTGCGCCGGGAGGCCTTCCGCCTGTACTCCAGCGGGCTGTACGAGCAGTCCATCGCCCGGTTCAAGGAGGCCTACGGGCTGAGCAAGGACCCCGACCTGCTCTACAGCATGGCGGTCAGCCACCAGCAGCTCCGGGACTGGGAGAACTGCGTGGCGGTGATGGAGGACTTCATCGCCAAGACCCCGCCGGGGCCCGATCCGACGCTCGACCGGGCCCGCAACATCCGCGATCTGTGCGAGGCCCGCATCGAGCAGGACCAGACGCTGACGGTGGTCACCGTGCCCGCCGGGGCCAACGTCTACGTCGACAACAAGAACACCGGGGTCAAGGGCCAGACCCCGGTCACGATGACCCTGCGCCCGGGCAAGCACCGCATCTGGATCGAGCTGGACGGCTACGAGTCGATCATGCAGGACATCGAGGTGCAGAAGCGGGAGCCGTTCAACCTCTCGGTCACCCTCAAGGAGGAGCGCGACCTCGGCTGGCTGCACGTCGACGCCACCGTCAAGGGGGCCACCGTCTTCGTCGACGGCCAGACGCTGGGCAAGACCCCGTTCGGCCCGCCCCGGCAGTTCTCCGCCGGGCCCCACCAGATCATCGTCGAGCGCGAGGGCTACACCCGCTTCACCGGGACCCCGATCGTCGAGCGGGGCCAGCTCGCCCGGGTCGACGCCTACATGGTGCAGACCGACGCCGGCTCGACCTGGCGCACGAACCTGGGCGTCGCCTCGACGATCCTCGGCGCGCTGGCCATCGGCGGCGGCGTCACCGCGATGGTCTTCGCCAACGACGAGTACAACGACACCGAAGACTTCGAGACCCTCGCCGGCCTCGAGCGCCTGGGCTACGGCGTCGGCGGCGGCCTGATGGCGGTGGGCATCAGCCTCATCGTGTGGGATCTGTCGCGGGACGTCATCGACCCCGACCACGAGAACCCGGAGTACGGCCGCCCGGTCAGCCGCCCCACCCCGGGCGCGGCGGCGCCGACCACCCGCCTGATGATCGGCCCCGGGGGCCTGGGCCTGGGAGGCACGTTCTGATGGCGACCCGACCCCCGACGAGTCCGATCCGCGCCGCGCTGTGGCCCGCGCTGGGCGCCGCCCTGGCCCTCGGCTGCGCCGAAGGCAAGGACCCCCCGGCGGCGACGGCGGTGGTGGCGATCCCCGGCGGCAGCTTCACCATGGGCATCGGGCAGGGCGACGGCTGCGGGCTGTTCGAGGTCAGCGAGCGGGGGCAGCTCATGCGCACCGAGCCCCGCATCGAGTCGGCCCGGGCGACCCACGCGGTCAGCGTCGAGCCGTTCTGCATCGACGTGCACGAGGTGACCAACGAGCAGTACCGCCACTGCAACGCCCGCGGCGACTGCCCGCTGCCCCAGTCGACCAACGCCGGCGACCGGGGCGGGGACGGCTTCATCGCGGCCTACTACGCCGAGGACGCCGGCTTCGACGACTACCCGGTGCTGGGCGTGGCCCACGAAGACGCCGCCGCCTACTGCGCGTTCCGGGGCGGCTTCCTGCCCACCGAGGCCCAGTGGGAGTACGTGGCGACCAGCCTCGGCCAGCGCGATCGGATCTGGGACGACGACGGCCTCGACCGGCTGCTGGCCGACGGCTGCGAGAGCGACCTCGACCGCCGGGGCTCGGTGGCCTTCGGCGCCTGCGCGACCGGCGTGTCCCCGGTCTCGGGCTCCCCGGCCGACGTGACCGCCCAGGGGGTGCACGACATGGCGGGCAACGCCGCCGAGTGGGTCGCCGACGACTTCGACTTCTTCGCCTACTGCGCCGGCGACCAGCCCGGCGCGTCGCTCGAAGAGCGCTACGCGGTCGAAGGTCGACGGCCGCTGGGCGGGGTCGCCGAGGCCCTCGTGGCGACGCCTGTCGACCCCGACGCCCCGGCGCTGGTGCCCGGGGGCGACGGGCTGCGGGGCAGCGGCTGGAGCGGCGCCTGCCTCGACGACTTCGACGGCTGCGCCGACCGCTGCGGCGACGCCTACAGCGTCGACACCACCGACGAGGTGGCCCAGAAGGCCCGCTGGCAGGGCTACCTGTGCGGCGAGGAGCAGGGGCTGTCCGACGCGACGGTCGACGCGCTGGTGGGCGGGGCCGAAGACGCGCCCGGCTGCGACGAGGGCTGCGTCGCCGCGTGGGAGAGCTGCCGCTCGACCGCGCCCGACGCCCCGACCGACGGCGGCGCCTGCCTGCGGTCGTGCCAGACCGAGGCCGACGAGTGCATCGTGCGGGCGACGGTGCCCGGGGTCTCGACCGTCTGCCTGCAATTCCAGGACGGCGCCAACTGCGTGCCGGTGCCGTGGTGCGTGCCCCGGGCGGACTACGCCGCCGAGGTGCCCCACATCCGGTCGAGCGCGCTGACCAGCGACCCGCTCGAGGGCACCAAGACCGTGCGCGGGGGCCACTATCAGGCCAACCGGGCCTGCGAGGCGCTGCCGACGTGGCGCAGCTACGAGCTCGTCAGCTCGCCGCTGGTCGGCTTCCGCTGCGCCTACGCCGCCGGCACCGCACGCTGCCCCGCCCGCTGAGCCGGCCATCCCGCCCCTGATCCCGCCCTCACACCCGATGGACCCATGCCCGGATTGCTGACCCGCGAGGCGGTCCTGCTGCTCAGCGGGGTCGCCCTGCTCGTCGGGATCGCCTTCGTCGCCGGCCGCGTCCTGCGCTCCCGGCGCCACGGGATCTCGATCCGGCTCCAGCTCTTCTTCGCCATCGTCGGCACCTCGACCCTGGCCACCGGGGTCATCGGCCTGTGGGTCATCGACCGGCTGCGGGCCCGGGCCGACGAGCTGGCGGTCGGGCCGCCGCTGGAGGTCGTCGTCGGCCTCATCGCCGAGCTGGGCCCCAAGATCGCGCTGCTGGTGGCGCTGCTGGGCATCGCCGGGGCGGGGGCGGCCTACGCCCTCGGCCGGGGGGTCGCCGGCCCGCTCGAGAAGCTGACCCGGGCGGTCGAGGCCGTCGCCCGGGGCGAGCGCCACGCGGTGCTGCCCCCGCCCTCGGGCCGCGAGGTGCGCCGACTGACCGCGGCGATGGAGTCCATGCGCCGGGCGCTCGAGGCCCGGCACCACATCGAGGCGTTCGTCGCCGACCTCAGCCACGAGCTGAAGAACCCGGTCTCGGCCATCCGCGCCGCCACCGAGGTCTTGCAAGAGGGCGCCGCCGACGACCCCGCCGCCCGGGACCGCTTCCTGGGGCGCATCGACGAGGCCACCCACCGGCTCGAGGTGCTGGTGGCCGACCTGCTGGCCCTCGCCCGCCTCGAGGCCCGGGGCATCGAGCCCGAGCACGGCCCGCTGCGCTTCGACCGGGTCGTGCAGCAGGCCATCGACGACGGGGCGGTGCTCGCCGAGGACAAGGGGCTCGTCTTCGAGGCCGAGCTGGCCCCGGTGCGCCTGCTCGGCGACCGCCGCTGGCTGCGGCGGGCGGTGGACAACCTGCTGTCGAACGCGGTGCGCTACGGGCCGCCGGGCAGCGCGGTGCGGGTGGCGCTGGCCCACGACGGCGACGGGGCGGTGCTCACCGTGCGCGACGCGGGGCCCGGCGTCTCGGGGCCGCTGCGGGACAAGCTCTTCGAGCGGTTCGTGACCGACCGGGCCGAGGCGGGGCAGACCGGCCTGGGGCTGGCGATCGTGCGCACCGTCGCCGAGCAGCACGGCGGCGAGGCCCGGCTGGTGGAGGTCGAGGGGGCCGGGGCCTGCTTCGAGATGCGCCTGCGGGCCCCCGGGCGCAGCCGATAGCGATCAGAACGGCGCGCAGACCACCTCGCAGGCGGCCGGGAGCTGGCACCCCCCGAAGTTCGCGTCGAACGCGTTCCGATCGGGGCTGTACGGGCGGCAGGTCTGACCGCCCAGCACGCAGGTCGCAGTCTCGCGCCAGGCCACCGCCGGCCCGAGGCCGAACTCGCTGCACGCCAGCTCGGCGCAGCCCTCGGCGTCGCCGCAGTCGTTCCAATCCCCGCAGCCGCCGTGGTGGGCGTAACACTCATCGGGCGGCAGGGCGACCCCCTCCACCGGGGGCATCTCGCCGTCGCACAGCCCGGTCTCGGGCAGGCACTCGCCGGCGCACTGCGCCCGACGCACGACGCCGCCGGGCAGGTAGCGCCAGCTCTCGGCCGGCCCCACGCAGTAGGCCTCGCCCGGCGCGGGCACGAGGCAGCTCAGGCCGACGTCCTCGGGGTGGCCGCAGTTGTGAGCACCCCAGCCGGGGAAGGGGCAGTCGGCCAGCCGCCGCTCGCCCCCGACGCAGGCGACGTCGTCCATCCAGATGTTGCCTGCGCCGTTGGCGTCGAACTGCGTGGACCGATCGGGGTAGCCGAGCTGGCGGCAGGCCACCCGCTCGTCGGCCGCGCCGAAGCTGTCGTCGCACACCGTGCCCCACTGCCCGTTGTGGTAGACCTCGAGCCGCCCCGCATCGCCCGAGTCACCCACGAGCCGCAGCGCGCCGTCGACCGCCTGCCCGCGACATTGCGCCACCTGCGGGTCGCAGTCGCACACCTCGAGCAGGTCGAAGTCGGCGCCTTGGAAATCGCACACCTCGAGCCCCTCGGCCCCGCAGCGGAAGTCGGTGCCCGGGGCACACAGCCCACCCCCGCACAGGCCGGTGGCCGCGTCGCACGGCCCGCCGCAGTTCTCCACCGGCTCGAAGCCGCCGCCGTCCGGCCCGCACTGCGTGCTCACGTCCCCCTGGCACAGCCGGCTGCCCGGCCGGCAGACCGGGTTGCAGCCCACGCCGTCCTGGCAGCCGAAGCGGCACCGCTCGACCACCACGTAGCCGTCGCCCTCGGGCGCGCAGACGGTCGCCGAGTCGCCGTCGCACAGCAGCCCCTCCTCGCCCGGATCACACACGCCGAAGCACGCGCCGACCTCCGCGTTGCACCCCAGCTCACAGCGCTCGGTCACCTCGAACGACAGCCCGTCGGGGGCGCACACCTGGGCGTTGCCCGCCGCGCAGCGGGTCTCGCCCTCGGCGCAGACGCAGGCCTCGAGCCGCACGAAGATGTCGGCGAGCGCCGCCCCGAGCTGCGCCGCGTCGTCGACGACGTAATACGGCGGGCCCCCGGCCCGGGCGGTGCCGCCGGCCTCGGCGATGGCCGCGAGCAGCTCACCGTTGGCCTGCCGGCTGATGCCCACCGCGAACGTGCGGATGCCGCGTCGGCGCAGGGCCTCGACCCGCTGTACCGCCGCCAGCTCCTCGTCGCAGGTCTCGTCGCCGTCGGTGAGCAGGATGATCGTCTCGCCCTCGTCGGGGTCGCCGAAGACCACCTCGACCCCGTCGAACGCCGCGGCGATGGGGGTCTGGGCCACCTCGGCCGGCTCGGGCATGCGCTCGAAGGTGCGCAGCGCGCCGAAGGCCGGGGCGGTGATGTTGCCCGCCGCGCAGCCGTCGCCGGTGCCGGGGAAGGTGCGCAGCCCCAGGCGGGCCTGACCCTGACGGTCGCCGACCGTGTCGAGCAGCGTCTGGCGGGTGAACTGCCACCGCTCGCCGATCATGCTCGACGAGCGGTCGATGAGCAGCAGCACCTCGGGCTGAACGCACTGCCCGCCGCAGGCCCCGCCCACGCACGCCCGGCCCTCGCCGCACGGGATGCGGCGGGAGGGCGTGGTGCAGCCCGGCCGCTCGGGGTCGGGGGTGCACAGCCGCAGCCCGAAGCCGTCGTCGGTGCAGCTCCCGGCCCACAGCGCGCCGCAGTCGTCGTCGCAGCCGACCACGCACTGCCCCCCGGCGCAGGCCGCGCCGTCGGGGCACGCCCCGCACACCCCGCCGCAGCCGTCGTCGCCGCACTCGGCGCCGGCGCAGTCGGGCACGCAGACGCACTCGCCGCGCACGCAGTCCAGCCCCTGTTCGCAAGCGCAGTCCGCCGCGCACGACCCGCAGTCCTCGCCCGGATCACACGCCCCGTCGCCGCAGCGGGCGGCCTCGACGCACGCCCCGGCCTCGCAGTCCTCGCCCGCCTCGCAGCCGCAGTCGGCCGCGCAGTTGGCGCAGTCCTCGCCGTCGTCGCAGGCGTCGTCGCCGCAGGTCTCGGGGGGCGGGGCGCAGGTCCCGTCGCCGCCGCAGACCTCGCCCTCGGCGCAGTCGCCGCACGCGCCGCCGCAGCCGTCGTCGCCGCAGTCCCGCCCGTCGCAGGCCGGCACGCACTCGGCCTCGCAGATGCCCCGCCCGGCGTCGCACGCCTCGCCCTCGGGGCAGCCGCAGTCGGCGGGGCAGGTGCCGCAGTGCTCGCCGTGCTCGGCGGTGCACACCCCGTCCCCGCAGCAGGCGCCGCAGTCGGCGGGGCACGTCTCGCAGGTCTCGCCGTCGGCCGCCGAGCAGACCTCGTCGCCGCACGACGCCGGGACGCCCAGGCACACCCCGGTGCCCGAGCAGATCTGATCCTCGGCGCAGTCGCCGCAGCTCCCCCCGCAGCCGTCGTCGCCGCAGGCCCGATCGGCGCAGCTCGGCACGCAGGCGTCGCCGCTGCCGCCGTCCGCCGGGGGCTGGTCGCCGCCGCTGCCGCCGCCGCCACTGCCGCCGCCGCTGGGCACGCAGCCGATGAACAAGAGGGTGAGGGGCAGGGCGCCGAGCCAACGTCGCATGGGGGTTCTCCTCCGCTCGGCCCCGCAGGCGGCGGGGCTCGGCGCGATAGTGCGCGGGATCGGAGGAGATTGAAAGGCCCGCCCGGGGCGGGCGCGGCGCGGAGGGTTACGGGGCGGGGGTGCCGGTGATGCGCTCTTCCAGCTTGCGCCGGTCGCTGGCGTGGGGCAGCAGCGCGAAGAGGGTGTGGGTGTTCTCGGGATCGGTCAGCCGGGGGTGCAGCAGGGCGAGCACCTCGACCTTGTCCGAGCTGAACGAGAAGTGCTCCACGAGCTGCTTGACCTGGGCCGTCGAGAAGTAGTGCTGGGGCACGGCGAGCCGCAGGACCCGCATCTTGTCCTTGCGGAAGCTCGCCTGGCGCAGCGACTCCGACAGCGCGGCGAGCTGGGCCCCGGTGGCGGCGTGCATCTCGTCGTCGTGGCGGCGGCGGTCGTGCCGATCGCGGCGGTCGCGGTCCCGGCGGCGGTCGGCCCGGCGATCGCTGCGCCGGTCGGGGCGGTCGAAGCGGGCCGGGGCCCCCGCCCGCAGCTCGGTGCGCAGCACGGCGAGGCGGTCGCCGATGGCGGCGAGCTGATCGCCGAGGGCCTTGCGCTCCCGGCGGTCGCGCACGAGGTCGAGCATGCGTTCGAAGGTGGCGAGGTCGTTGGTGAGGGCGTCGAGCTGGACCTGGAGGCCGGCCCGGTCGACGACGACCGGGTCGCTCATCGAGCGGACGGCGGCGGGGGAGAGCCCCACGGCGGTCAGCTCGGCGTCGGGCGGGGCGGCCAGCGCGGGGCCGGCGAGGGCCAGGGAGAAGAGGGCGGTCAGGGCGAGCAGCAGACGGCGGGGCATCGAGATCCTCCGGGGCTTGGGCAAATGCCCGATACGGCGCCCGCCGACGGGGCGCGGTCCGACGCATTCAGCGACCCGTCGATCTCGCCTCGATCGCGCCCCGGGGTCAAGCGCGACGGCGGCGCATCGGCCCGGAAACGGTAGGCCTCAGAGCATACGGTCCACGGTGATCACCGCGCCCGACGGCCACCGCAGCTCGAACGCCAGCCAGCGATCGCCCTCGGCCTCCAGCCGCTTCTCGCCAGGCAGGGCCCCCTCTTCGGGCGGGCCGTCGTAGGTCCACACCCGCTCACCGCGCACGTAGGCCCGCACGGTGACGAAGATCGGCCCGTAGTCGATCGGGTCGATCCGGTCGTCGGAGCGGTAGTACTCGACCCCCACCGCGTACGGCGCGCCCAGCGGATCGGTCGGCTCGGGCGTCGCCAGCCGCACGTTCTCCGGGCCGCCGCCGTCGATGTCGTCGGTGTCGAGCAGCGGGTCGTCGGCCGGGTTGTCGAGCTGCCCCCAGTCGGGGGTCGGGTTGGCGTAGTGGCAGTCGTAGGGCACCCCGCCCCACTCGCCCAGCGGGTGCAGCAGGTGCAGGTCGGCGTCGGGCCCCTGGTCGTCGTCGGGGTCGGGATCACCCGGCGCGCGCCAGGTGATCTGGACGTGCAGCGCCTCGTCGGGCACCGCCCGCACCGACACCGGCTGGTCGGTCTCGCACACCGTCGAGCTCAGCCCCAGGGCGTCGGTCACCCGCAGCGACAGCCGGTAGCGCCCCGGGAGCTGGGGGCAGAACAGCGCGGTCGGGGTGCCCGGGTCGTCCGCCGGGCCCCCGGCGCAGGGGTTGGCCGGGTCGAACGCCCGCTCGAAGGGCAGGGCCACGCTGCCCGGGGCGCCCTCGACGAGCACCCACTCCCAGCGCACCAGCTCGCCGTCGAGATCGACCGACGGCGCGCCGTCGAGGACCACCGCCTCGCCCGGCGGCACCACGATGTCGGCCTGCGCCGCCTGCGCCCGGGGGCAGCCGTTGACCACCCCCCGCCCCAGCAGCGGGATGCGGCGCACCGGCTTCTCGGGGTCGTCGCTCGTCACCAGCAGCGCGCCCCGGTGCAGGCGCTCGGCCCGGGGGGTGAAGCGCACCGCCACCGCCCGCGAGGGCAGCGGCCCCTCGCCGTCAGCCGGGGGCAGGACCAGCGGGGCCTCCACCGGCACCCGTTCGAAGGCCCCGTCGCTCCCGGCCTCCAGCCGCACGTCCTCCACCGTCACCGGCTGCCCCCCGCAGGACTGGAGCAGCACCTCCCGGCTGTCGGTGCGGTCGACGAGGCTCGAGCGGAACTCCACCGCGCTCGGCGCCGCGATCAGGCACGGGATGCCCGCGTTGCCCACCACCGGCACCGTCAGCTCGGGCCGGCCCGGGTCATCGGTCGGCAGCACCAGCAGCCCCCGGTCGGGCCCCTCCTGGCGGGGGGCGTAGCGCACCTGGAGCGCGACCTCCTGCCCCGGGTCGAGCTGCACCGGGAAGCCGGGGGCCACCGCCAGGAAGTCCCGGGAGCCGTCGAGCCGGGGCCGCTGCACCGTCGCCGGCTGCTGGCCGATGTTGGTCACCACCACCTGCTCCAGGGCCGCCTCGCCGCCCGGGACCCGGCCGAAGTCGACCCGGTCCCGATCGACGATCAGCTCCGGGGCCCCCTCGTCGAGCGTCAGCGGGATGCGCAGCCGGCCGTCGGGCAGGTTGGTGTCGAGCACCACCGCGGCGTCGGCGGGCGCGTCGCCCCGGGGGGTCCACAGCGCGGTGAAGTACAGGCTCTCGCCCGGGGCGACCCGCAGCGGGTAGGGGAAGGCGTCACCGTCGGCGTCGAGCCCCCGGCGGGCGTCGAGGTCGGCGGGGTCGTCGCTCCAGCGCAGCCCCAGCGCATCGGCGGTGGGCGGCAGGTCGAAGGCCACCCGCTCGATGACCAGCGGCGCGCCGCCGACGTTGGTCAGGGACACCGCCCGGTCGGCCTCGACCCCCTGAACCACCCGCCCGAAGGCGAACTGCTCGGGGTCGAGGCGAGCGGCGGGGAAGCGCTCGGCGAAGTCGTCCTGGCAGCCGACGACCACCGCCGCCAGGGCGAGCAGGGCCCCCAGCGGGGCACGCGAGAAAACAGGAGGGCGAGGTGACACTTCGGACATGGCATGACTCCGCGACGGTACGGCGGACGCGGACCATCCACGCGCCGCCCGCCCGATGCCATGTGAGGCGGCCCCCGGCCGTGATCGAAGAAACGGCAGAGTGCAATGGATTGCACCGTGCCATCCCGCGGGGCATGCCACTCGAGCGAAGATGACTCATGTCTTCCGCCCCCTCGCCTCGACCTCCGGGTTTCCCCGTAGAGCCCCGCCGACGGCGGTCGGCGTGGTTTTGGTCATTGTGCAATCGTACAATCAGGATTGAATCTGGCGCGAAGGGGGGAGCATGCGTCCGCGCACGATCGTCTTCATGGCCCTGCTGGGGCTGATCGGCGGCGGGGGCCCGGCCCTGGCGCTGCCCCACACCATCATGCAGGAGGGCCTCGTCCTCGACGGCGAGCAGCGCCCGATCGACGGGGTGCACGCCATCCGGGTCCGGCTCTACGACCGGGCGGCCGGGGGCGAGGTGGTCTTCGACGAGCGCCACCCGGCGGTGGAGTTCTTCCAGGGCTACTACGCCCTCCCGATCGGGGTCGAAGAGGCCCTGCCGCCCGATCTGTTCATGGCCGACGGGCTGTGGCTCTCGATCAGCATCGACAACGGCCCCGAGCTGACCCCGCGCACGCCGCTGATGCCGGTGCCCGCGGCGATGGTGGCCGAGATCGCGCGCAACGCCACCGGCGACATCACCCCCAGCACCGTCGCGGTCGGCGGGCGGCTGGTCATCGACGGCGACGGGCGCTGGGTCGGCGACCCCACCGGCCTGCGGGGGCCCGAGGGCCCTCAGGGCGAGCCGGGGCCGGCCGGACCCCGGGGGGCGCAGGGCGAGCGGGGGCCGGCGGGCGTGGCCGGGGGCGACGGCAGCCCCGATACGCCGGAGCAGGTGCTCGAGAAGCTGGTGCAGGTCGACGGCCCGGGGTCGGGGCTCGACGCCGACCGGCTCGATGGGCTGAGCCCGGGGGCCTTCATGCGCACCGACCGGGACACCGGCACCGCCGGCCGGTTGAGCGCCGCCGGGGGGCTGGCGGTCACCGCCGGCAACCGCCCGGTGGTCACCGTGCCGGTGGGCGCCGGCGGGGCCGACGCCGACCGGCTGCTGCGGCTCGAGCCCCAGGACGACGCCCTCGAGGGCGGCCACCTCATGTTCAGGGGCGCGGGCAACGGGCAGGACTGGGCCATCGACACCCAGAACGGCGCGCTGCGCATCTACGAGCCGAGCCCCTCGCGAGACCAGGCCCGGACCGACGGCGACCTGCTCATCTTCCGCCCGGGGGGGCAGGTCAACGTCAACATCTCGGGCCGGCTGAGCGCCGACGAGATCCAGATGGGCGCGCTGTCGATCAACGGGCGGCAGGTCTTCGACGGCAACGGCCGGCTGCACCAGGCCGAGTGGGATCTCTACGCCGAGCTGCGGGTGCTGACCAACACCAACGGCCGCCCCGACCACCACATGTACATCAACTACCCCAACCGGGCCGACAGCCGGACCTACCTGTACAACGACCCCATCGTGAACGGCTCGCTGAACGTCGACGGCGCGGTCTACCTCGGCGGCGGCTTCATCTACGACCGGGGGGTGACCTACACCTGCGAGGCCGGCGGCGGCGCGCTCGGCGACTGCCCCAACAGCGGCATGTGGACCTTCGACAAGATCGTGCTCGAGCACGACCACGCCGACGTCGAGGCCCGGATGGCGGCCCTGCCCGGCGGCTCGCTGGGCGTGGCCGGCGAGGTGCGGGCCGACGGCGCGGTCACCGGCGGATCGGTGCGCAGCCGGGGCGAGCTGCGGGGCGACGGCAACCTGCGGATCGGGGGCAACGTGTACCTCGGGGGGTCGACGCTGTACGACGTCGGGGTGACCTACACCTGCGAGGCGGGCGGCGGCGGGCTGGGCGACTGCCCCAACAGCGGCCTGTGGACGTTCGACAAGATCGTGCTCGAGCACAACCACGCCGACGTGGCGGCCCGGATGAACGCCATCCCCACCGGCTCGATCAACGTCGAGGGGGTCATCCGGGCCGACGGCGAGGTCCGGTCCAACGGCAACCTCGTCGCCGGGGGCCGGGTGCAGGCGGGCAGCGCCGCGCTGTCGAACGGGTCGCTCAAGCTGGGCAACGGGGCCAACCAGACCCTCAGCGCGGCCCAGCTCGCGACCCTCATCGGCGGGGGCAACGCCGACGCCCTGCACACCCACGCCGGCCAGACCCGCCCCTGGCGCCGGGTGGGCAACCTCAACGACTTCTGGAACATCCGGGGCGACTACCCCTTCGAGCGCTTCGAGTTCGGGGTGACCTACAACACCTACAGCATCCTGCCGGTGGTGTTCTCCAACTGGAACGGCGGCTGGCGGGTCACCGGGCAGTACGACTATGTCATCGGCGATCGCTTCCCCTGGGAGGGCGGCAACAGCTACACGATGGGCGGCGCGGCGTGGTTCTGGGGCACCCGCGGGGCCCAGGACGACGGCTGCAACAACGGGAGCTCGTGGTATCACATGTATTACTATGATTATGGCAACCCCAACCCGTGGAACAGCCACGGCGACACCTACTGGTGGGCGTCGAACGGGTGCAGCGTGCCCAGCCTCTACGTGCGTGAGCTGTGAGGCATCCGATGCGTATCCTCCGATGGCTCTCGATGGCATGCGTGGTGGCCGTGGCCGGCTGCGGCGGCGAAGAGACCGCCGAGCCGACCCTCGACGGGGCGACGACCCCCGAGCCGGAGGGTGAGCCCGAGCCGATGCCCGACCCCGAAGCCGAGCCCGAGCCCGAGCCCGAGCCGGGGCTCGACATGGGTCCGGCGACGCCCGACGACGGGGTGCCCCCGGCCGACGCCGCGCCCGATCTGCCGCCGCCACCCGACGCCGACGACGACGGGGTCGGCGACGACGGCGACAACTGCCCCGACGAGCCCAACCCCGACCAGCTCGACGGCGACGGCGACGGCGTCGGCGACGCCTGCGACGCCTGCCCCGAAGCGGCCGGCGACCGGGACGCCGACGGGGACGGCGTGCCCGACGTGTGCGACCTCTGCCCCCAGGACCCCGACCCCGACCAGACCGACGCCAACGGCAACGGGCTCGGCGACGCCTGCGAGGTGGCCATCGACATGGACCGCGACGGGGACGGAGTCGCCGACGGGATGGACAACTGCCCCGACGTGCCCAACCCCGATCAAGCCGACGCCGACGGCGACGGGGTCGGCGACCTGTGCGCCGCGATGCCCCGGGACGCCGACGGCGACGGGGTGCCCGACGCGATGGACAACTGCCCGTTCGTGGCCAACCCCGATCAGGCCGACGCCGACGCCGACGGCGAGGGCGACGCCTGCCAGGACGCCCCGCCCGACCCGCTCGACCGCGACCGGGACGGGGTGCCCGACGCCGACGACAACTGCCTCGACGCCCCCAACCCCGACCAGCGCGACACCGACCGGGACGGGGTGGGCGACGCCTGCGATGAGGTGCAGCCGCCCGGCATGGACGGCGACGGCGATCAGGTGCCCGACCAGATCGACAACTGCCCGTTCGACCCCAACCCGGACCAGGCCGACACCGACCAGGACGGCGTCGGCGACGCCTGCGAGGGCGGCGACGGCGACGCCGACGAGGACGGGGTGCCCGACGTCGACGACAACTGCCTCTTCGAACCCAACCCGATGCAGGCCGACACCGACCAGGACGGCGTCGGCGACGCCTGCGACGACGACATCGGCCCCCCGCTCGAGCCCGACCGGGACCAGGACGGGGTGCCCGACGTCCGGGACAACTGCGTCGACGTGCCCAACGGGGGCCAGATCGACTTCGACGGCGACGGCCGGGGCGACCTGTGCGACAACTGCGACGCGGTGCCCAACCCGATGCAGGCCGACAGCGACGGGGACGGCATCGGCGACCCGTGCGACGACCCCGACGGGCCGCCCGACTTCGACGGCGACGGGGTGCCCGACGCCGACGACAACTGCCCGGGGCAGGCCAACCCCGACCAGCAGGACACCGACCAGGACGGGGACGGCGACATCTGCGACCCGACCTTCGACAGCGACGGCGACGGCGCGCTCGACGGCCTCGACAACTGCCCGCTCGTGCCCAACCCGGGGCAGGCCGACGCCGACGGGGACGGGCAGGGCGACGCCTGCGAGCCCGACGGCGACGCCGACGGCGACGGGGTGCCCAACGCCATGGACAACTGCCCGGCGGTGCCCAACCCCGACCAGGCCGACGCCGACCTCAACATGGTGGGCGACGCCTGCGACCCGGCGGGCGACCCCGACGGGGACGGCACCCCCACCGCCCAGGACAACTGCCCCGACATCTCCAACCCCGACCAGCGGGACAGCGACGGCGACGGGATCGGCGACGCCTGCGATATGTGATGCCCGTTCACGGGCCCTCGCGGGTTGAGTGGCTGCAAGGCCCCAACCCCAAGGAGGTCGCCCATGCGCCCGTCACCGCTCGTCGCCTGCCTCGCCCTCGCCGCGCTCGTCGGCTGCGGCACCGGCGACCTGACCCTCGAAGAGATCGACCCCCAGGCGGCCCCCGCGGCGCCGACCTGGACCGCCCACGTCCGCGCGATCATGCAGGTGCACTGCGTGGCGTGCCACGACCCGGGCGGACAGGCCGGGGCTCAGGAGGGCTACGCCTATGACACCTGCGACGCCACGAAGCGCGGCTGGGGCGGCCTCGTCGAGACCGTCTTCGACACCGCCGAGATGCCACCCGGCGGCGCCATGCGCTTGCAGCCGTGGGAGGAGCTCACGCTGATCCGCTGGCGCGAGCAGGGGTCGAGCTGTGATTGACGCCACCCACCCCAAGACGCACTTGGCGTGGCTCCTGGGCACCCTGACCCTGCTGGTCGCCGCAGACGCCCTCGCCCTGCCGATGTACGGCGCCCGCTCGGGGCGCACCTGCGACAACTGCCACAGCCTGCCCAACACCTGGTACGACCCGCCCGAGGTCACCGAGCGCAAGTGCACCCTGAGCTGCGCCGGGTGCCACGTCGACCCCAGCGGCGGCGGGCTGCGCACGGTCTCGGGGCGCTACTTCGGCATGGCGACCCTGCCCATGTTCGGCAGCATCGCCCGGCCGCTCGACGACCAGCCCCGCGACGTGTGGGACCTGTTCACCGGCGACCCCGCCGACCGGATCGCGCCGAGCTCCCAGCCCGTCGGCGCCGAGCTCCCCGCGTCGGGGCCGGTGAAGCCGATGGAGGCCCACAACGAAGACCCCCGGGGCCCCGGCGCCCCGCCGGCGGACGACGGCTGGCTGTCGTTCGGCCGGCCGCTGGGGCACGGCTCGAGCGAGATGGCGTGGCTCGACGGGCGCTATGGCGACCTGAACGCCGACCCGCTCGTGCAGCTCGGGGCCGACGTGCGCTTCGGATACTGGAGCGCCGGCCCGCTGTTCTTCCCGATGCAGCTCGACCTGCACGCGGCGCTGCACCCGGTGGAGCACCTGACCATCGCCGGCACGGTGGGCGCCCGGGGTCGCACCAAGAGCCTCACCTTCGACGCCCGCGGCGCGCCCGACGCCGAGCAGCTCCGCTTCGGGGTGCGCGAGCTGTACGCCATGACCCACGAGTGGCCGGCGCTGATGCACCTGCGGGCGGGGCGCTTCATGCCGGCCTTCGGCACCCGGGTGGCCGACCACACCGCCTACACCCGGCGCCCGTTCGGCATGAGCATGGAGGATCCGGCCAACCGGGTGGTGGGGCTCGAGGCGGGCTTCACCGGCAACTACCCCCACTTCACCGCCTCGGCCTTCAAGCCGGCCGACGGCGCCAGCCAGAACCCGTTCGCGATGGCCGACGGCTGGGGCGCGGCGCTGGACGGCGGCTGGCGCGACCTCGCGTGGCAGCTCGGCGGCTCGGCGATGATGCGCCGGCGGCCGCTCTCGGGCGGGGGCGACACCCTCGATCTGGCCCTGCACTGGGGCTACAACCCGTGGCGGCGGTGGAAGGCGCTGGCGCTGACCTATCTCGGCGAGGTGGTCTGGGGCCGCTACCAGCGGCCGTTCTCGGGCAGCGAGACCTCCCGGCTGGCGTGGTACCACCAGCTCGCGTGGCACCCGGTCAACGGGGTGGTCGCCCGCCTGCGCTTCGACAGCTTCGACCCCGACGGCGAGGTGCGGGACGACGTGGTCTACCGCCCGGGGCTGGGGCTCGACTGGCATGTCGTGCCGGGGCTGACGATCTCGGCCGACGGGCGGGTGGGCATCCCCGAGAAGGGCGGCCCGGGCGAGGAGGCGGCCGACGTCTTCGTGCAGATCCACGGGTGGTTCTGAGGCTCACCGATCGCGGCGTACGGCGGGCCACCGGACCGGGCACGTCGAAGCCGACCAACCCGCGCGCTCAAGCGAAGTTCAAGACATCGCTGTGCTCAGCGATCCATCGCTCTGCGAGAGGACCGAAGTAGACTCTTCGCGCCGTCCAGAAAGCCGGCAGGCAGCCGTGCGAATCCGGTCGGAGTTCGCTGCCGCAGAGGACGCCGAGGAGGCGCGCCTGCTCCTCGGCGTCGAGTCCGGACCACAGCCCGAATACCTCCTGGGTGATGTCTCGAGTGTCTTCGAGGGTCTTTAGAAGCGCGGTGCGCGCGTACCGCAACCGCTCGCAGTTGAGCTGCAGGATCTCATCGATCGTATTCTTCAAGGCATCCGGATCGATCCCGGCCGCCCGACACGCCGGGTCATCGGGTACGACCCGCCCGTCGAGGAGGTTCACCGTGACCGGTGGCATCCGCCAGTCGAACGCCCGCGGGTCGCACCCGGGCGCCAGGGACAGATCGCCCTTGGCCTGACCGCACGACTCGTTGTCGCCCGCGCCACCGAGGCGCCGATCGTAGCGCGTCGCGTCCGCGGTGTGGGTGTATGTTCCACCGCCGCAGCACATGACGAGATTCTGCCAGTCGAGCACGGCCCCCTGTCCCGTGCTCTTGGGCTCGACATGCTCGATCTGATAGTCGCCGAAGACCAGATCGCCGGCCCGGGCATGTTGCGGCGGGTGAAGCAGGCGCTGCTCGCAATACGCGCAGAGGCCCTGCTGCCTGTCGAGCAACGCGGCGCGCAGCCCGTGGTAGGCCGCGCGGTCGTCCTTGAAGCGCTCCCAGACCCGTGCCGCCTGAGCGCGAGGCGCTGCCACATCATCGGGGTGAGCCGCTCGATACGCGGCCAGACCGGCCGGCTCGGCGGCGAGGGATGGGACGCGCTTCACTGTTCGAGCGAGGGGAAGCGGCGCCACAGGGCCTGCCGCTTCATCAGGCCGTCCGCGCGCCCCAGCATCGGATCATTCGGGAGGGCGGCCTCCAGTTCGCGCCGCAGCGCCACCGCGTCTGGGGCTTGCCCATCGCCCGCCTGCACCTGCGCCAGATAGCGTTCCAGCTTCTCTTTGATCGGCCCCGGGACCCGCTCCCAGGCGTGCATCAACTCGACCAGGATCCGCTCACCGGTCGCCCCTTGGGCGAATGGCACCCGCTCGACAACGATCTCACCTCTGTGCCACCGCAGCCGCCGGACCTGCTCCGCCCGCACCGAGCCGATCACCTGCTCCGAGTGGGTCGACAAGACGAACTGTACGTTGGGGAACGCCGTCACCAGCCCCTGCACCACTCGCGACTGCCAGACCGGATCGAGGTGCAGATCGATCTCGTCGATGATCACGACGCCGGCGCTGTTGGTCCCTCGCTCGGGATCGTCGAGGGTCGCGCAGGGGTTGAGTTGGACCATACGCCGGGCGAGGTCGACGATCAGGGCGAAGTGGGTCCGGTAGCCATCGGAGAGTTGCCGGATATCGAGTGTCTGGATGGAGTCGTCCTCGTGTCGGTAGTCGACCATCATCCGTATGGGTGCGTTCTCGATACGAGGGTTGCTGCAACGCAGCCCCGACCGCTCCACCGCGCGCCGGACCCACTCGAGCGCCGGCAGCCGGTACCCCAGGTCGTCGCGGCGCCTCATCTCCCGAAGCTCTTCGATCTCCTTGACGTTGAACCACTCGAAGACGGCCTTGAACCGGGTCGTCGCGCTGAGTGACTCGTCGAGCGCCTTGAACCGCGACGTGTCGTCGCTGAACTGTCGCTTGCGCTTGGGGATCTCGACCCCCGCGCGCTCGTTGCCGAAGGCGGCGACGAACGGCAACGCCGGCCCGGACAGCTTCCTCCGGGCCTCCTGCACCGCCGTGAGCAGCGGATCGAGCCAGCGGTGCAGGGCCTCCCGGCGTCGGGGATTCGATCCTTCACGAGCCTGTCTGCTCCGGAACTTCGCCGTATCCCATTCGACACCGCCCACCGTGCGGACGGTCAGCCACGCGCCCTTCGCCTCGACCCCCGCCGACTCGTCGATGTCTTCGCGGTCGAGCCAGGGTGTGCGGATGTCGCCCGACGACGCGAACCGGCGGCTCTTGGCTCCCGGTACCCGCTCGACGATCGGACCGAGCGCGATCGCCACGGCGTCGAGCAGACTCGACTTCCCGCCCGCGTTCGGCCCGAAGAAGACGGTGGCCTGGGGGTGGAGCTGTACGCGCGCCTCACGCACACCCCTGAAGTTCTCGATGTAGAGCTCCTCGATCCGGAACACCGTGCCTCCATCTCGGCCGCAGCCAGCCCTGGGCGGGGCTGAGCTTACACCCGCTGTGCCGGCCGCTCCACCCTCGACCGTGCGGGCGGCTGGGATGGGCGTCGACGCCGGGTGAGTACGCCACTCACCGATCGCGGCGCCACTCCCCCGGGCTGCGGGCGTGCCATCGGCGGAAGGCCCGGTGGAACGCGCTCTCGTCGGCGTAGCCCAGCATGAACGCCACGTCGAGCACGGTCAGCGCCTCGTCGGCGAGGTAATGCGCGGCGAGGTCGCGCCGGGTGGCGTCGAGCAGCGCCTGGAACGAGGTGCCGTCGGCCCGCAGGCGGCGCTGGAGCGTGCGGGGGCTCATCGCGAGGCGGCGGGCGGCGTGGCGCAGCTCGGCCCGGCCCTGGCCGAGCAGGCGCCGCAGCTCGGCGGCGACCCGATCGGCGAGGGTCTCGGGCACCGCGAGGTCGGCGTGCAGGCTGCGGGCGTGCTGCTGCAACACCGCTTGCAGCATCGGGTTGCGCCCCGGCTGGGGCAGGGCCCACTGCGCATCGTCGAAGACCAGCATGTCCCGGGGGGCGCCGTAGACGACGTGATCGCCGAAGAGGCGCCGGGCCAGCGCGGGGTCGTCGATCGGCGCCCGGATCAGCTCGGCGCGCCGGGGGGTGGCCGCGGGGCCGGCGAGGGCCACGAAGCGGGTGGCCGACATCGCCATCGAGAACGCGCCGTCGCCGCCGAGCGCGCCGGGGCGGTAGACGAAGCGGTGCTCGCCCTCGGCCTCCTCGACCGAGAAGCCGACCGCCTGGTGCACGATGCAGAAGTAGCGGGCCAGCGAGCGGTAGCCCTCGCCGAGCGTATCGGCGCTGCTGGCGACGAAGTCGATGACCTGGAACGCGCCGATGGGCACCTCGGGCGCCATGCGCAGGTGCAGCAGCGGGTCGCCGCCGGCCCGCAGGATGCGGTCGAACAGCGCGTCGGCCGCCGCCGCCGGCAGCCGCACGAGCGGGTCGTCGAGCATCGCCCGGTCGAGCGGCGAGTCGTCGATGAGGCGCTGCACGTCGACCCCCCGACCCTCGGCGAAGCGCACGAGGTGGCGCAGGGCGGTGCCCATGGTGCTCGGCAGCTCGGTCGGACGGCGCATGGCGTGGCTCTCCGGTTCGCGGCCCAGCATGCGGCAGCCCGCCGTCGGCTGGCAATCACGGGCCTCGGGGTGGCGCCTCGATCGGGTCCCGTGGCGCGCGAGGCCAGCGCGCGGTGCCAGGACGATGGCGGGCGGGGTCAGGCGAGGCGGGCGGCCGGTGGGGCATCCTGCATCCATCGAGAGGCCGCGGTGACACGCCCGACCCGCCGCGGTTTTGCAGGACCGTCCCCCATCGAGGAGCCGCCATGTCCCGCCTCATCGCCGCGCTGTCTGCCCGCCTGCCCGCCCGCTTGGACCTCACCTCACCGCTGAGCGTCGCCTGCGCCAGCATCCTGGCCTTCGCCGCGCTGGCCGGCGTCGCGGGGTGCGAGGCCAGCCCGCCGGCCGTCGCCGAGGGCCGCCCGCCGGCCACGGCCGCCACCGGCGACCCCCTCTCCGGCGACCCCCCCGCCGGCAACCCCCTCGCCGGCATCCAGCGGGCCGACGGCGAGGCGCTCGCCGGGGTCGTCGCCGAGGTGCTGCCCACCGGGGGCTACACCTACTTCCGCCTGACCGACGGCGGCTGGGCGGTGGTCATGGGCCCCGGCCCGGCGGTCGGGCAGCGGGTCGAGGCCCGGGTCTTCGCCCGCAAGGCCGACTTCCGCTCCCGGCGCCTCGACCGGACCTTCGCCGAGCTGGCCTTCGTCGACCTGTCCCCCGCGGCCGGGGGCTGAGCCCGCCGCCCGCACACCCCTTCGACTCGTCCACCACTCGCGCGGCGACCCCGCGCACGACCCGAGAGGAGCACCCGATGACCCCGACCCGCATCGCGACCCTGTTCGCCTTCGCCCTGGCCCTGACCGCCTGCGACGACGACTCCACCGACACCCCCTACGTGCCCGACCCGCCCACGGCCGACGAGACCCCGAGCCGCGCCGACTGCGAAGAGGCCGACTTCCAAGGCGACATCCTGCGCGGCCCGGGCTTCGTCGACGGGGCCTACGCCGGCCCGACCGACGGGCCCCTGGTCGCGACGAGCACCGTGCTCTACCTGCGCGACGCCCCCGGCGCCGGCGAGCGATTCCAGGCGCTGATGGGCGACATCTCGGCCAGCCTCGCCGAGACCGACGGCCTGCTCGGGGTCGCCCTCGGCGGCTCGCCGACGTGCGGGGCCTACCGCACCCTGGCCCTGTGGCGGGACACCGAGGCGATGATCGCCTTCGTGGGCAGCAACGCCCACCTCGCCGCCGTCCGGGCGACCCCCGAGGTCGCCGATCGGGGCACCCGCACCGTGCACTGGACCTTCGATCCGGCCGGCGAGGCGCTGTCGTGGCCGGTGGGCATCGAGCGCACGAACGCCGCCGCCGCCCTGGCCGGGCTGGGCGAGGGCGGCTGAGCGAGCATCGGCCGGCGGACCCCCGGGCGCGCTTTTTCGGCGCCCGGTTTCTCTGTTCGCGGCCGGTGGCGTACACTGCGCCGGCGAAGACGCGCCCGTCTGTCCGCAGTCGCGGGCCGACGGCGGAGCGGAGATGGCGACGGTCGAGCCGGGAGAGTGGCGTTGCTTGGGCTGCGGTCGGGCGTATTCCGATCGGGCACCGGGCGACCTCTGCCCGCACGACGAGCGGGTCCTCGTGCCGGCCGCCACCGCCGAGCGCTTCGGCAGCGACGCCCTGCTCGGGCGCTCGCTGGCCGACAACTACCTCATCTTCGACATCCTCGGGCTCGGCGGCTTCGGCGCGGTCTACCGGGCGATCGATCGAGCCCACGACCGGCGGCAGGTGGCCATCAAGACCATCCGCCCCGGGGCCGAGCGGCACAACGCCGACGCCCGGGCCCGCTTCACCCAGGAGGCCCGGCTGCTCGAGCGGCTGCGCGACCCGCACATCGTGCAGGTCTACCACTACGGTGAGGCCGACGACGCGCTGTTCATGGCCCTCGAGCTGGTGCCCGGCCGCTCGCTCAAGCGCATCCTGCGGTCCAAGAAGCGCCTCTCGCCCCGCCAGGCGGTGCACATCACCGCCCAGATCCTCGAAGCCCTGACCCACGCCCACGCCCTGGGGCTGGTGCACCGCGACCTCAAGCCGGCCAACATCCTCGTCGTCGAGCACCGGGACGACACGGTGAAGGTCATCGACTTCGGCATCGCCAAGGTGCTCGAGGCCGAGGACGACGACGAGGGCCCCAAGACCGGGACCGGGCTGGTGCTGGGCACGGTGCGCTACATGGCGCCCGAGCAGCTCCGCCAGGGGGGGCAGGTGGGCTCGGCCACCGACTGCTACGCGGTGGGCATCATGTTCTACGAGATGCTCGCCGGGCAGGCCCCGTTCGACGGCTCCCAGGCCGAGATCGCCGCGGCCCACCTGTACCAGCCGGCGCCCCGGCTCGACGAGGCGCTCGCCCCGCCCACGCTGCGGGCCTGGATCGAGCGGGTGCTGCTCAAGAACCCCGCCGACCGCTTCGCCGACGCCGCCGAGATGCGGGAGGCCCTGCTCGCCGCGCTGCCCGGCTCGGCGGCGGTCGAGACCGCCGAGCCGACCCCGATCGAGGGCCCGCCGGGCGACGCTGCGCCGGGCGACGCTGCGCCGAGCGGCTCCATGGACGGCCTCTCGGGGCCCTCGGCCTCCGCCCGGGCGATCGTGGCCGGCGCGGGCGACCTCGACGGGGCCGAGGCCACCGAGGCCTCCGACGCGCTGCCGGCGAGCACCGACGAGCCGGCCCCCGCCTCGACCCTGCCCGACGGCGCGGTCGACGCCCCGCCGGCCGACGCGCCCGACGCCGCGCCCGACGCCGCGCCCGACGACTCCCTGGACGCCGCGCTCGACGCCGCGCTGGGGCCGGCCTCCTCGGTGGACGATCCCGGCGAGGGCTCGATGACCGTCGAGTCCGAGGTCCGCCCGGCCCCCGAAGCCCCGGTCGAGCCGGCCGCCGCCCGCGACCCGTCCCCGGAGCTGCCCCCGGATGAGGAGGGCGAGACCCTGCTCGAGCCGCCCCCGATCATGGGCGCCGAGCAGAGCGTGGTCATCGACCCCGACCTCGCCGCGCTGCCGACCCTCGACCCCGGCGGCCCGATGACCACCGAGGCCTCGCCCGCCTGGGGCGACATCGACGTCAGCCACGCCCCGACCGCGCTGCGCGAGACCAGCGGCACCATCCAGGCCGCCCGGGGCGAGCTGGGGCTGGTCGATCCGCCCGACGAGGGCCGCCGCCCGTGGTGGCTCGTGGCCGCCGCGCTGGCCGGGGTGGCGATGCTGGCCCTGGCGCTGGTGCCGTGGGTCACCGGCGAGGACGGGGGCGACGCCGGCCCGGTCGAGACCATCCGCCTGTCGGTGGGCGACCAGCCGCCGCCGCTCGTGCCCACCCCCGACGTGGCCCTGCCCGACGCGGCCCCGGCCGCCGTCGACGCCGATCCGGCCGACGGGGCCCCGGCGACCGACGGCGCCCGCCCCGTGCGCCACCGGGCCGCTATGGGCTGGCGCCAGATCCAGCGCTACGAAGACCCCATCCTCGAGGCCCTGTCGACCTGCCGCTGCAGCCAGGCCCGCCGGCTGCACGACGGGCTGCCCCGGGCCTTCCCCCAGGACCGCGCCCGCCGCCTCGGCCGCCGGGTCGCCCGGTGCAAGCTGCCCCTCGTCGACCAGCAATGCGTCGACGGCGAGGTCAAGTGAGGGTCGGGCGGGCGCTCATCGGGCCGCTGCTGGCGCTCGGGCTCGTGATCCCGCCGGCCGGGGCCGAGACGATCGACGACCTGTACTACGCCGGCACCGAGGCCTACCGCAGCGGCGACCTGAAGACCGCGCTCGAGCGGTTCGACGCCGTGCGCCGCCGCATCGGCCCCGAGCACGTGCACTTCGCGCCCATCCACTACAACCTCGGCCGCTGCGTCGAGCTGATGGTCGAGCGGGGCCTGCCCGACCCCCCGGTGTGCGAGGGGGCCGCCTGGTTCGAGACCTTCCTGACCCACGCCGACGAGCGGCGCAGCGAGTCGGCGCTGACCCGGGCCCGGGCCGGGCGGGCGATCCTGGTCGAGCGCTGCGCCGCCCGCAACACGCCCCCGCCGCCGACCGCGCCGACGGTGGTGGAGAAGGTCGTGGCCCCGCCGCCGACCGATCCGACCCGGTGGTGGCTGGCCGGGGGCGCCGCCGCCGCGGCGATCGTCGGCGGGGTGGCGCTCTTCCTCGCCGCCGAGGCCGACGGAGACGCCGACGCGGCCCATGCCCGCTACCGGGACGCCGAGACCGAGGCCGAGGCCGACCGCTGGGCGGGGCTGGTGCGGGACGCCGAGTCGGAGGCCATGGTCCGCTCGATGATCGGGCTGGCCGGGCTGGCCGGGGCGGCGGGCCTGGGCATCGCGGCCATCGTGTGGGACGACCCGACCCCCACCGCGCTGTGGATCTCGCCCTCGGCGGTGTGGGCCGTCTGGCGTTTCTGACCCGTCCTGGGCAATCCTGACCCTCTGCCATCCGGGGGGACACCGATGCTCGTCGCGCGGGGATTCACCACGCTGCTCGCCTTGACGCTGGTGGGCTGCTTCCAGACCCGGCCGCTCGACCGCCGCTTCGACGCGGCCCCGCCCGACGCCGACGACCCCGACCCGATCGACCAGGGCCCCGACTGCGCCACCACCGATCCGACCTGCGACGGCGTCGACGACGACTGCGACGGGCGCTACGACGAGGACTTCGTGGGCCTCGACGCGTGCGGCATCGGCCAGTGCCGGGCCACCTCGGCCGCCGCCCGCTGCGTCAGCGGCTTCCCCATCGACTGCCTGCCCGGCGCCGACGCCCGCGAGGCGTGCGACGGCCTGGACAACGACTGCGACGGCGCCACCGACGAGGGCCTGGAGCGGGCCTGCGGCATGGGCGAGGGCCTGTGCGTGCGGGGGCAGGCGCGCTGCGAGGGCGGGGCGTGGACCGCGTGCGACGGGGTGGGCCCGGTCGACGAGGTGTGCGACGGGCAGGACCAGGACTGCGACGGCGAGGTCGACGAGGGGCTGACTCAGGGCTGCGGCGACGCGAACGACTGCGGCGGGGTCGACCGCTGCCAGGACGGCGCGTGGACCGGATGCGACGGCGCCGGGCCCACCGACGAGAGCTGCAACGGGGTCGACGACGACTGCGACGGCGAGGTCGACGAGCAGCTCGAGCGCCCCTGCGGCATCCCCGAAGGCGAGTGCAGCCAGGGCATCCAGACCTGCGCCGACGGCGACTGGACCCCCTGCGACGGCGCCGTCGAGCCGGTCGAAGAGCAGTGCAACGACCTGGACGACGACTGCGACGGCGTGGTCGACGAGGGCGACAGCCCGTGCGGCATCTGCGCGCTCGAATCGCGCCCGATCTGCGCGGCGGGGGTCGAGCCCTGCGTCGGCGCCCCGCCGATGACCCTGTGCGTGCAGGAACTCGGCCACCTCGACGGCGCGTTCGCCGAGTCCCTGGGGCGGGCGCTGGCCGAGCTCGGCGACGTGAACGGCGACGGGGTGGCCGACTTCGCCGTGCTCGCCCGCCGCGGCGTCTTCGCCCTCTCGGGGGCCGACGGCGAAGAGGTGTGGGGCCGGGACGACCTGCTGGTCGACGGGCGGGCGATGATCGCCGCCGACATCGACGACGACGACCGGCGGGAGGTCATCCTCGTCGACGCCCGCGACGAGCTGGGCCAGGTGCGGGTGCTGCGCGCGGGGGGCAACGGCCTCGACACCGACAACGGCCACGACGGGGTCCGCTACCGGGGCCCGGTGGCCGCGGTGCACGGGCGGGCGTCATTCGCGGTGGGCGACCCCGACGCGATGGACGGAGCCGGCGTCGTGCGCCACTTCGACTTCCGCCTGCGGGACACCATCGCCGACGACTACGACCTCACGCTGCCCGAGTCGGTGGGATTCCCCCGGGCGCTGTTCATGGCCCGGGACGGGCAGGGGCGCCCGGCGACCGTCGCCACCACCGGCGCCGAGGACGCCCGGCAGGTGCTCTACCTGGGCAACACCTTCGGCGGCGGCGCCGAGCGCAGCGACACCCTCTTCGGGCCCGCGCCCGGGGTGGGCGAACACCTCGTGATGGGGCCGATGCTGCCCGACGGGACCCCGCTCGTCGCCGCGCTCGACGCCGATCAGCCGTGGGTCGACATCGCCGAGCCCGACCTGGGCCAGAGCGTGCGCCTGCCGCTCGACGACGTCGGCCGGGCGCTGGCGATCCTGCCCGCCCGGGACGAGGCCCCGCCGCTGCTCCTCATCCTGAGCGACCACGGGCTGCGCTTCCTGCGGCTGGACGTGAACGGCGAGGCGTCCGTGGTCGACCTCGACCTGATGGGCGCGCCCGAGCCGCTGGCCCCCGTCTTCACCCCGTCGGTGGCCGCCAGCGCCGAGGGCCCCGACGGCAGCCGGCTGGTGGCGGTGAGCCTGCGCCGCGACGGGCTGGGCGAGACCCGGGTCGTGATCCTGCGGGTCGACTGAGCCCCCCGCCCCTCAGCCCTCGACCAGCGCCCGGCAGCGGGCCGGCAGCGGCGGGCGGGGCGGCTTCTTCGGGCGGGGCCCCTTCTTCGGTCTGCCCATGCGCGCCTCCCGCTTGCGGCGGGCCACCTCGGCCTTCGAAAACCAGCTCTCGGTGCCGCAGCCGTCGCCCTCGGGGATGGCCGCCTGATCGAGACACTCCGGGCTGCCCTCGGGGCACGCCAGCCGCACATGAAAGTGCCGGGTGTGCCCCCACCACGGCCGGATCTTGCGCAGCCAGCCCCGATCACCCTTCACCGTGCGGCACAGCTCGCGCTTGATCACCCAGCCCACGAAGATGCGGGCCACCGCCGGATCGAGCGCCGCCCGGCGCAGCATCTCGGCGTGGTGGGCCCGGTAGACCTCGGGGTCGATCCGCTCCCGCCGCTCGTCGACCAGCGAGGCGAAGGCCGCGTCCGACCTCCGGCTGCCCGCGGGCCGGGTGAACCAGAAGTCCACGTCCAGCCCCATCTGGTGGCTGCGGTGCCCCGACGTCATCGGCCCGCCCCGGGGCTGCGACAGATCACCCACCAGCACCGGGCCCAGGCCGAGGGCGTCCAGCGTGCGCCCGTAGCCGGTCACGAAGCGGGCCAGCGCCGGGTGACCGAAGTAGCGTCGGCGGTGGCGGCGGATGGTCTCGAAGCCGGGCCCCGCCTCGGGCAGGGCCACCCCGCCCAGCAGGCAGCCCCGGGTGTAGCTGCCCAGCGCCTCGGGGGCCTGGGCCGTCGGCGAGCGGAAGCCGCCCCAGCTCGGGCGCCTCGTCTTCTCGGCGGCGGCCGGGGCGGCGAGCAGCAGGGCGGCGAGCAGCAGGGCGGGGCGGACGAACACGGCGGAGCGACAGGCGGACGACATGGCCCCACCATACCCCACCGCCCGCCGCCGGTGAGATCGAGTTGCGCCCGCGGGCCCCCGACGCTACCGTCCGCGCCATGCACACCGAAATCCTGTTCAGTGAAGTCGAGTCGGCCCTGGCCGACGCCGAGGCCGCGGTCTTCATCGGCCGCCGCGACCGCCTGCTGGGAGACGACGTCATCGGGCGCCTGCCCGCGGCCGCCGCCGCCGTGTGGGACGCCATGATCGAGGCCACCAAGCCGGGCGACGCCGGGGCCACCGTCGGCACCTTCATCGCCGGAGACGGCCCCCGCCGGGTGATGGCCGGGGTGCTGCCCGAGGCCTGCTCCCGGCACAATACGCCCACCCGGGCCCACAGCATCGCCGACCTCGCCGCCAAGGCCCCCGGCAAGGGCGACGTGGCCCTGGTGCTCGCGATCGAAGACGCGGCCCACGCCGTCGCCGCCGGGGTCGCCGCGGCCCGGGCGTTCCCGCTGTACGACCGCAAGACCGGCGACGACGGCCGGCGGCAGGTGCGCATCGCGCTGCTCGCCGACGACGGCAAGGCCATCGACCTCGAGCGGGTGCGCATCATCGCCGAGGCCGCCCGCATGGCCGCCCGGCTGGTCGACACCCCCACCAACGAGCTGCACACCGACGCCTTCGTCGAGCTGGCCCGCAAGACCGCCGCCGAGCTGGACGCCGACATCTCGGTGTTGCAGGGCGAGGCGCTGGCCCACGCCGGGCTGGGCGGCATCTGGGCGGTGGGCAAGGCCGCCAGCCGCCCGCCGGCCCTCGTCGTGCTGACCCACGGCCCGGCCGACGCCGACAAGACCATCGCCTGGGTCGGCAAGGGCATCGTCTACGACACCGGCGGGCTCAGCCTGAAGGGCAAGACCGGCATGCCCGGCATGAAGGGCGACATGGGCGGCGCGGCGGCGGTGTTCGGCGCGTTCTCCGCCGCGGTGCGGGCCGGCACGAAGCACCGGCTGGTCGCCATCCTGTGCCTCGCCGAGAACGCCATCGGCCCCCGGGCGCTGCGCAACGACGACGTGATCACGCTCTACTCGGGCAAGACCGTCGAGGTGAACAACACCGACGCCGAGGGCCGGCTGGTCGTCGGCGACGGCGTCGCCTGGGCCGTGCGGCACCACGCGCCGGACGTCCTGATCGACCTCGCCACGCTCACCGGGGCCCAGCTCGTCGCCACCGGCCACCGCCACGCGGCCTCGGTGTGCAACGACGACGACCTCGAGGCGGCCGCGGTGCGCATCGGCAAGCGGTGCGGCGACCTGGTGCACCCGCTGCCCTACGTGCCCGAGTTCTACCGCAAGGAGTTCAAGAGCCCGGTCGCCGACCTCAAGAACTCGGTCAAAGACCGCATGAACGCCCAGTCGTCGTGCGCCGCGCAGTTCATCGCCGAGCACCTCGGAGACTACGCCAGGCCCTGGCTGCACCTCGACATCGCCGGGGCCTCGGGCAACGGCGAGCGGGGCACCGGCTACGGGGTGGCGCTGCTCGTGGAGCTGCTCGACGCGCTGTGAGGCGCCCCCCGGGGCCCGGGTGACGCCCGCCTTGCCGGATACGCCCCGGTCTGATACCTCCCCAGATGGCCCGGCGCCGTCCGCCGGGCCCTCCGACGCTGCCCGAGCCGAACCGTGAGCACCGAATTCGACAGCGGTGTGCGCATCGCCGACAAGTACGAGATCATCGGCCCGCTCGGGCGCGGGGCGTACGGCAGCGTCTATCGCGCGATCCAGCACCCCGTCGAGCGCACCGTCGCGCTCAAGGTCATCTCACCCCACGCCGCCACCGACGAGTCGCTGCGGGCCCGGTTCTTCCGCGAAGCGCGGGCCATCGCCCGGCTGAACCACCCCGGCGTCGTCACCCTGCACGACTACGGCGACAGCGCCGGCACGCTGTACATGGTCATGGAGTACGTCGACGGCCGCGAGCTCAAGCAGGTCGTCAAAGACGAAGCCCCGCTCGACCCGATCCGGGCGCTGGACTACATCCGGCAGGTCGTCACCGTGCTCGTCGAAGCCCACGGGCTCGACCTGATCCACCGCGACCTCAAGCCGGCCAACATCATGATCGTGCAGGACGCCGCCGGCGAAGAGCGCATCAAGATCCTGGACTTCGGCATCGCCAAGCTGCTCGACGACCGCCGGGCGCGGTTCCAGACCCAGATGGGGACCGTCGTCGGCTCACCGTCCTACTTCTCGCCCGAGCAGGCCATGGGCGAGCCCTGCGGCCCGGCGGCGGACCAGTACTCGGTGGCGGTCATCCTCTACGAGATGCTCACGGGCAGAAAGCCCTTCGTCGGCAGCTCGCTGATGGCGCTCATCAACGCCCACCGGTTCGATACGATGCCCCCGCTGCCCGCCGAGCTGGGGCTGCCCAAGACCGTCGCCGCCTTCCTGCGGCGGGCCATGGAGAAGCAGCCCGCCGACCGGTTCCCCGACGCCCGGGCCATGCTCGACGCGCTCGACCTCATCATGCGCCAACTCACCGGCACCGACCGCCCCTCGGGCCAGCGGCCGGCGGTGGACAGCTACCCCGTCGGCCCGTCGGCGGCGGCCGGGCGGCGCCCCAAGATCACCGCCCCGCTGCCCGGGCTCGAGGCCGACGAAGAGCTGCAATCCGGCGAGCAGCTCGCGACCCACGCCGAGACCGTGCCCGACCCGATCCCCGGCCTGCGCGACCCGGGCGCGGGGGGCAGCGACCCGCCTCGGGGCCCCAGCCCTCCCCCGGCGGGCGGCCCGCCCATCGACCGGACCGCGGCGCTCATCGCCCTCGGATCGGCCCACGAGCTGTACAACTCGGCGGCCGACGTGCCCGCCCGCAGCCCCAGCGCCGAGCCCCGGCGGGACGACCGCCCCACGCTGGTCGACGACGAGCCGGCCGCGCTGCCCGGGGTCGAGGCGTTCAACGCGTCGTCCACGCTCATCCGCCCCCCGCCGCCCAAGGCGCCCCGCTCGCCGCTCCAGATCGCGCTGGTGGTCGGCGGGATCATCGCCGTGCTGGGCATCCTCGGCATGTGGCTGCTCAGCCGCGGCCGGCAGGCGCCGGTCGAGGCCGACGCCGCGATCGAAGCCGACGCCGTCCCCGAGCCCGACGCCCTGGTGGAGCCCGGCGCGGCGCCCCCCGCCGCGCCGGTGGACGCCGCGCCCGGGCCGGACGCCACCGACGGGGCCGCTTCGGACGGGGCCGCTTCGGACGGGGCCGCTTCGGACGGGGCCGACGGGGGCGGGGCATCCGACGCCGCCGCCGCGCCGCCGCGCCGCCGCGCCCCCCGCCGCCCGCGATCCGGGCAGACCCCGTACCAGAAGCTCTGAGCGGCCCCGCCCGCCGCTGACGCCCCCCGGCGGACCCGACCTCCACCCGACGCCGCGCGATCACCGACCGCCGACGTCGCCGGGATGGCGCTGGTCTGCTCGCCCTCCCGGGGTCGGCGAAGTCCCCGGCGGCACATCTGCCCGTCGCCCGCGCCGTGGAACAGCCCTCGACGGCGGTCTCGCGCGGCGCTGACCATCTCCGACCCGCCCTCGCCGGCGATCTCTCGCGCCGCCGACCATCTTCGACCCCCCGCCCGGGGGCGATCGGGCATGGTCTCCACCCCGGTAAACCGTATCCAACGGCGTTCGGCGATGGTCTCGCACCATCCCGGATCGCCATCGAGGGGTGATCCGGGATGGTGTGAGACCATCCCGATCAGCCCTCGGCGGCGATCGCCAGCCCCCTCGACCATTTTCGAACTGCCCGCCCAGGGGGTCTTCGGCAGCGCTGAGCATTTTCGAACTGCCCTCGACGGCGTCTTCGGCCGCTTCGAGCGGGCGCATGTCGCCCTCGATGCCGTCCGAGCAGGCCGCCGTCGCCCGGAGACTGCCCGCGGCGCCGGTCGATCCGGGCCCTCGCCGCCCGCGAGCGGCCCGCGACACGGTCTCTGCCCGCGACGACCATCGCCGATCGGCACGCGGTGGTCTTTCTGGGGTCGCTGACCATCCCGGATCGCCATCGAGGGGCGATCCGGGATGGTCTGGGACCATCGCCGATCACCGGCGAGGGGGCCGATTTTTTCAGCGCCGACCATCCCCCACCGCCCCCCGGGGCAGGTCTGCGCCCGCCGCGGCGGGTCCGGACCGCCCCTCGCCGGTGGTCCGCGGCCGCTGCGCTGCCTCCAGACCCCCGGCGAGGGCTGATCCGCGGCGCGCGCGCCCCGCGGAAACACCGGCGAGGGCTGGTCTGTAAGACTCGGGTCATTGCGCGACCGCCCCTGGCAGGCGACAACCGACGGGTGAGCGACGGTGGCACCATCTTCATCGGCTACGCCGGCCCCGACCGGGGCCACGCCGAGGCCCTGAGCGCGGCGCTCGCGGCTGTCGGGCTCGACGCCTTCGTCGACACGCTGGCCCTGAGCCCGGGCGACGTCTGGCCCACCCGCATCGTCGAGGCGCTCGAGGCCGCGTCGCTGATCGTCGTCCTGGTCAGCGGGCACTGGCGCGCCGCGCCCCGGCTGTACGCCACCGACGAGGTCATCCGGGCGGTGGAGCAGGCCAAGGCCGGGGTGCGGGTGGTGCCGGTGATCATCGGCGCGGTGAGCACCGCCGCGATGCCCACCGGGCTGACCCCGTTCGTGCCGATCCGGGACGCCGCCCGGGATTGGGCCGCGACGGCGGCGATGCTGCGGGCCGTGCTGGACGGCGAGACGACCGGGCACTCGCCGGGCGCGTATCGGGTCGGCGAGCCGGATGTCGAGACGTATCGGCTGCCGAGCGGGGGGCGGTTCTTCCTCGGGCGCGAAGACGAGCTGGCGGCGCTGGACGCGGCGTGGGCCGATCCGGGGACCCGGGTGCAGGCGGTCATCGGCGTCGGCGGCGAGGGCAAGAGCGCGCTGGTCGATCGCTGGCTGGCGGGCATGGGTGATGCGGATTACCGGGGCGCGGCGCGGGTGTACGGGTGGAGCTTCTACAGTCAGGGCGCGGGCGAGGATCGGCAGGTGTCGGCCGACCTGTTCATCGAGCAGGCGCTGACGTGGTTCGGGGATCCCCGGCCGAGCGAGGGCGATCCGTGGGCCAAGGGGGTGCGGCTGGCGGCGCTGATCCGGGAGCAGCCGACGCTGCTGGTGCTGGATGGGCTGGAGCCCTTGCAGTTTCCGCCGGGGGAGTCGGAGGGGCGGATCAAGGATCCGGCCCTGGCGACGCTGCTTCGGGAGTTGGCGGCGCGGATGAACGGGCTGTGCGTGGTGAGCAGCCGACAGATGCTGCGGGACTTTGCCGAGGGGACGCCGGGGATCGGGGTGCTTCGGCTGCCGGCGTTGAGCGGGGCGGTCGGGGCCGAGGTGCTGCGGCGGTGGGGCGTGGTCGGGGCCGAGGAGGAGCTGCGGGCGGCGGTGGTCGAGGTGAAGGGGCACGCGCTGGCGGTCAACCTGATGGGGTCGTATCTGGCGATGTTCCATGCGGGCGACGCGCGGCAGCGGGATCGGATCGAGCGGCTGACCGAGGCCGAGGACGGGGGCGGGCACGCGAAGCGGGTGATGGCGGCCTACGATCGGTGGCTGGCGGAGGCGGACCGGCAGGTGCTGCGGATCGTGGGGCTGTTCGACCGGGCGGCGGATGCCGGCGCGCTGGGGGCGCTGCTGGGGCGGCCGGTGATCGCGGGGCTGACCGACGGGCTGGAAGACGGGGTGCAGGGGCGGCGGTGGAAGAAGGCGGTGGCCCACCTGCGCGGGCTGGGGCTGCTGATCCGGGCGGGGGGCGCTGGAGACGAGGAGGCGCGGCGCGCGGGTGAGGCGGCGGGTGTGGTGCGGGGGGATGGCGAGGCGGTCGGGGGTGAGCGGGGCGGCGGGGCGTGGGCGGGGGACGGGGGCGCGGTGGACGCCCATCCGCTGGTGCGGGAGGCGTTTGGGGAGATGCTGCGGGGGGAGGCGCCGGAGGCGTGGGCGGCGGGGCATGGGCGGCTGTTCGAGTATTTCTGCGGGGTGGGGGCGGAGAGGCCGGATGGTCTGGTCGGGCTGGAGCCGCTGTACCGGGCGGTGATGCACGGGTGCGCGGGCGGGCGGCAGGGGGAGGCGCTGGATGTCTACGGGTGGCGGATCAAGCGGGGTGGCGAGCACTACACGTCGCGCAAGCTCGGGGCCTTCGCCGCAAACCTCGCCGCCGTGGCCCACCTCTTCGAGCGGCCCTGGTCCCGGCCCCACCCCGGGCTGTCGGCGCACAAGCGGTCGTGGCTGCTCGGCGAGGCCGGCTTCGCCCTGCGGGCCCTCGGGCGGCTGGGCGAGGCGGTGGAGCCTATTGAGGCTGGACTGGCGCTGGAGGCCGAGCAGCAGCACTGGAAGAACGCCGCCATCGCCGCCGGCAACCTCAGCGAGCTGCTGCTGACCCTGGGCCGGCTCGACCCCCCGGGCGCCGCCGACGGCGCGATCGCCCGCGCCCGGCAGGCGGTGGCGCACGCCGACCGCAGATGGGATGCCTTCCAGCGGATGCTCCAGCGCACCGCCCTGGCCGACGCGCTGCACCAGCGGGGGCGGCGGGCCGCGGCCCGGGCGCTCTTCGCCGAGACCGAGCGGTTGCAGGCCGAGATGCAGCCCGGGCTGCCGCGGCTGTACGCGTTGCAGGGCTATCAATACGGCGACCTGCTGCTGGCAGAGCGGCCCGGGGAGGTGTTGGAGAGGGCTGAGTGGATGCTTCCACTGCACCAAAAGCATCTCGGTCCGCTAGACATCGCCCTCGCCCACCTCCTGCTCGGCCGCGCCGCCCTGACCGTCGAGCCCGCCGACCCCGCCCGCGCCCGGCGCCACCTCGACGCCGCCGTCGCCGGCCTGCGCCGCGCGGGCCGACAAGACCAGACGCCGTTTGGCCTGCTTGCCCGCGCCGCCTTGCATCGCCGGAGCGGTGACCTCGACCTCGCCGCCGTCGACCTCGCGGAAGCCCGGTCCATCGCCGCGCGGGGCGGCATGCGGCTGCACCTCGTCGACGCCGACCTCGAGGCCGCCCGGCTCGCGCTCGCCCGGGGTGAGCCGGAGGCGGCGCGGCGGGCCTATGAGTCGGCGCGGGAGGGCGTGCGTGAGGTGCGGTATCACCGGCGGGATGGGGCGCTGGACGAGCTGGCCCACGCGCTGGGCGAGGCGGCGCCCGGGTGGCTGCATGAGGCGGATGTGATGGTCGAGCTGCCGATCGACGAGTAACCGTCCGAGCACGCCGATGCCGTGGATGAACTGCCGCCGCTCGACCGATCGGGGCCGGCGCCAGTCTCGTCGGAGCATTCCGAGTCCGGGCGCGGTTGGTTGTGGGCGGGGCTGGCGCTGGCCGTCGTCGTCGCTTGGTGGCTGTGGTAGGGGCGGGGGTGGCTCGGCGACAGCTTGGGCTGGGTTCACGTGGGTTTGACGGAGGGGTGGGCAACGCTGCGGGTGGGTTTGACGGAGGTGTGGGCAACGCTGAGGGCAGGCGAGGCGGGCCAGCTCTCGGCGGCTCGGAACGCGCCAACAGCGTCTCGTTGCCGTGCTCGACTCCGGCACCCCCGCTGCGCGGGGGCAGGATCTCCGCTCGGTGCTCGCACTCGCTTCGCTCGCACTGCGCTCTCGCTCCGACCTGTCCGGGCAAGCCCGGATGCCTTCGCTGCGCTCGGCGGCTCGCTCCGCTCGCGTGCTCGCGCGTTCTGGGTGGGATCTTGTGCGCTGGGCCCACGCGCTGGATGAGCGATGGCATCTGCAGAGACAGCGTCGCTCGCGTCTCGCGCTGCGCGCTCGACCTCCGTTGATGGCAGTCTGGGTGGGCATAGGGTGGACAAGGCGACCGCCTGGGTGGGCTACGGGTCGGCAGGATGACCGTCTGGGTGGGCATCGGCTGGGCAAAGCGACCGCCTGGATGATCGACGATCGCCGACTCGACGCTCGACCAACCACCGCCCGCTCACAACCGACACCCGTGATGGCATACCCCGACCGGCTCCACCCCCGAGTCAGATCGCGTGGCACAGGACGTCGACCGGCGAACGACCGACGCTCTGAGCGCCCCGCCCGGCCATCCCGCCCTCACCCATCCCATCCCCATCGCCCATCCTTCGCGCCCCGCCCCAGATACGCGAGGCGCGGCGGGCGAGCGCCGGTCGACGGCCGCCACGCCCCCCGCCCGGAGCCATCCCCCACCGAAGCGCCGCGCGGCCGGCGCCCGGGGTGTGGAGGGCGACACGTTCGGCACCACGAAGGAGCCCGTAACACCCCGGGACCCCGCCGGCCGCGCCGACGCGATGCCCACCACCGCCATGACACCCACGCCCACCCCCACCAAAGCCCACGAGGCCGGCCCCGGGGGATGCCGGGCGACACTCGGCGCAGCCGATGAGCCCGGGACCCCCCGGGACCGCCGGCCGGCCATCACACCACCCACACCACCGTGAGGCTCATA
>JAUHYW010000152.1 GCA_030426085.1 bacterium | reverse complement strand
GGGCCTCGCATGACCACCGCTTTGACCAGCGCCCTGCTCGTGGCGCTGCTGGGCAGCCCCGACGCCCGGGCGCTGCTGATCGCATGGGACCAGGAGCTCGCCGCCGGGCTGAGCGCCGAGCAGGTCGTCGCGGCGCTCGCCGAGCAGGCGCCGGGCGCCGTGGCGCGGGAGCCCGTCTCGCGCAGCGGGCCGGAGGGGGCCTGGAAGCAGGTCTATGCCGACGCCATCGCCCGTCTGCGGGCGGGGCGCATCGACGACGCGGGCTTCGTGCGGGCCATCGAGAAGGCCGAGGCCCGCCTGGACGCGAAGACCCGCGCGACCTCGCGGCCGGGCCTCGGTTCGGCGCAGGATCGCGAGGCCGAGGCGAAGCTGCTGGCCCGGCTGGATCGACTGGGTCGCGTGGCGCTGCTGCAGATCGTGCTGGGGCCCGAGCGGACCCACCTGGTGCTGAGCACCCCCGCGGGTCGGCAGACCATGGTCCGCGCGGTCGGCGCGGGCGTGCTCAACGGGCTGGCCCACGACTTCTATCGGGCCTTGAAGGGCGGCGCGTCGCTGGTCGAGGTCGACCGCCACGGCGAGCGGCTCTACGCCCACCTGCTCGCGCCCGTGGACGAGGCGCTCGACGCCCAGGGCATCGAGGTGTTGATGGTGGCGCCGGGCGGCGCGCTGCGCTACGTGCCGTTCGGCGCGCTCAAGGTGCCCGGCGGGCGCTACGCCATCGAGGCCCGGGCCATCGTGCGCTACCCGGTGGTCGCGCCCGAGCTGCTCGACGGCACGCCGCGGCGGCCGACCTGCCTCGACGTCGAATCGGAGAGGCCCGGCGGCGACTGCATCGCGGCGTTCGGCGCCCAGACGCACGGCGGCGGGCTCAGCGACCTCACCTTCGTGCCGCCCGAGCTCGAGGGCATCGTGCGGCGGCGGCTGACCGACCTCGACGGCCGGATCTGGGGCGCGGTGTACCTCGACGACCGTTTCACCGCCGACGCCCTGCGGCGCGCGCTCGGCGGCGGGGTGCCGCTGGTGCACGTCGCGAGCCACTTCGTCTTCCATCCCGGCTCGGCGACCCGCTCGTTCCTGGCCCTCGGCGGGGGCGCGCGGCTGGATCTGCAGGGCCTCGAAGGGCCCGGGTTCCCCTTCGCGAAGGTCGATCTGCTGACGTTGTCGGCCTGCGAGACGGCGGTGGGCACCTTCGCCGCGGGGCAGCCGCCCGACAGCTTCTCGGCGATGGCGTTGAACAAGGGGGCGGGCGCGGTGCTGGCGTCCTTGTGGTCGGTGCCCGACGACTCGACCGCGACGCTGATGCGCGCGTTCTACGGGCACCTCGCCCGGGGCGAGAGCAAGGCGGGCGCCTTGCGGGCGGCGCAGCTGGAGCTAATGCGGGGGCCGGCGCCGGCGGGCTCGACGCGCAAGTTCGGGCTGCCCGGGGCGCCGGTGACGACCGGGGGCCCACCCCTACGCCTGGGCCCCGTTCGTGCTGACCGGCGACTGGCGCTGAGGGCGTCGCGGCGCGCCCGAGAGGCGGTCGACGGCGCTCAGGGCATATCGGGCAGGGATGGTCGGCGGGGCCGCCTCGGCAGGACCGGATCGGGCAAGGCCCTCACCGGGCGTGCCGGGCTCGGCTTCGGGCCCGCGGGTGGGACGAAGGGCAGGCTGTAGCGCCTGGCTGGATCGAGCAGATACAGCCGGTATTGGGACGGGTTGAGGCCGTGCATCACCCGCACGACATAGAAGCGCCCGTCGAACGACAGGCCATCCACCCAGTTGGAACCCCATCGGCTGACGTGCAGCGGCTCGGGCCGAATCGTCCATGGGGTCGGTCGCCCGGGCGTAGCGTCACCCGCCGCCTCCACGCGGGCGATATGCGCCGCCTGACCGCCCGCCGATGCGCCGGTCCACGCGACGAGGAAGCCGCGGCCGTCGCTGGCGACGTGCAGGTGGGTCGCGTGCAGGGGCGCAGGGTCGAGTCGGGTGAGCGTCTCGCCGTCGAGCCGAGCGAAGCGCAACGCACGGAAGACACCGGCCCGCGGGCGAGGTGAGCCGGCCGGCGGCTCGGCGAGCGCTTCGGTCCAGGCGACGCCGAGGACACCCCGGGCGTCGACGGCCAGATCGCCCGGCCAGATGCCGGGCCGGTCGCTGACGAGCAACGGCGCGGACGGCTTCGCCAGCCGGGTGATGTGGAGCTGCGGTCCGGCCCACATCTGGACCGGACCGTCCGGGGTGGCGATCAGGGGTCCGCCCAGCGGGCTCGTGACTCGATCGCCGTCGGTATACTCCCGCGCGATCTCGCCGACGTCGCGCCAGGCGCCCATCGGGTCGAGCCAGCCGAAGCGCAGCCGGATCAGGCTGTATCCGAGCGGGTGGCCCGCGATCCGGTGCTGCGTGCCCCAGGTCACGGCCCAGGCTTTGCGGGTCGGATCCCAGACCGCCCGGGTGTCCTGCTCGCCGCTCAGGTGGGCGACCGGCGGCAGCGGTACGCGGATCTCATTGGCGGCTTTGCCCCGGCGGTCGGTCCACTGCACCAGCTCGGTCATCCAACCGCGCTTCATGTCGACGAAACGGCTCTGACGGGCCAGCGTGCGCCCGCCGTGCCTGGCGAGCACGTGGGTCAGTCGCCGGGCCACCGGCTTCACCGCGGTCAAGCGCCCCCTGCGATCGAGGCGCCCGCGATAGATGTCGTAGCCCACGCTGTCGCTGGGCGGATCGGCTGGGCGGCTGCGGTCCTGCTCGGCCCAATACACGGTGTAGGCCCCGTCGCGGGTCGGGGTGAGGTGCACCGCGCCCGGGTTCTCGGTGCGGGTCAGCAGGTCGATGTGGTCGGGCACGGGGCCCGCCGACGGTGGCGGAGCGAGCAATACGAATGCGAGCAGGGACGGAACGGGTGACATACGGGGCGCCTCACGGGTGGGTCATGATCTATCTGTACCCGGGCTGCCGTGCCGCGCAAGGCCCGCCGCCCGTGACCCTCTGGCCGCAGAGGAGCAGCCTGGGCAACCGACATCCTGCCATGTCGTCGCGCCGCGAAAGATCGCTTGCAACGGGCGCGGCCGACGGCGCATCTTACGCCCCGCGCGATTCCCTGACTGAACGCGCGTCCAGAGGTTCGACGATGTCCGACGCCCCTCCCGCCATCGCCCCCGACGTGGTGCCGCCGCCCGCTGGGCAGGTCACCGAGCTCGATCACCTCGCCGTGCGCGGGGCCCGGGAGCACAACCTCAAGGGCGTCGACCTCGCGATCCCCAAGAAGAAGCTGGTCGTCTTCACCGGGGTCTCGGGCAGCGGCAAGTCGTCGCTGGCGTTCGACACGCTCTTCGCCGAGGGGCAGCGGCGCTACGTCGAGAGCCTGTCGGCCTACGCCCGGCAGTTCCTCGGGCAGATGGAGAAGCCGCGCTACGAGTCCATCCGCGGCCTGTCGCCCACGATCAGCATCGAGCAGAAGACCGTCAGCAAGAACCCGCGCTCGACGGTGGGCACCATCACCGAGATCCACGACTACCTGCGCGTGCTCTACGCCCGGGTGGGCGAGCAGCTCTGCTACAAGTGCCAGCGGCCGGTCGAGCCGCAGAGCGCCCAGCAGATCGTCGACTCGATCCTCGGGCTGCCCGAGCGCACGAAGTACATGGTGCTCGCGCCGCTGAGCTCGAACCGCAAGGGCCAGCACAAAGACGTGCTCGAAGAGGTGCAGCGCGAGGGCTTCACCCGCCTGCGGGTCAACGGCGAGGTGCTGCGCCTCGAAGACGGGATCGAGCTCGACAAGAAGAAGCGCAACAGCGTCGAGGTGGTCGTCGACCGGCTGGTGGCCAAGGAGGGCATCCGCCCGCGGGTGACCGACTCGGTCGAGACGGCGCTCAAGCGCGGTGAGGGCAAGCTCATCGTGGCGGTCCTCGGCGGCGCCGAGGGGGCCGAAGCGGGGGACAAGCTCTACAGCGAGCATCGCTACTGCCCGTATTGCGACATCAGCTTCCCCGAGCTGTCGCCGCAGTCGTTCTCGTTCAACAGCCCGCTGGGCATGTGCCACGGCTGCAACGGCCTGGGCACCGCGCTGCGCATCGACCCCGAGCGGGTGGTGCCCGATCCGACGCTGTCGGTGGAGAAGGGGGCGGTCAAGGGCTTCAACCTCGCCACCGCGCGCTGGTTCAAGCGGGTGCTCGAGACGGTGGCCGGCGAGCACGGCATCGACCTGGCGGCGCCTTTCGCCGAGCTGCCGGTCGAGCAGCAGCAGGTCATCCTGCACGGCACCGGCAAACGGCAGTACGACGTGCGCTTCCGCCGCGGGCGGCGCACGGTGAAGTACCCCTGCGAGTGGGAGGGCATCGTGCCGCGCATGGAGCGGCTGTGGCGGGAGACCGAGTCCGAAGACAGCCGCATGCGCTACGCGCAGTACTTCACCGACGCCGAGTGCACCGACTGCGACGGCGCGCGGCTGCGCCCCGAGTCGCGCTCGGTCTTCATCGGCGGGCGCAGCATCGTCTCGCTGACGGGCATGACCATCGCCGACGCCCACGGGTTGTTGTCCGGCCTCGACCTGGGCGGCAACCGGGCGCTGATCGCCGGCGAGCTGCTCAAGGAGATCGTCGGTCGGCTGAGCTTCCTGGTGAACGTCGGGCTGACCTATCTCAGCCTCGATCGGCCGGGGCCGACGCTCAGCGGCGGCGAGGGCCAGCGCATCCGGCTGGCGAGTCAGATGGGCAGCGAGCTGACGGGGGTGCTCTACATCCTCGACGAGCCGAGCATCGGGCTGCACGCCCGCGACAATCGGCGGCTGATCGGCACGCTGGAGCACCTGCGCGATCTGGGCAACTCGGTGATCGTCGTCGAGCACGACGCCGAGATGATGGAGAGCGCCGACTGGCTGGTGGACTTCGGGCCGGGGGCCGGCATCGACGGCGGCGAGGTGGTCGTCAGCGGGCCGCCCGAGGTGGTCAAGCAGCGCGAGACGAGCCTGACGGGGGCCTATATGGCCGGCCGCAAGGTGATCCCGATGCCCGAAGAGCGTCGCGCGAGAGTGCGGCTTCCTCGGGCTCACGGCGCGGCGCGAGCCGGGGGAGTATACGTCTCGTCGGATACCATCTCTGTCGACGATCGAAGAGTTCGACGCCGTCATGACCCGCTATGGGTTGTGGCATCGGCTCCGGCTCGCGGTGGTGTCATCGAACCTGGCGTCGGGCGTGATCCCGATCGAAGACACCCTCGTCTTCGACACCACCCATGTCGAGGCCAACTCCCACTGCGCAGCGGTCGCGCTGGATGCCGACGAAGACGGCAAGCCCAAGCAGCGCAAGGTCTGCCGGGTGCGCAAAGCCTGCGACTGCGGGGAGCCGGCGTGGGAGACCTGCGAGCATGCATGGCAGACCACCAACGCGGGCGCAGCGGTCGTCGTCAAGGGGCCGACCCGCGTCTACTGGGCTCACAAGACGAGCCACTGCACCTTCGGCGACAGCGAGATCCCGATCGACATCCGAGCCATGCAGAACGCATCGGACCATGACTCCAAGACGCTGCCGGCGCACATCGAGCTGCTGAAGCGGGACCTGCCCCAGGCGGTCGCCAAGGCCCGACACGTCCTCGCCGACGATGGCTACCAGGGCAACCGCGACGCCGTCGCCGAGCGCCTCGACGGCGCCCGGCTCAGCTTGCCCATCCATCCCGATGGGCGGTCGAAGGCCCACGTCGCGGCGCGCTTCGATGGCATCGAGCACTTCACCCGGACCGGCGTGCCGGTCTGCGCGGCCGGGCACCGCTTCGAGATGCGGGGCCGCGACATCACCCAGGAACGCTACATCTGGGCGGCGCCCGATGGCCCCAACGGCAAGAGCGTGTGCGACGGCTGCCCCCTCGCCGAGACCTGCAAGCTGCGAGGGGCGCGGCGGCATATCAGGGTCGACCGGTCAGACTTCCCCCGCATCGACTGGGACCACCCGCAACACCTCGCCCGCGAGAGAGCGCGCTACGCCCGGCGAACCGGCGTCGAGCGCGCCATCAAGCGGCTGAAGGTCGACCTCGGCGGCGAGCACCTGACCCATCGCGACGCGCTGCGGGTGCAGGCGCACTTCGACAAACGGCTGCTGCTGCTCCATGTGCTGCTCGCCATCGAGGCCGGCGGGTAGCCTTCCGTCGGCTGGCCTTTGACATCCCATCGCTCACTCGCCGCGCCAGCGGCCACAGGTGAGCTACGCCCGGTTGGTCAGCCCCGCGTCTCCGTAGGTGGCCCCTGGCCCGGATGTGGTTATCTCCAGTCGGGCATACCCGGTCGGCCACCGAGTTTGTGGCGGGGCTCCTGATCTGCCGCGACGGCGACGGCTACGCCAGAACCCGCCGCGCCGGCTTCGAGCAGGTGGCGCGTGACCTCTCGTGGCCATTCGACCTCCTCCTGGCGATGCCCGACCCCGAAGCCGAGGCGTGGTTCGTCGCCGGCTTCGTGCCCGCCGACGACGACGAGCAGCGCGCCCTCGACGCCCTGACCCGCGCGCTGAGCTTCGACCCCACGGCGCAGCCCCACCGCCTCACCGCCCACCCCAACGACGCGCCGACCGACGCCAAGCGGGTGTGCGCGCGGCTCACCGCGAACGCGCCGGGGCGTCTCGCCGCCTGCCTCG